>JBKHJO010000104.1:0-5496 GCA_046538105.1 Anaerolineales bacterium | reverse complement strand
GACGGGGCGATTCGTTCAGGCCAGTTGCGTCAGGGTGATGAACAGGGCCACGGCGACGCCGGCCAGGAAGGCGAGGTAGGAATGTTCCCTGTCCTCTTCCCTGGCCTCGGGCAGGAGGTGCGCGGCAGAGACGTAGAGCAGCACGCCGGCGGCGAACCCGAGCAGGAGGCTCAACTCCAACTCTCCCAGTCTATTGACGATGGGATAGGCGATAAAAGCCCCGACGGGGGTGGTGAGGGCGGCGATGAAAAAGGCATAGAGCAGGGCGGTTCGCCCCTTGACGCCACCCGCGGTGAGGACGAGGTAGGTGATGATGCCCTCGGCGAATTCGTGCACCACCATGCCCGTGCCGGCGAGGGCGCCTATCAATATGGAGGAGCGAAAGGTGACCGAGAAGATGATGCCGTCGATGAAGGAGTGGAGCCCTATGCCCTCGGCCGCCGTTATGCCAAAGGCCAGGCTTTTCTGTTTTGTGTAATGGCCTATCACCCTGTTGGAGACCAACATGAACAGAAACCCGGCCAGGGCGACGAATCCGGCGTAAGAGTTTTTCTCTATGGCCTCGGGCAGGGCCAGGGTCAGGGGAACGGAGAGCAGCACGCCGGCCGCAAAACATATAAAGTAGACCTTGGCCCTTTCGGCCCATCCTCTATACTTAAAGATGGTCCAGATGCCCAGGGTGTTTACCAGGGCGCTAGCGAGGGCGAATCCCGCCATCCAGACAAAGGTATCGGAAAATCCCAACATGGCTTTTACTCCTTTTTCATGATTATTCTTTGTGTTGACAGTCGGGACAGAGGCCAGAGAGTTGCAGCAGATGGCCGCGGATACGATAGTGGGTCTGACTCTCTACGCGTTCCACCAGGGTGTCGAGTTCCTCCCCACCCGCGAACTCGACGGCCCGTCCGCATCGCCGGCAGACCACGGCGTGGTGGTGGCCCGGCGAGGCCAGCAGGTAGGCGTGGCAGTCGCTGCGTCTATGGACGAGGCGTGCCAGGCGCAGTTCCACCAGCAGATCCAGGGTGCGGTAGACGGTGACCAGCCCCAGGGCGTTGTGATGGGCCTTTCCCCGCTCCAGCACCTGGTGTGGGGAGAGGGGCACCTCTGCCTCTTGCAGGGCGCGCAGGATGGCCCGCCGCGGCTTTGTGATGCGGTATCCGGCATCTGTCAGACGTTCTTTCCAATCGACCATGGTGCTCACTTATCGAAAATAATTTTCAACTAGAGTATATGCGGATGACCTTACGTGTCAAAAAAGGCTGGGCGAGGAAGAATCTGTCATTCTCCCCAAAATTCCCTGGCAAAAGGTGCCCGCAGATGCCCTTGACCCGGTGCGATCTGCCGCATCCGTGGTGCTGTGAATGAAATGCCAGCCGCCTCCCCTTGTTTACGGCGGAGCGCGGTCACAAAAATCTTTTTCCTCCTACTTGACAACCTGTAAATACCATGGTATAATAGAACAAATGTTCTGTTATCGCTTTGGGAGGTGTGTCTTATCTTCTTTTCCGTCATCTATCTCCAAATTGCCTCACAGCACCTCTTGTAAGGTGCACCTGTTTTTACGAAACGAACCCATTTTCTGCCTCAGGCTCCATCTGTGGCCGCATGATCCGTAGAAAATTCGTTTCGCCTTGATACAACTTGGCGAATCGGTCTTTGTCCCTGGCGGAGAGTATGGTACAATGGCGGTGTTGGTACTGAGGATGGAGGAAGTGGACTTTTGTCAGGGAGTGGAGCGGCGTCCGCTGTAAAAGGTACGTCTGGGAATGAGCATTCTCTAGAGAATTATGAGGGGCATCCCATCGTCTATGGGACCTTGAAATGTATCATCTCTTTTTTGGTGCGCCTTTTATATCAGTACCGGGTGGTCAGGTTGGCCCCCTTTCCTCAAGAGGGGCCCGTCATCATCGTGGTGAATCACCTTCATCTGCTGGACCCCGGCGTCATCGCCCCCGTCGTGCCCCGTAGAGTCGTGACCCTCGCCGCCGACAAGTGGCGCCAGCGGCCCTTTAGCCGCTGGTTCCTGCGGGCGGCGGGGGTGATATTCGTCAGGCGTGGGGAGGTCGACCGACGGGCCCTGCGCGCCTGTCTGGAGGTGCTTCGCGGCGGCGGCGTGCTGGCCATCGCCCCCGAGGGGACG
Source organism: Anaerolineales bacterium (assembly GCA_046538105.1). Taxonomy (GTDB): domain Bacteria; phylum Chloroflexota; class Anaerolineae; order UBA1429; family UBA1429; genus JAWLEV01. The sequence continues at coordinate 3,356 of JBKHJO010000104.1, read as the reverse complement.
CGCAGTGACCATGCCGGCCTGCAGCGGGCCAAGGGCGGGGTGGCCTATCTGGCCGCGCGCACCGGGGCGCAGATCGTGCCCATCGCCCATGCGGGGGTGGAGAAACTCGCCGGGTGGAAACGGCTGAGACGGCCCACGTGCCGCGTGGTGATCGGCGAGGCGTTCCGCCTGCCCGAGGTGCCGCCGGAGGAACTCAACAGCGAAAAGTTGCGGGAATTCGCCGACCTGATTATGGTTCGCCTGGGGCTGTTGCTGCCGGAGGATTACCGGGGCGTTTACAGGAAACAGATCGCCACCGCAGAGTCGCGGGGGGTGGGGACATGAGTTCCTATCAGGTGGAGGTGAGGATCAGGCCGGACTTTGCCCATGAGATCTCGGCGCCCTGGCTGCGGAGGGTGGTGGCGAGCACGTTACGGATGGAGGAGCAACCCCAGGACGTCGGAATCACCCTGCTTATCACGGGCGACGAGGAGATTCGCGATTTGAATCGGGAGTATCGGGACACGGATCGCCCGACCGATGTGCTGGCCTTTGGGGGCTCTGAGGGAGAGCCATTTGTCACCCCCGAGGGTTTTCCGATATACTTGGGTGATGTCGTCGTTTCCTATCCCAGGGTCGTGGCTCAGGCCGAGGCCGTGGGACATTCGGTGAACGAGGAGTTGGCCCTGCTGCTCGTCCATGGCTGCCTGCACCTCCTGGGCTATGATCATGCCGGGGAGGAGGGGCGGCGCGAGATGTGGGAACGGCAGGAGCAGATCGTGGAGGCCGTTCTGGCAGATGATTGATCATCGAGGGAGGGAGTTGTGTGAGGAGGAGGCAGATGCGCGTTGATGGCCGCGCCTCCGGCGCCCTTCGCCCGGTGACTATCACACCACACTATCTTTGCTATGCCGAGGGATCGGCGATGATAGCGTGTGGCCATACCCGAGTGCTCTGCGCAGCGAGTGTGGAGGAGGAGGTGCCTCCGTGGTTGAGAGGAAAAGGGGAGGGCTGGGTGACGGGGCAGTATGGCATGTTGCCCCGCGCCACGCAGACGCGGCGCTCCCGGCCGACCCGCGGCCTTTCAGGGCGCACCCAGGAGATACGGCGGCTCATCGGGCGCTCGCTCCGGGCTGCAGTGGATCTGTCGGCCCTGGGGGAACGCCAGATTATCGTGGATTGTGACGTGATCGAGGCGGATGGGGGCACGCGGACGGCCTCGGTGACCGGCGGCTTTGTGGCCTTGGCCCTGGCCCTGCGGCGGCTCGTGGACGAGGGGCTCGTCGATGAGGAGGCGCTCATCTCGCCGGTTGCCGCGGTGAGCGTGGGAATCGTGGACGGCGAGGCGCTCCTGGATCTGTGCTATGAGGAGGATGCCCGGGCGGCGGTGGATCTCAACGTGGTGATGAACCGCGATGGTGATCTGGTGGAAGTGCAGGGCACGGCGGAGGGCTCTCCCTTTTCCCGGGGACAATTACAGGCCTTGCTCGATCTGGCCGAGCGAGGGATCGCCCGGTTATTGGCCATACAGGAAAATATTCTGACATAGATATTCTGGTTTTGCTTTGACGTGTACAAAGGAGGGACTGTATTGCGACCTACACGAGAAGACGCGTGGGAACTGCTCAACGAGTACACCGACCGAGAGAACCTTATCAAGCACGCCTTGGCCGTCGAGGCGGCCATGCGCGCCTATGCGAAAAAGTATGGCGAGGACGAGGAGTTGTGGAGCATCACGGGGCTCATTCACGATTTCGACTATGAGAAGCACCCCTCACCAGAGGAACATCCCATGACGGGGGTGAGGATACTGGAGGAGCGGGGCTGGCCGGAGGAGATCATCGAGGCGGTAAAGGGTCACGCGCCCTATCTGGATGTGGAACGTGAGACGCGTATGGCCAAGGCCCTGTTCGCTGTGGATGAGTTGACGGGGCTCATCGTGGCCTGCACTCTGGTGCGTCCCACCAAGGATATCCACGATCTGGAGGTCGAGTCGGTGGAAAAGAAATGGGATAGCAAATCCTTTGCCAGCGGCGTGGACCGCGAGGATATCGAGGTGGGCATGGAGGAACTGGGAGTCGATTTCGAGGAGCACGTTGGCCTGGTAATCGATGCCATGACGTCCATTGCCGACGAACTCGGGCTCGCCGGTAGGCAAGATTAGGTTTCCTGTTACCGCCTGAATCATGTCAGATTTTAGGAAGAACAGGTGCCCGGCATGCGGCGCATCCCTGGATTGTGATGCGAGCCTCTGTCCGTCGTGCGGGTACGAACTGGAGGTGCGCAACAAGGACGCGCAAAAGTGCCCGAACTGTGGGGCACGCGTGCTGGATTCGGAGGGCGCGTGCCCCATATGCGGTACAGAATGTGAAGTTGAGGGGGGGAGAATGATGGATCGGTTGCCCGTTTTTATGGTGGGATTGCTCCTGATCCTGACCGCCAGCGGCGTCGTCTGGTGGGGTGGTCGGGGGCAGGACGGCGTGGCAAAGACGGGTTCCGACTTTTCCGCCTCCCCCTCTCTCACGGCTACATCGACACCGACCTTCAGCCCCACGGCCACCCCATCGGCAACGGCGATGTCGACAGACGCTTTTTCTCCTGCTGACAATGTCTCTCCGACGGAAAAGGACGTTTCTGAGACAGAGACTCCTTTGGTTGAGGGGAGCAGTTGGGAGCGGGCTCTGGGCGGCGCCAACCGAATGGAGGATCTCTCGACGAGGGTGACTCCCTCTTCGGCTGCGACGCCGGTGGTGCACGTGGTGGAGGAGGAGGATAATCTCAGGATTGTTGCTACCCAATATGATCGGACGGTGGAGGCCATTGCCGAGGCCAACGGCATAGAGATCGATTCTCTATTGCAGATTGGACAGGAACTGGTCATCCCGCCGCCTCCGGAGGATGCTGGGGAAGCGAAGGCGACGCCCGCCACACATGTGCATACGGTAGAGGAGGGGGACACCCTGGGTTCCATCGCCGTCCTGTATGATGTGTCGACGGAGGAGATCGCCGAGGCCAATGGCCTGCGGTTGGATACTACTCTCCAGATCGATCAGGAACTGGTGATCCCGTTGTCTGAGGAGAGCGAGGAGGATGATGTTGAGATATCTGGCACTCCCACCCCTGCGGCTACGGAAAAGGCGACCCCCACGCCTACGGAGACCCCTGCCCCGGTTATACATACGGTAGAGGAGGGGGATACCCTGGGTTCCATCGCCGTCCTGTATGACGTGTCGACGGAGGAGATCGCCGAGGCTAACGATCTGCGGCTGAACGCCCTCCTTCAACTCGATCAGGAGTTGATCATCCCCGGTTTTGCTCCCACGCCGACGCCGGGTGCCACCTCCACGCCATCGCCGACCTCCAGGGCCACCGATGCG
>JBKHJO010000103.1:0-5615 GCA_046538105.1 Anaerolineales bacterium | reverse complement strand
AATCCCCGTTTCCCCCTGGTATTCCCGAACCATCAGTACTGCGACGAGGAGCATACGCGTCGGGGGGCCTGGCGGGGGGCCTTTTGCGGCCTGGGCATCATCCACGGGTTCGAGAATTCCTGGGGGCCCTTTGCCGATCTGGAGAACGACCAGCCCGGGCTGGAGTACCTCCTTCACCTCCATCGCTTCCTCACGGAGGTGGTATCCTTTGAGGAGTTGGCGCCGGCTCCTGAACTGGTCGCCTCCGGAGAACATGCGTCGGGTGAGAGGCCGCTGGCCCTGGCTTCTGCGGAGAGGGACGTAGTGGCCGTCTACCTACCCGTCGGGGGGGAGGTCTTTTTAGACCTGTCCCGGTCCCTCGACGATTATGCCATGGAGTGGTTCGACCCCTGCAGTGGCGAACTGGCCGAGGCCACTGGGGATGCCAGTTCGGCCTCCCTCATCGCCCCCCGGGCGGCGCAGAACGGCCATCCCCAGGATTGGGTGTTGTTGCTGCGGGCCGGGGAGTAGGTGGCCGTTCGGGCAGGGGGATGCTGAATAATAGGTGAACTCTGGGCAGTCACAAGTCAGAAAATGGGTTCGTTTCGTAATTTAAAGGGGCGAAAAGGCGATTCAAGGTAAACTATATCTCCAATCAAAATAGAACATTTGTTCTATTATAACATCAGGATTGCGCGGTGTCAAATAAGGGGAGGGGGGTCTGGCGACGCCAGATCCCCGGCAAAAGCGGCCAGTGAGTGAGAGAGAGCGGGTAGGAGGGGGTCTGCGGGCTCCCTCCTACCTGATTGGCGATGAAGGCCTGTGGGGCCGGTTCTCGATGGAGGCCTGGGGCTATGGCTGTGCCAGATAGGCCTCGAGTTGCTCGGTGAGGGCGAGGGTCTCGCTCACACAGTCAACATAACCGCAGGTCATCCATCGGCCCGGCGTGAACTCGAGGCAGATGGTCCCTTCATATCCCGTCTCCTTTAACTCCTTGACGATGCGCTGGAAATCGATCTCGCCCTCGTCCGTGGTACAGCAGATGTCGCCCGGTTTAGCCTGGCGCGCGTGCCAATGGCTGGCGTGGGGGTGCATGAGGGCGATCTGCTCGTAGGGTATATCGTGAAAGATGAAATGGGAGTGATCGATAGTGAGGGTCAGCCCGGGGGCTGCCTCCACCATCTGCAGGGCGAGGGAGGGGGTCCAGGTGACGGAACTCACGTGGGGCTCGATGCGCGTCAGCAGGCCGTATTCCTTCCCCTTTTCCACGGCCCAGCGCATCTCTTTCGCGGCGCGCGCGAAATCCTCCTCCGGCGTGTGCCCGGGCCAGTAACGTCCTGGTGACAGGGTCACGCCCTCCAGGCCGACCTCGGCGGCGATGGCGAACCACCTGGACAGGTATTCACGGGAGCGGCGGCGCTTTTTCGCCTGGGGGTGATTGGGCGGGTGGGGCAGTTGGGGGAATATGTCGATGTAGCAGATCCCCGTCTCCGACTTGATCTCGTCGAGGTAGCGGATCGTCTCCTCTGCATCGTCGGCCGCCGCGATGGGATCGAGGTCCGGGGCGTTGCCCAGATCCATGCGCTCGAATCCCAGGGCACGTACGATACGCGCGGCCTGCAGGGTCGTGGTTTGTCTGAAGGTCCATTTGTGACAGCCGAGGGAGATGGTCATGGCGAAGCCTCCTTGGGATGATGGGCTTGATTGGGCACTTTTATGATACATCATCTCTCTCTGTTTTGCATATACATATTCCTTTCCCTTTACACGATACGGCCATGGCTAAATTTGTGTTCATTTTGGTCTATCGTATAATTGTTTGGTTGATGGTCGATTCTGTCGGGAAAGTACAGTATCAAGCTGTGATGGCGTCCCACTGCTGCGTGACGTGCGGGGGTGTGGTGTGCGACGCATAGGTCAGGATAATGGCTTTGAGGAGCGCGGATGGGAATGAAAAAGGTTCTATACATTCTGCTTTTGGTTGCCGTCATCGGAGTCAGTTGGGTGCTCTATTCTCGCGAGTGGAAGGCGTCGGAGACGCAGCGCCCCGAGGGAATCGAAACGGTTCCCGCAAATAGGGGCTCTATCGAGGGACTGGTCAGCACGACGGGAAGCCTGAAGGCGGAGCGCAGTCAGAAATTGAGTTTTTCCATGGCGGGGCGCGTGGCAGAGGTATTGATGAAAGAGGGCGATATGGTGGAGACGGGACAGGTGCTGGCCCGCCTGGAGGGGACCGATTTGCGATTGAATCTGCGCCAGGCAGAGGCCGCCCTGGAACTCAACAAGGCGCAGTTGGCCCGTACGCTCAAGGGACCCAGCGACGCTGAGATCGCCTCTGCCGAGACAGCCCTCGCTTCGGCAAAGGCGAATCTGGCAGACCTGCATGATGGCCCCACGGAGCGTGATAAGGAGTTGGCGCGTCTGAATGTCGATCAGGCCAAGAATTCACGCTGGAACGCCCAGGCCAGTCGGGATGCCATATGCGGGCGGGTGGGGCGCGGCGCCACGGAGGCCGACTGTGACAGCGCTGAGGCCCAGGTGCTGAACGCGGAGGTGGCCGTGGAGATCGCGGAAACAAAGAATGAACAACTACTGGAACCGCCCAAGGCCTCGGCTGTGGTCCAGGCCAAGGCGCAGATCGCCCAGGCGGAGGCTACGTTGAACCAATTGATGTCCAGTCCCACCGAAGAGGATATTGCCATTGCCGAGGCGCAGGTTCATCAGGCGCAGGTCAGTGTGGATATGGCAAGGGAAAAACTGGAGGATCTGGTGCTACGGGCTCCCTTTGAGGGGCGATTGACCTCATGGGATCCGAATCCCGAAGACCTGGTCTCGATGGACGCACCGGTGGGTACGTTGATAGATGCGACCCGCTATCACATTGACGTGAGTGTTGATGAGACGGAGATCGGGCAGATTGCGGTGGGACAGAGGGTCCGTGTCTCGCTGGATGCCTTTCCGGACGACGATATCGAGGGTCATGTTTCCCAGATCGACCTGGCCGGCGAGAGCGTGCAGGGGCTTGTGGTCTATGGTGTACGCATCGATATCGACGACACGGATCTACCTCTGAAGCCGCTGATGACAGCGGCAGTGGATATCGTGGTGGAGCGGAAGGATGACGTGGTTTTGGTGCCCAATCGCGCCCTGCGGCGCGATGAAAGCGGCAAATATGTAGAAGTGCTGGAGGGGAATATGCTCAAGCGCGTGGATGTGGAGACCGGGATCTCTGACGACGAGAGGACAGAGATAGTCAGCGGCCTCCAAGAGGGGCAGGAGGTGATCGTCACCAAGCCACGGGAAGATCTCCTGGGGGGTGGGGGGCTCTTTGGTGGTGAATGATGCTCATTGATCTGCGGGATATCTGCAAAGTTTATAGGATGGGCGAGATCCGTGTGAACGCCCTTGACGACGTGACCCTGACCATTGCAAAGGGGGAACTGACGGCCATCATGGGCCCATCGGGGTCGGGCAAGAGCACCCTGATGAATATCGTCGGCTGCCTGGACACGCCCACGTCGGGGCGATACCTTTTGGATGGGCAGGATATCTCTGCCCTCAGCGATGATGCCCTGGCCGAGATCCGCAATCGGCGGATCGGTTTCGTCTTTCAGACCTACAATCTACTGCCCCGCACCTCGGCATTGGACAATGTGCAGTTGCCGCTGCGTTATGCTGGCGGCGTACGCAATGTGCGACAACGCGCGACAGAGGCGCTGCGTGGCGTGGATCTGGTGGATCGACTGGACCATAAGCCGAACGAACTCTCTGGCGGCGAACAGCAGCGTGTGGCCATCGCCCGGGCACTGGTGAACGAGCCCGATATCATCCTGGCGGATGAGCCAACGGGCAATCTGGATACGGATACGGGGCTGGGTATCATCGATCTCTTTCAGCGTCTGAATGTGGAACGCGGGATCACCGTGGTATACGTCACCCACGATCCCGAGATCGCCGTCTATACCCAGCGCATCATTCGCCTTCGCGATGGACGGATAGAGGGGGAGGAAAGCGTCCCGAATCAGAAATTCGTCACAGCGCCGCGGCAGGCAGCAGAGGCGGTGGGCTGACCCATGAAACTCATCACCAGCCTGCGGATCTCGTTGCGCAGTTTGGGCGCCAACAAGATGCGTTCCGGTCTCACCATGTTGGGCATCATCATCGGCACTGGAGCCGTCATCGCCCTGCTGTCTGTGGGGCAGGGGGCCCAGGCAGCCATCACGGAGGAGATACAGGGGATCGGCGCCAATCTCGTCTTTGTCTATCCTGGTCGGATCGAAGAAGGAGGGGGGATGAGCAGCAATCCGGCGCCCCTCACGCGGGAGGATGCCGAGGCCATCGCGGATCTGGCACGAACGCGATACGTGGCCGACGTGGCTCCTGAGGTGGACCGCAACGCCACAGTAACCTACCAGGGAGAGAGCACCGACACGATCATCGTGGGCACCACGTCCTCCTATGAAACGGTACGCAATTTCGATACCCAGTTGGGTTACTTTTTTACCGCCGGCGAGGAGGCCGCCTCGGCGCGGGTGGCCGTCATCGGCTGGGAGACGGCGGGCGATCTCTTTCCGCGCCCGGAACTGGCCCTGGAGGAGACCATTCGCATCAAGCGCGTGCCCTTTCGGGTCGTCGGCATATTGGAGGAAAAGGGCGGGCGGGGCGTGGGCGGCAGGTCCCAGGACGACCTCGTCGTGGTGCCGCTTTCCACCTTTCAGACGCGGCTCTTTAGCGGGCGTTTCGTCTCCGAGCGGGGGCAGCGGGTGGACCTCATCAACGTCTCGGCCAGGGACGAGACCAGCGTGGATCAGGCCGTGGAGGAGATCACGTGGTTGCTTCGCGATCGACATAACATAAAATATGATGAGGACGATTTCACCGTCGTCACACAGGAGGATATCCTGGGGATCTTTGATCAGGTCACGAACATCTTTACCATTTTCCTGGGGGCCATCGCGGGCATCTCGTTGCTGGTGGGGGGCATCGGCATCATGAACATCATGCTGGTCTCGGTGACGGAACGCACGCGGGAGATCGGCATTCGCAAGGCGGTGGGGGCCAAGCGCTCGGACATCCTGTGGCAGTTCCTGGTGGAATCGATGGTGCTGAGCATCATCGGCGGCGTCGTGGGGATCGGTTTTGGCTGGGCCGTCTCCACGGCGGTCAACACCACGGACCTGCTCACCACCTACGTCTCGCCCGATGCCGTGGCCCTGGCCGTGGGCTTTTCCATGGCCGTGGGGCTCTTTTTCGGGATCTACCCCGCCAGCCGTGCGGCCAACCTGAACCCCATCGAGGCCCTGCACTACGAGTAGGGCTTGTCTCTTTTTTCTCTTGCGGTTTTCTCCTCTTTGTAGTTCCTCAACCTCTAACCCCCTTTATCTTTGGAACCAGCAGCAGTCATTTACCTTCCTGTAACCTGACCGTAACCCTATTGTAACCTTGATGTGTTATGATGGCGGCAATATTGATGTTTTTACTGCCACTACTGGAAAGCACGGAAAGGTCCGCAGTCTGGATTTCTATGGAGGGGTTTATGGTATCTTGGCTCTGATGCAGGTATTTGGGGGATGACACTCGAGCGTTCGCTCAAGCGCCGATCCCGTGGCTAGATATCGATGTGGAGGGAGAAAATG
>JBKHJO010000102.1:0-5650 GCA_046538105.1 Anaerolineales bacterium | reverse complement strand
TTTTTGACAGCCCGCCAACCCCATAGTATAATAGAACATATGTTCTATTACCGATCAGGAGGATATTGGGTATGTTAAATCAACTTCCACCCTCCACCCATCTTTCAGCACCCCGTTTTTACGAAACGAACCCATTTTTTAGGGGGCGCACAACTAACACGAGTGCACCCCTTGACGTTGCCCACACGCGTCGACGCAGGCCGACGCCCGGCGCGCGTCGCCTCCGCTCCCGAGGTCATTGGTCGCTGGCCGCCGACGCCCCAGTGGTGCATGGACTAAACAGGCCTACGGCCAGATGGGCCATGATCGGTGCCCCAACCGCCCGCGCGGACGCGATAGCGAATGAACCACAACATTTGCGCACGTCCTCATCGCATGAGCGCCTGGCATTCTGCCGACACTTTTTGGTATAAGAATGGGTTGCCTATACGATAGAAACGCCCTATAAGTTTGGACGTCAAATGTGGCGTATTTTGAGGAGGAGAACAATGAAGATAGCGCGGGTGGAAGCCATGATACTGCGGGCAGGCGACGATACGTCCCAGGCCGCCGCCAGGCCCAGGATGGGTACCATATCCCGGTCGGCCAGGGCCCTGGACGGGGGCTATGACATCGATCGTTCCCGCGCCGCCTATCCTGGATGTATGCAGACGGTGCTGGTTAGGGTGACCAGCGACGAGGGGCTGGTCGGCTATGGCGAGGCCCACGCACCCCTGGCACCCGAGGTGACCAGGGCCGTGGTGGATAACCTGTTGGCTCCCGTCATCGTGGGCGAGGATCCCCGCGCCGTGGACGTGCTGTGGGAGCGCATGTACACCTCCATGCGCATCCGCGGCCACCGCACCGGTTTCATGATGGAGGCCATGAGCGGCGTGGACATCGCCCTGTGGGACCTTTTCGGCAAGGCGGTGGGGCTGCCCGTCTATCGCCTGCTGGGGGGCGGCTATCGGAACCGGGCGAACGCCTATGCTTCGGGCGTGCCCGGCGCCACCCCTGAGGCGCGGGCGAGAAACGCTCTGGGGTTCCTGGACGAGGGCTTTACAGCCATGAAACTCGGCCTCGGTGGACGGGGACCAAAGGCAAGTATCCCCTTTGTACGGGCCGTGCGCGAGGCCGTCGGCGACCGCGCCCACCTTATGGTGGACGCCCAGGGTGGCTACGACTTTTACACGGCGCTGGCCTTTGGCCGGGCCCTGGAGGAGTGGAACGTGTACTGGGTGGAAGATCCGCTACCGCCAGAGGACATCTCGGGGCACAGGAAACTGACCGCTTCCCTGGATATGGCCGTGGCCACAGGAGAGGCCCTGTGCGCCCGCTGGGGGTTTCGCCCCTGGATCACCACGGGCGCACTGGACGTCATCCTACCCGACGTCTGTCGTGCGGGCGGCATCTCCGAATGTCACAAGATCGCCAATATGGCCGACGCCTTTAACATCCCCTGGGCGGGACACGTGAGCATGGGCACGTGTGTACATATCGCCGCCACCCTCCACCTGGCGGCGGCCACGCCCAATTTCCTCATCTGCGAGTGCCCGGCCAGTTTTCGCACCAATCCCCTGGGCAACGTGCTCCTGGAAAAGGCCCTGGACCTTCAGGACGGGCAGTTCGCGGTGCCCCAGGGGCCGGGGCTGGGCATCGCCTTTGACGAGGAGGCCCTGCGGGGCTGCGTTGTGGAAGAGTGAAGGGCTAACAGGTCAGGTGCAGCGCGGCGGCCACGTTGCCCTTCTCCCGCAGACGATTGTAGGTCTGGCAGGCCCCGTCCGTCTCCTGGGCCATGACCTCGATGCCCGCCGCTTCCAGCGCCTGCCGTGTCTCCTGGGGGACCGCCATCCTGCCATAGGCCCCCTGACCCACGACGAGTACCTCCACGTCAGCCTCAAAGACGGCGTCCAGATCCTCCCTCTTCAGGGTGTGCCCCTCGTCGCGCCACCAGTTGCCTATGACGCGGTCTGGCAGGATGATGACGTCCTCCTCATGGCGTTCGCCGTCTATGACGATATGTCCAAAGTCATAGTCCTCGATGTATGGTGCGCTCATATGATGTCCCTCCCGATATGCTTTGCTGTTCGATGGCCTCATGTCCCGTACAAGAGTCTATGCGCTTACATGTCGTGTCATAGCCTCTCCCAGTCGCCGCCAGGCCGCGATCAGACGGTCATAGAAGGGATAGGTCTCGCTCCTCTCGATCCCTTTGTGTTCCTCCAGCGGGGCGACGGTGGCGCGCACACCCTCGATCCAGGGGATGGTGTAACTGAAGGCCAGGTCCTCGCGTGCCGCGCTGTTGTCAAAGATGTTGTTGAAGCGAAAATTCTCGGCGCACCACATGGCCTTTTGGGGCAGGACTTTTACCAGGAGATCGGTGGGGATGTGTACCAGGGTGGGCTCTGGCGCGTCCATGGCCCGGGCCACCCCTCGATGATAACGATTCCAGGTCATCCACTCCTCGCCCGTCACGTGGTAGGCCCTGCCAAAGGTATCCTCATTGCCCGCTGCCTGCACAAAGGCGCGGGCCACATCGTCCCGATGGCAACTCGACCACAGGGATGATCCGTCACCATGTACGACCACTGGCTGTCCCCGCCGTATGCGGTCCAAAAAGTAGGTCTCAAAGCCCAGCGTATGCAGGATCCGCCCCCCGGGACCGTAGGTGTGGGCCGGACGGATCGTGGTCACGGAAAAATCCCCGCGCTCGTGGGCGCGAGCAAAGATCCGCTCACACTGGGCTTTTTTATGAGCATAGGGAAAAGAGGCGCAAGGCTCTATCTTCTCGTCTTCGGTGATGGGATAGCAGGTCGCGGGCTTGGTATAGACATCCACTGTGCTACAGTAGATATACTGGTTTGTTCGCCCCCGAAAAGCGCGGCAGGCGCTCTCGGCATCGGCCGGCTCGAAACAGACCATGTCGATGATGCAGTCAAAAGGGCCCGCCTGACGCATCTTGGCCTCAAAGGTTTTGTATTCGGTGCGATCCCCATAGAGCCGCTTTACCTCCTGGGGGATCTGTGCCTGACGGTTGCCCCGATTGTAGATGGTCACGGCGTGGCCGCGCGCCACGAGAAAACGGGTGATCGCCCGACTGATAAGTCCCGTACCCCCGATGATGAGGACATCCATATCGCCCTCCTCTCTTATCTTCCATAATCTTATTATCCTTCGATGGGTCGCCGTCGTCAAGGCGGCCTCTTGACGTAAAAAGACGCCATCATCTGGTCGCCGCTGGACGCCTGGCTTTGTGGCTGCTATACTACTTATCTTATACGACTATTTTCCTGTGAAGGTCTGTGAGCAGAATAAAAGAGGTCGTCAAGCGAACGGGGGCTGTGGTCCCCTTTAATAAACATCGCATCAGCAACGCCATCTATCGGGCGGCCGTGGCCGTGGGGGGGCGCGATCGGGCCCTGGCCGAACGGCTGGCCGACCGGGTGGTGGAGCGCCTGGAGGAGGTGACGCCGCCCGATCATATCCCCACCGTGGAGGAGATCCAGGATGTGGTGGAGGAGGTACTGATCAAGAATGGTCATGCCAAGACGGCCAAGGCTTATATTCTCTATCGCGAGGAGCGTGCCCAGCGCCGGCAGGAACGCGCCCGGCGCTCCCTCTATCCTTCGGGCAATATCCCCTGGCGCAAGATCTGGGAGGTCCTGGATTGGGCTGTGGAACGCGATCTGCATACCGTGGAGGGCCTGAACGCGCGCATCGAAAGGGGCGAGTTTCCCAAGATCGTGCGAGAGTCGGATCGCGCCTATATTGAAGACATCTGCTGTGCTGCAGAGATGATTAGGGAACGCAAGAACGAGGTGCGGGTCGTGATCATCGCCGGCCCCTCCTCGTCGGGCAAGACGACGACCACCATCAAATTGGAACATCTCCTGCAGAAGATGGGCGTGCGGCTGGTGCCCCTTACCGTGGATAACTATTTTTTCGATCTGGAACTTCACCCCCGGGACGAGCACGGGGACTATGATTACGAGACGCCCCAGGCTCTGGATCTGGAACTGATCAACGAGCACCTGCAGCGGCTGATCGCGGGGGAGGAGGTACGCATCCCCTATTACGACTTTGAGACGGGGAAGCAGCATCGTGAGCATACACCCCTGCAGATCGATTCCGATGAGATGATCCTCATCGACAGCCTGCACGGCCTTTACCCCGACATGACCGAGGACGTAGACGACGAATACAAGTTCAAAATCTATATCGAGCCCCTGCTGCAGATGAAAGGTCCGGACGACAGGTATATACGGTGGGCCGACCTGCGCCTGATGCGCCGCATGGAACGCGATACGATGTGTCGCAATTATTGCCGGCGCCGCACCCTGGAGCACTGGCACTATGTGCGGAGTAGCGAGATGCGCAACATCATCCCCTATCTCCACACCGCCGATTACATCGTGAACAGCGGTCTGCCCTACGAGATACCCATCATGCGGCCTCGGCTGCTGGACTCCTTTCGCGAGTGGGAAAAAGCGTATACAGACAATCCCCTGCGCCGGGACGCCGCCATGCGCGCCGAGCGGGTGCGCCGCCTGCTGGAGGCCGTCGTCCCTGTGGAGGACGATTCTGCCATCCCCCCCGACTCTCTCCTGCGCGAGTTCATCGGCAGAAGTTGTTACGACTATTAGAGATGTTCAAAGTGTGTAACGCTGTCGCTGGCGGTTTCCCGCGTGGTATGCATCTTGGCCGTCTCTATGAACGGTGTGCGTCTGTCCTCCAGCGAACCCGCCCCAAACGTATGTCGCGGCAAAGGCGAGGATGGCGGCGAGCATCAGCGCCGCTGCCACGAGTTCTACGCTCTCCTTTATCGGAGCGTCCATGATGAAATAGTACGCCATTTTTTGGGATATGTCATCCGAGACCGGAAAGCGGCTGCCAAAGAATACGGTATCCACCCATGCGCCGGCTCTGCTATAAAAATCGTCAAGGTGGCATAAGCCACTACTGATGGCAGCCAGCGCATACAGCGTTACCGGCTATATGAGATAGAAGCGCATGCGGACCGATTCCCAGACGTGGCAGCCGTAGACCAGCACGGCGTACAGAGGCACCGCCGCCAGGGCGGCAAAGTAGGGCACGTTCGATACTACGACATAGGATAATCCGAATATCTATGATCCAAAGACCATGAGGATGTACCCAGCGATGGCGTGGCGAATGTCTCCCGCCTCCTCGATAAGCATGAATCCCAGCCCGATGGCCAACAAAAAGAAAAAGCGGGAGACCATGGCGCGCTTCTCATAGTCTTCCGGCCAGATAGGCGGCCGCTACGATGGCAAAGGTGAGCAAAAACCATTGTATCCACTCCACAGGGTGGTCGTTGAAGAGATATCGCCATACTGGTATGCCAAGGTCGATCCATCTCCTTATATCTACAGTGAGGAATATGGTCCAAACGAGCACCAGATAGACGAGCACGGCTATTACAAGCGCTTTGGGTGATATACGCAGCAGAGACGGCCATCTTTCGATCCCCTTGCCTTCCCCTTTGTTCTGCTGATATTCCCTTCCCTCATAGGTCTACCCCAGTAATCTCTTTGATATCCATTGTCTTCCCGGACCCACTGGTACATTTTATTGTAGGAGGCACCATCCCAACAACAAGGGAGGAAACCGCACGCTCTTGGATAATACACTAAAAGATGTATACTTTTGA
>JBKHJO010000101.1:0-5763 GCA_046538105.1 Anaerolineales bacterium | reverse complement strand
TGGCCCGCAGTTGATGAGGGGGGATTGTTTTTGATAGTCGACGGCCTGGTACAGAGGATGACCTTGTGAGAGAACGCGTTTCGCCTCTTCCCGATAATACGAGATGGTCCCTGGTGCTCCTGGTCTTGGTTGTGGTGACAGTCCTGCTCCTGTTGCGAGTGACCGGATTGGGCGTTTTTATCACCATCGATGAGCGGGTGTGGGCCACGCGCAGCGAGAATTTCCATGACGCCCTGGTCGGGGGGGACCTTTTTCGCACTTATCAGTCCGAGCACCCGGGCGTGGTCACCATGTGGATTGGTACCCTGGCCCTCCGTCTCTCGTGGGCCGCCGAGGCGTTCACACCACAGTGTCGCGTGTCGCGTGTGCTGTGGGAGGCCGTCTTCTCAAGAAATGCCGGTCTTGCGATCATCACCTTTTGGGCGCGCTGGGGCGTGGCCCTGGTGACCTGGGCCGGTATCCTGGCGCTGTATTTTCCCCTGCGGCGCCTCTTTGGGCTTCCTGTGGCGCTGTTGGGTATCCTGTTGGTGGGTATCGATCCCTTTTATCTGGCGCACTCGCGCGTGCACCATCTGGATGCCTTGTTGACGACCTTTGTCATGCTTTCCGTCACGAGCCTGCTGGCCTCTCGGGGAGGAGATGAATATAGATGGCGATATCTGGTCCTCTCGGGGGTATGCGGGGGGCTGGCCATGGCCAACAAGTCGCCGGGCGCGTTGCTGATTCCCTGGATAATCGTCGCTTTGATTGTAGACGCCTGGCAGCGGGGTGGGGAGGCGCGAGGGCAACGTCTGGGACGGGCTATCAAGAGGATGCTCGTCTGGGGGCTGTTGGCTGCGGGCACAGTATTTGTCCTGTGGCCCGCCATGTGGGTGCGGCCTCTGGCAGTGGTGCAAAAGACGATAGCGGGTGCCCTCCGCCAGGGAGTGAATCCCCACGAGTGGGGTAATTACTTTTGGTTCCAAAAGCGGGCCGATCCGGGCCCTGCCTTCTATCCCGTGGCCTGGGCTTTTCGGACCACACCCCTCGTTGTACTCGGATTGGTGGGTTTGTGCTTGGGGCAGAGGAGGGATGCGCCCAAGCGGCACATCCCGTTAATGGTGCTTTTCATTGTGGGCTATGTCGCGTTTATGACCACCAGTTCCAAAAAGTTCGATCGCTATATCCTTCCCATCTTTCCCCTGCTCGATATCCTGGCCGCGGTGGGGTTTCATACTCTGTGTGACGCCACCGTCATCGAGAGACAATGTATCAAACTTTTCTCGCTGGTTCGCCATGGGGTGTCGAAACTGGGCGATCTCCGACCCACGTCGGCCTTTGCAGTGATCACACTGCTCATAGCGGGACTTCAGCTCGCCCTGATCCTTCCCACGTATCCCTATTATCTGGCCTACTACAATGATATGCTGGGAGGTGGGTCCGTGGCCTCCAATATCCTCCTGTATGGATGGGGCGAGGGACTGGACAAAGCGGCCGCCTATCTGAATAGCAAACCCGAGGCCTCGGAACTCCACGTGGCTGCCCACTATGTCTATCAATTCAGCCCCTTTTTCGAGGGCGGGGCGACTCGGGTCGGGGATGCTGCCTTGGTAGAGCCCGACTACTTTGTGCTCTATTCCTGTGCCGTGCAACGCCAGTTTGTACCAGAGATCACGGAGCGCCTTTACGAGGTGGAGGAACCAGAATACACGGTGCGCGTCAAGGGGCTGGAGTATGCTTGGATTTATCCCAATACCTTTTACCAGGCCGAGACTGAAGAGGTGCTCGCGGATATCGAGAAGATGTATCCGCGCGAGGAACAGGTCGTCATCCTCGATGCAGACGCCGCATGGAGAAAAGATTATCGGGGTCCGTTGTCATTTTTTGTCCTGGCGGGACCTACCCGCGAGGATTTTGTGTTGACCATGTTGGAGCGCGCCTCTGCCAATCGCCGACGCGTTTGGTTCCTGACCTTTCCCGAGATCTTTGAGGAGATGGATGCTTTGGTGCACGAACATCTCGACAGGCAAGGGGAGCGGGTGGAGGAAATCACGGTGGGTGGCGTGGAGGCCGTCTGCTACCAATTTGATGGTCGTGTCGCCTTTGCACCGCGTCCCATGGTTCGACGGCCCGTGGACTTTGAGAAGGGTATCCGTCTCCTGGGCTATGATCTCCCCGCGACGGAACTGTCGCCCGGGGAGACCCTCTCCCTGCGCCTCTATTGGCAGGCAAAAGGGGCCATGGACAAGAGTTATCACGTCTTTGTGCACATCTTGGGGCCCGATGGTCAGGTGTACGGACAGGACGATGCCTTACCTCAGGAAGGCTGGATGCCCACCACGCGCTGGCAGGCCGGCGCGGTGATCCTGGACGACCACCGCGTCACTGTAGCGGAGGACGCGTCGCCTGGGGAGTATGCCATCGCCCTGGGGCTGTACGATCTGGAGACCATGCAGAGGCTTTTCCTTCTTGACGCTGCGGGAGAGCCCTTGAGTGAGAATCAGATACTGATCGAGGGGGTGCACGTCTCTTCGGAGGATTGATGCCCCGGGGCGGTACATATACATTGCGACAGCGGCGCCCCCATCGTGGAGCACAGGATCTTCTGTGATCGGTTGATTCGTGTCAATGCCGGGGATTCTGCTATGAATTACCATTTTGGACCGGTGTGAAATTGTCAAGGTGATTGATCAATATAGCGCTCCTGGTGCTCTCTACCTTTTCTACGCTGTTTATACCCGAGGAACCTTGTAATGGATGGTATTCCGTCGCTTACCCGTCAGGATCTGTATTGGCTGCTGGGCCTCGTTATCCTAGCGGGCGCCCTGCGCTTGCCGGGGCTTGCCGTTGTCCCCCCTGGATTCCAGTTTGATGAAACCTACAATGCTCTAGATGCGCTGGAATTGTTGCAGGGCCGGCATCGTCTTTTTCTTAGGAGCAATGCTGGCCGTGAAGTTCTCTACACTTATTGGCAGGCGCCCTATGTGGCTTTGTTGGGCCCAACCCCCCAATCTTGTCGTCTGCCTTCGGCTGTTGCCGGGACAGTGACAGTTGCCGTTCTGTATGTCATCGTCTGGCATGTGTCCGGGCAGCGCGATCTGGCTGTGACCTCGGCGGCCTGCCTGGCACTCTCCTATTGGCACCTGCACTTTTCGCGCTACGGAATCCGCTCCATTCTGGTACCACTTTGGATGTCGCTGGCTTGGTACGCTTATTGGCGCGCCCTCGCTACGGCGCGGTGGCGTTGGTTCGCATGGTCGGGCCTGTTCCTGGCTGCGGCTATATGGACCCACCCAGCCGGACGTATCGCCCCTGTCTTGATAGTGGGTTACGCCGCGCTCGTGATTTGGGCCAAGCGTCATTCCCCTACCCAAGTGCTTGGAGGATTGGCCCTCACCATGGTCGCTGGTCTCGTGTTGACCGCTCCACTGCTGCTGTACTTTTGGCGGCATCCGGCGGCCTTTTATGGGCATATTTCCGACGTGGCTGTCACTCGCTCAGGTACCACTTGGGACGCCCTGCGACGCGTGAGTCGCAATGCCATACGCGTGTTGGGGGCCTTTACTGTGCGTGGGGATGAGGAATGGATCCACAATTTGCCTGGACGCCCCGTCTTTGACCCCCTGTTATCTCTCTTTTTCGTACTCGGCTTGGGCGCTACGATCGGCGCGGCTGTGCGTAAAGGCCGCCCGCGTCGTGATCGGATCCTACCCTGGACGCTGCTGCTGTGGATGGCTATCAACTTGCCGTTGTCAATCTTTAGCGACATGGCCCCCAACTACTCGCGCACCATCGGAGTATTACCATCGATCATGGTGATTGTGGGTTCGGCCCTTGCTTACGTCTGGCGTTGGCTGCGCGACCGTGCATCCACGGCATGGGCGATGGCTGCTTTGGGTACTGTCCTGGCTATCAGCGGCGGGTTCACGACCTATGATTATTTCGTGCGCTTCGGTCAGGACGCACGTACACCTTATCACTATGATAGGGACAAGATCGAAGCTGCCGAGTATCTTCTGGAAAAGATGGATGATCACATCGTGTATCTGTCGCGGCTGTGGGCGCGACAGGCCACCATCCGATTATTGACGCGAGACGCTGACTTGCGGACTACAGAGACCGACGCCGCCGTCGTCCTCCCCAGCATTCAAGATGGCTCCGAGAGGGATAAAGATGTCCTTTATGCTTATCCGGCCGAGCTTCGGGCCAAGGCCCAATCTATGTACCAGGATTGGCGTCCTTTGGGGGCGCGTCTGTCGTGGATCTACGATAGCCATGGGAGGGTGCTGCTGTATCTGGTCTCGCTGCCCGCCGCGCTTCGCCCCCCGCTGGACCAGGCCCAGGCCTACGTGCACGCAGGTCGTATACCTCCAAATGAGGTCGCGCCTCTGGATGTGATCTATGGCAAAGGCAGTCGCCTTTTGGGCTACGCCGTGAGCGAGAACATAGCCCTCGATGGAACGCTAGAAGTGACCTTGGTATGGGAATGCCTGGCTCCTATGGAGGAGCCTTACACTGCCTATATCCACCTGCTGGGGCCGCGCAGACAACGCTGCGGCCAGGTGGACGACCAGCCAGGTCGGGCTAGCTATCCCACTACCTCTTGGCGCACGGGCGATGTCGTTATCGATCGCCATATTCTGTCCCTGGACCCTACATCGCCTCCTGGCACCTACAGCTTGGAAGTGGGCCTCTATCATGCACTCACTGGTCAGCACCTTCTTACTGCCGAGGGAGGGCGGGGTGTCCGGCTACCGGGACCTACACTGAGCGGTATGGTCCCTCTCTCCCAGGACACAGTCCCGGATAACACCCAGCCCGTGTCGGCGAATGATCTGGGCATTCTTGGCGTCGTCCTGCCTGAGGGAGGAGTGGAGTTGCAGCGCCCCTTCCAGATCAGTTTGATTATGGACAGGGAGGCTTTGGAGCAGTACTCTGCCTTGGATCTGGCACTGCGTGATGCGGACGAGGAGGTTTGGACGGAATCCCTGGATATCTCGGCTCTGGAGGTGCATCAAACCCGGGCAGAATGGGTGGTCGTTACCGCGTCGGGCGTGATCCAGGAAAGAGAAACTCTGCCGGGATCCTATACTGTGCTGGCACAAAGTCAGGGGAGATCGCTGCCTCTTGGGAAAGTAGAATTGATGACTACGGATTGCAACTATGAGTTACCTGAAATCGACGTCCCCTTGGACGCCGTCTACGGGAGCGCCATCCGCTTGGCCGGTCTCATCCTGCCGGGAGAGACAGGTCGTGCGACTTCTGACGGCGCTGTCACAATTCGCCCTGACGAACACTTGAAGGTGACACTTATATGGCAGGCATTGGTCCGTCCCGACGATGAGCTAACTGTCTTTGTGCACCTACTGGATGCCGAGGGGCAGGTGGTGGCGCAGCACGATGGCGTCCCGGTCGAGGGTACCTATCCTACCATCTCCTGGGTCCCTGACGAGGTGGTGATGGACGAACATAATCTGAGCATTCCGCGGGATCTGGATGCCGGTCCCTACACCCTGGCGATAGGTTTGTACGACGCCTTGACCAGCACCCGGTCCGAGACAGTGGTAGAAGGAGAGATTGTTGAGGAGCGACGGGTTCTGGTGCCTGTAAGAGTCGAGGGCGGGGGATAGAACAGAACGAAACTGGAAAGAGTCGAGGCGAAATCGACGATGCCACTATCTGTAGTGGCTATCATCGGATGAGCGCCTGCATTTAGGGCGTTTTCATTTGACGGCTATGTTTTTCAACACTCTCGGATCCAGATGGGGTTGAAAGACGCGCGAG
>JBKHJO010000100.1:0-5818 GCA_046538105.1 Anaerolineales bacterium | reverse complement strand
GAGACCTATCCGCAACGCCATTCTCACCTACACCCATCGCGGCGTCTCTCTCGTGCAGGTGGAGACCGAGGCTGGGATCGTGGGCCATGCCTTTGGCGGACGGCGCAGATACGTGGAGGGTCCTCTCCGTGAGGCTGTCCTGGGCGAGGATATCTTTGACACCGAACGCTGCTGGCAAAGGATGTACGCCAGCTGGCGCAAGCCCGTGGCCAAGGGGGACGTGATCGCCTCCATCGGCGCCGTGGATATCGCCATTTGGGACGCCGTGGGCAAGGCCCTGGACAAGCCCGTGTACAAGGTGCTGGGCGGCTTTACCGACCGCATCCGCGTCTATGCCGCCGGCGGATACTATCAGGAGGGCAAGGATATCGACGAGTTGGTGGAAGAGATGATGGGCTATGTGGATGCGGGACACCGCGCGGTCAAGATGAAGATCGGCGGGGCGCCCCTGGAGGAGGACGTGGCCCGGGTGCGGGCCGTGGTGGAGGCCGTGGGGCCCGATGTGGGGGTGATGATCGACGCCAACAACGCCTGGAGCGCCTACGAGGCCATCCGTTTCGGGCGAGCCGTGGAGGATCTGGGCATCTACTGGTTCGAGGAGCCCGTACACCCCGACGACATCCTCGGGCACGTGGAGGTCAAGCGGGCGCTGGATATCCCCGTGGCCGCCGGGGAGAACGAGTACACGCGCTTTGGCTGCCGCGACCTGATCGTCAACCGGGGCGTGGACATCCTGCAGGCCGATTCGGTGACCACCGGTGGGATCACGGAATGGCGCAAGATCGCGGCCATGGCCGCCGCCTACCACATCCCCATGGCGCCCCACGGCAACCCGCACATGTCCGTGCACCTCATGGGCTCCATCCCCAACGGCCTCATCATGGAGACCTATCCCTCCGTGTCGGGCCATATGGCCGAACTGGTAGCCATCCCCGAGGTGGAGGATGGTTACATCACCATCCCCGACCGTCCCGGGCTGGGACTGATGCTCAACCCGGACACCGTGGACAAGTACCGCAGCTCATGAATCTACACAAGGAGGCGAGATGAAGATCACGGACATAAAGGTGCTTCCCGTGGATCGCTATCTTTTCGTCCAGGTATACACGGACGAGGGGCTGGTGGGCCTGGGCGAGTCGGGGGCCTGGGGCTACCTGGAGGCCTCTGGGCAGGTGGTGGAGGATTTTAGCCGCTACCTGATCGGCAAGGACCCCCTGCGCATCGAGCACCACTGGCAATACCTCTACCGCTGTATGCACTTTCGGGGCGCGGCCATCATGGGAGCCTTGAGCGCCATAGATATCGCCCTGTGGGACATCGCCGGCAAGTACTTTGGCGTGCCCGTCTCCCAACTCCTGGGGGGCAAATGCCGGGATAAAGCCCGGGTCTATTATCACGTCTTCGGTAGTACCAGGGAGGAGTTGATCCAGGGCTGCGTGGCGGCCAAGGAGGAGGGGTTCACCGCCGTGGGGCACCTGACGCCCTTTTTGGACGAGGCGCGCACCAAGCCCTATTTCAAGACCCACGCGGACAAGATTCGCGACGCCGTAGAGACGGTGAAATCCTATCGCCAGGCAGTGGGGGACGAGGTGGACCTGTGCATCGAGATCCATCGCCGGCTGGAGCCCGCCGAGGCCATTGCCCTGGGACGGGGCATCGAGCCCTATCACCCCTTCTTCTTCGAGGACCCCGTCCGCCCCGACTCCTTTGACGCCATGGCGGAGGTGGCGCGGCACATAGACATCCCCATCGCCACGGGGGAACGCCTGCACACTATCCACGAGTTCGAGATGCTCCTGACGCGGGACGCGGTGCAGTACGTGCGCCCCGATGTGTGCCTGGCGGGCGGCATCACCCACGCCAAAAAGATCGCCGCCCTGGCCGAGGCCCACTATGCCCAGGTAGTGCCCCACAATCCCCTGAGCCCGGTGAGCACGGCGGCCTGCGTGCAACTGGCAGCCTGCATTCCCAACTTTGCCCTGCAGGAATATCCCCGGGGCGAGGGCGAGCCGCCCAAGAGCGAGATCGTGCGCAGCACCCTGAAACTGGAGGACGGCTTCCTCATCGTCCCCGACGCGCCAGGCATCGGCGTGGAACTGAACGAGGAGGCCCTGGCCAAGTATCCCTTCCGGCCGCGGGATATGGTCACCCGCCTGCACGCAGACGGCTCGGTGGTAGATCAGTAGAAAGGGAGAAAAGCCCGTGAAGATACTTGTCAGGGATATGCAGACAGAGGACGAGGCCTTTGTGGGAACGTGCAGCCACGTGAAAGAGACGAAAAAGTGGACGGCCTCCTGTGCGCGGCGCGTCCCCTGGCTGTGCCGTCAGCGAGAACATGGCCTCCGCGTCAAGGTGGCCCTGGTGGACGGCGAGCACGCGGGCTTCCTGTACATGATGCCCATCGAGATCGCCCCCTGGGGGCCGGCCGGTCGAGACCTGATGTCCATCCAATGCCTGTTCGTCCAGGAGGCGATGGCCGGCCAGGGTGTGGGACGCGCCCTGATAAAGGCAGCGGAAAGAGAGGCCCACGTCCAGGAGCAGCATGGTCTCGTGGTCACCGGCTTTCATCACGATTTCTGGTTCATGCCTGCTCCATTCTTTGAGAAATGCGGCTTCACCGTCGCCGCACGCAAGGACAATATCGCCATCCTGTGGAAACCCTTTAGCCTCTCGGCAGAACCGCCCCACTTTATAGAGCGAAACTATTCGTTCTCCCCCCTGCCCGAAAAGGTGGCCATCGATCTCTTTTGGAGCCACTCGTGCCAGACCATCGACACGGAGGCCCAGCGGGTACGGGAGGTGGCCGAGGAATTCGGCGAGGCAGTGGCCCTGCGCACCTACTGCGCCGACGACCCGACCGTGCGCGACAGGTACGGCATCCATCGGGGCATCTTTATCGAGGGAGAGGAGATAGGGTGGGGCTACGAGGCGCCCAGAGAGGGCTTGCGGGAGGCCATCCGTTCGGCCCTGGCAGCCAAGAGCGGAGACGAACCAGAGGGAGAAACTCCATAAGGAAGAAACATCATATCGTGATCGGAGGAAGAAGACATTATGGCCTATGATTGGCTGATCGAGAACGCCAGAATTGTGGATGGTAAGGGCAACCCCTGGTTCCGGGGCAGCGTGGCCATCGAGGGCGGGCGCATCTCCGCCGTGGGGCGCAGGGTCGAGGGGCGGGCGGAACAATACCTGGATGCCCAGGGCATGTACCTCTGCCCGGGCTTTATCGATACCCACACCCATTCCGATTTCTCTTTCTTTGTCGATCCCGCGGCACAGAGCAAGATCCGCCAGGGCGTTACGACAGAGATCACCGGCAACTGCGGCGGCAGCGCCGCGCCGTGGGTGGGCGCCGGGCGGCGCCCAGAGCGCGCCATGGGCGCGAACGTGACCTGGACAACCATGGAAGAGTATATGGAGGCCCTGGCCGATGTGGATAAGACGCTCAACCACGCCCCCCTCGTAGGCCAGGGAACCATCCGCAGCGCCGTGGTGGGACGAGAGAACCGCCCACCGGACGAGGGGGAGATGGCCGAGATGGAACGCCTTCTGACCGAGAGTCTGAGGGCAGGCGCCGCCGGCATGTCCCTGGGTCTCTACTTTGCCCCGGGCATGTATGCCACTCACGAGGAACTGGTGCGCCTCTGCCGCATTGTGGGAGAGCATGGTAAGGTGACGGCCGCCCACATTCGCGACGAGGGTACCTACACGGTCGGTTTCGTCAACGCCGTAAAAGAATTCGTGGACCTGGGCCAAAAGTCGGGCACACCGGTACACATCTCCCACCTCAAGGCCCACGGCCCGGAGGTCTGGGGCACCTCGGAACAGGTGCTGGAACTGATAGAAGAGGCCCGGACGGAAGGGGTAGAGGTGACCGCCGACCAATACCCCTACGAAGCCTCGGGTGGGGGCATCATCCCCGACACCCTGCCCCACGCCTTTCAGGCCGGGCGCTCCGCGGAGGATATCGCCCACGATCTGGCCCGCCCCGAGATCCGCGCCGAGTTACACGACGCCGTTGACGCGGCCATCGCACGGCGGGGCGGGGCCGACCGCCTCTTCCTCTCCACTCATCCCCAGGAGGACGTGCTGGGCAAGAGTATCCAGGAACTCTCTCAGGAGCGCGGCACCGATCCAGCGAACGTGGTCATGGACCTCCTGGTCGAGAGCGAGGGCAAGCGGGCCGGCTGGACCTGCTTCTCCATGCATCCCGACGACGTGGAGCGCTTTATGCGTTATCCCGCCGTCATGGTGGGCAGCGACGGCTCGAGCCTCTCCACAGAGGGACCCTTGTCGCGGGGCAATCCCCATCCGCGCAACTTTGGCACCCATTCCAGGGTCCTGGGGCTGTACGTGCGGGACAAGGGCGTCCTGCAACTGGAGGACGCTGTGCGCAAGATGACCTCCCTCCCCACCCAGACCTTTGGTATCGCCAAAAGGGGTACCTTGACGCCCGGCAACTGGGCCGATCTGGTACTGTTTGATTTGGAGAAGGTCACTTACGCTGGCTTTGAACAACCCCAAGAATACCCCGAGGGCATCCCGTATGTCATGTGCAATGGCCAATGGGTGGTCTCCGAGAGCGCATTCACCGGGAATCTGCCCGGCAGGGCGTTGGCGCATGGGAGGATCGGCGCAACGGGCTGATGACTTGTGCGGCCTGGGCCGACCGGCTCCTGCAGGACGCCGCCTTCACTAGGATACTTCTGTGGTGCGGCAACGGTATATGGTGCACAACGACGTCATGGGCATGGTGGCCGAGGGACGCTGGTATGCATCGCTGTTCCTGACACACGTGGGGCACGAAGAATGGAGGATGGCGGACCGGCTCTACCAGGCCGCGGCCTGCTGTGCCGCAGAGCATGAGTTGATGTGGAAGGTCTGGGAGGTGACCGGCGGACCCGGCTACAGCGATGAGCATGCCAAGAAGCTGGCCGATTGTGAAGCACGTCGCCAAATCGCCTCGCTCATCCTCCGGGCTAGGGAGAAGGACGCCCAAGCCGCGGCGGAGATAGAAAGGGCGCTGCAGTAGATGGAAACAGCAACGCGTTGACAGAAAGAGCCTTCTTGATTAGTATCCAGCCATGAGCAGAACAATGCAACGAGTGGAAGCGTTAATTGCACGTGGAGAAATACGGATATCCGCTCACGGGTATGATGAGTTGGCCGCGGACGACATCCTCGTTCGGGACATAGTGAGAGGGATTTCGGAAGCAGTCATCGTGGAGGATTACCCCGAATACCCCAAGGGCCCTTGCGTTCTCGTGCTACAGAAGGGGATTCAAGGCAAGCCAATTCACGTGGTATGGGGTATACCCGCGGGTGCCTCATCGCCAGCTGTTCTTGTTACTGCCTATCGACCAGACCCTGATCGATGGACGAGTGACTTTATGGAGAGAAAAGAATGACCAGAAAACACTATACAAAACACATCTACGAAGGACAATACGTGGCCGAGGTGAAAGTCGAACTCATCGTCACGGATAAAGGGTGGTCGCCCTACCTATCTCTTGAGGACGCAGCCAAGTTGGACGACGTGCGGGAGATGTTGCGCCGTGGCGACATCAAGGCGGCTTTGAAACAAGCCCAAGTCTTCAAGCTCACTCCTGTCACTCCTTCCCAAAAAGAAACCACGTAATGGAATTTCTTTCTCTGGGCCAGGGCTGCAGAGGCGCACAACTGCAGATGGTCCTGGCCTCCGTGGCCGAGGGGAACACGGAGGCGCAGACCTGGGCCTTTGCCCACCCCGAAGACGCCCTCCTCGTCCTGCTGTGGGACAAGGGCAACAACGTATTCTACCTCCTCGGCGCTCCGCCCT
>JBKHJO010000037.1:0-25369 GCA_046538105.1 Anaerolineales bacterium | reverse complement strand
GAGAGAGCAAGGTACACTTGGAACAGATGGTATCAAATTGAATCTTGAGATCGGTGCGTCACTAGGCAAAAGCAAAAACTGGCGTCTGAACGGTGTGGGCGGGTTCCCGATGTTTGCCAATATGGTGCAAGCGCTCAACCGCCTCCGGAGAGAAATACTGCTCACCCGTTTCTACGTTGACACGAGCGGGCATTCTCGACAACGTAAATCTTTCCCTCCTTGAGCAATATATGTTACCTTTCTTTCTTCCAATCTTTCAGTTCTTTTTTCAGCACACATGGCTCATCTCTTTCGCAGAGTAGTCTGGTCAACAACATGTCGCGAGAATCCGAATGCGTCGCGAGCAGATCTCTCACGAATCTCTTTAACAAGTGTCATAACCAATTATACTATAAAAGTCCTCAGGCAATCAATACCTCTACGCACCGTCAGGCTGCGTCCCGGCTTTCCCCTGGCCCATCTACCACTACACCCGTGTCACTATCCTGTATCAAGGTATCTGGGGAATAGGACAGGAGTTGCACAGCCATTACTAAATCACCCGCCGCACCTGCCACGTTGAAAACGATAAAGAGACTGAGAAAAGGTACAACGACAACGGGGACCATCAGCATTAGCAACAGTCCCACAAGGGGCGCCATGTCCACAAAAAAAGAACCCGCTGGCAGCGGGTTCTGCGGAGTGAAATATGCGATTCGATGATCGGCCTTTTTTCCCAAGCGTCTCAATGGGAGGGAACGTGCGCCTTCTCGGTCTGTTCTGCCAGGGCCTCTTCTTGTTCGACCGGGGCCAGCAGCGGCTCCATGGCCTGTGTCAATACTGTCCCCAAAAGGGCGGAAAACAGTACATAAGCCGCCGCCATCGCGCCCAATTGGGACTCTACGCCGGCGCTGACGCCCAGCGCGGCGATCACCAAAGAGAACTCGCCCCGGGCGATCAAGGTGACGCCGGCACACAGACGCTGGGACGGTACAAGTCCCAGATCACGGGTGGACCACCATGCCGTCAGGATTTTGGTAAGAGCCGTCACCAGCACCAACCCCAGCGCCGGCAGAGCAACCGGTGGTAGGGTATTGAGTTCGATGCCCAGGCCAAAAAACAGGAAAAAGAGGGCGGCAAACCAATCGGTCAAAGGGTGCATAAGCCGATGCGTCCGTTCCGCCACTGTATCTGACAGGGTGATACCCACCAAAAAAGCCCCCACCGCCGCCGAAAGTTGCAATCGCTCGGCCACACCGGCCACCAGCAGGGCCAATCCCAGCGTGGTCAGGAGAACGATCTCGTCAGAAGAATGTGTGATAAAGCGGCTCAGCACCTTGCCATAGCGCATGGCCACAAAGAACATCCCGCCTCCCGCGACGATGGCCACAGGGATGGAAGATAGGCTGGAGAGAACTCCCTGTCCGACCAAAAAGATGGTAACCAGGGGCAAAAAGAGGGCCATGGCGATGTCCTCCAGCACAAGGATGGACAACACCATCGGAGTTTCCTCATTCTCCATCCAGCCCAGATCGGTCAACATCTTGGCGATGATACCCGAGGAGGAGATATACGTGATACCGCCCAGGAGTATAGAGGCCAAAAAACTCCAGCCAAGCATGAGCCCCACGAGAAAGCCGGGCGGAAAGTTGAGAACGAGGTCGGCGATGCTGGCCAGCAGATTGTGCCTCAGGCTATCGCGTAGCCTTTCGCACGAATATTCCAGTCCCATCGTAAAGAGCAACAGAATCACACCGATCTCTGCGCCCAACCGGACAAAATCCTCGCTAAAGGACAGGGGCACCAGGCTGTTATTGCCCACAGCCAACCCCAACATCAGATAGAAGGGGATCGCCGATACACCCAGTCTACTCGCCACCCGGGCCACGATGGCCAACCCAAATATAATCGCTCCCAATTCCATGAGCGTCAAGGACATCACATCCATACTCTGCATTCCCACTGACACACTTCCTTTGTCCCATCCTATAAACCCTCGCAACAACGACTTTACCCACCAGTGCGGGGTTTGCAGGTCTCCATCATTCAAATGTAAAACAGCAGCGTTCATTCTCCCAATCCCTGGCAGGTGTAGACCAGGAATCCACACTTTCAAGGGGGAAATGGGGCATCGTTAGCCCCTGGCGCACTGGCTAACCAATCGCTGATCAAGATCCTGCCAGATTCTAGCCGCCAATCATTCATTATAGTACGAGAAAATCGAAACATCAAATCTGTATGACACCCATCCAGGCTGTAGTGCGCCGCTAGATCACGTGGACAGACCCAGAGCGCAATGGTGGGGCACAAAGCACATCCCTCAGGAATCAACGGTTCGCCGCCCGGGGCATGATGGCAAAAAAAACCGCCCGATAGGCATATGCCCACCGAGCGGTCGTGAGGCAACGATTCAACTATACGATCTCTACAAGTTCGACCTCAAAGGTCAGCGTCTCACCAGCCAAGGGATGATTGGCATCCAGCGTTATCTCCGATTCGGAGATGTCGACCACCTCCACCACCGCCGTCTGGCCGTTCTCCATACGGATCTGTAACTGTTGGCCGATATCAATCTCCATATTGGGGGGGAGTTCTTCCTGATCCACCGTCAACATCAACTCCTCGTGGTGGGGGCCATACCCCTCCTCTTCCGAGACTTGGACGGTCTTTGACTCGCCCGGTTCCATACCGATGACGGCCTCTTCGAAACCGGGAATGATCTCTCCCTCACCTATGGTAAACTCCAGAGGTTCACGCTCGGGAGAACTGTCAAATACCGTACCATCCTCCAATTTACCCGTATAGTGAACCCTGACCGTATCATCGCGTTCTGCTTGGGTCATTCGTTTCCCCTTTCTCGGGATCGTTTTCGTTTCACAACAGTCCAACGGATACAAAACGACGGTCTCACGCAGTTACTGATGCTGAACCGACGCTTTTCTACCCGATCTCGCTTCAAACCCCCTTTATTATACAGGAGAACATGAGATTATGCAACAATTGATACTCCATTTTCCTCTGTCATGCCTGCTCTGTATAATGTCCTCTGTGAACCAGCATTTCTCATGATAAGGAGGGTCTCCATGCCCAATCATCTGGCTAACGAGACGAGCCGCTACCTGCGCCAACACGCCGACAATCCCGTCGATTGGTATCCCTGGGGGCAGGAGGCCCTGGACAGGGCGCAACGCCAGAACAAGCCCGTCTTTCTCAGTATCGGCTATTCCGCCTGCCACTGGTGTCACGTTATGGCCCATGAGTCCTTTGAGGACGAGGAGACGGCGGCCCTGCTCAACGAGCATTTTGTGAATATCAAGGTAGATCGCGAGGAACGGCCCGACCTGGACGGCATCTATATGCAGGCGGTGCAGGCCATGACGGGCCGGGGAGGTTGGCCCATGTCGGTCTTTCTCACGCCCCAGGGTGTCCCCTTTTATGGTGGTACGTATTTCCCCGCCGAGCGTCGCTACGGCATGCCCGCCTTTAAGACGGTGCTTCGGCGCATCGCCGAGGCCTGGGAGACGGAGCGGGATGCGCTGCTGGCCGACGGGGAACGGGTGAAGGCGGGCATCGAGCAGGTGGGCATGGAGGAAGGGGAGGGAGAGGCACGTCTGACTGCCGAGGCCTTGGAGCGCTCCTACGCTGATCTGCGGCGCAGTTTTGACGCCGATAACGGCGGATGGGGCGCAGGGCCCAAGTTCCCTCAGCCCATGGCGCTGGAATTCCTGCTGGGCTACCATCTGGAGACGGGCGACACCCACGCCCTGCACATGGTCACCAAGACCCTGGAGGCCATGGCCCGTGGCGGCGTATACGATCAATTGGGCGGAGGCTTTCACCGCTATGCGGTGGATGGCATCTGGTTGGTGCCCCATTTCGAAAAGATGCTCTATGACAACGCGCAACTGGCGCGTCTCTACCTCCACGCCTGGCAGGTGACGGAGCGGTCCCTCTTTCGCGCCGTGGTCGAGGAGACGCTGGACTATGTGTTGCGGGAGATGACCCATCCCCGGGGAGGCTTTTATGCTACCCTGGATGCCGATACCGAGGGTGAGGAGGGCGCGACCTACCTCTGGACGCCTGAGGAGATCGGCAGCGTGCTGGGCCCGGAGGCCGAGCGCTTTATGGCTGCCTATGGCGTCAGCGAGGGCGGCAATTTCGAGGGCCAGAACATCCTCACTTTCCAGGGTACCATGGAGGAGCGGGAGGAGCTGGCTGCGGCCCGCGAGAAGCTGCTGGATGCGCGGGATGACCGTCCCCAGCCGGGCCGCGACGAGAAGGTGCTGGTTTCGTGGAACGGGCTCATGCTGGCGGCCCTCGCCGAGGCCGCCCTGGTCCTCGACCGCGACGACTACCGCGCCGCCGCGCAGCGCAACGCCGAGTTTATCCTGCAAAAGATGGGCACGCCCGACGGACGACTGTATCACACCTGGAAGGAGGGCACCGCCGCCATCGAGGGCTTTTTGGCCGATTATACCCACCTGATCGAGGGGCTGCTGGCACTCTACCAGACCACCTTTGAGGGCAAATGGTACGAGATGGCGAAGACGCTTATGGAGGCCGTGATCGCCCACTTTGCCGCAGAGACGGGATTCTACGACACCGCCGATGACGCGGAGGAGCTGATCACACGCCCGCAAGAGATGCAGGATAACGCCCTGCCCTCGGGCAACGCCATGGCGGCCACGGTCCTCACCAAGCTCACGCACCTCTCCGAGGAGCTGGCCTACACCGACCGGGCCACGGCGGCGCTCCGCGCCCTACAGGCCCCCATACAGCAGCATCCCCTGGGCCTTGGTCAGTGGCTCATCGCCCTGCAGTTGGCTCTGGCCCCACCCACGGCAGTGGCGATCGTGGGGGACCCTGACGCTAAAGAGACCCGCCTGCTGCTTCGAGTAGTCCAACGGGGACACCATCCCCATCGTCTCGTGGCCACCGGCAACGGGCCGCCACCTCCCATCCTGGCGGATCGCCCGCTGGTGGATGATCAGGCCGCCGCTTATGTCTGTCGTGGCGGTACCTGCCGGTCGCCAGTGACGGACGCAGCGGCCCTGGAGGAGATACTGACCTCCTGAATCGACGAATCACAGCGCCGCTCATCGTGCCGATGCTGGAGGAGATCGTGTGGATTGGGAGATGATGAACAACATGTTGTTCATCATCTCCCAACGTTCACTCTACTTTACGCGCACCAACTTGCGGAAGCAGCGCGCCTTGCGTGGTGGATCGAGCCGGCTGCCATAGGCGCTCCAGGAGACCTCGCCTACATAGATGTCGCTATGGGAATCGACGGCCAGACCATGGGGCGCCGTGAACTGCCCGGGATCCTCGCCAGGATATTCGTCTCCCAATTTGGCCAGGCGGTCTCCCGTCAGATCGTGGATACTCACACAACCGCCCAGGTTGGGATAGCCGGCGTTCACGTCCAGGTGCGTGGGCAACTGCCCGATATAGGCCAACTCCCCGGCGATGTGCAGACCACAGGGACGATGAAGATTGTTCCACTGCGTCAAATAGTTGCCCTCCCCATCGAACACTTGCACACGGTGGCTCTCCCGGTCGGCCACGTACACGCGGCCCTCCGTGTCGGTGCAGATACTGTGCACCAGGTTGAACTGGCCCGGGTCGGTGCCGTAGGATCCCCAGGACAGGATATGCTTCCCCTCGGCCGAATACTTGTGCACGCGGGCGTTGCCATAGCCATCGGCGATATAGAGATCGCCCGTCTCGGGATCCAGGGCCACCTTGGTGGGCTGGTTAAAGGGCTCGCCGCTGTGACGCGGGGCCGGCTGACCAGGGGTGCCGATGGTCATCAGCAATTCACCATCCAGGGTGAACTGATAGATACAATGGCCAGCGTCGTCCGCACAGTACAGGGTATCGCCCGGCCCCGCCGTGAGACCGTGGGCCCTGGCGAACATGCCCTCCCCCCAGGAGGTGACAAAGGTGCCATCGGGCTCAAAGACCATCATGGGATGGTCTCCCCGGTTAAAGACATAGACGCGGTCGTCGGCATCCACGGCCACGTCGGCCACCTCTCCAAAAGTCCAGCCCTCGGGCAATTGAGCCCATTCTGTATTCTCTTCGTAAACGAACTCTCCGCCGCCAAGTTCGGTCCCCATAAATGCCTCCTCCCGATATATGCTCCAAATGAAACCACATGCTCATCCGACACTTGAGGCCATTCTAGCATACCGGAGAGAAAAAGGCCAGGCGATCTCGACGCGCTTTCCTTACCGGGACCGGGGTGATGGACTAGCAACACGGAAACCTGGATCCATTTGAAGGACGGGCCCATCCCTTGCATAATATTCCACGGTAGAGATGATAGAAAGGAGGCGATAACGTGATGGACGAGACGGAAAAGACGAACGCCATGCGCATTCTGGAGGCGAAGGGCGTTCCCTATGAGGCCTACTACTTCTCCGAGGATATCCACTCGGCCCAGGGCGTGGCCGAGGTGGTGGGTATCCCAGCCGATCACGTCTACAAGACCCTGGTCACCTTGCCCACCGAGGGTAGGGTGCAGCCCATCCTGGCCATCGTGCCCGGACACCGTGAGTTGGACCTGAAGGATCTGGCCGCCGTGGCCGGAGAGAAAAAGGTGCGTATGGCCAGCCTGGAGGAGGCCGAGGACTTTACGGGGTTGCAGGTGGGCGGCATCTCGCCCCTGGCCCTGTTGCAAAAGGCATGGCCCGTATTCCTTGACGCCACGGCAAAAGAATACGACCAGATCCTCGTCAGCGCCGGTAAGCGGGGCATAAACCTGAAAATGGCCGTGAAAGACCTGCTCTCCCTCACCGATGCCCGCGTGGTGCCCATATCCCGCGAGCCCCCGACCGATCCCGGCTAGTTCCACCCTTACCCATTCAAAAGCTTGACGCCACACGGGGGCGCACCTATACTCTGTGCAGATCATAGGTGGGGAAAGCCAAAAGATGGAAGGGCAGCGGAACGAAAAGGAAAAGAAGCGGATCGTGGCCCGTCTGCGCCGCGTGGAGGGACAGATCCGTGGCATTCAACGCATGGTGCGGGAGGATCGGGAATGCGAGGACATTGTGACCCAGTTGATGGCCGCGCGGGCTGCGCTGGATCGCGCCGGCCTTCTCATCATGAGTCACCATATCAAGTATTGCCTCCAGTATCCTCTACAGGAAAGGGAAGAACTGGAGCGTATCATCTCTTTCTTTTTGGAACTGGCAAACCCCAGCGAAAAGGCGTCACAGACAGATCCAGATTTTGCCAAAGACACATCATCTGACATACCCTGAGGAGTACAATGGCAGAGCTAAAGATGGTCAGCGAGGAGACTTTTAATCAGGACGTTTTGGGAGCCGACGTCCCCGTCTTGGTGGATTTTTGGGCCGAGTGGTGCGCCCCCTGCCGCATGATGGCCCCCACGCTGGAGGAACTGGCCCAACAAGAGGCCGACCAACTGGAGGTCGTCAAACTGGATGTGCAGGAAAACCCCGATATGGCGGCCCGCTATGGGGTGATGAACATCCCCACCCTCATCCTCTTTATCGACGGAGAGCCCGCCGAACGCCTGACGGGCTATATGCCCCTGGAAAGCATCCTGGAAAGTCTGGGGCCGCATTTGGAGGACTAGGCCTTAAAGGCAGCGAACGCGATAGCACCTGCGCCATCATCACGATCCTCCCTTACATAGATAAATGATTTGTCTCGAGTGCCTTTCTCTGCTAACATCTGTCCCCAGATGCTCATGTGCTCCCATCGTCCCTGCAGAAATAGTATCAACACTTTGATCTATCGCGTAGAAATATCAGGGGTCTCAATGTAACGAAAGAAGTCGGAAAGGACCGGACAATGGATCTTTACGGGACAGTCCAGGATCACCTCGATGCCGGCGATATGCAGGAGCTCAAGAACCTACTGGACCAAGTCGATATGGATAGACTGCGCTCCCTCTTTGAGAACCTTACCCCTGAGAGGCGCGTGGTCGTCCTTCGCCTGCTGGCCAAGGATCGGGCCCTGGCACTCTTTGAACAGCTCGACATGGAGCAGCGGCAAGACCTGATCGCCTCCTTTACCCGAGAGGAAGGCATTCGTATCTTTGCCGCCTTGGCCCCCGACGACCGCGCCCGTCTGCTGGACGAGGTGCCCGCCGCCGTCGCCAAGCGCCTCGTCGAAACATTGCCCCGTCAAGAGCGCGCCCAGGTTAGCCTGCTCCTCGGGTACGAGCCCGAGAGCGCCGGGCGCATCATGACGCCCGAATATGTGCGCCTCACCGAGGATATGACGGTCCAGGAAGCCCTGGACAAGATACGTCGCGTCGGACGCGAACGGGAAACCATCCCCACCCTCTATGTGACCGATAGGGAAAGGCGATTGCGCGGACAGATTTCGCTCCAGGACCTGATCCTTGCCCGACCGGACGAGAACCTGGCCTCCCTCATGGATACAGAGGTGATCTCGTCCACCACCTACACCGACCAGGAGGAGGCCGCCCGACTGCTCCAGCACCACGACCTGCTGAGCCTGCCCGTCGTCGATCGCAGTCACCGTCTGGTGGGCGTCATCACCGTCGACGACGCTATGGAGATCATGGAGGAAGAGGTCACCGAGGACTTTTTCGACAGGGCCGCTCTGGCCACAGGTGACACACAAAATCGCAGTTACCGGCTGGCAAACGGTTCGCTGTCGGACATCTGGCCGGTACGGATACCCTTCCTGGTAATCACCATGGTCGGGGGCCTGCTGGCCGGCTCCGTCATCGACGCCTTTGAGACGACACTGCAAAGCATCCCCGTACTGACCGTCTTTATCCCTCTAATGATGGATATGGGGGGGAACGCCGGGACCCAATCTTCCACCATCTTTGCTCGCGCGCAGGCCCTGGGGCACATCAACCTGCAACACTTTGGCTCCCATCTGCTGCGAGAGATGGGCGTCGGCCTGAGCATCGGCGTGGCCCTGGGGCTGGTCACCGGGGGCGTGGCCGTGATCTGGCATGGCGTGTTCGCCCTTGGCCTGGTGGTCGCCCTCTCGCTGATGATGACCATCACCCTGGCCACCATGCTGGGCTTTTTGATCCCCTATCTGTTGACCATCCTCGGGGCAGATCCGGCCGTCGGAGCAGACCCCATCATCACCACCATCCAGGATATTACCGCCTTGGTGATCTACTTTTTCCTAGCCTACTATGTGCTCGGCCCCCTGCTCCTGTAAGAACGATATGAGCGAGGGATGCCAGCCCGATAAAAGAAAAGTGCGGTAACCGATTCCCCTGAACCATAAAAATAGGGAGAAATACTTGATGTCCGAAGAACGCGCATGGCACACGCTAGACGTTGAAGAGACGTTCGACATCCTCGAATCCAGCCCTGGCGGATTGCACCCTCCCGAGGTCGAACGACGGTTGGAAGAATATGGGCCCAACGAGATCGAAGAGGCCGAAGGGGTCAGTAAACTCGATATCCTATGGGCACAGATCAAGAACCCTCTAGTCCTTGTGCTGGTGATAGCGGGCCTGATATCACTGGCCGCCGGCAAGACGGCCGATGCCATCGTGATCGCCGTTGTCATCGTGGTGAACACATTGATCGGTTTTTTTCAGGAATACCAGGCCGAAGAGGCCCTACAAGCCCTGAAATCTCAGGCCGCGCCCGAGGCCGAGGTCCTCCGCGATTGTCCGGACGAGGGGGGCTGTATCGAGGAAAGTGTACCGGCGACGCAGATCGTGCCCGGCGACGTCATCATGCTCGATGCGGGCGCCAAGGTGCCAGCCGATGCGCGCCTCTTTGAGGCGGCTAATCTCGAGGTCGACGAGGCCATGCTTACGGGCGAATCGACCACCGTGCGCAAGACCGTCGAGCCGCTAGAGGGCGAGCTGCCTACAGCGGAGCGCACCAATCTGGTCTACGGTGGCACCATGGTCACCAGCGGCCGCGGCCGGGCAGTGATCTATGCCAGCGGTTCACAGACCGAGATGGGCAAGATCGCCACCCTGATCCAGGAGACGGAAAAGGCCCCGTCCCCACTCCAGAGACAGACGCTGAACTTGAGCAAGAAGCTGGGAATACTGGCCGTGAGCGTGGCCACGTTAACACTCGTTCTGGGCGTGATTCGGGGTCTGGATCTGCAGGAGATGCTGCTGTTCGCCCTGGCCTCCGCCGTCTCCTCGATTCCGGAGGGGCTGCCGGCGGTGATGAGCATCACCCTGGCGGTGGGCGTCAATCGCATGGCCAAACGCAACGCCATCATTCGCCGCTTGCAGGCCGTCGACACCCTTGGCGCGGCCACCGTCATCTGCACCGACAAGACGGGGACACTGACGACCAACCAGATGACGGTGCAACGCGTCATGGCGGGCGGAGAAACATTCGGCGTCACCGGAGTCGGTTTTGCGCCCGAGGGGCACTTTCAGCGGGACGGCGAGGATGTCGATCCCACCTCTGATCCCGACGTCCGCCTGGCCCTGCACATTGGCGCCCTCTGCAACGACGCGCGATTGGTGCAACACTATGACAACGACGACTTTACCTGGGAGATCCGTGGCGAGCCCACCGAGGGCGCACTGGTGGTGGCGGCGGCCAAGGCCGGCGAGCACAAGGAGGAGACAGAGGAACGTTTTCATCGTATCGACGAGCTTCCCTTTAGCTCGGCGCGCAAGTTCATGGCCACGTTTCATAGCACGCCCGAGGAGGACGAGGCGTATATCTTTGTCAAGGGAGCGCCCGAAACGGTGCTGGATATGTGTACACAGGTACGCGAGGACGGGGCGCCACGCCCGTTGAGCGACAAAGATAGGGCACGCATCATGGACGAGAACAATAACATGG
This sequence comes from Anaerolineales bacterium, assembly GCA_046538105.1. Lineage (GTDB taxonomy): Bacteria > Chloroflexota > Anaerolineae > UBA1429 > UBA1429 > JAWLEV01. The sequence goes on along the minus strand of JBKHJO010000037.1, from coordinate 14,588 downwards.
CGAATGATGCCCTGCGGGTACTGGGGCTGGCCTACCAGGTCATCGCTCCGGACGAGGCGGAGCGGCATAAGGAAGCCCTCGAATATGGCCACGACGTCGAACTCGTCTTTGCCGGCCTGGCGGGGATGATGGATCCTCCACGCTCCGAGGTGCCCGAGGCGGTGGCCCGCTGCAAGCAGGCTGGCGTGCGCGTCATCATGGCCACAGGCGACCACAGGCTCACCGGCGAGGCCATCGCCCGCGAGGTGGGCATCACCGACGACGATGGCCAGTCGCTCACCGGCGCCGATGTGGAGAAGATGGATGACGATGCGCTGGACGAGGCGGTCGAGGAGACGGCGGTCTTTGCCCGCGTCTCTCCGGAGCACAAGCACCGCATCGTCGAATCGCTGCGGCGAAGGGGACACGTGGTGGCCATGACGGGCGATGGGGTCAACGACGCCCCGGCCCTGCAGGCGGCAGATATCGGCGTGGCCATGGGCATCACCGGCACCGACGTGACCAGAGAGACGGCCGAGATGGTGCTCACCGACGACAATTTTGCCAGCATCGTCAATGCCATCGAGGAGGGACGGGGCGTCTTTCAGAACGTGCGCAAGGTGGTCAAGTTTCTTCTGGCAACCAATATCGGCGAAGACCTCACCCTGATAAGCGCGCTGGCATTCCTATCGAGCTGTTGTCTGCCCATCACGCCCGTGCAGATCCTGTGGGTGAACCTGGTGACCGACGGCATCCTGGACATCACCATCGCCCTTGAGCCCAAAGAGGGCGATGTGATGAACGAGCCGCCCCGCAAACCCGATGCACGCATCATCAATCGCGAGATTCTGCTCAACATCTTTTTCGTGGCCATATTCATGGCCATTGGAACATTGGGCATGTTCGTCTGGGCCGACGGCAGCGACAATCTGGCCTATACCCAAACAACGGCCTTTACCACCCTGGCCATGTTCCAGGTCTTTAACGCCCTCAACTGCCGCTCGCGCACCAAATCGGTATTTCAACTGGGACTGTTCAGCAATCGGTGGCTGGTGGGCGCCGTCGCGGCCTCAATTCTCCTGCAGATTTTCGCCGAGCACGTGCCGTTCATGCAGGCGGCTCTGGGCACGGTGCCCCTGGGATTAAAGGATTGGGGCATGATCGTGCTGGTTTCCAGCTCGATCTTTGTGGCTGATGAACTGAGAAAACTGGTTTCTCGTAGTCGCTCTAATGGCTGAGAGGAAGGAACCCTTCCGTCTCACTCAAACTGGGGCAGCCACTGGGCCTCAGCCTCAAAGAGTTCCTCCACCATACTGCGGATCTGGGGCAGGGTGCATACGGCCGCCGTCAGGGGGTCGAGCATCACGGCGTGTACGATCATCTCCCGGTCACCGGCCAGAGACCCCTTGACGGCCAGTTCCTGCACGTTGACGTTGGTGCGGTTTATGGCCGCCAGCACGGGCGGCAGGTCGCCCACGTGACAGGGCTGCAGGCCGTTGCCGTCCACCACACAGGGCACCTCCACACAGCAGCCTTGGGGCAGGTTGGTGATCAGCTCCACGTTGGCCACGTTCCCATAGATAATGGTGGGCGTGTTGGTCTCCACCGCCTCGATGATCTGAGAGCCATACTCGTGGGTGCGCTCCGTGGGCACCGGCCTCTCGCCCGCGATCTGCTCCTTCACGTCGTCCATGTAGGTATGCAACCGCCGCCGACAATGCGCCAGATACCCGCCCGTACCTCCGTAGGCGATCCAATCGTCATCGGGGTTCTCGAACCTGGGCACGAGTTCCTCCTCGATCATCTCCGCGCTCTTGCGAAAGTAGGGCACGTACTCTGAGGCGTGCCCGCTGGACTCGGTGACGAACCAGCCGAACTGCTTGAACAGTTCGATGCGCACTGGCTCCTGGCCGTAAAACTCGGCATCCTCCACCGACTCGCGCAGCAGGGGATAGGCGTCGCGCCCCTGCCAGCGAAAAGAGAGAAACCAGGCCTGGTGATTGATGCCCGCCACCCTGTAGCGCACCTCCTCGTAGGGCGCCCCGATGAAGCGGGCCAGCATCCTGGCCGTGCCCTGTACGCTATGACACAAGCCCACATAGGATCGGCCCGAGGCCGCCGCCACAGCCCAGCTGTTGATAGCCATGGGGTTACTGTAATTGATAAGCAGAGCGCGGGACGAGCAGAGTTCGTCCATATCCTCGCAGATGTCCAGCAGCACCGGTATGGTGCGCAGCCCGCGAAAGACACCACCCGGCCCCAGGGTATCCCCCACACACTGGCCCACGCCATACTTTTGGGGGATCTCGATGTCGTGAGCATAGGCCTCCAGTCCTCCCACCTGGATGGTGCTGATGACGAAATCCGCGTGACGCAGGGCCTCGCGCCGGTCCAGGGTGGCCTCGAGCCGGGCGGAGAGCCCCCGGTCGTCGATGATTCTCTGCACCAGGGCGCGTGCCAGTTCCAATCTGTCCGCGTCGATATCCATCAGGGCGATGGTGCTGTCCTGCAGGGCGGGCACCAGCAGGATGTCGCTGGTGAGGTTGCGGGTGAAGACGACGCTCCCCGCACCGATGATGGTGATTTTGGTCATGATGATCGCTCTCCCAAAACCAAAGTACTAGTGCAGACATGCTAGGCTCTGGATGGTATGCTGTCAAGCGAGGAGAGAGGCGAGCACGACGCCTCCCAACCCTTGACGGGGCAAAGGAGGACGATCTACAATGTCCGGCGCTAAAAGCACATCAATCGTCCCGACGTTGGCACGCATACGCGAATTGTTTTAGGAGATACAGCAGATGGAGATTCGCCCTTTTTTGGAATCGGACACCCACGCGGTGGCTGCGCTGTGGCGCCGGGTCTACCCCCAGGCGCCGGCCTGCAACGTGCCCGAGGAGGACATTCGCCGTAAACTGGCCGTCCAGCGAGAGCTGTTCCTGGTAGCAGAACTGAACAAAAAAGTGGTGGGCACGGCCATGGCCGGATACGACGGACATCGGGGATGGATCTATTATCTGGTGGTCAGCCCCGAGCACCGACGGCGGGGCATTGGCACGGCGCTGATGAAGCGTGTGGAGGAGGAACTGGCGCGTCTGGGCTGCCCCAAGCTCAACCTCCAGGTGCGCGCTTCCAACGAAGAAGTCGTAGCCTTCTATGAGAAGCTGGGCTATTCAGTAGAAAAACGCATCAGCATGGGCAAGCGGCTGGAATAGGTCGAGAAAGAATTGACAGAACGCGTCCTCCTCACTAACGTTGATACAGTGTCACGTATTCTGAACAATTATGAGAATCGTATCCGTTCCACAGAGTGGAAGGAGGCCGCCAGCGATGCGCAGGGATATGTGGCTATTTGTGATAGCACTGTCACTTTTGTCCTCTCTCGTAGGCTGCGATGGTGAAGGCGAGCTTAAGGTACTGACGGAGACGCCCACGCCGAAGGGCAGTGCGACACCGGCGGCGAGCCCCACCTCGACAGAGGTGACGACGGTCGAGGCGTCCCCCACTCCAACCCCGGAGACTCCCACTCCATCTCCATCGTCCACACCCACAGCCACCGCCACCGCAACGGTCACCCCCGAGCCACAGGAAACGGACGAGCCCCGCGCGATCCGCATACAGTTCGCGCCAGGCGCCACCTCCGCACGCGTGACGGGCAACCTGGAGGCGGATGGTTCCAGGCGCTACGTCGTGCGCGCGTTGGGAGGGCAGGTCATGGAAGTGAGCCTCCTTACTCCATCGTCATCCGCGAGATTGTCCATCTGGGGAGCGGATGGCACCGTGCTAAAGGACTATGAGGAAGGCGGCGTCGGGTGGCGCGGCGAACTCCCCTCCACGCAGGACTATTTCCTGGAGGTGTCAGGCCCCCAAGGGACGAGCTACACGCTGGAAGTCAACATCCCGCTCCCAACACCCCAATCACCCATCCGCGTCATCTCCCCGAATGGGGGAGAGCGGTGGCTGGAGGGTGAGACCGTTGCCATCGTGTGGCGCGCTCCCGACGTGGATCGTGTGGATATCGCCGCAGCTTTGGGCGGCAAGGATCGCGGATTTATCGTCACAGACGTGCCCGCCAGCGAGGGCCGCTACACCTGGACCATCCCCACGGGTTTTGTAAGCGACTTTGGAATCGCGGAATCGAACGCCGTGCGCATACGGGTATCCGACAGCATGAATCCCAACATCTATGACGAGAACGACGCCCCCTTTACCATCGCCTGTCCCCGCATACGCTTCGCGCCGGGCGCCACCTCGGCGACGCTCGAGGGGGATCTTGCGCCATCCTCGGCCGACCGCTACGTCCTGGAAGCGCTCTCCGGGCAGAGCATGGAACTATCCATCTCCCCCACAGACATAGAGATGATGGTAGCAGGCGAGGGCGGATCCTCCTGGAAGACGTCGGATGGCTCGCTGGTGATCGACCGCCTGCCCGCCACCCAGGACTATTTCATCACCTTGGCACTGGCCGAGGGCTCGCCGGCCACAGACTATACACTGGAGGTGCACATCCCCGCGCCCTGATCTCGTCCAACGCCTGATCAGACACTCCTTAACTGTATCACACCGAGTTGCGTTGCGCCAACACTTGTCAGAAGGCATCAGATGGACTATGCTGAGGGTGTGGACAAGGTGCCAGCGAGGAGGTTCGGCCCATGAGACCGAAGGACAGAGTCATCGCCGCCCTGGAGCACGAGGAGGGAGATCGCGTGCCCACGGGCGAGAACGCCGTGGACTATGAACTGGTAGAAGAGATTCTGGGACATCCCACGCTATACAACTCGCGCTGGCGCGAATGGCAGGCTCTGTGGGATGGTCGCCGGGACGAGATCGTGGTCGATTACTGCACGGCCCACGTGGAACTGGTCCACGCCCTGGAGTGGGACTATGTGCGGGTGCCCATCGTGCCCGCCAGGGGCGAGTACGAGCGCCCGCAGATGACGGGACCCTATTCCTGGATCGACGAGGATGGCTACGAGCTCAAGTACCATCCCGACTCGGGAAACATCGCCGTACGTGAGATGCCTGCTTCCATGACCATCGACGACCTCCCCGATGCGGACGGGCATTTTACCGTGGATCCCTCGGAACTGGAGGCCATCCGCTACGTGGTTGAGAAATTGGGCGACACGCACTTTATCGTGGGTCGCTCCGCCGTGGACGGCACCTTTCCCTGGCAGAGCACCATCGGCATGGAGGCTTTTCTCATGCGCATGGTCACGGACCCAGCCTTTGTGCATCGCGCCAGAGACGTGTACGTGAACCGCTCCATCGCCTACCTGGAGGCCATGCTCGACGCGGGCTGCGACGCCGTGATGACCACGGACGACTATTCCGACAACCGCGGTCCCATCATGGGACCGGAGCGCTTTCGCGAGTTCATCCTGCCGGGCATCATCCGCCAGGCGGAGGCCGTCCACGCCCGCGACGGCTATTTCATCAAGCACACCGATGGCAACCTGTGGGCCATCCTCGACGATCTCGTAGCGGCGGGGGCCGACGGCTGGCACGGTATCCAGCCCAGCATCGGCATGGATCTGTGCCTGCTGAAAGAGCGCTATGGCGACGATCTGTGCTTCTTTGGTGGCGTGAACTGCGAGACGCTGGTCGACGGCACGCCGGAGCAGGCCCGCGAGGAGGTGCGCTATGCCATCAAGTACGCGGCCCCGGGCGGGGGGCTCGTCGTGGCCACGGGCAACGTGTTACAGCCTGGAACAAAACTGGAGAACTATTTGGCGGCACGGCAGGCCACGCGCGAGTACGGAACCTATCCCATCCAGATATCCTGATGGGCCTCTAGTACAGCGCGCATCCCTTATCTTTTTCAGGGGCCCCATATGAGACGGTCCGACGATTTTCATAAAGATCTACTCCCCGTTCAAAGGAAGCAAGGGACGACATCGCTGGTGGCTCTTTGCCAGCTTTATTTTGGCGCTCGTCCTGAGCCTCTTTTCCCTGGGCCTGGAACAGTGGGAGCTCTGGGCCCTGCTGGTGATCGGGTACTATATCCTCTGGTGCACGCGCGGCATCTAGCAGGACGGTCTTCTTGCCCTTAGATATCCTTCTCGATATCGAAATCCCGTATCTGGCGGATGACCTTGGCCCAACCATCGGCCAGTTGGATCAGCACCTCCTCCCCCTTGTTCTTCGTCGCCAGATGGGGCCAACCGCAGTAGCCCTTGGGGGCGACTTCTAAAAAGTCAACCTGGTAATCGGCGGCGGGGATCGTCGGGCGATGAACCTCCCCCTCGCCCTCGGGCAACGGCTCCAGCCGGTCCAAGTGCACCAGATCGGGGCGGGCCGCCATGGCCATGGAGGTCTCGGACTCGCTACCGTGTCCTCCCTTGCCCGGTGGCGTCTCCCACAGATCATCCCAGGAGACCCCCAGACGCTTACCCCCGCAGATCGTACAGCACAAAGACCTTGTAGGGTTTGGGCTGGCAATCCTCGCGCCGGTTGCGCTCAAAGAGCAGGTCCTGTAGATGGTAAGCGGCCTTTTCCGACGAACCGTGGCAGATGAGGATGGCGATCTTGCGAAAGCCGTTGCGCGCCGCCTCGTCACATATGGCCTCGTAAAGGGAGACCATCACATCCGCCGGGATGGCGATGGTGGCCAGATTCGTGCGCTGCATCTGTCCCACGTTGTAGTAGAGGGTGGGCAACACGATACAGGACTCCCGTGCGGCAATCATGCCCGCCAGTTTTTTGGCGATATAGGCGTCACAACCCGTGGGCAAGTGGGGGCGGTGCATCTCCACACATCCCACGGGCAGTAGAGCCACGTCCGTGACCTCGGCGCACGCCTTTACCTCGTTTCCCGTCATCTCCTGTCAACGCATATAAAGACATGCTTCCCCCCTGTAAAAAGATCGATAGCCCTCAACCCCTTGTCGTCTCAGGGGACGAACTCGTAGACGTGCGCAGGCCCTGTGGCGTGGATGCGCTCATAGTGCGGGCTGGGCTCGAGTTTGTGGGGCTTAAGAGGGCCTCCCTTTGCCCCCACATAGACGTGGGTCACCTCTGCGTCTGCCAGGTGCTGGAGAAACCGCGCATCGTCCACATCTTCAACCTTCTCCACGGCCTCTGCCAGGGCATTCACGCTCTCGTGGTAGGCCGGCGCTCCCTGGGAGTAAAAGACACAGGGCATGGTGGTATCACGTCCGGCGAGAAGGGGCAGCCAGTAGCCGCCGTCCGTTCCCGCATATACCTCCCCCTGCCATCGGCGCGCGTTGACGAGAAAACGTGCCTCGGGTGTCGTGTGAGCAGTGATCCACTCGGCGGCGCGGAGATCATCCTCCGTGGCCAGCACTGTAGCAGGGTTCAATACGTTCACCATGCGCCAGTTTCCCCACACGGCCATGATCAGCGAGACCGCCAAAAGTCCCCAGGAGATGGCCCCATGCAGCACCGCCCCCTCTTCCAGGCACCGTATCCTTTCCATGAACAACGCGGCCAGATCTCCAACCAACCAACCCACAAGAATGCCCACGGGCACCCAGAAGGAGATCATCACCGAATGATTGTGTACCAGCCACAGATCGGGGAGCCCCAGAAGGTGCAGATTGGCCAACAGCAGACAGAGGCCCACCCAAAAGGGCATAAGGATCATCTCACCCCGACGGCGCACCAGCCCCCAGATGCCCCCCACGGCTGTCAGGTAGAGTAGAGGACGCGTCCACCCCACATCCAACAGGGCGACGGGAAACGAGGTATATTCGGCGTCGGCAGCCTCCCAGCCACCATACAAGACCTGCAGATGGGGAAGGACGTGACACACAAAGCGCCATACCCAGGGCGATATCGCCACCAACGATAGGCCACCCAGCAGGACAAGGAATCTCCCCAGACGCCCCCAGGCCCCCGGCGCCCCGCGCTGGCGCATCAGCCACAAAACGGCGTAGGGAATCCAGAACAACGCGTAGAATACGAGCACCCGGTAGTGTGTCAGGGCCAGGCCCGTCACCAGCATGACGGCGACCACCCACAGGCCACGAGCATCCCCGTTGTCCGCGAAAAGCCGATGGGTTGCCAGGAGCAGCGAGGGAAATATCACCAGCCCCGCCAACTGGGTATAACGCCCCCAACTCACATAATAAGCGGGCATATAGGCGAGGGCCTCGATCACTAGGGCGGCCGCCACCCCGGCCCAGCGTCGTCCCGTCCATTCCACCGTCAGCCCATAGATAGTCAGGGCGGCAAGGGCGTTCAGAACCTGCCCCAGCAGCATCACCGCGCGATGGGGCGGCAGGTTACTCACCCAGGTGAGGACGGCGGCATTGGCATGAAAACCGAAATGATAGTGAAATCTTTCCACTGGCATGTGAGGTGCCCAGGAAGGAGGAATCGTGCCGCGCTCGGAGATCATCTGCGTGACGACGCTGTGATGGAAGGAATCAACCCAGGCCGGGATCGCCAGATCCCGCACCTGGACGAAACGGGTGATCAGGGCGATGGTCACGATGAGGGCGAGAGCCAGACCAGGCAGGGAGGCGCTTTCCTCGTGTTTTACACGAAAAAGCCTTTCGCCGCGCCTGTGCCACAGGCGGTACAGCACCAGGATCGACGACGCGACCAGGAGCATCCACATCCCCACCCGAGTCGCGCCCGCACCCGCCCCAAAAAAGGTTTGCCATAGAAGGAGCAGGGGCCATGTCACCAGGCTGAGAGAGAGTACCAGCCCGGCAAAGGTGCCCCCATCCAGATGTCCCCAGGGCAGACAGTAAAGGGCGACGGCCAGTCCAGGGAGGCAAAGCGACAGGAGCAGAGCCAGCAGATAGGGTGCCCAACGGCCCGTCTCTCGCACACCGTCAATCAGGGCGTCGCTCGGGGTATAGTCGTAAAAGGTGACGAAATAAAGATCCCCTGGCACCTTTTCCCCGTTGTGAAACATATCACCATAGGCATAGGCCTCGGTGCTGCTCGTCCACACGCCCAGGCCATAATCACCGTCACAGTGCAGGGTGAGGCGGTAGGGCGCGCCGCCCGAATCGGAAATGGGGGGAAACGAAAATCGCAGGGACTGGTTGTGCTCCAGATCGGCGGCGTCCAATTCCACCCTCACAAAGGGATCGTCGGCTCCGTCGAGCCTTTCCAGGGTGAACGCGATCCGTGCCGATGGGGGCAATTCTTCCCCCGGCCGGTAGCGCACCAGCAGAAATTCGACAGCCCGCAGCCCGTCATGGTTACAAAAAAAGGTCTGTGCCACGCTGTGCCCCGGGGTCAGCGCCGGCGACGCACGATCCAACCGCTCCTGCACCACATCCCGCATCTCATGGGCTGGATTCCCAACCAGTTGCCACCCGGCGGCGGCGAGCACCAGGGCTAGCAGAAGAAAAAAGAGGAAAAATCGGGACCTCATCAGACCTTTTTCTTTAATTCGTCGAGTTTCTCCATGGCCTCAAGGGGCGACATGTTCATGATGTCTATCTCGCGAAGTTCCTGTACCACGGGGTTGGGCTCGGCGAACATGGGTAACTGTCGCACCTCCATGACCTTTTTGGTCCCATCCACTGGCACGCGCTGCCCCGCCTCCTGTAGATCCTTTAGGATCTCTTTTGCACGGTGGATGACCACAACAGGCAGACCTGCCATCTGGGCCACGTGTATACCATAACTGCGATCGGCGGCCCCGGGCACGATGTGATGGGTGAACACAACATCATCCCCCTGGCGCTCGACGGCCACGTTATAGTTCCGCACTCGGGGCAGGGCGCTCTCCAGTTCGGTCAGTTCGTGATAGTGGGTGGCAAAGAGAGTCTTGCAACGCAGGTGCTCGTGATTGTGGATGTACTCCACCGTGGACCAGGCGATAGAGATGCCGTCGTAGGTGCTGGTGCCCCGACCGACCTCATCCAGGATGAGCAGGCTCTTATTCGTGGCATGGTTGAGGATATTGGCCAGTTCCACCATCTCTACCATAAAGGTGCTCTGACCGGCGGCGATCTCGTCCTGGGCCCCCACGCGGGTAAAGATGCGGTCCACCAGGCCGATCTCCGCCGCATGGGCGGGTACAAAGGAGCCGATCTGGGCCAGCAGGGTGATCAGGGCCACCTGGCGCAGATAGGTCGATTTACCGCTCATGTTCGGCCCCGTGATGATGTGAATACCCTCCTGAGGCGAGAGGCCGGTATCGTTAGGCACAAAAAGCCCGTCGACCAGCGTCCGCTCGACGACGGGGTGCCGCCCACCGGCGATGTGGATCTCATCCCCGTCGGACAGTTCGGGGCGCACGTAATCGTAACGCGCCGCCACCTCGGCCAAGGAGGCGTACACATCGAGATGAGCCAGGGCGCGCGCCGTCTTCAGAAACCGGTCGGCCATACACGCCAACTGCTCCAGGATGTCGTCGAACAGCTCGCGTTCCAGTTCCTGGGTGCGCTCGGCAGCGTTCAGGATGATGGTCTCGTGCTCCTTGAGTTCGGGAATAATGAACCGCTCCGAGTTCACCAGGGTCTGCTTCCGCACATATTCGGAGGGAACCTTTTCCAGATTCGGATTGGTAACCTCGATATAGTAACCAAAGACCTGGTTGGAATCCACCTTGAGGCTCTTAATCCCCGTGCGCTCCCGTTCGCGCGCCTCCAATTTCTCGAGCCAGGCCTTGGAGTCGGCCACCGAGGCCTCAATGGCGTCCAGTTCCTCCGAATAACCCTCACGTATCACGCTTCCGTTGGACAGGGTGGCCGGCGGTTCACCGACGATGGCCCGAGAGATCAGGTCAATGGCCTCCTGGCAGGGGCTCAAGCCCTCCCCATTGAGAGGATAGATCTCATCGGCCCCGTCAATGGAAGTATCGTCCAGCAGTTCCCTCACCGTAGCGCCCACCTTGGTCACCTGCTGAAGGGCCGACCTAAGGCCCACCAGTTCGCGGGGGCCGGCGATACCCTGGATCACGCGATTGGCCAGGCGCTCCAGATCGCCATAGTTGTGCAGAAGGTCTCGCAGGGCGGCGCGCTGGGGCGTATCGCCAAAGAGGACGTCCACCGCGGTCAGCCTTTTCTCCAGGGCCGCGCGCTCTAGCAGCGGCTGGCCGAGCCAGCGGCGCAGGAGACGGCCGCCCATGGGCGTGAGGGTCTCATCCAGAACCCACAAAAGGGAGCCCTTGAAACGTCCCTCGCGGATCGTGGATTGTAGTTCCAGGTTCCGCCGTGTGGCAACGTCCAGGGTCATAAAGGAATCGATGGAATAGGTGGCCAGGCGCGTCATCTGCTGGAGGGCCGAGGGCTGGTTCTCCCGCAGATATTGCACGATGACCCCGGCTGCCCGAACGGCCAAGAGGAGATCGTCGCAGCCATATCCCGCCAACGTAGCCACATCAAAGTGTTCGAGCAGGGCACGACGACAGTTGCCCTGCTCGAAATGCCAGGCGTCGTATAATGTCAGAGGAATCCCAAGATCGGCAAAGGCGGGATAGCGCTGGGCCACCTCGGCCTCCCTCGTCTCCCCCTCACCCACAAAACTGTCCCCCTCATCGCTCAACACCATCTCTGCGGGCGCCAGGCGATCCAGTTCCCTCACCGCCTCTTCCTCTATGGGGGAAGCCTCGAACTGGGTGGTGGCGAACTCGCCCGTGGTGATATCGGCATAGGCGATGCCCGCCTGATCCTCCTCCAGGACGACGGCAACGAGGAAATTGTTGCGCTTTTCCGAGAGAAGAACGGGCTCCACCACCGTTCCCGGCGTAACTACGCGTACCACCTCCCGGGGCATGAGACCATCTACCCTCTCGTGCGAGACCTGCTCACAGATAGCCACCTTGTAGCCCTTTTCGATCAACTTGGCGATGTATCCCTCGGCGGCATGATGAGGAACGCCCGCCATGGGTACCCGCTGTCCCTTGGCCACATTGCGCGAGGTGAGGACGACATCCAGTTCGTCAGCCACCGTCTGGGCATCCTCGTCAAAGGCCTCATAAAAGTCTCCCAGACGGAAGAAGAGGATAGCGTCCTTGTGCTGACGCTTTATATCGATATATTGTTTTCGAATCGGCGTGACCGAGGAATCTTTGGACACGATGGGGGTATCTCCAGCAACTGAAAACTCAACACCGGCTGCCCTGAAAAAAGGGTAGCCAAAAGGAAATATGGAGCACATATCCACCGAAAACCTTCTTTCAGTGGATCCAACACTGAGTATAGGAAGATGGGAGGATCTGTCAATGCAAAAGTCTGCCCAAGAGCCTTTTTGCATGAGAGGCCCTTGGGCAGAGGGGTGTCAGGGGAAGATACGAATCGGCGTATAGCCCCGTCTCCTAGACCTGGCGGGCCCGGCGCATGCTGAGGCTGAGCCGGTGGCGTGCGCAGTCGATATCCAGTATACATACGTATATTCGATCTCCCACGTCCACCATATCTTTTGGATGGTCTACCTCGAACTCGGCCATCTCGGAGACGTGAACAAGCCCTTCAACCCCCCGCTTGATCTGGGCAAAAGCGCCAAAGTCCACGATATTGGTCACCGTCGCTGGCACCGTCTGGCCCACATCGAACTCTTCCTCCACCGTCTTCCAGGGATTCTCCTTCAGGCGCTTGATGCTGAGGGCGACGCGCTCGTTCTCCCTATCCACATCCATCACATACACCTCGACTTTTTGCTTCAGGGAGAGCACTTCCGAGGGATGGTTGACACGCCCCCAGGACAGTTCGGAGATATGCACCAGTCCGTCGATACCCCCCAGGTCGACAAAGGCGCCAAAATCACAGATATTGCTCACGCAACCCTCGCAGATATCCCCGGGGGCGAGTTCGGTGAGCAGCCGCTCGCCGTCATGCGGATTCCACAGGGTGGCTCGCTGGGAAAAGATGAGCCGGTTGCGACTCCTGTCCAACTCGATGATCCGCAACTCGAGTTCCTCGCCCACCCAACGCGCCAGTTCCTCATCGCGCGTCGTCGCATCCTCAAAGGTGGGCATCTCGGTCAGTTGCGATATGGGTATAAATCCCTGTAATTTATTATCCCAAAGTGCCAGCAACCCTCCCCTGTTCCAGCCCGTGACGATGGCCTTTACCTTCTCTCCGTTGTCGAATCGCCGGGCCACCTCCTGCCATGCTGCCTCGATCTCGGAATCGGGAGCCATGTGTGGTGGATAGCGCTCCGATGTGTCCCTTTTCTCCCTGTTTCCAACAGGGGTATCCGGAAAAACTCCCTCGCCCCTTTTTCCATAACGTCGGCGTGCCTCCTGCAAAAAGGCCTTTAGGGATTCCAAACAATATTCGTTCTTTGACATACAGCCCTCTTTATTATCACATCCACATAACGATAAACCAAACGCTCAAGCCTTACGCAGATATCATCTCGCCGCCGATGATATCCGGGCGGCGGGCGAGCATCCGACGCATTCACGCGCCTCAAGCGGCCCGTCACCGGTGGGGCAAACGCGATACCCTCACGTCTCTTCCTCTGGCTTGTATAGGGGAAAGGTGCCTCCTCTCCTTCAGATACCGCGCGCATTCCCTGCTCCTCAATACTACCATTATAACAGCCTCGATTCCTTTTTACAATGGTTTTTCTTGGGCTCTCGGCGGATCAGTACAAGAGACGGGAATCCGCCGTTGTTCTTCTACCATGGCCCCTCGGAATATCATGCTGCTGGACGCCTACCGGGGAACTATTGTATACTCCCATCGTGCAGGGGCTAAAAATGTTCCCCGCACACGGGTATAATGGACACCAAACAGGTAAATGATCAGGGAGAAAAGGAATATGGACCTGCGCAATCGACCCCGGTACCATTTTTTGCCCCTGGCCAACTGGATGAATGACCCTAACGGGCTGATCCAGTGGGAGGGGCGCACCCACCTGTTCTACCAGCATAACCCCAACGGCCCCCATTCGGCACAGAAGCACTGGGGACATGCCGTAAGCGACGACCTGGCCCACTGGACCCACCTGCCCATCGCTCTGGCCCCCACCCCGGGCGGCCCGGATGAGGACGGGTGTTACACGGGCTGTGCCGTGAACGATAGGGGAACCCCCACGCTGGTATACACCGGCGTGCATCCTCAGGTGCAGTGCATCGCCACCAGTTCTAACGGCCTTATCACCTGGGAAAAATACGAGGGCAATCCCGTCATCGCCTCGCCCCCCGAGGCGATGGAGACGACAGGTTTTCGCGATCCCTATGTATGGAAAGAGGATGACGGGTGGTACATGATCATTGGCTCGGGCATAGAGGGCGAGGGCGGAACCGCCCTTCTCTACAGATCACCTGATCTGCGCCGCTGGGAATACCTGCATCCCCTCTGTGTGGGAGCGATAGAGGAGGAGGGAGAGATGTGGGAATGCCCCAACCTTTTTTGCGTGGATGGCGGACACATCCTCCTCGTATCCGCCCTGCCCCTGCACCAGGTCCTCTATTATACCGGACAATATGAGAAACACGTCTTTGAGAGGGAAAAGATGGGGCTAGTGGATCACGGAGGCTATTTTTACGCTCCCCAGGTTCTTTGCGAGGAGGGCGGACGGCGCCTCATGTGGGGATGGATCCGCGACGGCAGGGACCAAGAGGGGCAAGAGGAGGCCGGTTGGTCGGGGGCCATGACCCTGCCCAGGGTGGTATCCGTCAGGGAGGATGGCACCCTGCGCTTTCGCGCGGCGCCGGAACTGCGCCTCCTGCG
>JBKHJO010000099.1:0-5862 GCA_046538105.1 Anaerolineales bacterium | reverse complement strand
TATCCTGTCAAAGGCGCCCTGGATGGGATCCTCCAGTCTGATCATGTGCTCCCGCAGGCGTTCCATCAGTTGCTGTTGGGTGGTGGCCATCTCGGAGGTGCCCATGAGATTGTGCAGTTCCCAGGGGTCGTCGATCAGGCTGTACAGTTCGCCCATGTCGCAGCGATTGTAGACCAGTTTGTGGGTGCGGGTACGCACGAAGCGTAGGGGCGTGGGAAAGATGTGGGAGTGGAAGGCGCCATATACGCTGTCCCGACCTGTGGGAGTCTGTCGTCCCAGAACGTTGTCCAGTATACTCTGTGTGTCGGGCACCTGGGGCGGCGCGATCCCGGCCATCTCCAGGAGGGTGGGATAGAGATCCTGCAGATAGACGAACTCGTCGCAGACGGTGCCTGGTGCCTCGCAGTCGGGATGGGCCACCACGAGGGGCAGTCGCCAACTCTCCTCGTAGGCAAAGGGTCCCTTTTCTATCATGCGGTGGGCACCCATCATGTCGCCGTGGTCGGTGGTAAAGATGATGATGGTATCCTCCTCCATGCCCAGGGACTGCAGTGCTTTTACCAGACGGCCCACGAGATCGTCGATCATGGTCACATAGCCCCAGTAGCGGGCGACGATCTCACGCCATCGTTCCCATCCTCCCTTCGAAAGGCCCCAGTAGCGCTCGTACAGTGCGTGGGCGCGGGGTTTGTGCGACCAGTTCTCACCAAAACTGGGCTCTGGGGGAATCGTTGTGGGGTCGTACATGGAATAGTATTTTTCGGGGAGGAGACAGGGGGTGTGGGGTCCCCAGAAATTGGTCCAGAGGAAAAAAGGTTTCTCCTCATTTTCCCAGTCCTCCCTGAACCGGTTCATGAGGTCGACGGCCAGTTCGCTGACCATGTACTCGAAGGTGGTCTCCACAGCGCCCGATTGCAGGGCATATATCTCCTGTCCCTGGGTGCCCGGATTGCTGCCGAAAAAGGCCTCCAACACCCGGGGGGTCTCGTAGCCGTGCTCCTCCAGGTAGGCGGGATAGTGGGGGAGGGGTTGCGATCCGCCGAAGCGCAGTCCCTCTATCACGCCGCCGGCCGGATAGCCATAGCCAGGGAAATCCTTGCCCTGGAAGCCATAATCGGTGGGTACCTTTTGTTGATCCACGTGCCATTTGCCGGCGTAGCCGAGATTGTAGCCCGCCTTCCGCAGATTTTCGGCAAGATTGGGAACCTCGGAATTCACGACCTGGTTATTGGCCAAGACATGATTCTTGTGGGGGTAGAGGCCGGTGAAGAGGGCGGCCCGGGATGGAGAGCAGGGGCTGGTGGCCGTGTAGGCGGCGTCGAAACGTACACCCTGCTTGGCCAGGGCGTCGATGTGGGGCGTGTGGCAGGCCGGCGCGCCGTAGCAGCCCAGGGTATCGTAGCGCTGTTGGTCAGTGAGGATCAGCAGGATGTTTTTCCTTTTTGTCATCTTGGACCTCGCAGTCTGGAAATGTGAACGGGAGCCTGATTTCTTGTGGCTATGATAACAACTCTATGAAGGTGGCGCAAGGAAAGGCCGCCCTTTTGGACTTGCGATGCTGTTGACAACGGCCTGCAATCCTCCTATACTGATGTTCGTAAGGGTTTGGGGAGTTGTTGCTTATTGGTGGTGTAATATGATAAAGCCAGTGAACAGTGGTTCGTTGTAGCACCAGGGCTGGAAGATGTCCTGGTGCTTTTGTTTTTTGGGGGGTGCGAAGATGGATTCGGGCATGATCAGCAAGATCCAAAAGTCAAAGCGCTACGCGCAGGAGCCGGAGCGGGTGACCTTTCGTTCCTTTCATGTGATTTTCGATGGCGAGCACGGGACGTATAACGTCATATATGAGGATGGGGAGTGGTCTTGTCAATGCGAGTTCTTTTCCCAGAGAGGAGTGTGCAGTCATACGATGGCCATGGAACGACTCTTGGGTGTGATGCTGGATACCACAAAGGAAGAGAAGATATCGGTTCAGGAGGGATAGGCGTTCCCTTTTATGATGTAGTTGTGGGCATCTTTTGCGCTGAGGTTCCACGTGCTTAGCGTAGGCGTGGATATCATTCGGATCGCACGCATCGAGCGGGTGGTTGATCGCTGGGGGGATCGTTTTCTGCAGCGCATATACACAGAGAAGGAACTTGTGTACTGTCGGGGGCGCGTTCCCGAGTTAGCGGCACGCTTTGCGGCCAAGGAGGCCATCTCCAAGGCGCTGGGCACAGGGATAAAGGGCATCTATTGGTCCGAGATGGAGGTCCTGGGCGATCATCGTGGCAAACCGACGGTGACCCTCTCGGGACACGCCCTGGCGCGGGCGCAGGAACTGGGACTGGATCAGTGGGCGATCAGCCTGTCGCACAGCGACGATAATGCCGTGGCCTTTGTCACGGCCTATAGCCCGGAGTGATTTCCCTCTCATTCGTCCTTGTGGTAGATGCCTGGCGCCGATTGTGGACCAGCCGGTTTCCAGGAGCCATGATACATCGACGAGCACAAACAAGATGTTGAGTTTTGGGCTGGTGACGATTCCTCCCTATATTCTTTTTCTATCCTCAAGCAAGCGCAGGGCGTTCTCGCGTAATATGGCCCTGCGCGCGCCCTCGCTGATGTGAGCCATGACGATGCAGCCGATGGCGTAGTGAGGATCGAACCAGGGCAGGTCACAGCCAAAGACGATTTTGTGGGCCCCAACCTCATCCACCATGCGTTCGATGAGGCCACGGACGGCATAGGCGGCTGTCAGTTCCAGGTACACGTTGGGGTGGCGTCGTGCCACGGCCATACACTCCTCGAATTCGCCGTGGCCAGAGTGGCCGGCCAGAAAGATGACCTCCGGGTAGCGGTTGGCGACCTCTTCTAAGAGTTCGGGGCGGTCGTATTCCGATTTGCCCCACGTGTGCGTCAGCACCAGGAGTCGCCGCGAGGCGGCGAACTGCAGGGCGGGCTTGTAGCGTTCTCCCGTCAGGGGATACTCGTGGCCCGAGGGATGCATCTTGAGCCCAAGATAGGTGGGATGCGCGTCATAGCCTTCCAATTCCTGGCGGCCCGCCTGCGGATAGTTTGGGTTGTAGACCATGTAAGCGTACCAGCGCCCCATAAAGTTTTCCGTTATGGCCGTCATCTCGGCGTTTCCGCGTACCATGTCCGCCAGAGCCGTATGGCTGCTGGAAACGATGATCTCCACGCCACAGCGGTCCATGGTGCTGATCATCTGTTCGGGGGTGTGGTTGGGCATATAGATGCCGGAAAAGTGTCCATAATGGGCGTGCAGGTCGATGATGGGGCAACTCTCACAATGTCCCGTCTCCAGGTACTCTTTAGCGATGGCCGAATCGATCATAGTTCCACCTCCTCCAAGAGCCGGCGCAGGTTGTCTCCAGCGATGGCACGCCTGGCGATGTCGTTGAGTTGGCCGTTGGCGACCATCATCCGGGGGCCACCCATGGCGTGGTCGGGAAAATTGCTGCCATAGAGGAGACGGTCCGGCCCATATTTATCAACCAGGTCGTGGAGCCCGCCATCCAGTTCGTAACGCGAGATGTCCAGACAAAAGTTTGGATGCTGCTCCAGTAGAGGGCGGAAGAAACGGTCCTCGCCCCAGGGGCCGTGGGCGGCGATGACCAGCGTCAGGGAAGGGTAATCCTTTAGGAGCTGATATACGAGATGCCACGTATCGTGGGGATCGGTGCCGCCGGCGTCTCGCGGGACAAAGAGGGGAATGTGCCTCTGGGCGACCTCGTCCAAAAAGGTGCCAAAAGTGCGTTGGGACAGCACGTAGCGGTGCTCCTGAGGAAAGGCCCAGAGGGCGTGTATCCCCTCTTTGGCCATGGCCTCAAAGAAGGAGATTCCCGTTGGTAGTTCGTGCGTCTGCGGGGGCAGGATAGCCCACGTACCGTGTAGGCGTGGGTGATCGGCGATGGCATCACATAGGGCGCGATTGCCCACCACGGGCGACTGGTCTCGCATCAGCGCGTGGTGCACCAAGGCGTTCTCCACGCCCACCCAATCCATCTCCTCTAGCAGTGTCTCTGCGCTGATACAGGGCTGGAACGTGCCGCTTGCAGGGGAGCCAAAGCTGGCGTTGCAGTCGAAATAAGAAGTGGTATCGTCCATGATTCTCCCGTTGACGAATACTATTGTTTAGGGCAGGGTGAGGATCCGAGGTTTTCCGTCGGTCACGGCGATGCTGTGCTCGAAATGGGCGCACAGACCCCCGTCCTTTGTGGCCACGGTCCAGTAGTCGTCCTTGATATAGAGGATGGGCGGGCCCATGGTGACCATGGGTTCCAGAGCAAAGGTCATACCGGGACGGAGGATTGCCCCTCGGCCCCGCGTTCCCCAGTTGGGAATCTGTGGATCCTCGTGCATATCCTGGCCCACGCCGTGGCCGGTATACTCGCGCACCACATTGTATCCCTGAGACTCGACCCATTCCTGAATCGTGGCCGAGACATCGCCGAAGCGGTTGCCTGGGCGGCAGGCGTCGATGGCCAGTTCCAGGGCCTTTTCGGTCACTTTCATCAGGCGCTTTGCCTCGGCGGATATGTTGCCCACGGGCAGGGTGATTGCCGAGTCTCCCACGTAGCCCTTCCACACGGTACCACAGTCGATGCTGATGATGTCCCCCTCCTGCAGGCGGCGCTGACTGGGAAGTCCATGTACCAGTTCCTCGTTCACGCTGGCGTTTATGGTGGCGGGATAGGGATGGCCAGGAAAAGTTCCATTGGGGTAGCCCAGAAACGCGGGCTCTGCCCCCTGTGAGCGAAGATGATCCTCGGCGATGCGGTCCAGTTCCTCTGTCGTAATGCCCGGTCGCACGGCCTGTGATATCTTTTCCAAAGCCTGGGCATTGATGCGTCCCGCCTGGCGCAATAGTTCCAGTTCGTTTTTCGATTTGATGATGATAGCCATTCGTTATCGTTCCCGTCCAAAATAGGGCAAGTGATCGTAGAGTGGGGGGGCGTGTCTGATCGATCCGATCTTTGTATCGACGATTCCCCGGGATACCGTTCTCTGGGCGAGGTCCCCCCTCGCCTCTCCTGGTGTTTGTCTAGAAACACCCCAGCTGGCAGGGGGTCACCTGAAGATCCAGGGCTTCGACGATGTTGGCCATGCCCAGGCGCGGGTATTCAAATTCATCGGCGAGGTCCCAGATCGCCCTGCAGGAGATGTGGCCGTGTTTGGTGCGAGCCATGATGGCCTCCTCGATTTCCTCCGGGACTCGTGGGGCCTTCTGAACGATTTTGTGTTTGCCTTCAGGTTTGGGGCCGTAGCCAAAAAGCCCGAGTTGGCAGCGATAGAAGCGCAGATCAGTGGCCCGATTTACGACTTGGCCCACCTGTCGGGGCGATACATTCATCTGTGAGGCGAGGGCATGGGCCTTGGCACAGGATAGATTGCCATCAACTGCCATCTTTTTTACCTGTTCCGCGATTTTTTCTTCCACAGCGAATCCTCC
This sequence comes from Anaerolineales bacterium, assembly GCA_046538105.1. Classification (GTDB taxonomy): domain Bacteria; phylum Chloroflexota; class Anaerolineae; order UBA1429; family UBA1429; genus JAWLEV01. Next base: position 407 of record JBKHJO010000099.1, on the reverse strand, counting down.
TACTCCGTTGAAGATGCTTATTGACCATATGATCGGAACATCATTTTACGTGCGATGTCTTTATGCTGCAAACCTTGCAAGTCCGCGGCGAATCCTAAAAGGAGCTTTTGGCTGATTTGACAGGGTGTTGTGCCCATGGTACAATCATAGACCGTTGTCTGAGAGGGTCTAAAAGAAAGCAAGGGAAGCAGATAGACTCACAGGCAAAGTTGATAAGAGGTTTTAAAAGCACTACAATGCATGGCACAAGTCGTTGGAAGCGGCAGATCTCTCTTTGTGAGAGATGTCTAGGCGAGTTTGACAGCCGTGCGTATTTATGTTATTATTAGCATTGTATTAAGAGTTAGTGTGAGCACCTTAACAACTAAAGAGTGGCAGAAATGCACAGCGTGCGCGAGTAAGGGAAA
>JBKHJO010000006.1:0-79408 GCA_046538105.1 Anaerolineales bacterium | reverse complement strand
GGCGGAGACGCAGGCGGCAGGGTCATCGCCGAAGGTACCCCGGAAGACCTGATGGCTCAATCCCAATCCTATACTGGGTATTTCCTCCGGCGTGTTCTACGTCCCGAGCGGGAACGAACCTCCACGCCACAAACCGTCCCCGCCCTGGCGACGCCTTCTTCAGAGTAAGAGGATGACGCGAAAAGATATCACAGTGTCGCCCAAAAAGCGCCAGAGACACCTGCACTATCATCTCTGGAACATAGGGTGTCAGATGAACCGGGCCGACGCCTACCGCATCGGCGAGGCGCTGGAAAGGCGCGGCTACCTTCCCACACAGGATCCGGAAGAGGCAGATCTCATTCTGCTCAACACCTGCGTTGTGAGACAGAGTGCTGAGGACAAAGTCATCGGGCGCCTTAGTTCCTTGCGCCCCCTTAAAGAGGATCAGAAGGAACGGGCCCTTTTGGTCATGGGTTGCTTTGTGGGTGATGCCGATACCTTGGCCGCCCGCTATCCCTTTGTGGACGCCTTCTTTCTTCCCTCGGCCATCCATGAGGTGATACAATTTGCCGAGGAATGGGGCATGGCTTGCGGGAAGGACGTCTCGCCGAAGCGAGATCCCCTCACGCGCCCCCATGTGGCCGACTTTGTGCCCATCAGCTATGGCTGTAACCACCACTGTACCTACTGCATCGTCACCCTTCGGCGGGGCCAACAGCGTAGCAGGCCCATCGCCGAGATCCGCACCGATGTGGAAAATCTGATCCGCCGGGGCACACGAGACGTCACCCTCCTGGGACAAAATGTGGACGCCTATGGAAGCGACCTTCCTCAACAACAGGATCTGGCCGACGTATTTGAAGCCATACACGATATTGAGGATCTGTGGCGCATCCGTTTTCTCACCTCCCACCCGGCGGACATGACTCAGCGCATCATCGACGCCGTAGCCGCATATCCAAAGGTATGCCCCTGCTGGGAATTGGCCGTACAGTCGGGAGATGACGAAATCTTGCGACGAATGGGACGTGGTTATACCGTAGAAGAATTCCGCCCCCTGGTACAACGCATTCGCGAGGCCACTCCCGATTGCGCCATCAATACGGACGTGATCGTGGGCTTTCCTGGGGAAACACGAGAACAGTTCGAGAATACGCTACGCTTGATACAGGAGATGCGCTTCGACATGGTACACGTGGCCGCCTATTCGCCCCGTCCGGGGACCCCGGCTGCCGCCTGGGAGGACGATGTCCCCACCGCAGAAAAGGAACGCCGCCGTGCACATATCGAGAAGGTACAGGAAGAGATAGCGGAGGAAATCAACACTTTATTCCTGGATCAGAATGTGGAGATCTTGGTGGATGGAAAACAGCGGGGACGCTGGCGCGGTAGAACGCGCACACACAAGCTCGTCTTCTTTGCAAGTGACGAAAACTGGCTGGGACGCATGGCCCATGTCCACATCACCTGGGCCGGCCCCTGGTCCATGGTCGGCCATGTCGTGACCGATCAACCCCACGCTACCCCCTGTTCTTGAAAGCGAGTCGCAGGGGCGTTCCCTCAAAGGGATAGCACTCGCGGATGAAATTCTTGAGATAGCGCTCGTAGCCAAAGTGCACCAGTCTCTTGTCGTTCACAATGAACGCAAAAGTGGGGGGGGCGACGCCGGTCTGGTGTCCCTCATAGATGATGAGCCTTTTCCCCCGTCCACGAGGCGGTGAGCGCCGGGCAATGGCTTCTTGCAAGATATCCCCCACTTCTGCAGCCTCAAGACACACGTACCTCTCATGATAGAGGTGCAACGCCAGAGGTAGCACTCGATCCGTTCGCTGTCCCGTGAGCGCCGAGATAAAGAGCACGGGGGCATAAGGCAAGAACTTAAGGCGGTATCGCACATGCTCCTCGAACAGCGTGGCCGTGTGGGTATCCTTTTCCACCAGATCCCACTTGTTTATCAACACGGCGACGCTCTTGAACTCGTCCAAGATATAACCCGCGATGTGCGAATCCTGGGCTGTTACACCATCAAGGGCATCGATCATCAGCAGCACTACATCCGCGCGACCGATGGCCCTGAGTGCACGTAGCACGCTGTATTGCTCAACACCTTGCTCCACGCGCCCCCTCCGACGGATGCCCGCCGTATCGATGAGCGTCACCTCCTCTTCGTCATACGTGATACTCGTATCTACAGCATCGCGCGTCGTGCCCGGAATATCGCTGACGATGACGCGTTCCTGCCCCAAAAGTCGATTCAAAAGCGAGGATTTGCCCACGTTCGTGCGTCCGACGATGGCCACCCGCACAACAGAAGAGATTCTCTCTTCCAAAGAGATGTCTGATAGGGCATCCACAATATCGTCCAGTAGATCGCCCGTCTTCAATCCTCTGAGCGCTGATACGCCAACGGGGTCTCCCAATCCCAAAGAGTAAAACTCGTAGATCCCCTGTTCGCGTTCGAGATTATCCACCTTATTCGCTGCAAGCACGATGGGCTTTTCGGTACGTCGCAGGATGTTGGCGATCCTCTGCTCCGCCCCTGTCACACCATCCAGGACATCCGTAATAAAGACGATGACATCCGCTTCCTCAATGGCCAACCGGGCCTGTTTCTGCACCTGCTCGGTAATGGTGTCCGAGTGGTCATGAATCAACCCCCCCGTATCTATCAAGGTAAAGGCGCAGCCCTGCCACTCCACGTCGGCATAGTGACGATCACGGGTCGTACCGGGCGTCTCATCTACAATGGCCAGACGCTCTCCCACCAGACGGTTAAAGAGTGTGGATTTCCCCACATTGGGACGCCCCACCAGAGCAACGAGCGGCTTCCTGGCAACGGCTTCCTCTGATTCTCCATTATGTGTAGCCAAAGCAGATTCTTTCGCCACAGGCATTCTCCTCGCTATCTACGGCGTTCAATTGTCGGCGTGGCTGTAGGCGCTTGCGTCGGCGTCATAGTGGGAGTGACTGTATTGGTCGCGGTAGGTGTAGGAGATACCTCATCTCCAGATACCGGCGTAGACCCAGGGTTCAACGTCACTTCCACATATTTAGGTGACACATCTTTGACAGCGAGATCCTGAAGTTCTGAATCCTCTGGAGCGATTATCTCTACCTTGGGCTCAACTTGATGCGTTCCTTCCTCAAGTCCATCCAAATCGACATAGGCATCAAGAAGATCGGTCTCTAACTCTTCAAGAAGCGCGGCGGGGCCCGTCAAGATGACATCCACTGCCGAGACGGACATCTCGACACGCAGATCCTCTTGCACATTTTCGCCCCTCAGAGGCACCTCCACCGTCGTGCCTCCGGTCACCGCATCGATGTTCGCTGTCACCAAAATGAAGAAAGGCTCCCCCTCGCGGGAATCCAACACAGACACCCCCTCGGGAAGGTCAATTTCCATCTTTTGGGCGATCATCCGCGTGGCCCCCGTCAGATCGATCTGCCCCTTGGTTTCCACATACCCCCCCATCTCTTCTATTGTCTCCAGAGGGCCCACTACAGTGACTGTGGGAGGCACAACATCGAGTCCGCTGAAAAAGTAGCCCCGACTCGGCGCACCCGTGGTGCGCACCCGAATTGCAACTTCTCGATAGTTCTGTCTTCTCTCAATGGGAACGCGGAGCGTCACCTCGGCGGGAGATATCGTAACATCCGTCACTCTCTCCCCCTCACTATCCAAGGGGACGGGCTCGACCTGACGCTCCAGTGACTGACGCTGATTGACGAGGGAAACAGAAATGCTCACCTTCTCCACACGATCAACAGCCGAGGATGGCCCTGCTACGGTGACAGAATCCGGCTCCACCTCCGGTGAATAGACCCGATAACCCAAGGGAACCTCTCCCCGTCCCTCTAACACAACTTCTACCTCTTTGTCTTCCTCCCTCTTGGGTTCCAGGCGAACATAGATCGTTTTTGGATGGAAATCCAGGATCTTTACCGTGGGATCGGCACAGGTCACTTCAACGTCCACAGTGTTCATATTGGCTTCCAGATCTCCCCAATCGGCCGTGGCATTGAAATCATTTACACCCAATTGCTCCCAGGTGGACGAAAAGGTCCTTATCTTGACCTCCAAAGCGTCTGCCGGATCGTTCGTAACCACAAGATCAGTAGGGGCATTCAAAACTTGAATGGGGATCTCTCGCGGAAAGAAATCCTCTCTTGGTGGATCTTTTTGGTAGGTGGCATTGACCCAGACGATAAGCGCCAGTATAAGGGCCAACAGTGCCGTGCCGATATGTTCTTCTATCCTCGCCAAAAATGTCCCCTCCATCAATTAGGCCGCCTCGGCCTCTTCTTCTCGACGTCCGGCCCGCCCAGAAATCAATAACGCCCTTAAAAGCATCACCAATCTCTCCCTGTCAAGATATCTTATAATACGCCCATTTCTGGCTAGGGAGATGATTCCCGTCTCCTCCGAGACGATGATGGCCACCGCATCGGTCTGCTCCGTGATGCCCACTGCCGCCCGATGGCGTGTCCCCAGATGCACCTCCGAAGAAATGGTCTCGGCCAAGGGCAGCACACAGGCGGCTGCAATGACCCGGTTTTCTTGTATGATCACTGCCCCATCGTGAAGTGCAGTGTTTGGAAAAAAAACTGTCTGCAAGAGTTCCGTGCTAACCAGAGCATTGATCTCCACCCCGGTCTCAATGTGATCCTGAAGGCCTGTCTCCCGCTCTATAACTATCAATGCACCGTGGCGCCGTTGAGAGAGCCGCCTGCAGCTTTCGACAATCTCATCGATCACACCCTCCATATCAAACTCACGGGAAGACCATAGGGCCATCCCCCCTGCTCTTCCAAGGCGATCCAGAGCGCGGCGCAACTCGGGCTGTAGAACGATGGCCACCACCACGAGCAGGGCCTGACTTCCCTTTTCCAAAAGCCAGTTAAAAGCCGTTAACTGCGCGACGCTACCAAAAAGGGCCACAATCAGGGCCAACAAAATGACGCCCCGCAAAAGCTGAACGGCCTGCGTGCCCCGCAAAAGCAATAGCGTACCATATACAACCGATCCAACGAGGAGAATGTCTACGAGACTCCGTAGATCCAGCTTGGATAGAAGCCAGAATACTTCGGCCACAGACGTCCTACCCCTCTAACACATAGGTCAGAATCGCTTTTTGGGCGTGCAGACGATTCTCTGCCTGGTCGAAAATCCAGGAACGAGGACCATCTATCACCTCATCCGTGATCTCCTGTCCCCGATGCGCCGGCAGACAATGCATGACCCCCACATCGTCTCCCGCGTGCTCCAAAAGGGCCGCATTCACCTGATAGGAAGAAAAGACACGGACACGCTCTTCCGCTTCTGCTTCCTGTCCCATGCTCGTCCACGTGTCCGTATAGATGACGTCTGCTCCCCTGACAGCCTCGACAGGATCTCGGATGATCTCCAGTTTTGCCCCTGTCTCCCCTGCCACCTTTTCGGCCTGGGTTACCGCTTTCGACAGGGGCTCATAGCCTTCCGGCGTCGCTGCCACGACGTGCAGGCCCATCGCAGCCCCACCCAACAGTAGAGAATGCAGTACATTGTTTCCATCCCCGACATAAGCGAACTTGGCGCCCATGGGCTCGCCAATCTTTTCGCAAATAGTCAGCAGGTCCGCCAACCCCTGACAGGGATGATTATAATCGGAAAGGCCGTTTATCACAGGAATGGACGCCCATTGTGCCATGGTGACCACATCCGAGTGAGCAAATACCCGAGCCATCACAGCATCGCCATAGCGACTCAGCACCCGTGCCGCATCGGGAATGCTCTCACGCTCGCCAAGCCTGATCTCATCGGGGGATAGATATATGGCGTACCCTCCTAACTGAAACATGGCTACGTCAAAGGAGACCCGCGTTCGCAGGGAGGGTTTTTGAAAGACCATAATCAGCACTTTGTCTCGCACATACTTGGCCCGTTCGACATCGACGCCGTCTTTTTTATAGGAAAGCGCCAATTCCAAAAGATACCGTATCTGCTTTGTGGATAGATTGGCAAAGCTCAGAAAATCCCTTTTCATTTCCTTCTCATCCTTTCCAAACATCGCTGAAACCCAAAGCGAATTCACTCGCTCCAATCGCCATCCTTCCGCGCCCAGATGAGATCATAGTGCACCTGCCAACGCTCCATGTGCACCCTCTTCATACCCAGTTCCCGTAAATAGTCTTCCACATTCCCCCGGCCACAAAGCTGGCCAGGAAAAAACCAGGCATCCTTGCCCACGCGATTGGAAAGCAATAAAACACCACCGGGCTTTAGTACACGGAGCATCTCCCTGATGGCCTCTTTGGCGTCTGGCATAAACTCCAGAGCCTCCAGACAGGTCACGCTGTCAAAACACGTGTCCCGAAACGAAAGTGTCTGCGCGTCCCCTAACAAAAGCGTGATACGATCGTCGTATGCCCCCACTGCACGCTGGGCCTCACGCAACATACCCTGAGAACGGTCCATGCCCACAACTGTACCATCGAACTGAAACTGGCGCATCAGCGCCAAAGGAAGGCGCCCCGTACCGGTGGCCACATCCAGAACACGAGGCGAGGAAAGCCTTTGCAGTCGCCTCGCCAGGGGTATCCCCAAACGACTGGCCTCGTCAATATAATTCAGTTGCTTTATCCCATTGTAGCGCTCTGCCGTCCAGTCGTAAAGCAATGTGACCACGCCGGTTCCCAGATAAACCCCTTCTGTCGTAATCAGCAGCCAGTAACCCACAAGACCGATGAACACCAACGCGAGCGCGATACCAACCCATAACATATAACGCCCCCGCTACCAACGAGTTACGGCAAGCGCAGCGGTAAGCGCGCTCGCAAACCATGGAACGCTACATAGCGGCGATCGCCCTCCCCTCAAGGGCTCTTCCTCGCACGACATCGCCTCCGCCAAAGAGGCGATCACTATCACCACAGCCAGCGCTGGTTGTTGAGAAAGCAGTAGAAGCAGAATAAAAGACCAGTTCGTGAGGCGCAAGAGCCGGAAAAATCCCCTTTCCCCTCCTACGCCAAATCCTTCTCTGGCGTACGCACCCAGGCCCATCAAAAGAGCCAACCCCACAGTCGGCGACGTCAGTGGTCCCAGGACCCTTGTGCCAAGAATCCAGGCCAAAGAGATTTGAAGAAAACGTAACCAGCGGGAAAGCGCGTCTCGTTCATCACATGCCACCATCAGCCCAACGCCAAATACCAATCCCAGGGCCACGATGGCCAGCATCTCAGGCCCCAAAAAGGTCGCCATAGCCAGGGCGAGCGCCGCACCTAGGATTGCCGTCAGGGCCGCACGACCAGCACGCGGCCACACCACTTCCTCCCACTGTGAAACGAGCCCATCTATTGCTCGAGTGAGCCGCCTCGCCGGAGAACCTGATACGGCATAGGGAAACAGCATCGGGGAGCCACCCCTTTCCCTTTCAAGGATCTCCTGAAGATTTACCCCCTTTAATACCCTCCATTGGGCAAAGACAAGACCCAATACTATATCGGCGACAAGCCAGGCGATCCATATTCTCAAAAGTTGAATCCCGCTCCAAACGAACCTGTTCGAAGCAACGACGCCACAAACCAAGGCCACACTGACATCCAACACAGGCACAAGGACAACTTCGGTCGTCTTTGCTTCCACCTTCTCGCTCATCAAGGGGATCCCTTCCAACTCACAAACACCAACTCCTAATAACTTATTATATCATCGACAGAACCTTGGGAGCAAAAGAAAAAAGGGGCGATCTATATCGATAGGCATCACGAGACATCATGAGACCGTTAGATGAAAGGTGCTCAATACAAACACGACATATTTGACGTCCATCCACTCTATATCTATAATCTAGAGTGTTCCTTATAAATCCCGGATCTTCAGAGGGATCTTTTTGTTCGTACAGCTTTGGAGGATTGGCGGTAGCTATGGCAGATAGAATTCAACTCGCAGGTGAGCTGCGGGGCGGTAAAGAAAAAGCAAAAGCGTTGCGGCGCCAGAGCATTGTGCCTGGTATCCTTTATGGACGCGATTTTGATGCGCTGAGTGTCAAGTTCAACAATCAATCCATAAACCAGGTGATTCGCACGGCGGGAACAAGTCGCCTCATCTCCTTGGAAATCGACGCCAATGGTGACTCTCATACCGCCCTCATCCGTGACGTACAGCGCGATCCTGTCACCAACGACGTGTTACATGTGGATCTATACCGCGTGGTAGAGGGACAGGCGGTCACCAATCTCGTGCCCATCACCACATATGGAAGATCACCCACGTTAGAGATGGGGGCAACCATCGTACAGGTTCTGGATCATGTTGAGGTAGAGTGTCAGCCCGAGGATATGCCGGAAGCCATCACCGTTGATCTGGCTACTCTGGAGCACATCCATGATCATGTGGCCGTCGCTGATCTTGCCGTTCCCGAGGGCGTCGAGATATTGACATCCCCGGAGACAGAGGTGATACAGGTCATCGCGCAGCGCTCCGAGGAAGAGGTCGAAGAGATCCTGACCGCCGCCGCGCCTGTAGCCCCTGAGGTGGGCCCCGAAGAGGAGATCGAAGAAGAGGTCGAGGAGGAAGTCGAGGAAATCGAGGAGGGCGAGGAAGGTGAGGAGGAAGAAGAGGAGGCTCCCGATATGATGCGGGGTTCCTTCTACGACTAGATTCTCACGAAATCGCTATACCAAAAGGCTTTGTCCAGGTTTGTGGACAAAGCCTTTTTTGCGTTTCCTTTTGCAGCGTAAAAAGAAAGAAGTGATACGGAAAAATCCTCCTGGCACCTACATACTCATCATCCGACTATCACATAGACACACCATCGAGGTGGGGAGCCTGGGAAAAGTAACCTTTGAGAAGGGATACTATCTCTACGTGGGAAGTGGTCTGGCAGGCCTGCGCAGCCGGTTGGAAAGACATCTGCGCACAAAGAATCATATGCACTGGCACATCGACTACCTGCTACAACATGGGCGCATTCGGGAAATCTGGTATCATCTGGGTCCGGAACGGTACGAGTGTGCATGGGCCGACACAGTGCAAAGAATACCGGGGGTAGAACCTTCCAGAGCCTCCTTTGGCGCCTCCGATTGTGCCTGCCAGACACATCTATTCTACAGTAGAACTTTTCCTCGTTTCAAAGCATTCAAGGCGAGAATAGAGGAGAAGGTGGAAATTCGAAAGACGAGCATATCAGTTGGCGACTTGACCGTCGACTTGTAGATACTTGGGCTGGTAACTCATGGCGAGCCCAACCCTTCCTCAAGCCAGTGGAAGAGACTCTCTTCCACCTCGGGAGCGAGCAGATCCTCTCTTCGCACGCTTACCGGTCCTCGCCCCTCATAGGTGTGAAGGGTGATGTTCTCTTTCCCTTCCTCGATAAGCCGGTCATGCAGGTTCATGGCCCCCTCCACCGGCGCCCAAGAATCTTGATCGCCATGCAACAGCAGCACGGGGACCTCTATATCCGACAGTGGTGTATACATATCTGTCGCCACACTGTCCGCCAAAGCCGCAAGCGAGCCGCGTCTCCCCAACAACGATACTTCGCCTTTCCCTTCAAATAGCCACATCTGCCACTGTTCGAGGCTGTGATCAAGATATATCTGCAGCGTTTCCTCACTCCATCCATAGAATGGTGCCAGGGCGTGCCGGACCCTATACTCCGTCGATCCGGGGAATATGTCCCCCGTACTGGCACAGGAACCCAAGGCGGCACCAGCATATAATTCGCTCTGCGCCACCGCCAGAGCGCCAACCTCCCCCCCTTTACGCACGCCAAAGAAAACGATGCGCTCAGAATCAATCTCGGCTCGTTCAGAGAGCATATCGGCTGCTGCTGCCGCATCCTGGGCAAGCACATGAAGAGGCCCTCGCCGATAATCTCCTCCGCTCTCCCCCAATCCCCGCTTGTCATAGCAATAGACAGCCCATCCCCTTTCTGCCGGCCCATCGCCAGGATCCCAGCGAGGAAGCACGCCCCCCTCACTGTGCACAACCAAACAAGGGAAACGGCCCTCGCCAGGAGGCAATATCAACGTTCCCTGCAACAAAGTGCCGTCGTCCGCCTCAAAGGCCAGAGCCATGCGACGTGCCTCACCCTTGGAAGGGGTGGCATATCCAGGCGGACTGCTTATATTTGTGATGGCCAATCGCCCCCCTTCCGCCAACTGTCTGTAGACCCACGACTCCCAGAATCCGAACCGATAGTCGGGGATCTCCACGCTGTACAAAACCTGCCGCCTAGGACGGAACCAGAGCACAAAATGGGGATTGGGTCCTTTCTCAATCTGCCCCTTGAGAGGTGTCGTGCCGATGACAGCGCCTCTATGCTCGGGGGCGAGTGTCACCGTGAGAGGGCGACTTACAGGGTAATCCTCCATAACATCCAGAGAATTGAGACTCAGGGACTCAGACGATTCTTCATCCCTTTCCCGTTGATAGCGCAGCATTATCAATACAAAGGGCAAAGCCGAAGGGGCCCTCTCCAACATGATTTCAGGAGAAGGGCTAACGCCTTCAAACATAACAGGGGCCACCCAGTCCAGATTGTTGTTCAAACAATCCATTCCTTCAGCCGTCCCCTCCCCCACCCAAACGGAGCGTGCACCCAGACGCGTACTCTCCAGATCATAGCGCACGGGATCAAGAGCGTCCGATACGATCAGGGTGCGGCGCTGCGTCGTGGCTGGTTCAAGATACCACTGCATGTCGCTGGATACAATCAAACGACCCTCTACACGCTCTGCATGTAGTTCCTCGGTGGCCAGCAAAGTCTCCCCAACAAAGATAGCAAAGGTCTGCCCCTCAATAATCTGCTCAACCGCCAGCGTGGGAGTGGGCAGGACATCTGGCAAAGGGGCCGGAGAACGGGTAGGCGCCTCCTCACACGCCGTCAGAAACACACTGGGGACGGTGACCAGCGCACCAAGGCAAAGGTACAGGAGGATACGCCCAAAACGGATCATACTGCCCCCAATATCTCACTTTCGTACGTAATAGGTGCCTCTTTTGGCCCCTATTTTTAGCAGAATTCCCTTTTCTACCATATCGCTCAGGTCGAGTCGCACCGTCTCCGAGGATACGTCGGGGCAAAGTTCACGATATCGACTATTGTTGATGCGCTCGTGATTCTGAAGATACCGAAGCGCCTCGATCTGTCGGGGATTCAACTGATCGCCAAACTCGAGCTCCACCCGATCCACAGCATTGCGTAGCGTCACCGTAAAGCTCCTCGCCGTGTCTTTGAATTCCGGAGCAGGATGGTGGTTACGGCGCATCGCGTCATAGATGATATCGATACCCTGTCCCAGTTCCTCGATATAGCCCCAGTAATAAAGTCCCCGTACCAATCGAGGATTGCGCGAGTAATGCTCCTCAAGGAGATTATCGAGGGTGATATGCCCCGGCAACCCGCCGGGCGATATAACTTCCATGCGATCATCAAACAGGCGAATCTCGATACGCTGTCCCGTAATACCATAATCCCGGTGACAGACCGCGTTCACCACTGTCTCGCGCACGGCCTCGAGAGGATATTCATAACTCTCCTGCCGCTCCAATCCCTCTACATGCGGCTGCCGCTGAAGTTCCTCACGAAGCAGATCCCACGCGCTTTGCACCATACGAGGGGCCGGCCCCACAATCTCCACGCGGCGGCTGTAGCGATCGAGGGTGGTGGCCGATTCGCGAATGCTCGTCCCCTTGAACCGCACCATCACGATGCCCACCTGAGGAAAGAAATGTTGTGGATTTTTCCCAAAAAGGAGCATCCCGGCCACAGTGGGAGCACCCGATGGATCGATGGCCCCAACGTCGCGCAGCAGATCGTACTGAGTAAAGGACTCGCTCCGAGGTCCCCGGTCGAGGCGGTTGCGTCGGTACTCCTCGATAGTATCCTCATCAAAATCTTCCTGCGTCGCGCCGGGCACCACGTCGTCCTCAAAGGGCACCAGCGTCCGCCGCTGGCTTCTACTTATCTGCTCCTGGCTGAGACGGACGTTCAGAGAGCCCGAACGCACAAAAAAGTCCCGGCCCTCGATGCTGAACAGGCGAGAGGTGGGCTTGACAGTGATGGTTACCACCTTGCCACGTGATGTGTCCTCCGAGTGCCACTCGGGAAGATCTTCCGCCCTGAAATGAGGTTCGCACATCTCCAGCGCTCGATTGAGTATCGGCTCCAGATACTCGGCCGCATCGGGGTTTATGCCACCATCCTCATCCATCCCCACAACGATCACGCCCCCAACGCTGTTCGTAAAAGCCACAATCGTCTCGGCGATTTCGTCCACGTTGGGCTCGGGTACAAACTCGAGCATGGGGCCTGAACCTCGTGACAGCAACCGCCTGACGCTCATTGTATATCCCCCAACGATAGAGAACTATATCACAGTACAATAGCAAATGGATACGTGACCACCCATGCATCCCCTTCCCGACGTACCTCAACTAGAAGACGACTTTGCCGCGCTTTGCCGCCGACGGAAAATGTCAGAAGAACCCGATAGTACCGCGCCTCGTTGGTCTTGAAAATCTCCTCCGATTCCACAGCCTCCAAAGGAAGGGGATATCCCCCGGTGACCTCTTCCAGTTGATCCATAAACTCGCCACGCGTGACATCCCGTCCATAGATGTCTGTCAAGTCTTCTTGGGCCGTTAGCCCGTAGACCTCTTCATAATCGCCTGTCGCGAGAGCCGTGAAATACGTCTCGACAGCCTTGGTGGGTGTGACCGTCACTCTATCACTGTACAAATGATACGCCTGATAGATGCCCCTACCCAAAAGGACCGCAATCAGTAAAAAGGCGACCAGCATGATACGCTTGCTGTAGTATCGCCATCTCTCCTTAAAATGTTCCCATTTCTCCGCCATATAAAAGGGCTACCTCGTCAATTCACGCATCTATTCCTGTCCTGAACGCCTCCGCTGCGGCGTCTGCGTCACCGCCCCTCGGCGTGTTCTCCGCCCCCGAGCCTTTGCCACAGCGTCCGAGTTCTCTTCGCTCTCATTCTTTGGTTCCCCTTCACCTTGAGCCTGTTCCTCGGGCTCCTCGTCCGTCTTATCTTCCTCCGTGGGTCCTGTACCTTCTTCATCTCCCCCCTCCGTCTCCACATCACCTCTCCTGAGACGCACGATGCGGACGACGGAACCCTTTTCCGTCTCTACAAGAGCGTTCTCCTTGGTGACGAGCCATCCCCAGGAAGCCCGATCAAGTTCGGGAATCTCCTTGACGGTGAGCCGTTCCATCTCGTAGCCTTTTGTCACCAAAACGACCTGCTCCTCGGGATACACGATTTTGGCCGCGGCTACAGGGCCCGTCTCCGCGTTCTTGTTCCAATCCACAGTCAGCATGCCCTGGCCCCCTCTGCCCTGCACGCTGTACTCCTCGATGGGAGTCCGCTTGGCATAGCCCCGAGTCGTCACTACCAACAGTTGCCCTCCCTCTCGCACCACACCCATACCCACCACCTTGTTCTCGTCTCCCTTGAGTGTGACACCCTTGACGCCCTGGGCAGAGCGCCCCTGGGGACGAACTTGCTCGGCCTTGAATCGAATAGCCTTCCCCTCTCGCGTCACCATCACAAATTCGTCCTCATCGTCACAGACGGTCACCCAACCCAGTTCATCGCCCTCCACCAATCCGATAACCTCGGCGGTACGTCGTCCCACCGTCTCCAGTTCCTCAAAGGCTAAACGCTTTATCTGCCCCTGCCACGTAGCCATGCCAACGCAAGCGTCTCGGGAAAAATCATCTATGGGTATCATGTCCACGACGTGCTCGTCGTCCTCCAGGGGAACGAAATGCGAGAGGGGTAATCCCTGCTCCTCCTGCATCGTATCGGGAATTCTATGGGCGGGCAGACTGAACGCCTGCCCCCTGTTAGTAAAGAAGATCATGGATGCCTGCAAATCAACTACACAAAAAGAATGCAAAGCGTCGCTCTCCCTCGCCGTCATGCCGGGCACGTTCCGCCGCTTGGAATAGGCCATGTTCTCGGGCATACGGCGTATCATACCATCGCGCGTAAGCAGAATCAGCGCTTTGTCGTCAGGAAGAATTTGATCTGGCTGTAGATCCACGGATTCGCCGTCATCGCTGATATAGGTGCGACGGGTATCACTATATGTCTTTTTCAATTCCAGGGCATCACGACGTATAAGACCAAGTATCCCCTCCTCGCCCTCGAGCAGTCCCCGAAGATAGTCGATCTGTTTACATAAATCCTCATACTCCTCCTTGATCCTTCGTCGCTCCATGGAGGCCAGGCGCCGCAACTGCATATCCAGGATGGCCTGAGCCTGAATCTCGGTCAAACCAAAATTCCTGCAGAGATTGTTGCGTGCCGTATCGACCCGGCGCGAGCGCCGAATAGTATCGATCACCTCGTCCAGATTGTCCAAAGCAACCTGCAATCCTTCTAGTATATGCGCTCGCTCCTCTGCCCTGACCAGCTCATACCGCGTGCGCCGCGCAAGCACCTCTCGTCTGTGCTCGATATAGTGGATCAAGGTTCTCTTCAATGAGAGGGTACGAGGCTCGCCCTCCACCAGAGCCAGCATGTTTACCCCAAAGGTATCCCGCAGTTGTGTATGCTTGTATAACTCGTCGAGAACGCGAGGCGTCTCCACACCACGTTTGAGCACGATCATAATACGCATCCCTGTGCGATCCGACTCATCGCGCAGGTCGCCGATACCCCTGATCCGCTCGTCGCGCACCAGATCGGCAATGCGCTCTACCAGATTCGCCTTGTTAACCTGGTAGGGAATCTCTGTAACCACCAGAGCACTGCGTCCGCCGGACAGTTCCTCCACATGAATCTTGGCCCTCACGACCACGCGTCCCTTGCCGGTGGCATAGGCCTTGCGTATCCCCTCCCGGCTCAGAATGATTCCTCCTGTGGGGAAATCCGGCCCCTCGACCCTTTCCATCAGATCGTCGACGCTGACATCATCGATCGCATCGTAATGGTCGATCAGATAGACGATGGCGTCCACAATCTCGCCTAGATTGTGTGGGGGGATCTTGGTCGCCATCCCCACCGCGATGCCGGCCACGCCGTTGATCAACAGGTTGGGGAGCTTGGCGGGCAGGACAGAGGGCTCCTGCAGCGAACCATCAAAGTTATCGATGAAATCTACAGTGTCTTTCTCAAGATCCACCAACAATTCTTCGCCGACAGCCGCCAGATGGGCCTCGGTGTAGCGCATGGCCGCGGCCTCGTCTCCATCGACGGAGCCAAAGTTGCCCTGCCCCTCCACCAGGACGTAGCGCATGGAAAATTCCTGGGCCATGCGCACCATGGCATCATAGACGGCCGAGTCTCCATGAGGGTGATATTTGCCCAATACCTCACCGACAATGCGCGCGCTTTTGCGCGTAGGACGATTGTGGCGAAGCCCCATGTCGTACATGGCATAAAGAATCCGCCGCTGAACGGGCTTCAAGCCATCGCGTACATCGGGCAGAGCACGAGAACTGATCACGCTCATGGCATAACTGATATACGCCGACTGCATCGTCTCTTTGATATCTACGCGCTGAACCGTTCCAACCTCCATCCATCCTCCATCTCTAACAAGTCTGACCATCCCTTGGCCACAAACCAAAAGGAGAACGCTCTCTAATCCCTTATGACATCCAGAACCTTGATTTCCTCTCTGGTCAATGCTTGCCGCAAATTCCGCCAGGCCGATGTCAGCAGGGACTCAACCTCCGACTCATCATCCCCAACGGCGGACAGGGTCACCAGGAATTTGATATCCGGCCCAAAGCGACGGGCTCTCGACTTGACATAGACCTCCGGCCATTTCTCGTTCACAGTCACCAGCAAAGGCGCCAGGACGGACTCATCCCCGCAATCTATGGTAACCTGCCACTCCAGATATGTCCCCCCTCTCGTTAATGCTGATAGCACGGGGCGTACCTCTCGCGTGAAAATATCCTTCAGTTCCTCAGGAACCCCCGGTAAACTGACAATGATACAGTCGCTATATTCGATGAGCACACCAGGCGCTGCCCCCACCTCGTTCCGCAGAGGCTCTCCCCCCACTGGTAGGCGAGCCATCTTTTTTCGCGTGGACGTCATAGCGGACGAGTCCACATACTCCTTGGCCGTCAGTTCCTCGTACTTTTTTCTCACCCACTCAAGGGCCAGCGGATCGTCGACAAGGTCCCTCTCCAAAGCCTGGGCTAGGGCCTCAAGGGTCATATCATCCCCGGTAGGACCAAGCCCTCCCGTCGTGACAATAACGTCGACGCCCCTACGAAATGCAGCGCGGACGGCTCCCGCAATGATATCCCGATCATCTTCCACCTGACACACGCGCCGCACAGCAATGCTCATCTCTGTCAATTGACCACACAACCAGTGGCTGTTGGTATCCAGGACATCTCCCAATAATATCTCCTTGCCCACAGCAACGATCTCTGCCTCGATCCTCATCGTACCTCTGGCCTTCCTCGTAAGCCAGGATAGGTGGATATTCTCTCAAAGGCCTCAGTCAACTCCGATCTCTCCATGGGGCCCTCCTCGGTGATGACCATGGAAATCTGTCCAAGAGGGGTAAGGTCAAAATACTGATTCCGTATGGAAATCGATTCGTCAGAGGTCGGCATGATTTCCTCGGGGGGACCTTCACGGAAGCGCAGCGACGTCAAATAGTCGGAAGGAAGTAATTTGCGTGTGGTACATAAAACGATACGAGGAATGTCGCGTCGACGGGCTGCCCGCACAAGCTCGGCGGTCCCCACCTTATTGACCAACCCACCAGCGGCCAACGTATCGCCACCCAGAACGAGGGCCTCGATCTCTTCCAACCATTCAAATAGAGCCATGTCCACACCAAGTATCACCCGCAACCCCGCATCCGCCAACTCGTTGGCCAGGGTCTGTCCCTCCAGCATGGGCCGCCCTTCGCTACAAAACACGCGCGCCCGCCAACCGCCCTCTCGCATGTCCGTGAGGACTCGGAGCACGGTCGAGCTGCGAGAGTAGGTCATGACCGCCGAATAGTTCTCCAAGTGAGGGGTGGCATGCTCGAGAACCCCTTGCATCGCTCTTGCCTCACATTCATGATATTGTTGGAGAAAACGCAAAGCGCTCTGCCGAATCGCCTCGTTCTCTGTCTCTTCTTCCTGCGCCCACAACATGTCGTTGACGAGGCGGAACAACACACCCATCGAGGGCTGTGCCGCTATCACATCTCGCGCTATCTGCACCAACCAGGCCTCATAATCCTCCCTGCCCTCAGGAACGACCTCCGTGATAGCCTCCATGAGCAGATTCAGGGCGCGCCGGGCGATCTCCTCGGCCCCGGAGCGATTATCACGTCTCAACTGTTCCATGTCACTTTGCCACTGAGTGCTTGTCATATCCTGCTCACTCCCCTTCCCATAGCGTCCTGCAGCGCTTGCCCACAAGACAGCGACTCCAAGCCTCAGGAGTCATCTATCCTTTACTCAGACGACGACCAGGGACAAAACACGCTTCATTCGCGCTCATCGACCAGATTCGCCTCCAGGATACGATCTAACCGAAAAGTCCGTTCCGCATCGCGCAGAAAACAATGTCCCCTCAAGTATGTACGGCTTCCCTGCTCGATTAAGGCAAGGGGTCGCACCGTACGTACAGTCTCGGTCCCACTTGTGGAGCGATAACGCATACGAAGGAAATAACCTTCGTGGAGGGCCCTCCAAATCACAGGAGCTGCCTTTGCCGACGAGCGATGCCCAGGGGCCAGGTTCCCTCCCTGAGCATCCACATAATCCTGCAAGCAGCGCAGCCCGACCGAATAAAAGTCACTCACAAGCCGCCGAAAGACTTTCCGCGTCAATATCACGTCAACCATGGCACGATGGGCACGTCCCGCAACGTGAATATCTAAAAAAAGTGCCAGCCGATCCAAAGAGTAGCTCGAGACTGTATAATGACGCCTTGCCAGACGCAGCGTGTCTAAAACCACCTGTGGGGCAAAGGCGACATTCAAAAGTCCCATCTCCTTGGAGAGAAATCCAAGATCAAAAGGAGCGTTATGGCCGACAAAGACAGCGCCATCCAGCAGGGCTAGCACATCGTCGGCAATTTCCCCAAATGAAGGGGCATAGCGCAACTGGTCATCGCCAATTCCGTGCACCGCATAAGCCCCTTTACTCATGGGCCTCTGTGGATTGACGAGATGCTGAAAAGAATCGACAACTCGCTTCCCCCGACACCGCAGAACCGCTATTTCACAGACTCTGTCTCCGCGACCAGGGTGCAAACCCGTGGTCTCCACGTCGCAAAAGGCGATGGGCACCTCATCGATGGGCTTGTTCGGATCCATCCGTCATCATCCCTTCCAAAACACGAATCGGGGCAAAACTATGACGATGATAAGAGGTTGGGCCAAGTGCATGTAGAGCCTGACGGTGCTCCTTTGTGCCATATCCTTTGTTCCTATCCCAGCCGTAGCCGAACAGACGTTCATCAAGTGCGACCATCCGCCGGTCGCGGGTCACCTTGGCCACGATAGAGGCCGCGGCAACGGAGAGACTATAACGATCCCCTTTGATTATAGCACATTGGGCACAGTCAAAGCCAGGCAAGGGCAGAGCATCGATAAGAAGATAGTCGGGCCGAATGGGACCATGCATCACAGCACGAGCCATGGCTGCACGTGTCGCCGGCACGATCCCTATACGATCAATCTCATCCGAGGAAGCCGCGCCAACACCGTAGCAAACGGCGCATTCCACAATGAGATCATAACACCGCTCGCGAGCCCGGGTCGACAACAGTTTGGAATCGTTGACCGCACCAAAGATGTCACTCACACGCGACAGATATTGGGGCAAAATGACAAAGGCCGCGACTACAGGCCCTGCCCATGCGCCGCGACCAGCCTCGTCGATCCCCGCAATCCATCGATAACCTCTCGACCACAATTGCTTCTCGCACCAGAGATCGGGACGAGAGTTCACCCCATATCCTCCTGCGGGAAAAGTAGAGCGCTCAAAAAAGACTCTAGGTTTCTTTGCGCTGATGCATGGAACGGTCCTCCCTCAAGCGCGCGGATTTCCCACGCTGCTCGCGGAGAAAGTAAAGCTGTGCGCGACGCACTCTGGAGCGCCGCAAGACCTCCACCCGCTCGATACGGGGAGAATACAGGGGAAAAGTTCGTTCTACTCCCACGCCGTGCGAGGCGATACGGCGCACCGTAAAGGTGGGATTGGAGCCCCCTTCCTTCAATCGCATAAGAACGCCCTGAAAAGCCTGTATGCGCTCTCTGTCCCCCTCTACTATTCGCATATGAACTCGCACCGTATCCCCGGTGCGCATTTCCGGTATGTTGGGGCTACGCTCTTCTCTTAAAGAGGCAAGAATATCCGTCATGATAACTTCCCTTTCGCTCTCGAATTACACAAAAAGCGAGTATAGTACAAAATGGGAACCTCGACAAATCACTTAAAGGCCGTCTCTCGTCTTACTCCCGTATCACCTGCTCTTTCAAGAATACGCTGTCATTTCATTGACAGCACAAACCACCCATATTATACTCTGCCT
This sequence comes from Anaerolineales bacterium, assembly GCA_046538105.1. GTDB lineage: Bacteria > Chloroflexota > Anaerolineae > UBA1429 > UBA1429 > JAWLEV01. Next base: position 59,907 of record JBKHJO010000006.1, on the reverse strand, counting down.
AATCTTGACGCTAGGATCATTCATACCAGAAAAGCAAAGAAACACTGCTGCTGTCCGAGGGATATTTGCATGCCAAAGTATACGCTGCTGCTCATCATCATTGTATGGGGAACGCTGCTGCTAGGGGGTTGTGAAAGCGCTCCCAGTATATCCAATCCAACAGTCCCCTCCCCAGAGACAGCACGAGGGGTCGAGGCCACGCCAGAATCCACAACCACACTGGAAAAGGATGACATGCCGACGGCCATACCCCTTGACACATCCACACCGACGACACCTTTGCCAATTACCTCAACCACTCAATCCGAGGCCATGTCCCCCTCAATGACAACGCCCGAGGAGACACTGCCGTCCTCAGCCGTCGCCGTGGTCAACGATACCATCATTCCCAAAGCCGAATTCGAGAGCCAATACACGCAGGCTGAGATAAACTTTAGCAAGAGACCGGGGTTTGAGGCCAATAGCGACGAGGGACGAAAAAGCCTCCAGCGCCTGAAAGAGCAGGTTCTCGATTGGCTGATTGACCAGGTGCTCATTAAGAAGGCGGCAAAAGAGTGGGGAATAACCGTCTCTCAGGAACAGATCGACGAGCAGATAACACGCATGGCAGGACAGGATGAGGAACGTTTCCAACAGTGGCTGTCGGCGAATGGACTCACCATGGAGACGCTACGGGGACAGATACGCATGGATCTGATCACCGCCGCCGTCCGTGACAATGTCACGGACAACCTGTCGCGCGAGGTGCCCCAGGTTCGTGTACGCCATATTTTACTCTCGGAAGAATCGCAGGCACAGAAAATCCTGCAAGAACTGCAGAAGGGGGCGAACTTTGTCGCCACCACCCGCCAATACTCGGAGGACGAATCGACACGCGAAAATGGCGGCGATTTGGGGTTCCTTCCCCGGGGCGTCATGCCTCCCGCATTTGAGGAGGAAGCCTTTTCGCTGGAGCCGGGACAGACAAGCGATATCATCCGTACGGGATCTGGACTGCACATCATCCAGGTGGTGGAAAAGGATCCTCAACGGCGTGTGCCCGATAGATTCTGGCTTACCGTGCAACAGAGGGCCTTTGAGGATTGGTTAGCTCAACAGCGAGCCGATGCCACGATACAACGAAATCTTTTTCACGAATAGTTCGCTGTCGACACCTATACGCAGATAGAGGGAGTTTATCTATGGAGATCATTTGGTACGGAGATTCCTGTTTCCACCTGAGACAGAGAGGCTGCTCCGTGGTCACAGATCCTTACGATCCAGAAACTGGCTTCCGCCTCCCACGCACCACCGCTGCAATTCTGACACTGAGCCGCTCCTACGAGGAAGCGTTCGACTATACAAGAGGCTTCCGTGGCTCCCCGTACGTGATCCAGGGCCCCGGAGAATACGAAGTGGGAGGTACTTTCGTCTTTGGGTTTCCACTGGATCGCGAACAGCAACAAAAGAACACGGCCTATATGATAGAGGCAGAGGATGCCACCATCTGCCACCTGGGCCAACTGAACTACATTCCAGGCCGCGAGGAGATGGAACAATTCGACGAGATCAATATCCTGCTCATTCCCGTGGGAGGCAGAAACACCATAGATGCAACCCAGGCGGCAGAGCTAGTTAGCCTCATGGACCCCACGGTCACCATCCCCATGTGCTATCGCACGGACAATGGGGATGCCGATATGAAAGATGCAAAACGTTTCCTGAACGAGATGGGAGTCCAGGAAGCCAAGGAACTGCCCACGCTCGATGCTGATAAAAACACCATCAACAGGCAGCCAGATGTCGTCATTCTGGAGCGAAGCGAATGAGTGCCCCTCGCAATACGTCCTTCGATAAGAAAAAGATCCAGGAGGCTGTAGAGCAGATCCTCATCGCCATCGGCGAGGATCCGCAGCGTGAGGGGCTCATACACACCCCTGCTCGCGTCGCCGATATGTACGAGGAGATATTCGCCGGCATCGACCGTGACCCCGCTGAGGTGCTTCGCGTAGGCTTTGAGGAGGATCACGAAGAGATGGTGATCCTCAAAGATATTCCCTTCTACTCCATGTGCGAGCACCATCTGCTGCCCTTTCATGGAAAAGCCTACATCGGTTATATCCCGTCGGGCCGCGTTGTGGGTATAAGCAAACTGGCGCGAACGGTAGAGATCGTAGCGCGGCGACCACAGCTTCAAGAGCGAATGACCAGCGAGATAGCAGACGCCATCATGGAGAACGTGCTACCCCACGGTGTGGGGGTAGTCATAGAAGCCGAACACCTTTGTATGACTATGCGTGGTATCCGCAAACCGGGAAGTATCGTGGTGACCTCGGCCAATCGAGGAATCTTTCGCACGCGAAGGGAAACACGAGCAGAGTTCCTCTCCCTGATCGGTCGGCCGCGCAACTTGTAGGAGATCCTGATGACAAAGAATTATGCATTCGTTGCCCTCTGTCTGAGTCTTGCTATCCTCATCATTTCGGGATGCCGCTCAACCTCAAAGCCCGCAACCTCCGATATCCTATCTCCCACTCCCGAGGCAAAAAGTAAAAGGGAGGAGACGCCTTTAGACGATGCCGATATTCTGCTCCGAGAGGGTAGATCTGCCTGGGAAGAACGAGATATAGAAACTGCCATCGGAAAACTGGAAGAGGCACTGCAGGCCGGGGCGGACTCGGCCGAACTCCACTTTTTGTTGGGCAACGCCTATGCGGAGAAGGAACAGTTCGCTCAGGCCACACAGCATTACAATCTGGCCCTCGACCTGGTCCCAGATTATATCGATGCCCGTTCTAACCTGGGCGTCGTCTATTATCGCCAAGGCAAACTACAAGAGGCCGAGGAGGTGTTTCGCGCAGCGTTGAGTCAGGAACCCAACGATGCAGAGATCCACTATAATCTGGGAGGCGTACTTGTCTCCTCGAATCGGCCTGACGAGGCCGCGCAACAATTCCGCAAAGCACAGAAACTGGATCCCTCTTTGCCAGAAACCTATCTGGGGCTGGGAAGCGTGTACAAACAACAGGGTAAGCGTCAACAGGCTATCGCCGAACTCAACGAGTATATACGTCTCAGCCAGGATGCAGAATGGAAGACCAAAGCAGAACAGATGCTACGCGAACTGGAAGAATAGCCGTGAACCGCTTCAATGTTCGTTTTCTAGACCACGACAGCCAAAGGACGCTGCGAGAGCGAATGCGCGCCCTGGGTGCCGACCCACGCGGTGTCCAGATTATGCTCCCCAAAGCCCGCTTTCATCTGCTCAAGGTCGAGGGGCTCGGCTTTGCCGCGGCGAATATTTTGAAACAGGAGATGCTCGCCAAGGGAGGCGACGCGGCTATCTCTGGGGATATATATTTCGGTGAGGAGCAAGTTACCGATGTCCTGCTCATGGGCACCGAGAGAACCCTGCACCGCGTCATGGATGTACTGCACAGGCAGCCGCTGCCCAGCCTGCAACAACTGGGAAAGGAACTTGAGGCAACTATGGCCAATATGGGAAAAGGGGATTTAGGTACTTGCCGCATCGGCACCCAGACCTTTATCTGGAACGAGCGCACCTTTGTCATGGGCATCGTGAACGCCACCCCCGATTCTTTTTCCGGCGATGGGCTGTTGGCAACAGAGGGAGAACTCACCCCGGACGCCGTGAAACAGGCCGTCGATCAAGCCCTGTCATTCGTAAAAGATGGCGCGGACATAATCGACATCGGAGGGGAATCTACCCGCCCCGGCTCTCACCCCGTGGATGCTAAGGTTGAACTAGACAGGGTGCTACCGATCATTCGGAAACTGCGCAGCATGACCCGGGTCCCCATCTCCATAGATACTTACAAGGCTGCGGTGGCGGAGAAAGCGTTGGATGCTGGGGCAGATATGGTGAATGATGTATGGGGCCTGCGCATGGATCCGGAGATGGCGCCCCTGGTCGCAGAGCGCGACGTCCCCGTCATCCTCATGCACAACCGTAGCAAGCCCAAAAACGCCGATCAGCAGGAACGCCTTGGGGGGCGGTATGTGGACATCGCCTATGAGGATCTTATATCCGATATCTTGCGCGAACTACGAGGACAAATCGACACCGCCCTGGAAGCGGGCATTGCCCGGGAAAGGATCATCATCGATCCCGGCATCGGCTTTGGTAAGACGGTGAAACAGAACTTGACGTTGCTGAATCACGTGGATGAACTACGCGTCTTGGGATTCCCTCTCCTCATCGGGCCATCGCGCAAATCCTTTATCGGCTACACCCTCGACCTGCCACCTGAGGAACGCATGGAGGGCACGGCAGCAGCCGTGGCTCTGGCCATCGCCCGAGGGGGAGCGGACATCATAAGGGTACATGATGTGAGAACCATGGCGCGCGTGGCCCGCATGACCGACGCCCTTGTGAGAGAGCCCTAGAGATGGCCTGTGTGTACTTGGGCCTCGGGGCCAACCTGGGTGACCGCGAAGCAAACATTGAACGGGTCCTGGCCCTGCTGAACGAAAGGAACGTCCAGATATGTCAGGTCTCCCCCTTCTATGAAACGGAACCCTGGGGTCTCACGGATCAGCCGCTCTTTTTGAACGCCGCTTGTTGTGCCAGGACATGCTATGCCCCCCATGTTCTCCTGGATCTGCTAAAATGCCTGGAAAAGCGCATGGGACGTGTGGACACCGTCCGCTACGGCCCCCGCCCCATCGACGTGGACATTCTCATGTACGATGATATCTGCTTCCATACGCCAAACCTGACGGTGCCACATCCGGACATGCTCTCGCGTGCCACGGTATTGGTCCCCCTGGCGGATATCAGTCCGGTAATGCGGCATCCGGACACGGGATTGACCATTGCGGAACACCTGGAGCGATTGGGCTCCCTTTCGGGCATCGCTCCCTACCCCCCTGGTCTACGGACCCAAAAGGGGACCAGTTCCCCCCATAGTGACAGGAGTGAACCATGAAACAGAACGTGATCGTCATCATGAACGACAGCCTGAGACGCGACCACGTCAACGCCTATCACGTTCCCCCACCGTGGGAGCGCCCCGGACATGAGGACGAACCCTTTATCAGAACCCCCTCGCTGGATGCCTTGGCAGAGGAGGCCATGCACTTTGACCGGGCCTATATCGCCTCCTATCCCACCATTCCCAATCGCACCGACCTGTACACGGGACGCTATGGGTTCGCCGACCGCGGCTGGCAGCCCCTGGAGCCTGAGGACGTGATACTACCGGAACTCGTCGGCGCCCATGGATATACCACCGCCCTCTTTTTCGACACCCCACCCCTGGGCGCGGACAGTTACAATTTCATGCGCGGCTTTGATGCCTGGCACTGGATTCGTGGACAACACGGGGATCGCTACATCACCAACCCCCGCGTCCCCACACCCATCGACGCCGATCACCATAAAATGCGAAGCTGGGAAGGGACCCAGCGCTACCTGCGTAACCAGGCCGATCGAGAGTATGAAAAGGATTATCTTGCCCCCCGCACCATAACAGCCGCCATGGAATGGTTGGAAAAGAACTATATGCAGGACGGTTTCCTGCTGTGGATAGATACATGGGACCCTCACGAGCCCTTTGACCCCCCGCCCTACTATTTATCCCTGTATGATAAACCCCACTATGAAGGGCAACATATCATATTCCCCCAGTACGGACGAGCCGATTATATGACACCCGAGGAACTCGACCACGTGAGAGCGCTCTACGCAGGAGAGGTTACCATGGTCGACACCTGGATCGGTTACCTGTTGGATACCGCGGAAAGGCTGGGACTTTTGGATAGCACCTTGATCATTCACATGAGCGATCACGGTCATCTCTTTGGCGACCACGGACTGGAGGGCAAGCCCGGGGGACAGTTGGGCACCCTTTTTGAGCCCACGACGCGCATTCCCCTGATGATCAAACATCCGGAAGGGACAGGCGCCGGCCAGTGTATCGAACCTATTGTACAGCCGCCCGACATCCTGCCCACCATCCTCGACTTTCTCGATGTCCCCATTCCCAATATGGTGCAGGGCAAATCGCTTTGGCCCCTGGTGAACGGAGAGATCGACCGATTACACGAATGCGCTTTCTCTGGACGTTACCCACTGGGAACCATGTATAGTTACACCGCCACGTCCTTTGACGGGTGGGCCGGCCCCGACCGAATCACAGAACCCCTGACGGTGACCACCGAGGAATGGGCATTTATCTGCAGCCCGGGATCATGGCCTTCTCATCTCTATAAACTGGATGAGGATCCCGATCAGAAGCAGAACGTCATCGACACCTATCCCCATGTGGCAGCCTCCCTGCATGAAAAGTTAATCGAGTTTCTAGAAACAACAGGAGCGCCAACTGCCCGGATAAAGCAGTTCCGCTGACAGCAAGCAGCAGAAAGAGAGCATCATGGATCCAGATACCACCCTCTATGTCATTCACGATAGATCGGGACGCCTCATCGCCTTTCCGACGCGCGAGGAGGCCGAGGCCTGCGTCATCCCTGAGGTCGACGAGCCTACCGTGCAGGAGACTTCCTTTGCCTGGCTTTTGGAGAACGCGCCCAAGACTCTGGTTAGAATCTACTATCAGTACTATTGGGCAGAGGAACTGGCCTAGAAAGATGCCATGACAGACAGGGCGAATGGCCAGAGCCATCAGATCAAAATCGGCAAGGGATTGAGTGACACGGCAGAGGAGACCCTCCGCTTTTACAAACAGATCGGCGTGGAAACGGTCAGCGTGCCGCCGCGCCTACGCACAAAAGTCACGCCGCGCGGCCTGGTGCCGCCGGCCCAGATGGGCCCACGCGGTCCACAGCCTCTTTGGAAAGGCCAGGAACTCCACCGCGTGGCAGAACATGTCCGTTCCTTTGGGCTCGTACCATCGGCCATGACCCTCCCATTGTCTGGAAATATCCTCATGGGACGCAAGGGTCGTCGGCGGGATATATCCAGAATACAGGAATGCATTCGCCTGGCAGCACAGGCGGGGATCCGCGTCCTGACATACAGCTTTACCGCCCTGCGTGCCTCAGAGGGATATGCAGCAAGAGAAAGCGGGGGGCGTGGTGAGGCATCCCTGCGAGATTTCTCCTACGACCGCATCCGCGATCTTGCACCGCTCCCGGATGTGGGGCGGCACAATATGACTCAGATGTGGGATCATCTGTCCTTCTTCCTAGACGCCATCGTCCCCGTGGCGGAAAAAGAGGGCGTACGCCTGGCGGCACACCCCAACGATCCGCCGGTTCCCACCTATCGGGGCGTGGCTCAGCCCTTGAGCGACCTGCAAGGACTCCAACGCTTGATCGAAGCGGTGAATAGTCCCAGCAACTCCATATTCTTTGACACGGGTGTCCTCACAGAAATGGGAGAGGATGCCGTGCAAGCCATCCACTACTTTGGCACCCGTGATCGCATCGCCATCGTCCATTTTCGCAATGTCCGCGTCAAGATACCCCGGGAACGCTACGTGGAGACCTTTATCGACCAGGGAGACTGCGATATGCTGGCCTGTATGAAAACGCTGCAGGATGTGGGCTATACGGGAATGGTGGATCCCGACCATACACCAGATATAGACAAGGACACACCGGACACGCGTGTGGGATGGGCTTTTGCCATAGGACATATGATCGCCCTCCGCAATGCGGCAGAAAAAACAAAAGGAAAAGAGTGACGTGCAAATGCCAGAAAAAGGCTCATCATAGGGCAGAGGATGGTGTCATCACCGGCGAACACAGAACAGGGTTTACGCGCTGGCATGCGCTCTCCCACCTTCTCGACGACCCCTCTGTCGATCTGACACGTACAAAAACGGACGCCTGAGCCCAGCCGCATCGTGAATCCAGGCAAGATCTTTCCCAGCATTCCATATGCTGTCCCGCCAGATATTGACGAACAATCCGATACACTGTAAACTCTGGGCTGGAGAGGATGTGAGATGTCCCGTGCCATACATGACGAGAAAAAGCGATCCCCCCTAAGCGTCCTGGCAACGTTTGTACGTGCCGCACTGCTGGTGACACTGGTGGGGCTTGGTTTACTCGTGTTACTCGAAAACGTGACCATGGGAAACGCCCTGGGCGCTCTGGGATCCAGGAACCCACGTGTGGGCATCGTCGCCGGCCATTGGCAGCACGATTCGGGGGCCGTCTGCGCCGACGGCCTGGAGGAAGTAGAACTAAACCTCCAGATCGCGCGCGCCGTGGCCCTCATCATGAGAAAGCACGGCTACAATGTCCAGGTGCTTCCCGAGTTCTCACCAGAATTGAACGGCTATCAGGCGGCGGTCTTCCTTTCCATACACTGCGATTCATGTACACAGGACCTCTCGGGGTTCAAAATCGCCCGCATGACCCACTCGGCGAGGCCGGAAGAGGAGGACAAACTGGTCAACACACTCTACAGAACGTATAGCGAAGCAACGGGCTTACAACCGCACTATGACACCATCACAGAGGATATGCGCCAGTACCACGCTTTACGTCAAATAGCCGCAGAGACTCCCGGCGCGATCATCGAATGCGGCTTTATGGGCGGGGATCGGCACCTCCTCACAGAGGAGCAGGATCGCGTGGCCGTGGGCATCGCAAACGGGCTCCTGACTTTTCTACGAGAGACCTCCGAGGACACACCTCAATCATAGTAGTCATTAGTGCACCATTTAACTGGTCAGTTATCCGTTCCCAACGGATACATAATAAACCATTACTGAACAAAGGAGCGAAAATGCAGTCGGAATCGAACAACTGCGAAGAAACCCTCGACAACGTCAACACCTACTCCAAACCCTCGGACCTCAGGATCACGGACATGAGCGTCGCCATGCTGCAACGCCGTCCCCTCATTAAACTCTATACAAATCAGGGACTGGTGGGCTTTGGCGAGGTGCGAGACGGGGCAAGCGCCACTTACGCCCTGATGCTCAAGGGACGCATCCTGGGCGAGAATCCCTGCAACGTGGACAAGATTTTCCGCCGCATCAAGCAGTTCGGCCACCACGCCCGCCAGGGCGGTGGCGTGTGTGCCATCGAACTCGCCCTGTGGGATCTGGCGGGCAAGGCTTATGGCGTACCCGTCTACCAGATGTTGGGAGGCAAGTTCCGTAATAAGATCCGCTGCTACGCAGACACCGACGTTCGCGGCAAGGCGACGGGGAAAAGGATGGGCGAAGCGCTAAAGGGACGTATGGAGATGGGCTTCACCTTCCTCAAAATGGACGTGGGAATCCGGCTCTTGAGGGACGAGCCCGGTGCCCTCACCGCTCCCCTTGGTTTCCTAGAAGAGATGGAAGAGGCATGGCGCCATATGCATGACGCGGACGAGGGAACTTCGGAGATGGAAATGCGGCAAAGACGGAACAGGGGATACGATCTCAACAACATCATGCACCCCTTCACCGGCATCCGTGTGACGGAAAAAGGTCTCGACTGGCTGGAGCAGTACGTCGCCGATGTACGCTCTGTCATAGGTTATGAGGTCCCATTAGCAACCGACCACTTTGGGCATATCGGTATCGAGGATTGTATCAAGATCGCCCAGAGGTTGGACAAGTACAACCTAGCCTGGTATGAGGATATGGTACCCTGGCAACTGACCGATCAATACGTTCGCCTGGCCAGTTCATGCAAGACTCCCATATGTACTGGGGAGGATATCTATCTCAAAGAGAATTTCCGTCCCCTCCTCGAGTCGGGAGGCGTATCCGTGATCCATCCCGACCTGCTCACCTCGGGCGGCATCTATGAGACCAAAAAGATCGGCGATATGGCCCAGGATAACGGCGTCGCCATGGCCATTCATATGGCCGAGTCGCCCATCGCCTGCATGGCCGCCGTCCACTGTGCTGCAGCCACCGAGAACTTTTTGGCGCTGGAGAACCACTCGGTGGACACTCCCTGGTGGAACAAACTTGTGAAGGGGCTCCCCGATCCCTTGATCCAGGATGGGTTTATCGACGTTCCGGACAAGCCGGGATTGGGCATCGATGCCCTCAACGACGAGGTCATCAGTGAACACCTGGATCCCAGCGATCCAACCATGTGGGAATCCACCGAGATATGGGATGACGAGTGGTCCCACGACCGACTCTGGAGCTAAACGCTCTATGAGATAAAGACGTTGGGCCATGCCAGGACCGATGAGATGACAGGGAGGTACATACGATGAGAGTTGGTGAAAAGCACTATCGTACCGTATGGATGGAAGACGGCGTTGTCAAGATGATCAACCAACACTCCATCCCCCACCGCTTTGAGATCGAAAATCTGCCCACATATCGGGACACGGCCGAGGCGATCAGTACCATGATCGTGCGGGGCGCCGGTGCCATCGGCGCCTCGGCAGCCTATGGCATGGCCCAGGTCGCCCTACAAGCGCCTGACGGAGCCGACTTTATGGATTTCGTCGAGCGCGGGGCGGAGGTTTTGCGGAAAACCAGACCCACAGCCCAGGACCTTTTCTACGCCATCAATCGCGTCATGGCCACCATAAAACGGGCCGACAGCGTATCTGCCGCCAAACGGGCAGCCGTGGAGATGGCCGAGGAACTGGCTGACACAAACGCGGCGGCCGGTAGAGCCATAGGCGAACATGGGGCTACGCTCATCGAGAATGGGACGCGCATCCTCACCCACTGCAACGCGGGTTGGCTGGCCTTTGTCGATTGGGGAAGCGCCCTGGCTCCCGTATATGTGGCTGCACGTCAGGGCAAAGAGGTCTTTGTCTATGCGGACGAGACGCGCCCCCGCTGCCAGGGCACCCGCCTGACGGCCTGGGAATTGGAGGGCGAGGGAGTTCCCCACGCCATCATCGTGGACAATGCAGCAGGACACCTCATGAGACGGGGCGAGATCGACATGGTGATCGTCGGCGCCGACCGCATCGCAGCCAACGGCGACGTGGCCAACAAAATAGGCACCTACGAAAAGGCGCTGTGTGCCGCTGCGAACGATATCCCCTTCTACGTGACGGGCCCCATGAGTACCATTGATGCGGACAGCCCATCAGGGGATATGATTCCTATCGAGGAACGGGATCAAAAAGAGGTTCTATACGTGACCGGGAAGGACGACGAGGGAACCATACGCCGCGTGCGCCTCGCCCCCGAGGGAACCCAGGCCCGGAACCCTGCCTTTGACGTGACGCCAGCACGCTATGTGAAGGCCATCATCACCGAACACGGTATCTATGCCCCCCACGAACTCCCCCTAGACTGAATCGATACCCTATCCGAGGAAACGTGGGCAATCACTCCTCCATCCGCCTGTATACATAGTCGCGCGGGGCATCGCAAAGGCGAGGATGATGCCTGTCGCGCTTTGAGAGGATGGGCTCCTGCACGGGCCAATCGATGGATAAATCTGGGTCATCCCAGGCGATACCCCGCTCTTCTTCCGGCGCATAGTAACTTGATACCCTGTAGAGGAATTCCGCTATATCGCTCGTAACACAGAAACCATGAGCAAAGCCCACGGGAATATAGAGCTGGAGGCGATTCTCTGCCGATAGGGTGACGCCAACCCACTCGCCGTACGTGGGAGACCCGTAACGGATATCCACCGCCACATCAAAGACCTCGCCGACGGCCACACGCACCAACTTGGCCTGTCCGGGAGAGGCCTGATAATGTAGGCCGCGAATCACTCCCCCTTTCGACCCGGAATGGTTATCCTGTACAAAGATATCCTTGACGCCGCAAGAGACATAGCGACGGCGACTGTAACTCTCGTAAAAAAAGCCCCTATCATCCTCATAAACTTGGGGCTCGATGATGAGTACCTCCGGAATTTTCGTCTCGATAACGCGCATATCTCTCCTCGTAAAGAACAGATCAAGCCTACTCTAGCCAACACCCTTCTCCTTGTCAAAACCCCCACTCTTTGACTATAATGACCCTGGAAGGTTAAGAGGGCGGGAATCATCGTTCCCACATTCCTCTCACTCCATCCAACATAAGCATCCTTTGTCCGATTATTACTTGATAAGGGGGACATCATGGCAGCAAAAGTCAGCAAATTGTCAGGCCCCAAGGTTCTCTATCATGGCCCGGGCGCCCTGAGCGAACTGGACACAGCAATCGATATGCTGGGGGGAAAGCGTATCGTCCTGGTGACCGATCCCGGTCTGGTGGAAGCCGGCATTGTGGATCAGACATGCGAGAGCACGGACTATGAACTGCTCCTGTGGGACGGAGTGGAACCGGATCCTCCCTACGAACTCGTCCATCAGTGCGTCGATTTTATCAAAGAAAACGAATGCAATCTGGTAATCGGTCTGGGCGGCGGCAGTTCCATGGACGTGGCCAAGATGTCTGCCGCCCTGGCAAGGAACGAGGGCAAGGTCACGGACTATTGGGCAGCGAACAGCATACCCAAACCAGGTCTGCCCGTCATTGCCATTCCCACCACGGCGGGAACTAGCAGCGAACTGTCCCCCAACGCCGTCTTTACCGATGCCGACGCTCAGGCCAAGAGGGGCATAACCTCCAACTACCTCCTGGCCGATGTCGCTATCGCCGATGCTACCCTAACACTGGGACTGCCCCAACCCCTCACCGCCGCGACGGGTATGGACGCCCTCACCCATGCCATAGAGGCCTATGTCTCCAAGAGGGCTACCCTGGTGAGCGACGCTATGGCAGAACAGGGTATCGCCCTCATCGGGGAGTATCTTCGCCCCGCCTATGCAAGGGGACAAAACCTTGATGCCCGAACGGGCATGATGTCTGCCTGCGTGTTCGCGGGCGAGGCCCTCGGCGAGGCTGGCGTGGGCATCGTTCACTCGCTGGCTCATGTCCTGGGAGGACAGTTCCAGATCCCCCACGGCGTGGCCAATGCCCTTCTCTTGCCCTATGTGATGGAATTCAATCGCATAGGATGTCGAGAGAAATATGCTTACGTGGCCTCACTTCTCGGTGAGAACGTACAGGGGCTCTCCCTGGATGAGGCGTCCCGCAGAGGCGTGGAGGCGGTGCGTGGCCTGTCCCAGGATGTGAATATCCCGCAGCGACTCAGGGATCTCGATGTGCCCCAAGAGGCCCTGGAGAAGGTCGCCAAGGTATGCCTGGAGACCCAGGACAGGATCTTGACCAACGATCCCCGTACCATAAACCTGGAAGAGGCGATAGAGTTACTGCACAAAGCATACTGAGTCTGCCCCTCCAATCCCAGCCCCATCCGCCTGGCTCCTCTTTACCCGAGGTGAGGCGGATGGGAAATCCGTCTTTCAGCCAAGAGGAACGATGAAAACGAACAGAGATGATTAGGGCATTCCTACAAAAATGCAGGTACGCTATACGCCGCCTGTTCACTTTGCCCCTCGTCAACCCCAGGGGCCATTATGATCATAATGCCCGTCTCCTTTTGCTAAACACGGCCATGATCGGTGTCCCCTCGGGAGGCATCATGGCTTTCCTTCCCATCTTTATGGCTCGACTTGGGGCATCCTCCACCCTGATCGGCACGTTGAGTTCCGCCCCGGCATTGCTCGCCATCCTCGTTTTTATCCCTGCCGCCGTCATCGCCGAGCGCCGTTCTGACCACGTACGCGTTCGCGTCACCTTTGCCAAACTGGGCCGTCTCTGCTTCTTGGCCTGTGCACTGATTCCCTTTGTTATTCCCACTGCGTATCTGCCCATGGTGCTGATCCTCATCTGGGTACTCAAGACTTTTCCAGACTGCGTCGCCTCCACAGCATGGACCTCCGTCATCGCCAGGGCCATTCCCGCAGAGCGCCGCGCACATCTCAACAGCACCCGTTGGGCCCTGTTGAGCATCGTGTCGGCCATCAGCAGCGCCTTCTTTGGTTGGCTGCTGGATAGCGTCTCCTTTCCTCTGAATTATCAGCTCGTTTTTTTCATCTCCTTTGCCTTTGGTTGGCTCGATCCCCTCATCTTCTCGCACATCCGCGTGCCGAAAATGGAGAGGCCAGAGCACAGAAAAGCCCTCGGAACGGCGGCAAGAGCAAAGGAATACCTGAGTCCTGTCATCCACCACAGGCCATTCTTGTTATTCTCGGCCATCACCATCGCATACCGCATCGCCCTGAGCCTGCCCACCCCTCTCTTTGGCCTCTTTTGGGTCGAGGAACTTGACGCCCCCGATACCCTCATCGGTCTCCGTGGGACTGTCGGTTACGTGGCCCTGGTGGTGGGATACCTTTTCTGGGGACGCATGGCGAACAGGATGGGCCGTCGACTTTTGCTGATATCCGCCGCCCTGGGGTTGGCCCTCTATCCCATCGCCACCGCTCTCTCCCCCTCGGCCATATGGCTGCTACCCGCCGCCGTCATCTGGGGGTTGACCGCCTCGGGGATCGACATCGGCCTCTTTGATATCATGCTCACCGCCATGCCCGATGAACGCCAACCCCTCTTTGCGGCCGTATGGAATATGATAAGCAACGGAGCCATCTTTGTTGGTCCTCTATTGGGCGCTGCCCTGGCTCAGAACACATCCCGAGGAACGGCCCTTCTGATAGCCGGCCTTTTACAGATGTTAATGACCATTCCCTTTATCTTTTTGCCCCACGGCACATGACCCGCTATCATATATTATGTCAGATCAACGATCACACCACACCAGCACTAAATGGAGGATATATCTTCATGCCCATCTATGAATTCGAGTGTAATGATTGTGGACACGTTTTTTCAAAACTCTATCGTAAAGTACAGGGCTCCGACGAGAGCACGCCCCCTCCCTGTCCAGAATGCGGCAGCGATGACACAAGGCGCGCCGTGACCTCCTTTGCCGTACACGGACCGAGCCAGCCCGACCCCCAGGAGGTTGCTGCAGAGCAGAGAGAGGCAGAACGGCGGGCCTCCATCACCCCCAAATCCCAGATCGAAAACTGGCGCAGCGGCGAGGACTAGGAATAATCGAACGGCAAGGTCATCAACCGTCCGGAGAAATGCGCACCCCTTGAATCAGTATCTGATCTTTCCCCAAGGGCTTGCCGTCAGCGTCAAGGATAGGAAGCCGCTGCATCGTCTCCAAATCGTACATCCCCAGGACGATATGATACTCCCCAGGTGGCGCATCCTCCTCTATGGTGACGCGGTGATCGTCCAGAATCACCTCGCCAGCCTGCCAACGTGTGGTGGGCATGACACCTTGTTGAGGCAATGCGTCGTCCTGACCATACATCTGACCATCGGGCCCCAGCAGATGTACAAAGACGTGATAGCTCTTCCCGGTAGCCCCCTCGCCTTCCCAATAGAAGCGCACGGGAAGCGTCTCCCCGGGTGATAGTTCTGCCTCAGCAAGATCATAGCCCAGAAGACGGATATCTTCCCCAAGATAAAAAGTCCGTCGCATCATGGGACTCGGTACAAAGGTAGCGTGATCATCGAACTCATAGCAGACGGCCCGTACGTCACCTACAGCGACCTCTTCCCCTCGCTCCCCTTGCCTGCCAAGATATTCATGCACCAGGGCATCCGTCTCCTCAAACATCTCGGGAAACGTCAGGAACCAAACACGCCGCTCATCGGCAGAGGCGTGCTCCAGCATGGTCAACACGAAATCTTCGCGGGGAGGTCCCGCCAGGACAAAAAGCGACAACGGTCCCCGATAATCCTTTCTCCATGCCGCGTCTGCATCGAAGATGACCACCTGTTCCTCGCCCGGATACTTTTCCTCAATGTAACACAGGATCTCTTCGGTCTCGGCCCGGTAAAAGGTGTTGGGGTAAATCCAGGCGTACTCCAGCCCCTTGACACACACCGTGTACTCCGGCTCCTCCACCTCGTAAAGACGTCCCATCACCTCTGGCACAAACTGGCGCTGCACCGCACAGGAATACAGCACAAAATAGTCGGGCTCCACCAGCGGAGCCCGACCGGCCAGCGTCGCCGTGCCCTCGAAAAAGGGGCTGAACTGATTGATATAGTGGGCAGCCACATGGAGTCTCGAGGCCTCGGGCTTGCTGTTCAGATACGCCGCCGCCTCATCCAGTCCCTCGCCCCATCCATACAGAAGGATGTCTGAGGCCACAGATCCACCCCCCAGCATATCGTTGTAATAGGCCAGATAATAGGGGTAGGTGGGGAGGATCAGGGGCAACTGAATTCCCGCCACAAGCAACGTGATCAGTATAGAGGTCGATACGGCCCCGATGCCGCCCAGCCGAGACGCCCCGCGGCGCATGAGGGAGAAAAGTCCGATACTCTGTGTGTCCATGACGGTGTGGTCACAAAGGGTATCAAATCCCAACGCGGCGAGAATATCCAGCAGGGGGAAAACGGGAAGGATATAACGATCAAACTTTTTGGAACTGGTGGTCATAAACGCGACATATCCCGCAACAAAAAGCAACAACAGAAGGATGTGCCGCCTGCGCGCATCCCCCCTCTCCCCCAAGCCCAATCCCACCAATCCCAGTACAACGAGGGGTGTGGTCCGAAAAGCCCAGGCCACGGGATAGAAACCAGGACCCGGATCCGCCCGATTTTCAAACCAGAAAAAATTGCCATGCTCATGGGGGTTCATCCCCTGCCGGAGCGCGCCCTCCATCAGCCTTCGCATCACGGCCAGAGGACGCACCCACATGGCGGGCCACAGGATGAATACCGTGCCCACTGCAACCAGTCCCCAGACGACCATTCTCTTGATAGCCCGCCCCAGACGTGGCCCTCGCGCCTCCCCACCCCGCTGCCAGGCGTCTACAATCAAAGCGACGATTATCCAGGGAATCAACAGCACGGCGGGCGACTTGTTGGCCATGGCCAATCCCCCGCATATGCCCGAGAAGATCAGATATCGTTGCCTGTGTCTATCTCCCTCCCGAGAGGCTAATAAACTCGTGACCGAAAGCATGACAAAGGTCGTCAAAAGTCCATCCAGATGGTGAAGCCGCGAGTGTGCGAGATAAAAGGGGTCGATGCCCACCAACAGGATAGCCAACAGCGCCGCAGGCTGCCCAAAGAGGCGTCGCAGGGGGAAATACAACATTAGGATGCCCATCCACGTCACCAGGGCCACCCCCCACCGCGCCCAAAAAGTGAACGCCGGAAGGCCAGCATTCCCTGAGGAGACGGCCTCCCACAGCACATGCAACACACGATACTGCGATGTAAACGCCTCGGCAGCCTGCGAGACGCGGAGGGCCAGGATACCGATCCACATGGTGACCACGCCCGGATGCTCCGACTGATAGGTGTGAAAGAAATCCCCCTCGACCAGAGCATCGTGAAAATCCTGGCTGCGCGCAGCCCAGGTGGGCTCGTCAATGGTGACAAAGACACCCAGCCCGGTCACCCGCAAAAGGAGCGGAATCATCACCAGAACCAGAATCAGGAGAATCCGGGGCCATCTCGTCTCACGGGGAAAAAGGGAAACGCGCTCGCTCACAGGATCACCTTTTGTACCATACGGCCGACCATCAAGAATAATCACCCCTCATGAACCGTGAAACACCAGCACCTGCCCCCAACCTCGACAGAAAGAGCCTCATCCGGCCAGATCATGGATCTTGAGGGCCAGTTGCAGGCACAGGCACGCCTCCGCGTCGTTCAGATCCAGGCCCGTGATCTCGGCAATGCGGTCCAGACGATAATTGAGGGTGTTACGATGGACATACAGCGCCTGCGCCGCCTGACTGACGTTGCTGTTCTGTCGAAAAAAGACCTTTAACGTATGTATAAGTTCTGTACCGTTGGCTTTGTCGTAGTGCAAAAGGTCTCCCAACACATCCTCACAGAAGCGGTCCAGGGCCTCTCGGTCGCGAAGATCGGCCAGCAGCCGATAGAGCCCCAACTCCTCGTAATAGCAGGCTCCCCGGCGTTCCGCGATCTGCTGGCCCAACCCCCGGGCCCCGAGAGCCTGACGCACCCCATCCCGCAAGCCCTCCAATCCCTGCACGATCCGGCTCACGCCGAACGCCCGATCCAACTGGACGTTCGAGAGCACTCTACGGACCCAGCGTCGTGCCCGCCCCGCGTCCATAGCATCGTCAAAGCCGCAGAAGAGCAAATGACTCTCCCGATAGGGCACCGAGAGAATGATGGGCCCTTCCGCCTGGGCGGCGCGCCGCAGATCCCGCTCCAGGGTCTCAGCGGCCGTATCCTCCCCCTCGCTCCCCTCCGTCGCGCCCACCGCGACCACCACATGACACCTGTCCGGGGACGGGTCGTACCCCAGATGTAGGAAGCGAGAGGTGAGCCCGTCCTCATTCACCTCCTCCTCCAGCAGGCGATCCACCAGGGTCACTCCCAGGCGCTCCTCCGTCTCCCGGCGCGACAGCCGTCGCAGCATCTCCACCCCGCACATCTCCGCCGCCTCCCGGGCGTAGATCCTGTCCAGGGAGCCGATGGCTTTCCCGTATAGAACAAGCCTTCCCAGGGAACGCCCCCCAACCTCGACGAGGAAATCCGCCCCCGACGCACTCTCATTCTCCAAAAGGCCCTCGCTCTGCACCAGGCTCACGCCGTTCTCCTGCTCCACCACAATATGAGCAGATGAGAAACGGGCCAGGTCGTTCACCACGGCCTCCATCCCACCCCGGGAAAAGGCCCGCTGCACCCGCTGCCTTATCTCCTTTTCCCGCCGCGCCAGTTGCCCCTCACGGTCAACCAGCGTGCGCAGGATGTCGCGTTCCACGTCGTGGAGATCGAAACCCGGCGGCAATTGCAGGACCGGCAGGGCCAGTTCGTCGGCCAATCGCACGTCAGCGGGATCTGGGGTCTCATCCACCACGAACGCCGAGGCCCCGAGACGGTGCAGCTGCTCCAAAAGATAGCGCGGCGTGAGGCGGGGATCCAGCCGCCTCGCCATCTCCAGGCTGACCAGCGCCACATACTCCTCTTCCATATCACCAAACGCAGGAAAGGTGGCACGAATCGAGGCGCACCAGGCCACCGGGCTATCCAACCCCCCGGCGCCCCCCAGCAAAGCCGTATCCCGTGGCAGAGCCAATTCCCACACCTCACGCACTGTCAGGTGCCCTTCCAGCCGTGTCGTCACTGTATGCTACAACTCCTCTCTTCGTCTTCTCAACATAGTATAATGATTTCGGGGGATACGGAAAAGATGAGTGGAAAGGTATGTGGAAAAGATGTCGGGCAATGGAAAGGAGATCGGAGAAGTAAAGGATCCTTTTCTGAGTTTAGGCAAAAAACACACGCGAAAAAACAACTCGCCCGGGACGCCTTCCAACCCCGGGCGAGAGCGCACAGCCTTGATGGTGACTGACCCCTTGCTACCGGAACATCTCGTCCTCCATGTCCTCCGGATAGGCCAGCGTCTTGTGGTTGGCGATGTCGATGCCAAAGAGTTCGGCATCCCTTGTGACGCGTAACATGCCGAGCTTGTCCAGCGCCCAGAACAGGATATAGCCCGTCACGGCCACAAAGGCGGCGATGGCCACGGCCCCAAGAGCCTGTACACCGAGCTGGGGCAACCACTCTGCCGTCTCCAGTCCATAGATGGGATGGGCGCCCAGAGGCTTGGCCCCAAAGAGCCCTGTGGCCAATACGCCCCAGATACCGCATATCCCGTGGACGGGGAAGCAGGCCAGCGCGTCATCTATCTTGAGCACGCGCTCCAACATTCCCACGCCCAGGGTGGTCAAGGTGCCCGCGATGGCGCCGGTGGCAAAGGCAAAGAGCGGATGCATGATGGCAGCGCCCGAGCAGATGGACACCGCACCGGACAGCAGACCGATCATGCTGGTCAGCACGTGTCCCCGCGAGGTGACCGCCGCGCCAAAGAGCCCCCCTGCCATGGCCATGGCTGTGGTGACCGAGACCCAGGATAGCTCGATATTGATCGTCTGCGGGTCCACCGCCGTGCTGGAGCCGATGTTGAAGCCGAACCAACCAAACACCAGCAGCCAGGCCCCGAGAACGGACAGGGGGATGCTGTGCCCAAAGAAGGAGCGCGGCTCCTGACGTTTGCCCACGAACTTGCCGATACGGGGGCCGATGACGATAGCGCCCATCAGGGACAGCATACCGCCGGTCAGGTGTACCACGTTCGATCCCGCATAGTCGATGAAGCCCAGATCGCCCAACCAGCCCCCACCCCAGACCCAGTGTTCCACCACGGGATAGATAAAGGCCGAGATCACGGCTGCGGCGATCACCCAGCCCCAGAACTTGTCTCGCTCGGCCAGGCCACCGGGCACGATAGCCACGGTGGTGATGGCGAACATGGCCATCTTGAACCACAGCGCCAGATCGCCGAGGCCCGAGGGGCTCCCTGGGATGTCGTATGCACCAGTTGCAGATAGCGCAGGCGGCAACGGGTTGGCGATGGTGGGAAAGAACTTGGGCAGGCCGATGATGGGCGCGTCGCTATAGTAGGCCAGAGGGTAGCCTATCAGATAGTACAGGATAAAAGCCAACGTCCAGCCCACGTTGATGACGAGGATGGTGTGGCTGACGTTCTTCTTTCGCACCATTCCGGCGTAAAGGAGGGCAAAGCCAGCCGTGGCCATGATAAATATGGCCACCGGGGCCCATCCTACCAGAAAAGCCTGCTGAAAAGCCGCAAAGAGGTCCGCTTGCTGATCCATTGTTCTCTTCTCCCTTTTACATATAGAACGGCCCTTTCGAGTTTAGGCACAACGCTTTGTGCCAAAGGTTCACTTTGTCGAGATCAACCTCGAAAGGGCCTATATGGATTTTGTCTTACGTCGAGTATCTGGGCGTTAGATCTTGCTCTGGAACCAGACGGGCTTCAAGGCGATGGGAATCTCTTCCACAGACAAGCCATTTCGTTCTATATTCAGCTTTAGGATCTGCGGCTTGAGTGGCACGCTTCGAGATTTTCGCAGGATAAAGACTCGCGTCCAGATCACGTCGTGCTTGTGATAGTCAAGGTAGATCAGATGATCGGCCAGATACTCTGTGATATCTGGAGACAGCGGGATGCCCTCTGCCGAGAGAACGACTGTTGCACCACGCTGCTTGGCTTCCAGCAGCAGCCGCATAAAGACCTCTCTGAACTCCGATTCATCTGACAGACGTCTGCCAAGAGAAGACAGAGAGTCGATGACGATGCGGGAGGCATTGGGCTGTTTATCCAGCCCCTCATAGACGATGCCCATCACCTCATCCTTCCCCACGAGCGAGTAATCGCTGCTGTACGTTGCAGTGATAGACAGGTTCACAACCCGAATCTGACCACTGTCAATCAGCGCGGGAAAATCGCTCCAGAGCTGGGTCCCCGTTCTCAGTATGGTCTCAGGGGTCTCCTCTGTGGTGATATACACACACTTTTCGCCGGTCTCTGCCCCCTTGTGTAGGAACTGCAGGCAGAGAATCGTCTTCCCCGTGCCAGGCTCCCCTCGTACCAGTATGGCATCTCCTTTGGGTAAGCCTGGGATGAACTCCAGCAACCCCTCTACGCCTATGTCGATCCACTCGATATTCTTGGCCTCATCGATCTGTTCTGCGGTCATGGTCTGCGCAGTCATTGGTTGTTCACTCCTCGCAATCAAGTCAAAGGGTGTTCGGCACACGCCTCCTCTAGTACGTCGGCAGGTAGCGGTCCAACTCCCAGGGGGTCACCTCTATGCGATATTGATCCCATTCTTGACGCTTGGCGTCCCTAAACTGCTCATAGATGTGCGCCCCAAGGGCCTCCTGTATCACCTTGTCCTCCTCCAGGCATTCCAGCGCCTCCTTCAGTGAACCAGGTAGCGTATCCACGTGGCGCTCCATACGTCGTTGCTCATCCATCTCGTACAGGTTCTCCTCCAGGGCCTCGGGCGGGGTGAGTTCTCTCTCGATGCCGTCAAGCCCGGCCGCGAGCATGGCCGCAAAGGCCAGATAGGGGTTGCAGCTCGGATCGGGGCAGCGTAACTCCAGGCGCGTCGACTCGATGTCGCTCGTCCGGGGTACGCGGATCAGGGCGGACCGGTTGATGCGCGCCCAGCTGATGTAGACGGGGGCCTCATATCCGGGCACCAGCCGCTTGTACGAGTTGACCAGGGGGGCGATCACCGCACACAGACCCCGCGCATGCGCCAACTGCCCCGCGACGAACTGCTTGGCCATGATGGACAACCCAAACTCGTCGTCGGGATCGGCAAAGGCGTTCGCGCCCGAGTCGTCGCACATCAGACTCTGATGGGTGTGCATGCCCGAACCGTTGATTCTGGCGATGGGCTTGGGCATGAAGGTGGCATAGACGTTCGCCATTCTCGCTACAGCCTTGAGAACGTACTTGAAGGTCACGGCGTTGTCGGCCGCCGTCACGGCATCGGCGTATCGAAAGTCTATCTCGTGCTGGCCAGGCGCCACCTCGTGATGGCTGGCCTCAGCGGTGATGCCCAGGGCCTCCAATGCAGCGACCATGTCTTTGCGCACCCCAACGGCCCTGTCATTCGAATAGTCAAAATAGCCGCCCTGGTCGTGGGGCTTTAGTACAGGGTTCCCCTCCTCGTCCTGCTCAAAGAGAAAGAACTCGAGCTCAGGCCCACAGTTATACGTAAGGCCCATCTCCTCCGCCCTGGCCACCGCCCGTTTCAGCACACCGCGCGGGTCGCCTGCAAAAGGCTCTCCCTCTGGCGTGTAGAGGTCGCAGATCATGCGCGCCGTGGACGCGCCCTCCTTAGCCTCCCAGGGAATGATCTTGAACGTATCCGGGTCGGGCATGAGGTACATATCGCTCTCTGCGATACGAGCAAACCCCTGGATCGAGGATCCGTCGAACCAGACGCCCTTAGTGAGGGCCGTCTCCAGCTCGTGATCGGGGATGGTTATCCCCTTCACCACGCCCATCACGTCGGTGAACTGCAGATGTACAAACTTGACTCGCTCTTCCTTTGCCGTGCGAAGAATATCTTCCGTGCGCTTTGTCATGATCTCTCCCTCCATAGGGTATCTTAACATTACGCACACAGTATAAGGGATGACAGGGTACCTTGTCTTTGGGAAAAGTGAACAAGAAGGGAAGCCGCTGTCTAGTGCAAGATACCCAAATGAAAATGCTCACCTGGCGGGAGAGGAAAAGCACACAGACACATAACCAGCCCCACCTGTTCACGGCGGGACACACAATCTGCACACCGCTCACACGTGCAGACGTGCATTCATCAAGGTCAAGAAGCCAATCGGGGGATTCGCGTCTGCCCCGGCCGCGGATCGAAATCCACGTCTGCTAGAGAATCCATTGGAAACGGGTTCCGTGAGGCCAAACTAGGCGGGGGAGTGTGTTTCTGACGCACTTTTGACAATAGACGTCGGCTTCAAGCCGACGGTGGACGGGACAATCCCATTGCCCGCTTGTTTTCTTGATCTCCGTCAATCCTCGCTGGGGGCCGGGTGGGAATATCTTTACCGCGCATACCGCGACTGCGCCATACCACAGTGTCCCGAGGTCCGCAAAGGTAGAGACGCAAGATTTTGCGTCTCTACATCAACGGACATAGGGGGGCGCCACAAGAGACCACACCTACTCTCTTCCCTCCACCCTCTTCAGGAGGGCAAGGCGCAATCCGCTCAGTACGCGTAAAGCCGCCCGTAGGGGCGCTTGGTCAGGGGTACCAACTTGGTAAAGGGGCGACTCAGCAATGTAGACAAGTCCATATCGAAATGCTCTGCATAGAAACCCATATACTCTTCTACCCGCCCCTTATCCTCCGCCTCCATGGGCACAATGCCCACCTCCTGGCCCAAAAAGGCCTCATCAACTGCACCCCGCATATAGATGACGCCGCCGTGCATGCCGGTGCCAATATACCGAGAGGGATGGCGTTCATCGTTGTCCAACTGCCTGCCCAGAACGATCAGCACGCCGCCGGCCATATACTCGCCCAGGAAATGCTGTGCCGTGCCCCCGATGACGATAACGGGGCGCACATCCTCATATTGCTTCATATGGATGCCCACCCGATAGCCCACGTTGTCGCGAATGTATATCTCGCCGCCCCGCATGGAATGGCCCACGATATCCCCTGCAGAACCGTGGACGACGATGCTGCCATCGTTCATGGTGTTGCCCACACCATCCTGGACGCTGCCAAAGACCTCGATCTGCGGGCCATCCATAAATGCTCCCAGGTCGTTCCCCGGCACGCCGTACATGAAGACACGCATGTGTGCTCGAAGGTTTGTACCCAGATAGCGCTGCCCGGCAAGCCCAGAGACCGTTATCTCTCTGACGCCCTTATCGGCCAGACGCTTGATCTGCTCGTTTAACTGCTTGTAATACATGCCAGGGGCATCTATACTCACCGCCTCGCCCCCCGAACCGCAGGGGATGGCGGGCGCCACATCCAGTTGTGCCCGATCAGACATGAAGCGCCTCCTTCTCCACTACCTCCTCGCCAGTGCGATGGGCCCGGGGCACTTTTGGTCTCTGCCCCAGGCGTCCTATGACGGGCTCCCCTCCAAGCGGTGTCCACGCATGCTCTATGTCGGGGTCCACCAGGGATATGGTCGACAGTTCCGACGAGACGTAGAGGATATCCTGGTTGACGGCAGCGGCCAGGGGACGCAGGCGAACGCGATCACCAAGACCCAGCATCTCGCCCGCACGGGCGATGATCACGGTAAAGGGCCCATTGAGCAGGATGGAGCCATAGGCCTGACGAATGGTACGATACATCTGCCTCTCACTCTCGGGCATCTCTTTCATCTCCTCCCACAGGGGACTGGCAAAGACGGCGGCGGCCATCTCGGGCGGCAGCCTGTGGCGCCGCATGATCAGATCGGCAGCATAGGCCACCACCTCGGTATCCGTACGCATGGTACACAGATAGCCGTGCATCTCCATATAGCGCCTGTTGATGCCATAGGAAGAGATCTCACCATTGTGCACCACCGACCAGTCCAACAATCCAAAAGGATGTGCACCCCCCCACCATCCCGGCGTATTCGTGGGGAACCTGGTATGCCCCGTCCACATATAACCCTCATAGTCGGCGATCTTGTAGAATTCCGCGATCTCATCCGGGTGTCCCACGCCCTTGAATATGCCCATATTCTTGCCACTGGAGACCACGAAAGCGTTATCCAACTGCGAGTTGATGGTCATTACCTGGTGCACGATATAGTCCTCCTCGGAGCGCCCCACCATCTGTGCACTCTGGGGGAACAAAAAGTAGCGCCATACGATGGGCGGATCCAGGATGCCCTCCACATGCCGGTGGGGGATCGGTTCGTCGTGTACTACGGCGAAATGTCGCCGTAGATAGGTATCCAGTTCCTCGCGCGCCCGTTCATCCTGGCACATGACGTGGAAGGCATAGTGCTCGCTGAACTCGGGATAGAGCCCATAGGCGGCATACCCTGCCCCTAGGCCGTTTCCCCGTTCCCTCATATTGGTAATGGCCTCCACGATACGGCCTCCATCATGCTTGCGCCCACTCGTGTCTATAAATCCAAACAGTCCACAGGCGTCGAATACCTTGTCATCCCCGTAAGCATTCTCCTGAAACGTCCCGCTCTTTGCCCTCAGCCAGGTCATATCTCCTCCCCCCCTCTCAAACCTCGATTCCCAAGCCGGTCACGATATGCTTCCGATACTGGTCGGGCAGCGACAGCAGACCAAAGTGCTCGCGCAAGAGACCATCACGACAATCGCTCACATCCACCTTGCTCCGAATCAATCCAGTATATATGCCCGCTCGCCCCACATCGCCTATGAGGATGGCTCCCGCCAGGCGATCATCTTGCAGGACGAGACGCTTGTAACGGTGATTCTCTGCATCATGCTCCATCAGCACCTCGCAATCCTCCCCAGAAGCATTTCCATTGCCGATGGACATGGCAGGAACACCGCACACCTCCACCGTGTTCATGGCCACGCCCCCCTCATCGGGACGGGACACCCCCACCGCATGGGCTCCCGCCACGGCTCCCTGTCGGTAGGCGTTGGGCCAGATGGCCACGGTACGGTTCATGTCTACCACCAGATCGTAGGCCTCGGCCACATCGCCGGCGGCATAGATATCTAGCGCCGAGGTCCGCATATACTGATCCACCACGATGCCCCGATTCACTTCGATCCCCGCTTCTTCTGCCAGGCCAGCGTTGGGACGCACGCCGATGCCAAATATCAATAGATCACAGTCGAGCAGGCGACCATCCCGCAGCCTCACACTTTTTATTTGCCCTTCGCTGCTTTGAATCTCTTCCACAGTGTTTTCTGTCAGGACGTTCACCCCCGCCGACTCGAGCAAACGCGTCATCATCCGCGATCCCGTCTCGTCCAGGGCCGCCCCCAGTATATGAGGAGCTAATTCCAGTATCGTCACCGATGCACCTCGTTTCATGAGGGCGTCGATAGTCTTCATCCCGATCATGCCCCCGCCCACGACGATACAGCGCTCAACCGCACGTTCCTCAAGAGCCTGGATAATACCCTCGGCGTCCTCCAGCCGCGTAAAGGTATATACGCCCCCAGTATCCATGCCCGGGATGGGTGGGACGATCGGCGTGCCCCCAGTAGAGATGACAAGCCTGTCATAGTCATAGGTCTCGCCCGACGCCGCGCGTATGCGGTGTTCCTCTGGCTCTATCTCGACGATGCGTGTCCCAAGGATCGGTGTGACATCGTAGCGTCGGTAGAAATCTTCCCCTCGATAGGCCAGGCGCGACTTTTCGATTTCCCCACCAAGGTAATGGGAAAGCATGGGGCGCGAGTAGATCATGCTATAGGATTCCTCCGAGACAACGACGATTTCCGCTTCCTCGTCATGCTGTCGTATGGACTCCACTGCCCCCACCGCAGTCGCCGAATTGCCGATAATCAGTATCCTCACGCTTTCCCTCCCGACTCGATCTCCTCGTATGTCAGCGCCTCATTGGGACAGTTGGCGACACATACGGGCATCTCGGCCCCATAGCACAGATCACACTTGGAGGCCACACCCGTCCCCGTCAGATTCTGCTGTATGGCGCCAACGGGACACACCATAATGCACATCCAGCATCCCACACAACGATCCTGATCCAGTACGACGGTACCCGTCTCCTCGTCGCGCCGCATGGCGCCCGAGGGACAGGCCTCCACACATGTCGGCTCCAGACAATGTCGGCACTGCAGGGCAAAGGAGATAGGACCGCTCTCCTCTACCATCACCCGGGGCATCACCTGTGGGCGCTCCAGTTTGTAGGCCTTGATGATATCCCGAGACTTGGAATGTTGAACGATACAGTGTACCTCACATAGACGACAACCGATACAGTACTCCTCATGCACCACAATTCGCTTCACAGTTTCCCCCTAACTCCCTGCCAGACGAATGCCCAGGGCATCCAGTTCGGTCTGGTTCAACCCCACCCCACGAAGGTGATCGCGATTGCCTCGCAGGCTATCCACCGAGTTCACTCCCATACCCCCCATCATCTCTCTGATCTCCAGAGACCAGGCGCGGAGGAGGTTCACCAAACGCCTCTCGCCGATATTGGGATTGAGGCGCTTGGTCAGATAGGGGTCCTGGGTGGCAATGCCCCAGTTGCACTTTCCCGTGTAACAGTTCTGACATAGGTGACATCCCATGGCCACCAGGGCTCCTGTGGCGATATAAACGGCATCGGCCCCCAAGGCGATGGCCTTGACGATATCTGCGCTGTTACGAATGCTCCCTGCCACTACCAGAGAGGCGCGATGACGAATACCCTCCTCGCGCAGGCGGCGGTCCACCGCCGCCAGGGCTAACTCGATGGGGATACCCACGTTGTTGCGAATGATGGTCGGCGCCGCCCCCGTTCCCCCACGTAGGCCATCGATGGCCACGATATCGGCCCCCGCCCGCACGATGCCGCTGGCGATGGGCGCCACGTTATGCACCGCCGCCACCTTGACAGAGACGGGCTTCTCATAGCCCGTGGCCTCCTTGAGCGCATAAATCAACTGCCGCAGATCCTCGATGGAATAGATGTCATGATGGGGTGCGGGCGAGAGGGCGTCCGTCCCCTCGGGTATCATCCGTGTGCGCGAGACATCCGATGTGACCTTTTCGCCAGGCAGATGCCCGCCGATTCCCGGCTTGGCTCCCTGACCTATCTTTATCTCCAGCGCTGCCGCCGTATTCAGATAGCCCAGATGCACGCCGAAACGTCCAGAGGCCACCTGGGCGATGGTATGGGAGCCATATTCATACAGATCCGGATGCAATCCGCCCTCTCCCGTATTATAAAAGGTCCCTGCAGCCGTGGCTGCTCGTGCCAGAGAGAGACAGGCGTTGAAACTGATGGAGCCATAGGACATGGCGGAGAACATGATGGGCGTCTCCAGTTCCAGTTGAGGCGCCACCTCTGTCTTGAGCGAGGGCTTTCCATTTTCGTCTTCCTCAAAGATGACCTGTTCCGGCTTGGCCCCCAGATATGTCTTCAGTTCCATAGGCTCCCGCAGGGGATCGATGGAGGGATTGGTCACCTGGGACGCGTTCAGCAGCATGTGATCCCAATAGATGCGATAGGGTTGATCACATCCCATTCCCGTCAGCAGCATCCCTCCCATCTCTGCCTGCTTGTAAATATTGTACAGGTTCTCTCCCGTCCAGTTGGCATGGTGCCGAAACTCCAGGGGATTTCTACGCACCACAAGGGCATCGGTGGGACAAAGAGCCACGCAGCGGTGACATCCCACACACTGGTCATTGTGACTGAGAACGCGATTATCCTCAGCATCGTAAAAATGCACGTCGTTGGCACACTGTCGCACGCACACCCGACATGCTATGCACCGTTCCTCGTCCCGCTCGATGATAAAATCCGATTCATGCAATGAGAGAGCCATGTTTGCCCCGCTTTAACCTAAAAACATAAAAAAGAGCCGCCTAAATAACTTAGGCGGCTTCAACGCCCCAGAGAGACGGCAATCGTCCCGACAGAGACTGCAAAGTCCTTTAATATTCAGCTTCCCACGAGCGCCAACAAGCCTGCGCTATATACCCCTTCCATATGATGTCGAAAGTATATATATCTTTACCGACTATGTCAAAACCCCCTTTTACTCCCCGAAACAAAGGGACATATTCCTTTATTATGCCTGAACGTTTAGGTGCCAGTGCTCCTGAAGGCTCTTTACCCCAAGATCTCGCTCACGCAGGGCCCTGATCCCCTGAGCCGCCGCCTGGGCCCCCGAAAGCGTGGTGATCACGGATACACCGCGTGCCACAGCCACATTTCGCAGCACGTGCTCGTCGCTAAAAGCCCTCCCCCCCAGAGGCGTGTTGATGAGCAAATCCAACTCGTCATTGATGATCATATCCACACCGTTTGGTCTTCCCTCGCTCACCTTAAGAATGGTCTCCACGTCCAGCCCATGCTCCTGTAAATAGGCCGCCGTTCCCCTCGTGCCCACGAGGGAAAACCCCATATCGGCCAGATCCTCGGCGATGGGAACCAGATTCTCCTTATCATGATCGTTCACGCTCAAAAAGATCGTCCCCTCGGTGGGCAGATCGTTGCCTGCAGCCATCTGCGCCTTGGCATAGGCCATGCCAAAATCATCGTCCATACCCATCACCTCGCCGGTGCTGCGCATCTCGGGGCCGAGTAGGGCCGGCTCTCCGGGAAACTTGATAAAGGGCAACACCACTTCTTTACAGCAATAGCTCTCCAGCCGGGGCTCGTCGGGCACGCCCAGTTCGTCCAGGGTCAGGCCATTCACCACCTGGCACGCCACCCTCGCCCAGGAGACTCCTGTCGACTTGCTCACATAGGGCACCGTCCGCGATGCGCGTGGGTTGGCCTCGATAACATACACCTCCCCATCCTTCATGGCGTACTGGATATTCAGACAGCCTACCGTGCGCAAAGCCCGCGCCAGCCGCCGTGTGTAATCGCGAATCTTTTCCAGGGACTCCCCCTCCACCATTATCGTGGGGATCACGCAGGCGCTGTCACCCGAGTGCACCCCCGTACGCTCGATCTGCTCCATGATGGCCGCGATACGCACGTCTTCACCGTCGCTCACACAGTCCACATCCATCTCAAAGGCATCCTCCAGGAAGCGATCGATCAGTATGGGCGTATCCTCCGCCACTTTCACGGCGGATCGAATATAATGATCCAGATCTTCCTCATCGTGGACGATGGCCATGGCCCTGCCGCCCAGCACATAAGAGGGCCGCACGATCACCGGGTAGCCGATGCGCTCCGCAACCTCAAAGGCCTCTTCTGCGGAGTGGGCTATGCCATGCTCTGGCATGGGCAGGCCAATTTCCTGCATAAAGGCCCCAAAGCGCTCCCGGTCCTCGGCCAGATCGATGGCGTCCGGGTCCGTGCCCAGGATGGGCACACCCGCATCGGCAAGCCGGCTGACCAACTTGAGAGGCGTCTGCCCGCCAAACTGCACGATGACTCCCTCGGGTTTTTCCAGGTCGCAGATATTGAGGATATGCTCCAGCGTGAGGGGCTCGAAATACAGCCTGTCGCTCGTGTCATAGTCCGTGGAGACGGTCTCCGGGTTACAGTTGACCATGATCGTCTCAAAGCCCATCTCCTCAAAGGCAAAGGAGGCTTTGGTACAGCAATAATCGAACTCGATCCCCTGCCCTATACGATTGGGGCCGCTGCCCAACACCACGATCTTGCGCCGATCCGTGGGGTCCGATTCGCAGACGGACTCATAGTTACTGTAAAGATAGGGCGTAAAAGCGGGGAACTCGCCAGCGCAGGTGTCGACGCGTGAGTAGACAGGACATACCTCCAAACCCTTGCGGTAAGCGCGCACATCCAACTCTCCCACCATCGGGCTCACCAGCCGGGCGATGAGCGAGTCGGTCATACCCGCCCGCTTCGCCTCGCGCATCAGATCCCGCGAGATATGCTCCAAGGGAACACCCGCCATAGCATCTCGAATGGAACGCAGTTCATCGATCTCTCGCAGAAACCAGGGGTCGATATACGTCATCTCCGATATCTCCTCAATGGACATGCCCGCATCCAGGGCGGGAATGATATAGAAAAGGCGTTCGGGATTGGGCTCGATGAGCCGATGGCGTATCTCCTCTGGCGAGGCCTCGGCGGCCTCGGGGTCAAACAGGCCGTCGCGACCGTCCTCACGCGCCGAAGCACCTTTTTGAAGTGCCTCGATAAAGGAACGCCCGATGGCCATAACCTCTCCCACGGACTTCATCTGCGTGCCCAGGCTGGCATCCGCCTGGGGAAACTTTTCCATATGCCAGCGGGGGATCTTGATCACAGCATAGTCCACTGCTGGCTCGAAAGAGGCAGGCGTCTCCTTGGTGATGTCGTTCGGCAGTTCGTGCAGGAGGTAACCCGCAGCCAACTTGGCCGCGATCTTGGCGATGGGAAAGCCGGTGGCTTTGCTCGCCAGGGCGGAACTGCGCGAAACGCGAGGGTTCATCTCGATGACCAACGTGCGTCCCGTTTCGGGATGGATCGCAAACTGCACGTTAGATCCACCCGTCTCCACCCCCACGCGCTCCATCACCTTGCGCGCCATATCGCGGATGATCTGGTATTCTTTGTCCGTCAGGGTCTGTACGGGCGCCACCGTGATGCTATCTCCCGTGTGCACGCCCATCGGGTCAACGTTCTCGATGGAACAAACCACCACGAATCCATCATCCGCATCTCGCATCACCTCTAACTCGATCTCCTTCCAGCCGATGACAGACTCCTCGACGAGCACCTCATCCACGGGACTCTGTTTGAGCCCCCGCGCGACCATCTCGTCAAAATCCTGTCTGTTATAGGCCGTGCCGCTTCCCGTACCTCCCAGAGTAAAGGAGGGACGAATGATGGCTGGCAGGCCGATCTCCTCCATAATATCGTGGGCTGCTTCCAGCGAGGTCACAGAATAACTTTTGGGACACTCCAGCCCAATCTCCGTCATGGCCTCCTTGAAATCCTCACGATCCTCGGCGACCTGGATCGACTCGGATCGCGCCCCGATGAGTTCCACCCCATAGCGATCGAGGATACCTTCGTGATAAAGGTCCATGGCCAGGTTTAACCCTGTCTGTCCCCCCATGGTAGGGAGAATAGCGTCGGGGCGCTCTTTTTCTATGACACGCTCCAGGACGGGTACCGTCAGTGGCTCGATATATACGATATCCGCCGTCTCTGGATCCGTCATGATCGTCGCGGGGTTCGAGTTCACCAACAGCGTGGTATAACCCTCTTCTTGCAGGGCCTTGCAGGCCTGCGTGCCCGAATAATCGAACTCACACGCCTGACCGACAATGATGGGCCCGGATCCAATAATCAGAATCTTGTGTATGTCTGTACGTTTCGGCATAAATCTCTTATTGTCCCCCCACAAACAGATTTTCAATTATAGGTCACCAGACGCCGGGTAGCGATAGAATCAAACGCCTTCCTCTACACAGTCTTACAGGGCGGTGGGCTCCTCTTCACAAAGAGATGCAACAAAATCCTCCAACACGTATAGAGAATCATGGGGCCCAGGAGAGTTTTCCGGATGGTACTGAACAGCGTATACGGGCCATTCGCGATGCCGTATGCCCTGAACGGTGCCATCGTACAGGTTGATATGCGTCACCTCGTAGGGCAATCCTTCCAACGAATCAGAATCGACAGCATAGTTGTGATTCTGTGACGTGATGGCCACCTTGCCCGTCGTCAGGTTCTGCACCGGGTGGTTCGCACCATGATGTCCAAACGGCAACTTGAATATGCGCGCGCCCGCTGCCAGGGCGAGCAGATGCTGCCCAAGACAGATACCGAACATAGGAACCTGGCCCATCAGGTCTCTTATGGCAATCATCGTCTCCTCGGGAACCTGCTCCGGATCCCCCGGCCCGTTGGAAATGAGCACACCGTCCGGCTCCTGCGCCATAATCATCTCCGCCGTGGAATTGGCCGGCACCAGTGTAACCCGCGCCCCCAGGGTCGCCAGATGGCGCAATATATTGTACTTGACACCACAGTCAATGACGACAACGTGTGGTGGTTTCTCATAAGAATCTCTACTGTAGTCCACGTATCTCAACCACTTGTGGGGAATATCCTCTGTCCACTCGGTCTGTTCCGACAACGATACCTTTCCAACGGGCGAGAGCATGCTCATATCCGGCGCGTCCTTTGCCATCTTTAAAAGGCGCTCGCAGTCCAAATCCACCGTGGACAGGGCACCACGCATGGTCCCCTCTTCCCGCAATACAAGTGTCAGCCGCCGTGTATCCACATCAGATAACGCGGGCACTCCAGTCTGGGAAAGATATTCGGGCAGAGATTGCTCTGCGCGCCAGTTCCTGGGCTGTTCACAGATCTTGCGCGCCACCACTGCGCGAGCATAGGGCTGGCTGGACTCGACATCCTCGAAATTCACCCCCACGTTCCCTATATGGGGGCAGGTGAAGACGATCATCTGGCCCCAGCAGGAGGGATCCGTGATGAGCTCCTGATATCCCGTCATGGCTGTATCGAACACCACCTCGCCGACCCACTCTCCCTCCGCTGCCATAGAGTGACCAACGAACACGCTTCCATCTTCCAGAACGAGCATGCCTTGTTTCTCTCTGCTCATTTTTCCCCCATAACATCTCGTCTTTCCTGATCAACTGTATCAAGTTTGGGCGGCAATCTGCGCTTAAAGGCCGTCAATGCCATATGTCGCTTCACAGCCCGCACAACGTCGCTGTCAAACCCGCGGGCCGAGACCGCTTCCGTTCCGAGACCCCGTTCAGTTAACAGAAACAGGATCTGATCTGCCACATCGTAGGTGAAACCAAGTTCCTTCTCGTCCGTCTGCCCCGCCCACAGATCAGCGCTGGGAGCCTTTTCGATAATACGGTCCGGAACACCCATATGTTTGGCCAGTTCACGCACCTGACACTTGTAAAGATGCCCCAGGGGCTCTATGGCCGCTGCACCATCGCCATAGATAGTGAAATAGCCCAAAAGCCATTCCGTCCGATTGCTGGTCCCCAACACCAGCCCCTCAAACTCCTCGGACTGATCGTACAGAACGAGCATGCGGCAGCGAGCCATGGCGTTGCCCCTGCGCGTCTTGTTCATATCGGGATAGCGCTGAAACAGCGGATCTACCATACCTGTGATCTCAAAGCGCATAGCGGAGATACCCAGTTGATCGATAAGCAGACGGGCATCCTCTTCGCTTTCAGGACTGCTCTCCTCATGAGGCAGCATCAAGGCCTTTACATTCTCGGGCCCCATGGCGCGGGCCGCCACGGCCGTCGCCACAGAGGAATCCAGCCCTCCCGACAATCCCACGACAAAGCGCGGCCGGCCCACGCCCTCTGCATAGTCGCGTAGAAAGCCTACGATCCGCTCGCACTCCCTCTCACAGTCCAGACTTAGATCCTCAAGCACCGCCACTCTCCCCACACGCCCCTATCCCAAATCTAAAACATGTTATCATAACTATCCCTTTTCGTCCAAAAAGCCGCTCCTCCCTCCGTGATCACATGCCCTGCCTCTCAAGGTCAATATGTCCCCATAGCAAAACGTGGATGGGAGACACCCAAAGCGTCTTCCCATCCACGTAACGCACGATACAGGTATCGTGCTGCCCCTCTTCTCGGAATGCTATGCGTCCTTTTTCCCACGGCGCCGTATCCAGCGCACCAGGAGCCACAACACAAGGACGGGCACCACGATAAAGGGTGAGAAGATCAGGACATAGATCGCCAGATCCACAAGAGCCTGGAGGATATTTACAAAGCCCCTCAACGCCCTGTTAAGGGTGACCAGGGGGCTCCATTCGGCCCTCTCCACCAGCGGCTTTGGTGCCTCTTTGGGACGGATGGTCACGTTTATGGTCGCCAGGGCGCTCATGCGCTCCAGATACTGCTTGCGCCCCTTGAGCGACTCGATCTGCCCCCGGATATTGGTCAGTTCGCGATGAATGGCCAATATGTCCTCGGCTTTGCTTCGACTTTCGCGCACCTCGGTCAGCAAGATCAAGAGCTCTTCCTCCGTGGCCTCCAGGTTCCGCAGCCTGGCCTGAAGATCCACATACTCCTGGGTGACATCCTCCCCCGAGATATCCTCATCCTCCACCTTGAAGGCCATGTCCTGCAACTGATCCAGCACCTCATCGAGAGACTCGGCGGGTACACGCACTGTCATCCTACCATGTGGCTGCTCGTTAGAAAGCCAACGGTGGGAACTGACGACATATCCATCATAGCCATCGACGAGATTGCGCAGTGCCCGCAGCGTCTCGTCGGTATCCTCTACGACGATGGTCATGTCCGCCGTACGAATGATCATGCGCTCTTCCGCTTCCGCGGCTTCCTCAGAGGTCCGTGTATATGCATCCTCAGCAACTGCCGGCGCCTCCTGGGGAGCCTCTGGTGCTCTCTCATGCTCTACCATGGCCTCCTCCTTCATTACGTCGGGAGCCCGGGCAGCGCAGGACGTGACTAACGCCGCAATGAGCAAAAGCATAATGCTCATCATCCATCTTTTGCCTTTCATCTTCATCCTCCTAAAAACTCATTTTCGCTTCTTTCTATCATTAAGACGGGAAAGCGGCGATTTTTGTTCCCCCATCACCACCCAACGCGCAGGCGCTCGATATTTCGGGGCGGCAGATCTGCCTCGCGCATCTTTCTCTGCGTGGTGGCCACGTCATAGATCACGCGCCGCTGCTCACACCGCTTGCTCTCCGTCTCCAAAAGCATGCAGGCGGCCCGCGGATCCCGATCTCGGGGCTGCCCCACGCTGCCCGGGTTCACGATATAGCGCCCATCATCAAGAAAAAAAGGTTCTCCTTCCCTGATAGACATCCTCTCGCAATGAAAGTGATCGGGCACATCCCGGAACTTGATAGGCACGTGGGTATGGCCCACAAAACAGACGGGAACGTCAAAATGGGAAAAGTTCGCCTTTGCCACCCCCTCATCGAATATATATTCCCATATGGGACGCCGCGGGCTACCATGAGCCAGAAAGAAATCCCCACGTGAAATGGTCTTGGGCAGCCCCTCCAGATATTCCACAGAATCGGCCGTCAATTGGTCCCGGGTCCAGAGGTTGGCTCTTCGCGCGTCGGCATTAAAAGTGGAGAGATCGATCTTTCCCAGGGAGCCCCAGTCGTGATTGCCCGCGATGGCCAGGTGTTCGAACGCGTTGAGGCGTGCAATGCACTCGTTGGGGTTTGGACCATAGCCCACAGTATCCCCCAGACACCAGATAACGTCGAAATCGTCGACGGCCTCCAGAATGGCATCAAGGGCTTCAAGATTGGAATGTATGTCAGAGATCAACAAGACGTGCACGGTCGCCCTCCTTATCTATCCTCAACGTCCGATCCAGTCCACTATAGTGTGAGCAGTATCAAGAATCCAGACGACACCTTGATGCTCCCCCTTTGAGACGTTAGAATGCCATCGTGCTCTTTGTAATCGCCCAATTGACATCTCATCATGTGAGAAAACCTAAAGATGACACATTCGATGTCCCACCCCATAAAGTGAGAAAGGTGAATCCCACCGGCGCTGGCGATTGTTATAACGCTGCCTTTATCGTGGGTCTCTCCAGAGGTTGGTCCCTGAAAACCACCGCGCGTTATGCCAGCGCCGTGGGTGCCCTCGCTACAACGCGCCTGGGGCCCATGGGGGGCACCTTCGCTTATCAATACGTCGCCGACTTTATGGCTTCCTAGGGGATGCCCCCCTCCCTCGGGGGCACTCCATAGATGACTCGGCCCCCGATACGCTCTGCTCGAGATCTTGCAGCGTCGTGGGCACCAGTTCCATTCCAAAACGCTGAGCAAAGCGATCGACCACCCTCTGGCGCACCTCAGCCATCGACGGTGCCTCATCCAGTTCCCGCGCTAGAGTGGTCACCCCCCCATCGGTGATGCCACAGGGGATGATGAGAGACCAATGGTCCATGTTGGGCGCCACGTTTAGGGCAAAACCGTGAAAGGTGACACCCCGCTTGATGCGCACGCCCAACGCGGCAATCTTGTTCTCCCCCACCCAGACGCCGATGATCTTTTCCCGCAATCGCGTCTCCAGACCAAAACCTGCGAGGACATCCCGGATTACCGCCTCCAGGCGATGCATATAATCACTGGCACCTAGACCATATCTGTGCATATCGATGATGGGATAGCCGACGAGCTGCCCCGGTCCATGATAGGTCACGTCCCCGCCCCGCTCAATACGTCGCACCTCGATCCCCTCGCGCCGCAGCACATCCCGTGAGGCCAGGATATTGCTTTCATCGGCTCGCCGCCCCAACGTGATCACGGGCTCGTGCTCCAGCAGGAGCAGCACATCCCCTATCAACTCCTGCTGACGCCAACGCACCAGCCTGCGCTGCAGTGCATGCACCGGCCCATAGGACACCGTTCCCAATTCCAACAGCCACACTCGATCTGTCACAATCTCCCCTCACCAAAAGGCGGCCTATTCATCGGGAGACTCGAGCACGCTCTCCACAAAATCGCGCCTCCCCCGACAGAATTGCTCCATCTCCATGGCCCGTCTGCCGGCCAACTGAACCTCCTCAAGTATAAGCAACCCCTTGCCGGTGACAACGCCTATGCCCTCTTCCACTTCCACCACGGTACCCGGTTCCTCCTCCCCATGCCAGTCGGAAAGAGGATGAGCGCGAATTATCTTGAAATTCCTCCCTTCGCAGGTGCAAAAGGAGCCCGGCCAGGGCGTAAAGGCTCGAATCTGGCGGTCGATCTGTGCCGCGGTCTCCCCCCAATCGATGGCTCCATCCGACTTGTCAATGAGAGGGGCCATAGTGGCCTCGTCATCGTCCTGTGGACGAGGTTCGATCTCTCCATCCAGCCAGGCGGGCAACGTCTCGATAAGCAATTCTGCCCCCAGATGCGCAAGCTTGTTGGTGAGGGCCTGCCGGGTATCGTCGGGGGCGATGGGAATGCTTCGCTGGGCGATGATAGGCCCCGTGTCCATGCCCTCGTCGGTGAGCATCAGAGTCACCCCCGTCTCCTCCTCGCCATGCAAGATGGCCGCGGCGATGGGAGCCGCCCCTCGATATTTGGGCAACAGGGATGCGTGGACACCTATGCATCCATGGGGAGGAATCTCCAACACCTCTGGACGCAGTATCTGGCCATAGGCAGCGATGACGAACACGTCGGCGCGCATCTCGCGCAGCGCCTGCACCGTCTCCTCATCACGGCGCAGGTCGGCCGGCTGGAGAATCTGCAGATTGTACGCCTGGGCCACCCGCTTTATCGGAGGGGCATGTCGGCGCCGCCCGCGTCCAGACACGCGATCCGGCTGTGTGACCACGCCGACCACCTCGTGGTATTCCACCAAAGCCTCCAATACCGGAACACCAAAACGTGGCGTACCCAAAAAGACGACCTTTGCCACCATTGTCCCCCTTTTATGATAAGATATCGTCCGCATTGTAGCATGGCCAGCCCACAGTCGCAAGATGAGCATCCGGCGCCACGAGGCTTGACCAAAACGCCCCTTGCCGTATAATGGTGGCGATGCTGCAAACACTCCCTTCATCGTGACACCCATACACAAAGAGCAAAAGAGGGAAGTAAATGTCGGTTCCGCAACTGTGGACGCTCAAACGCAAATGCCCACCTCAATTCATCCGCCGTTTCTCCAACCTGGATCCCCTGCTCGCCCAGGTACTCTATGCGCGAGGATTAGATACACCGAGCAAGGTGGACGCATTCCTGAATGTGCCCAAGACGCTCGCCAACCCCTTTCAGATGACGGGCATGAACGAAGCTGTGGCACGCCTGCAGCAGGCCCTAGAAACAGGTGAAAAGATCGTCATCTATGGGGACTATGACGTGGATGGCGTAAGCGCCACCGCGCTTCTGGTCTCCGCCCTGAGAGGTCTGGGAGGGGAGACCAAGGCCTATATCCCCGATCGCTTCTCCGAAGCCTACGGACTGAACAACGCCGCCCTTGAAAAGCTGCGCCGAGAAGGTACCAACCTGGTAGTCACCGTCGATTGCGGCATCCGCTCGGCAGAAGAGGTAGCCCACGCCGCTGGGCTGGGTCTGGACATGATCATCACGGACCATCATTCGGTGCCCCAAGAGATCCCTCCAGCCGTCGCGGTGTTGGACCCCAAACGTCCGGACTGTTACTATGACTTCAAAGCCCTGGCAGGGGTGGGCGTGGCCTACCAGTTGGTCCGGGCCCTGGCAGAGGCTCAACAGGTGCGTGGCCTGCCCAGCTTTGACCCCGAACGATTCCTCGATCTGGTAGCCCTGGGCACCGTGGCCGACATCGTTCCCCTCAGGGGCGAGAACCGCTCCCTCGCCTATTGGGGTTTGCGGCATATGCAAGAATCACCCCGTCTGGGACTGTTAAAATTGATGGAAAAGGCAGACGTGGACCCCAAGCAGGTGGATGGGGAGGCCATAGGCTTCCGCCTGGGACCAAGAATCAACGCTGCCGGACGTCTCGAACATGCTCAATTGGCCTATCGGCTGCTCATGACCCAATCGGAAAAAGAAGCGGAGGAATTGGCCGACCAACTCCATCGGATCAATCAGGAACGGCAGCAACTGCTGGATCGGCAATCCCGGCATGCACAGGAACTGCTACACGGCCGTGAGGAGGGTTCGGCTCTCATCGTCGATGACCCATCCTTTCACGAGGGGATCGTGGGCTTGATCGCCAGCCGGCTTACAGAGGCTTTCTATCGGCCTTCCCTGGTAATGCGCACGGGAAAAGCGATTGCCCGGGGCTCGGCGCGCAGCATTGAGGGATTTCACATCACACATGCCCTGGATCATTGCGCCGACCTCCTCTCCCGCCATGGTGGGCACGCCGCGGCGGCGGGATTCTCCCTGGCCACGGAGAATCTCCCCGCGTTTCGGGAACGCGTGGGCCGCTACTGCACGGAACATATAGAAAAAGAAACGCTTCAGCGCCGCATCCGTGTGGACGCCATCGTACCCATCACGGACCTCGATGAGAACACGCCTCACCTTTTGAGCAAAATGGCTCCCTCTGGAGAGGGCAATCCGCCGCCCTCGCTGGCCTCGATCAAACTGGACTTGCTTTCTCTACGACCCGTAGGCAGTGGGAACAGGCACCTGCGCCTGACCGTGGGAGACGGATCCCATTCCCTGTCCGCCATCGCCTTTCGCCAGGGCCATCTGGCCAAGACGCTCAGTCAAGGCGACAAGGTGGACATCGTGTACACTCCCTCTCTGAACACCTATCGGGGGAGAACGTCCCTGCAACTGATCGTGCGGGCTATACGCAAGAGTTCTTGAGCCAGCGTAGTGACACCTTTTCATGTAGAATGGAGGCATCAAGGGCGAGGAGGAATGCTTTGGGACCGAGCAATCGTGAATGAGGAACGCTCATGACCAAAACACGTCTCGTGTTCATCACGCTTCTCGTCATCGCCTTGGCAATTATAGGGACCTCCTACCTGCTACGCGAAAGGGACGACCTATCTCTGCACAGAGCAGAACCCCTCTCTGTACGCATCGCCTGCCCCCTCGTGCCGCACATTGAGGAGGCCCATCCCGACGCCGTTTTCCTGGTCGGATACGAGACAGAGGGATATGTGCTCCTGCCAGAGATGCGCGAGGCGGGAATCGAGGGTCCCCTTTATGGCCAGCGACGGCTGTTTTCTCTATGCCTTTATCGATGGGGCCGGCCAATGGGCGGAGGGTACCTATGTCAGCGGCATCACGCCCGATCCAAAGGCCGTAACAGATGAGAGTTGGTGGCAGGCCTACCAGGATCTGGAGGCGCGCAATCCGGGCACGTACAGTATCGCCGGCCACAGTGCCCTGATGGTCATGGCCGAGGGAGCAGAGCGGGCCAAGAGCCTGGACGCCGCTTCCATCAGCAAGACACTGAAAGAGGTCCCGCTCTCAACCCTCATCGGAACTGTGGACTATGATCTATACGGCGACCTGACAGAGCAGCGCATCCATATCTTTCAGATACAGGACGGGGGACTTCGTCCAGATCCGTCCCCAGCCCTAGCATTCTCAAAGAGGGGCTAAGAGGGGGAAAGGAAAGAGCACGTGTCGACCTCGGCGCGCAAAACGGTCTCCAGTTCGCAGAGTATCATGGCCGTCGCCCCCCAGATGATATGCTCACCATAGAGATACAGGGGCACACGCCTCTCGATCCCCTGTCGAACCCATACATCTTCATCCTTGGCATCCTCTGCTAGAAGCCTGCACAGAGGCATCTCTATCAATGCCGCCACCTCATAGTCGTTGGGAGCGAAATCCGGCCGCACAGGCACATACCCGATAAAGGGGTGCACCTCGAAACGGCTCGCCGCTATAAAGAGGGGACTGAGTATACCCACATAGCGAACCTCTTCTGGCGCGACGGCCACCTCTTCGGCGGCCTCTCGCAGGGCCGTCTGCCACAACGAAGTATCGCCGGGCTCCCTCGCTCCGCCGGGGAGAGATATCTGTCCTTTATGGTGGAAAACGTATGTACTGCGACGGGTCAAAAGGAGAAAAAGCCGTCCCTCTCGAGGATAGAGGAGAAGGAGCACCGCCCCCTCACGGGGATCTCCCTCACAGCCATCTCCCGGCAATACCCGCGGATCGGGAGCCATGGGCAACTGCGCCCTCAATCCCGGCAAGGGTGGCTGCAAAGCGCGCATGACGGTCTGGATGGTCAATCTCTCACACATACTTTCAGAATATATAGTCGCAAAGCAGAGTGTCTATTCTAGTTTAGCGCCACAGCCCGTCAAGTATCCCACGCCGCCCGACAACTCTTCAACCTTGAATCACCCTTGCCCGGCAAATTCGTCAGGAGAACTGGAAGCCGATTTCCAGAAGGTGGACTATCCCGTCATCGGCAAGTCTACGAGACTCAATACGACGGATGGGACGGGGCACGCATATCCGCCTGGTACCTTGCGCCCCAGAAAAGAGGGCCCTTCCCCACACTGTACAGTACCACGGATACAGCGGGTCCAAGATGGATCTTTACCGTTACCTGATGATGAATAATCCTTTTCACCCTTCTCTGCGATTCAAGTGCATCAACCGCAAGGAGAACATTTGGTCTGTAAGGATGAGCCGAGGCTATCGTGCCATCGCTCTTTGGGAGGGCGATACGGTAACGTGGTTCTGGATTGGTGATCACAACGATTACGAGCGCTTTTTCTCCTAGGTTCGAGTTGCTACTGGTGGGGGCAGTTGACGCACCACCGTGAGCAGGAGGTGTTGACTAGGGCCTTCCCCCGCAGAGATGTTCCTTATCCAACCTACCGCGTAGGCGTCACCACAGTCTTTATCTCCTCGTCAGGACCCTGCGAGAGAACCTGTAAAAGGGCGTCCAGGCCAATAGTCCGCGTGATGAGAGGGGCCACGTCCACCTGCTCCGAGGCCAACAGGGCGAGGGCGCGTCCGTGGGTGTGCGGGTTGACCAGGGATCCTCTTATCGTAAGCTCCTTGCGGAAGACAAGATTGGGCTCCACGTCTACCGTGTCACCCGGCGGGGCCACGCCGAACCAGACAATGGTACCCCCCGGGGCAGCCCACTCGATGGCCTGGACCGCCGTCTGCGCCGATCCCACGGCCTCGATGACCACATCCGCCCCCTCCCCAAGAGGTGTCTCCTGAAGGGCGTTGGACGACGTGGGATCTATCACCGCATCCACGCCCAGGGACAGAGCCATCTCACGGCGAGCCACAATAGGATCGCTCAGTACAAGATAGCCGGCCCCGCGCAGGCGCGCCAATTGGGCCAGCATCTGCCCTATCAGCCCACCCCCGATGACGGCGACCCTATCTCCCACCCCGACCTCTGCCAGATCGATGCCGTGCACGCAACAGGCCAGAGGCTCTGCCAAAGCCCCCTCCAACGGCGAAACCGAGTCAGGAAGCAGATAGCACTGCCGGGACGGGGCGACCGCCAGTTCGGCGAATCCGCCGTCCATATCCACCCCCAGAGCAGACAGGTTCTCACACAGATGTATATCTCCACGTCGGCAGAAGCGGCACGCGCCACAGTGAATATTGGGATCGATGGCCACGTGATCGTCCACGGCAAGACCGCTCACCCCTTTCCCCACCTCCACGATACGCCCTGTATATTCATGTCCTGGCACGACGGGTGGCTTGGCGGCAAATTGCCCATGATAGATGTGACGATCCGTGCCACAGATGCCACAGGCCAGTACCTCCACGACCACCTCCCCCTCTCCCGCCCGAGGACCTTCCCTCTCCTCGATGCGCAGATCCCTTGCCCCATAAAAGACGGCTGCTCTCATGTCATCCTCCCGTTATATTATTCCCTGCCACTGTGATGAATGCCGTGATAGCCTGTGCACGGCTACTATAGCACATCGTGTCGTCACGGCGAACTGGCACCCTCGAACCCCAAGAATCCTATGTATGGTGCATTTTGATCTCCGCTCATATCGTCCTATAATGGGGATCGCAGGTGACCCTATTGAGGCACCGAGCCATTATTCCTTGACAAATCGTCGCTTGGATCAGCGTCTGACCGAGACGACGGAAGAACATTCTTATCCGACTTCCGTATGGCCTTGCCGTCTCTGTGACGCAGGGCCATTTTCTTTTGTGGAGCGCATATGACATCGCGGCAACTTATACAGGCCAGCAACGTACACTATACATACGACGAGGGGACTCGGGCCGTAGAGGCGCTGCGCGGCATCGATCTCTACGTTAACGCGGGTGACTTTGTGGCCATCGTCGGACACAACGGCTCCGGCAAATCGACCCTTGCCAAGTGCCTCAATGGTCTGCTGGTCCCCACCAAAGGGGACGTGTGGGTCGGGGGACAAAATACGCGCCATGGCTCGGAAAGGGCCCTATTGGAGATCCGAGCCACGGTAGGCATCGTCTTTCAACACCCCGAGAACCAATTCGTGGCCACCACCGTGCGGGAGGAAGTGGCCTTTGGCCCCGAGAATTTGGGCGTTCCCACACAGGAACTGCATCGACGGATCGCCCGCGCCCTGCGAGACGTGGGCCTGCAGGGGCTGGAGGGCCGCAACCCCCACGATCTGTCCGCCGGCCAAAAATCTCGGCTGGCCATAGCCAGCATGCTGGCCATGGAACCACAATGCCTGATCCTGGACGAGTCCACGGCCATGCTGGACCCCATCGCACGGCGCAA
Organism: Anaerolineales bacterium; assembly: GCA_046538105.1. Lineage (GTDB taxonomy): Bacteria > Chloroflexota > Anaerolineae > UBA1429 > UBA1429 > JAWLEV01. The sequence goes on along the minus strand of JBKHJO010000006.1, from coordinate 15,971 downwards.
TGTGCTGGCCCTGCTGGATGATCTACACGACCGGGGACTGACCCTCATACTCATTACCCACTCCATGGACGAGGCCGTCCTGGCAGACCGCGTCGTCGTGCTGGACAGGGGACGTGTGGCCCTGGAGGGCAGCCCACAGAGCGTTTTCGCGGATCAGAAGATCTTTGACGAACTGGGTCTGGATTTGCCCGTCAGCGCTGCCATAGCACGGGAACTGCAGCAGCGCGGGCTTTACCTGCCCGGAAAGGCCATTCTGACAGAAAACGACCTCATAGAAGCCCTGATTGAACGGGTGCAAATCGAAACATGAATGACGTCATCGTCTCTATGCGGGAACTTTCCCATACCTATATGGCCGGCACGCCCCTTGCCGCCATGGGCCTGCAGAATGCCAATCTCACCCTGCGCCAGGGGGAATTCGCCGCCCTGATCGGGGAGAGCGGATCCGGAAAATCCACCCTGGTCAGTTTCTTGAATGGCCTGTTGTGCCCTCAAGAGGAAGGGCATGTGCAGATCTTTGGACAGGATACGGCAAGCCCGGCCTGCAATATCGTATCTCTGCGCCGCCGCGTGGGACTGGTCTTTCAGTATCCCCACCACCAGTTCCTGGAGCAATATGTGGGTGACGACATCGCCCACGGTCCGCGCCAACTGGGACTTACAAGAGAGGAGATCCTGGAACGTGTGCATTGGGCCATGGAATCTGTGGGCCTCGATTTCCAGGATTTTGTAGATCGGCGTACCTTTTCTCTCAGCGGGGGCGAAATGCGCCGCGTGGCACTGGCGGGCGTCCTGGCCATGGAGCCCGACCTGCTGGTATTGGACGAGGCCACCACGGGCCTTGACCCACGAGGGCAGGCCCATATCCACGACGTGCTGCGCCGTCTTCAGACCGATAGGGGCATAACCATCCTTCTCGTCTCCAACGACATGGACGAGGTGGCTGAACTGGCGGAGCGCGTCACCGTCCTCCACAAGGGCAGGACCGTCCTTGCAGGCCCCACCCGCGAGATCCTGGGAAAAGCAAATGTCCTCGAAATCTATGGTATGGAGCCTCCCACGACGACGCGCGTGCTCCGGACGCTGCGCCAGGCCGGGATACCCATAGCAGACACGCCACTGACGAAAGCGGAAACAGAGGAGGCCATATGGCAGGCCATGAGGCCCTGAGACACGTCACCCTTGGTCGCTATATCCCGGGCAATTCTTTCGTACATCGACTGGATCCCAGGACCAAACTCATTACATTCGTCACGCTGATGGCTCTCGTGCTGGTAGCAACATCCTACACCAGCAACGCTCTCCTTCTGGCCCTGGTAACGTCCTGTGTGCTGATGGCCGGGCTTCCTGTAGGCTATCTCCTCTCCAACGTCCGGCCGGCGCTGCCCGTCATCGTTGCCCTCAGTCTCTTGCAACTCCTTTTCTATCGCGCGGATCCTGGCACACCGCTGCTACTCTCATGGGGCAAACTGCACATCTCAACCGTCGCCCTGCGGCTGGTCATCGTCTCTCTGATACGCTTTCTCGTCCTCATATTCCTCGTCAGTTTGCTGACAAATACCACGACGACAAGTTCCCTGACCAGTGGATTGGAGAGCCTCCTGCGCCCCTTGAATCGCCTGGGCCTGCCTGGACACGAGATCGCCCTCGTGGGAGCGGTAGCATTGCGCTTCGTCCCCATCCTGGGCGAGGAACTGGAGTCTATCGCCAAAGCCCAGGATGCACGCAACATCAGCAACAGGAATAGAGGCAGATGGCAACTCGCCCAGAACGCGCGGCGCGTGGCGGCCCTTATCGTGCCCCTCTTTGTCGACGCCTATCGGCGAGCCGAAGAGTTGATCCTGGCCATGCGTGCGCGCTGCTATCACGGCGGCGAGGGGCGCAGCCACCTCGTCACCTTTGCCTTCTCACCACAAGACTATATCGCCCTTGGACTGACAGTCCTTTCCACCACCGTCGTCTTGACAGTTCAGCAACTACCTTTACCCTAGAAAAAAGGAGAACTATGAGATCCAACGAAGATAGCATTCGTCGTATCGTCATCGCTGGCCTGCTTCTTGCCATCACGCTGCTCCTCGTATTTACCCGCATCGGCATGATCCCCGTCCCCACACCCGCCGCCAACGCCACCGTCGCTCATATCCCGGCCATCATCGGCGGCATCCTGGAGGGACCCATCGTCGGTCTGGTCATCGGTATGGGCTTTGGGTTCGCAAGTTTTATGAACGCCACCATCCCCATGTTCAAGGACCCCATCGTGGCTATATTGCCCCGGCTCATGATAGGTGTTGTGGCTGGATGGATCTTTCTCCTTCTCAAGGCAGCCAAAAAGCGTACTCTCTCCATCATGGTCGGCATACTGTGTGTGTTGATGCTGCTCTTTAGCTACCAGACCTACCAGACCATCTCATGGCTGGGCATCGTGCTCGCCGTCGTCTCGGTGGCAGCAACCGCATGGCTCTACTGGTGGATGCCTCGCACGGACATCCAAATCGTGGGCCTCAGCGTGGCCGCAGCCGTGGGTTCCCTGACAAACACCGTGCTCGTCCTCTCCGCCGCTGTCTGGCGTGACTATATTCCCTTTGAGGCTGGCTGGGGGATCGGTCTGACTCATGGCATACCCGAGGCTATCGTCTCGGCCATCGTCACCGTGGCCGTCGTCTCCGCCCTGCGTCAGATCGGCGAGGGACGGGGTGGCTCGCATCTCTAAGAGAGAATATACTGAATGGCAAAAGGAGAAAGGTTAGATGCTACTCTGCGTCGATATCGGCAACACGAACATCGTCATGGGCCTCTACAAGCGGGAGACTTTTCTGAGCGATTGGCGCATCAGTACCGACCATAACAAGATGCCAGATGAATACGGTATGCTCTTTGTCGATCTCCTACGTCACAACACACTGGCGATCGAGGACATCGAGGGTGTCGTCCTTTCCAGCGTCGTGCCCCCCGTCACCGAGATCTTTACAGAGATGCTCGACGAATATGTGGGCCAGGAGATTCTCATCGTGGGCACCGGCATCAGGACGGGCGTGGCCATTCGTTATGATAACCCCCAAGAAGTGGGCGCCGACCGCGTCGTCAACGCCATAGCCACATACCGCCACTACGGCGGGCCCGCGTGCATCATCGACTTTGGCACGGGCACCACCTTTGACGCTATCTCCTCCAAGGGCGAATACCTGGGCGGTGCCATCGCCCCCGGCATACATATCGCTGCCGAGGCCCTCTTCCAGCGGACGGCCAAGCTGCCGCGCATCGACCTCACCCCTCCTCGCAAGATCATAGGCACCAACACGGCGGACTCTATGCGTTCTGGAATCCTCTACGGATATGTGGGGCTGGTGGAAGGCATGGTAACGCGCTTTCGACGGGAGTTGGGGCAGGATATGCGTGTCATCGCCACCGGGGGACTGGCCCCCGTCATCGGCAACGAGACGCGGGTGATCGAGCATATCGACCCGCGGCTGACGCTCAAAGGACTACGCATCATCTACCAGTTGAACAGGGAAAGAAAACGCGTATGATACTCAAAGACAAGAATGTAGTGCTGGGGGTCACCGGAGGGATCGCCGCCTACAAGGCCGTGGACATCTGCAGCAAACTGGTTCAGGCGGGATCTATTGTGGACGTTATCATGACAGAGGCCGCGACCCACTTTATCACCCCCCTGCCCTTCCAGACCATCAGCAAGCGCCCCGTATCGGTGGATATGTTCGAATTGCTCCGTGACACCGACATGGCTCACATCTCCCTGGCGAAAAAGGCCGACATCCTCCTCATCGCCCCCGCCACGGCCAACACCATCGCCAGGCTTGCCCAGGGACTGGCAGACAATCTGCTCACGAGCACGGCCCTGGCCACCACGGCTCCTCTCCTCATCGCCCCCGCCATGGACGCCGACATGTGGAAGAACGAGGCGACCCAACACAACGTCGACCTGTTGCGCGAGCGCGAAGCCACCTTTGTTGGGCCAGGCCATGGCCGATTGGCCTCTGGGCGCATGGGCGCGGGACGCCTGGTAGAAACAGCGGAGATACTCGCTGCCGTGCGCAAGACGCTGGGACGCCAGGGCCCCCTGGCAAAAACGCGCATGGTGGTGACCGCGGGGGGGACCCAGGAACCTCTGGATCCCGTGCGACATCTGGGCAACCGCTCCTCTGGACGCATGGGATACGCTCTTGCAGAGGCCGCGCGAGATCAGGGGGCCTCTGTCGTACTTATAAGTGCCCCCACTTGCCTGCCATCTCCCTACGGCGTCGAGACCGTAAACGTGAGAACGGCAGCAGAGATGTGCGAGGGCGTCCTGGAGGCACTCGAGGCAACCGACATCCTGATCATGGCCGCCGCCGTCGCCGATTATCGTCCTTTAGTGGCCGCCGGGCAAAAGATCAAGAAAGACAGAGATGTCCTTCGGCTTCCCCTGGAGCATACAGAGGACATCCTGGCCACCGTGGCTGAGAGACGAAAAAAGGGCGATGGGAAAACGGTCGTAGGATTTGCCGCCGAGACCGAGAACCTGCTGGAGAACGCGCGTGCCAAACTGCGGCGCAAGAACCTCGATCTCATAGTAGCCAACGACGTCTCCGCACCGGATAGCGGATTTGGCACAGAGACCAATCGCGTCACGCTGCTCACCCCTGATGGACGGACCAAAGCCCTTCCCCTCCTGCCCAAATTCCAGGTGGCGGAGCAGATCCTGGATCTCGTCGTGGAGATGAGGGGGAAACATGCAACATGAGCTCTTTTCTGGATCGCTCACCGACGTACACGGTTTGGAACTGGGACACGCCACGGATGACGAGGCGCTGACCGGCTGCACCGTTGTGCTCTGCCGCCAAGGGGCCACCGCCGGCGGTATCGTGCGGGGACTGGCGCCTGGTACACGCGAGATGGCCCTCCTGCGTCCAGGAACCCTGATACAAAAGGCCCACGGCATATTACTTACAGGGGGAAGCGCTTTTGGCCTGGCCGCCGCCGACGGCGTGATGCGCTATCTGGAGGAACAGGGGGTCGGGTATGATGCTGGCGTAAAAGTGCCCATCGTGCCCGGGGCTGTGCTGTTCGACCTGGGCCTGGGCGACGCGTCCATACGACCCGACGCGCCTATGGGATACGAGGCATGTCAAAAGGCATCCGGTAAAGCGTCGACCCAGGGCAATGTGGGTGCCGGCACGGGCGCCACAGTCGGAAAATTGATGGGCATCGAGAGGGCCACCAAGAGCGGACTGGGCATGGCCAGTCTAAAAGCCGGTCGGCTCGTCGTGGCGAGCCTCGCCGTGGTAAACGCCTTTGGCGACGTGATAGATCCGGCAAGCGGGGAGATCATCGCCGGCGCCCGTAGCGATAAGGGTGATCGGTACGTCGACACTTCCCGCGCACTGCAGAGCCGCTCCGTACACACCGTAACAGCCTTTGAGAACACCGTCATCGGCGTGGTGGCCACCAACGCCCGTCTGGATGTCGCGCACGTCAATCATCTCGCCGAGGCCGCCCACGATGGGCTGGCGCGCACCATTCGCCCCGTGCATACCCTATACGATGGGGACACCTTTTTCTCCTTGGCGACGGGCCGCGTGCAAGCGCACCACTCCCTGATCACCGACATGGCCGCAACAGCCACTGTCCGCGCCGTCCTCAATGCGGTATGGTCAGCGGAGGAAGCAGGCGATCTCCCTTCTGCGATGCTCATGAGGGAAAACACCTGACGAGGATCAGAGGCCCACATCAGCCATAGACATCCAAAACGGTTACAGCTGCGCTGGGGGCCGCTTGGATTGAGTTATTTTACACAACACGAAACCGAGATCGGCATCGACCCATGCGGCTCCTGCCGCAACGCATCGATGCCCGATCTCGGCCATCTTGCCAGGCAACGCTCTCAGGTCGAAAGAGACAATGGCCTGTGAACGTGATGCATTGCCTATATCTCGATCACTGGGAAGACACCAGAACACAGACGATCACGAGGCCTCTCTCACAAGCCGATGTCTACTCCCCAACTTCGATGATAAAGACGGGACACACGTCGGCCGCCATCTGGGCGCATTCTTCCAGGTCATCTGGTATATCGCCCACACCAGGATCGTCATCAACCCGGTACTCTTCAACGATCTGGCTCATCCCGTCTTCATCTTCTTCAAAGACCTCAGGACACTCGTCCTGACAGGCACCACAAGCAATACACTCTTCTCGCTCGATTGTCACTCGCATTTCGCTTACCTCCTCTACCAAGGATATTTAACCAAGCACCCCCTTCAGGGTGCCACCAGACTATTCTATTAAATCTACACGTCCAGGTCCAGCACAGGCTTCACACGCTGGCCACCATCAGAGAACAAGGAAAACCAGCATAGTAGTTCCCCTGAGAACCGCGTATTCCTCCTTGGACACCACCCGACATTGTAATCTACGAGGCTCGACAACTCAAGAATCCTGCGCCAACCGCGGCCGAACCTCGTTCTCCAAATCCACCAGGTAGTCATAGATATGATTGGCGATCAGAACCTCACTGTCGGACGATATTTGCGCCGGATCTGTCTGCGCAATGGAAAACGCGCTGACCCGCAACACACACTCTCTCTCCGCTGTAGGCGTCTCCTCAGCAACCGGGGTACCCAGTACCCGCAGGTACTATCTCCTCTGCTGTCCTCGTGGCTTCGGTGGTTGGCTCCTCCGTTGCGGTAGGGCACCTCCTCGATGCCTGAATGGGCGGCACGGCTGGCGACTTGCCCCTGTTGATCACCACCAAGGGTGCCTACACCATAAGGTCACCGCCATTGACCGTGCGGGTGTCCACAAAGGACGCCTTGGCCTCCACAATGCGAACACCGGCGTTCTGCAGCCGTGTCTGGACACCCTCGCTCCACGAGCTTATGACATCCCTCTTACGTTCCATCACAGCCGGGAAACCCACCTCTACATCTGCGTGTACTCCCAAGTCATCGCTCTAGCGCCCCAGCCGCCGCATGCGTGAAAGCCAGAAGCATCTTTGATGGCGTACACCCATAGTTCAGACAGGTCCCCCCCAATTACCCCGCTCGAGAATGACGACATCCTTCCCCTCGTTCGCCAGATACGTGGCCAGCGGCACACCTCCCTGCCCGCTTCCAACGACGATTGCATCCACTCGTTCTATCACACCCTCCCAGAAACGTCCTGCATGAAAACTTCAACAATCCGAGAGATTAACGGATGGTGATTCAGGCTCTTGAGGGTGACCCCATCTCCGGTGGTTCCGCAGCGAGCAACCCACGATATTCATCGGGCATCTCCCAGATGATGTCTGCCACTCGCCCTCTAGCAAGACTTGCTTCAGCACCACCACTGCCAGGGCCCGCTAATCCTTTGCCCCCCTCACGTCAGCCCGTACCGCGACGCGATTGTAGGAATCTCCCAGGCTGAAATAGGCTCCCCGCTGTCCAATACGATTCCTACGCCGTCGTCCGCGATCTGACGCGCAGGCGACTGGGAGACAGGAAAAGCCCGACAGGCCCCGCAGGCCCCCGCATCCCCTGCGCGTCGATAGTTCCATTCTTCTATAGGTCGGGGGCCTCTTTAGTCAGTCTTACGGCCTCCCTGATCATCTGGCTGGTGAAACCCCACTCGTTGTCGTACCAGCTCATCACCTTGATCAGGTTTCCGTCCACCACTTGGGTCATACCCAGGTCGACGACGGAGGCCCGAGGATCCTTGATGATGTCGGACGAGACGATGGGATCCTCCGAGACTCCCAGAATGCCCTCGTACTTTTCACTCTCAGCCTCCTCCCGAAAGATATTGTTGACTTTGTCGGCGGTCGTTTCCCGGGAGGTGACAAAGATGATATCGGCGATGGAGCCCACGATCACGGGGGCGCGCACGGCGACGCCGTTGAACTTGCCTTCGTACTCGGGGAGAGCTCTAGTGGTGGCGATGGCCGCACCCGTAGAGGTGGGCACAAAGTTGGCGGCCGCGGCACGTCCACGGCGGATCTTGCGGCTTGGGCTATCCACGATTGCCTGAGAGGAGGTGTAGGCGTGAATCGTGGTCATGATCGCCTTCTCGATGCCAATCCTGCGTCCCATCACCTCCACGACGGGCGTGATGCAATTCGTGGTGCAGCTCGCGCAAGAGATCATGCGCGGCGAACTCTCCTCTGGCTCAGCAACGCCGTGAATGACCGTGGGAATCCCCTCTCCTTTGGCTGGTGCAGAGAGAATGACGTACTTGGCCCCAGCCTGAAGATGCTTCTCCATATCCTCACCCTGGGTAAAGATGCCCGTGCACTCCAGCACGATATCCACGCCCATCTCGTCCCATGGGAGATCGGTGGGGTCTCTCTCCTTGAGCACCGGATATCTCTTCCCATCCACCACCAGGTCGTCGCCATCAACCTTCGCAGACTTTTCGTATCGGCCATAGGCGCTGTCATATCTCAACAGATAAGCCAGGTTCTCCACCGGGACGATATCGTTTATGGCAACCAAGTCCAGTTCCGCTGTGTCCAGGATGATCTTGAATGCCGCTCGGCCTATTCTTCCAAATCCGTTAATGGCTATATTGGCCATCGTCTAACTCCTTTTTCCCAATGAAACTGTGATTGACACTTTGTTCTCAATCGCAGCACCGCAGGAACGAATCCCATCGGTGGCTTTGCCACCGGGTGCTTTCTGTTCCAGATCCCTGATTTCTGTGGCGTGTGACGACGCCCAGATGCTCATTTCTTCTCTTCCCAGGGCCCTCGCTTCGACTTTATAATGAGTCAATCTCTTCTATCTATTCAACGATACCACCGCCGAGATTTCTGCCCGGTCGGCGAGAACGCGCCTCCAGGCAAGGTTCTCCAGTGATGTCGCCATCAGATGACCGTTGGATAGTACGGCCATCAGCTCATCGCCCACCTGCTCAAAGCGCTCCACCATGTGATGGAGCCACGGGACATCCAGCCCCTCCGACGCTTCCTCCCACGTCTCGCCACCGTCAGTCGTCCTCTCGATCCGGCCATTTTCGTCTACGCCATCGGCGGGGCCAAAGATGAGATGATCGGGATCATCGGGATCGGCCCACACCGCACGGCAATAGCAATCGTAGACGTGGGTCCACGTGTCGCCTCCATCCTCAGAGATGTACAGACCGCCACCTGTTGGAGCAAAGACCAGGTCCGGCGAAGAGGGGTGAACCGCAACCGAGTGAACGTCAGTGTGGATGTTGGAATCCAGCTGAGGCGCATGGGGATCACCTGTGGTTCCCTCGGCCAAGCGCCACGACCGGCCCTCGTCATCGCTGCGCAGCAAACCGCCCTGCTCCACGGCAGCATACCCGCGTGAGCCGTGGAAAGCAAAGCCCCGCACGCAGCCCGCCTCGGGCGAATAGGGAAGGTACCAGTCGTTGGCATCCCGTAAATCAGCCACTTCGGGGCACTCCTGCCACGTTTCCGCACCGTCGTCCGAGAAATGGATGGTCGCCGGTTCCGTGCCGGCATACGCTAACCAGGGATCGTTGAGATGATTAGCCATCCAGCGAATGTGCCTTTCCGTCAACCCCTCGTTTGCCGTCCACCACGACACGCCGTCATCCTCCGAGATAAAGATGCCATCGGGCGTCCCAGCCAGGACGGCGTGTTCGTTGGCTGTGACGCTCGTGACATCCTGCCCTTCCAACCCCTCTACAACCTTCTCCCAGCCTTCCGCCTCGCGTTCGTAAACATAAAGACCATGTGCCGTAGCCACAAATATCATGCTATCCATCTTTTACCTCCTCCGCCAAGCTCCTAGAATCTTGAAACTTGATCATCCCATGCAAAAGCATTTCATCTGGCGCACGACCTCATTCTCGCGCCAGTGCCCTGTCGACAGCGTCCTTGACGTCGCTAGGCATCAGACCATACTTTGCCAACACTTGCCGCGGCTCGCCAGATGCCGCCACCTTTCAGACTACCTACACTTGAGCAAATATTATACTTGAAATATTGAGAAAGTCAAAAATGAATCACTGTCTGGCATCGATCGGAGGGAAAGGCGTTGAGGTTAAGGGGGCTTCAAGCGATTTGGTACTGCCAACGATCTTGGGAAATGCCCTAAGCAACTAGAAACAACGATCAATGCTCCATGATCTGCAGATGGCGAGATCCGCCGGCGCCAGGTACGACGGGGACACCTTTTTCTCCCTGGCGACGGGCCGCGTGCAAGCGCACCACTCCCTGATCACCGACATGGCCGCAACAGCCACTGTCCGCGCCGTCCTCAATGCGGTATGGTCAGCGGAGGAAGCAGGCGATCTCCCTTCTGCGATGCTCATGAGGGAAAACACCTGACGAGGATCAGAGGCCCACATCAGCCATAGACATCCAAAACGGTTACAGCTGCGCTGGGGGCCGCTTGGATTGAGTTATTTTACACAACACGAAACCGAGATCGGCATCGACCCATGCGGCTCCTGCCGCAACGCATCGATGCCCGATCTCGGCCATCTTGCCAGGCAACGCTCTCAGGTCGAAAGAGACAATGGCCTGTGAACGTGATGCATTGCCTATATCTCGATCACTGGGAAGACACCAGAACACAGACGATCACGAGGCCTCTCTCACAAGCCGATGTCTACTCCCCAACTTCGATGATAAAGACGGGACACACGTCGGCCGCCATCTGGGCGCATTCTTCCAGGTCATCTGGTATATCGCCCACACCAGGATCGTCATCAACCCGGTACTCTTCAACGATCTGGCTCATCCCGTCTTCATCTTCTTCAAAGACCTCAGGACACTCGTCCTGACAGGCACCACAAGCAATACACTCTTCTCGCTCGATTGTCACTCGCATTTCGCTTACCTCCTCTACACCAGAAAATCTACTCCACGCACCCCCCGCTGGGGCGCCGCCGATCCATTCTACTACACTGTGTGTACGGAGGCAAGATGGGCACTAGCCCCGCACACCACTCGATATTATAGCATAATCAACAAAATTCTACAGTCCTAAATCACCCGTCTACCCTCCCCGTGTTCTACCATCTCACAAGCCCGCCCCATGGCCATACTTTTGCTCTCTCTCAGAACTCGCCAGGAAACTCACCGCTACTCCACCTTAGAGGAGCCGCCTTTCTCTCGTGAACTGCCAAATCAGAAAACACACGTTAAGATCACATCATCCGGTGCATCCCAAACCCCATCGATCCTGCGAGGAATCTTGACACACAACCACCGCCAAGACGCATCGAAGCGTACGCAATCGCAGAATAGGGACAATTAACGAAAAAGTTACGGAAAAGTTAAAAAAACTATTGACCTGGAACGCTATTAGGAGTATAATATAGGTGTGGGTCATTCATAAGAGTTAACGTGAGAGGGTATAGATGAGAGATCCCTTGACTGCTGAGCTCGGTAGCGGTCCTCCCTGAGATATGAGGACAGGCGACCGAGCGTTTTTGTTTTTTGGCAGACTTTAGCGGTCGAGGGGTCTCCCTTTTTGTTAGACAAAGGAAAGGAGGTGCCTTTCGAGATTTCGTCAGCGCTTCTGGCCAACAGAAAAGGTTTCAGTCTACAATGCTATGTAGAATGGGGAGACCAGTGGATATGTTGGAAGATCTGCTAGAAAATGCAAAGGCGCAAGGTTATGTCACAAGTAACGAGTTGTTAGAAATCTATCCTGAAGTAGAGACGTGCATCCCGCAAGTCGACGCGCTATTCGCAAAACTAATCGACGAAGGCATTGATATCGTGTTAGGCCTCTCCGGATACTGCGACGACTTCTCAGACTCTTCTTTGTTTGAGGAGGAGCAAGAGGAATTGTCAGAAGATAAAGAGATCGAGGATGAAGAAAAGAACCTTGAGGACCACGAAAACATCCTCGATAATACAGAAGAATACGTGAATGTGGATGGCATATCCGTAGACGATGCCATCAGCCTATACTTCCGACAGATGGGATGCGTCCCTTTGCTTGAAAAATCAGAAGAGGTGACATTAGCACGCCAGATGGAGGAGGGGAGGGAAGGCCTTAAGAAATTAAAGGAAGGGGATGTCTCCCCAGAGGAAGAGGACAAACTACGCAGGGCCATTGAAAAAGGCGACAAGGCTCGCAAAAAACTTACCGAGGCGAATACTCGCCTGGTAGTCAGCGTGGCAAAAAAGTACACGGGAAACGGTGTACCCCTCCTCGACCTGATACAGGAAGGGAATATCGGCCTGATGAAAGCGGTGGAAAAGTTCGATTACCGCCGAGGGTACAAGTTCAGCACCTATGCCACATGGTGGATTCGGCAGGGAATAACCAGGGCCCTTGCTCAACAGAGCAGACTTATTCGTATCCCCGTCCATGCAGGAGACCAGATCCGCCGCATTTATCGTGCCATAGAGAGTTATGAAAAGGAAACAGGAGAGCGTCCCACAAAAGAAGAAATATCCGAGAGAACGGGAATTAGCGTGAGTAAGATCGAGCTTCTGATGCGAAGTTCCCGCTACCCCATCTCACTGGAAATGCCCGTGGGCGAGGATGACGATTCCGAATTTGGCGATTTTATCGAGGATGACGATTCTCTCACCCCCACCGAGGTCACCTATCAGCATCTCCTTCGCGAAGCGCTGCAAAATATCATGACCTCCCTCAGTCCTCGCGAAGCGCGCATCCTTCGTCTACGCTTCGGGCTTCGGGACGGCCGCGCACATACGCTGGAAGAAGTGGGACAGAAATTTGGCCTCACGCGAGAGCGTATCCGCCAGATCGAGCATGAGGCCCTGGATAGGCTGCGATGCCCCTATCGTCGCAAACAACTGATGGACTATCTCAGATAACAAAGGCCACGAACTATATACTCATAAACACATTGACCGCTGTTGTAACAGCGGTCAATGTGTTTATGACAATTATATAGCTTGACAATGTCATATTTCGGGCGTGTGCCCGCGCTGGTTTCGCAGACGCGACCTGCGGGACCGTGTGCGATCAACCAAATGTTCGACGACCAAGTCGGCGGCCTCTTGGGCGGATAGCTGAGGCAGAGGCATAACTGCGTTTCGGTTCCATCTTGTGACGGTATCTTGCATCTCGCCGAATTCATGGTGCTAGCGGGCTTTACGGCTCAAGGAAATTCCCTCCGAGATTGGCCAGCCGGCGGATATTCTGGCCGGTTTTGATCTCGCCCCATGACCTTATATCATAATTTCAGATCAAACAACTTCACATTGGCCAAATACGTGTACGAGGACATTGTAGAAATGAGCACCATGGTAGACCACAAATCTTTACGCGTTGCACGCCTGAATATCTACATCAAAAGCCCCTGAAAACCGCCTGATAAACGGCGAGATTTACTCCTTTTCTCTTTCAGGGACCATCTCCTGCAGTTTCTCCTCGATCTCTTGCATGGCTTCCTCTCTATCGATATCCGCTGCGAGAGCGAGTTCCCCAGCCAGTACCTCTTTACCCAGTTCCAGAAACCGGCGATCCGTGGTCCCCAGCGAGCGATGGAGGCTCATGGCAAACAGTTCACGCACAACCTTTACCACCTCTGAGAATTGCCCTGATTGAAGGCGCTCGCTCATAACGGCCTTGCGAGAGCGAAAATCCGTCTCTATCTCATCCTCGCCAGGGGCTTTGGTGAGAGTAGAAAGCATCTCGCGCAGCCTGGAGGACTCTCCCACCCGCCGTAAACCCACATGCTCGGCATCGTCTACAGGCACCATCAAGCGCATCTCCCGAGGACTGGGTATAGTGTCTATCACATAGTAAAAGTTGCTGGAATCGCCGATGCTCTTTTCCTGGATGCGAACGATGGTTCCCGCTCCATGGTAAGGATGTACTACCTTACTTCCAACGGCATACATAACAGAGACCTACCTCCTTTAACAACGCCGCCCAAGCGCGGATACCGCCCATACCGATGCTTCCAGAAGAGAACGCCCGTCAGTGTACAAAAGGCAATACAAAGCTCCTCCACTTTATTGATCATCGACCCTCTGTTTCTCGAAGCAAGGGATTGACGTCATAGCCCCAAATGGCCCTATGACGCTCCTCCAGCGGTAGTCGCGTCGCGGGAAACAAAGAGGGTCTTGATAGGAAGTTTTTGGCTGGCTAACCAAAGTGCTCTCTGGGCCACTTCTTCATCAACACCTCCTATCTCGCAAATGATGCGGCCCGGTTTTACCACAGCCACATAGTGGTCTACAGCCCCCTTGCCACTTCCCTGTCGGGTCTCGGCCGCCTTTTGGGTCACCGGCTTGTCGGGGAAAACGCGAATCCAAAGCTGCCCCCTGCGCCTCATGTGACGAACGATTGCACGTCGCGCGGCCTCGATCTGTCGGCTGGTGATCCATGCTGGTTCCAGCGCCTTTAGGCCGTAATCGCCAAAGGAGACCTCATATCCTCGAGAGGCCTTGCCCTTCATGCGGCCGCGATGATGCTTCGGATACTTTAACTGTGTTGGCATTAACATTACAGAGAACTCCTTATGCAGTTGCCGATTCTTCCAACGTCGGCAAAATATCTCCGCGATAGATCCAAACCTTTATACCTATGTGCCCAAACGCGGTGACAGCCTCGTAGCGAGCAAAATCGATGTCGGCCCTCAACGTGTGCAGGGGAACGCGCCCCTCGTGAGTCCACTCTCGCCGGGACATCTCGGTGCCCCCCAGTCGGCCCTTGCAGGCCACCTTTGCGCCTTCTGCCCCCGCCCGCATGGCCGTCGAAACCGCGCGACGCATCGCTCGTCTATAGGAGACGCGTCGCTCTATCTGATCGGCGATATTCTCTGCCACGACGTGAGCATCCGTTTCGGGATTCTCTATCTCTTGCACGTCAAGTCTCAGATTGCTGCCCGTCACTCCCGTCAACTCCTCAAGATTGTCCTTGAGGGCTTTTACCGTGGAACCTCGACGCCCAATGACCACGCCCGGCTTAGCCGTTTGTATCTCTATCACGATACGTTTGGGAAACCGCTCGATCTGAATGCGAGAAATCCCTGCCCGCCCCACTTCATTATGAATAAGGTCGCGTATCTCCTTATCTTCTTTGATCAGTCGGGCGTACTCTTCGCCCTCCTCGTACCAGTTCGAGCGCCATTCCTCGTTAATACCAAGTCTGAATCCAATGGGATGAACTTTACGACCCAAAATACCCTCCTGCCAGAACTTTTCTCCAAGATAGCATACTCATCTGCTCCCGCCAATAACCCAAATCCACCGCTATTCGAAGAACTATGATCCCTGTCCAATCAGATAGACCAATGAACTCTACCAACGACGATTCTTCATCTTGCGCGTCGTCTTGCGGCTCTTTCTCAGTTTCCGAGCCGCTTGCCGCTTGCGCTCCTGAGAAGGCTTTTCATAAAAGCGGCGACGCCGAACGGTAGAGAGTATCCTCTCCCGCTGAACCGCCTTGCGAAAACGCTTCAATAAACCTTCGATCGACTCTCCATCTCGTCGAACAACACTTGCCATACTAGTGAGTTTCACCCCTTTCCAAGAATTCCCCACTATCGCTGCATTGCCCTCCCGACCAATGCTATCGAAACACAATACATCCCTTCAACTCTCCAGAGGATGACAATCAGCCACCATCGCAGAAAAAGAGATAGCGATCAAGAGACAATGATCTCCTGTGAATCGCCATCAGAAGCAAAAACCCACTACGGGCTCCACTATCAAATTCTTCTGCCCTCGCTCCTGATCCCAAACACATAGAGAGCACAAGATCAATGACCCCTTGTATGAAATACATACAAGGACGTAACCAATAGTATAGCAGCAGATGCCAGATCGTGCAAATCGTAATTTGGCACGAGATAGCCAAAAGCGATCCAAAGTCACCAAGCGTGGTTACCCACGCCCCCTGTGTGCGGCCAGGATTCCACTTCAACGATGATGGATCAAAGACCCGAGTGAAGGATCCTTCCTAGAATGCCACAATGCTGTAGACAAGCCAGCCCGCAAGGACGATGAAAAGCACTGTCATGCCGACCTTGACGGTCGCGGCATGTCGATTGAGCAACTCGATCAA
>JBKHJO010000098.1:0-6169 GCA_046538105.1 Anaerolineales bacterium | reverse complement strand
ACACACGTCCATCATGGCTGGAGCAAAGTTGGAGACGCCATAGTGGCGGATCTTGCCTGCCTTTTTGAGATCCTCCAGGGCGCGGATGGGTTCATCATAGGGAGTGTCGTGATCGGGCCAGTGGATCAACAGGAGGTCGATCCAATCGGTATCCAGCCGCCTCAGACAGCCCTCGGCGCGCTCTACAATATAATCATAACAAGAGTTGCGCCCCACGATCTCATCGCCGTCGTAGACAAAACCCACCTTGGTCACCAACACGACATCCTTGCGGCGAGAGCCCAGGGCCCTGGCCAAGAGTTCCTCCGAATGGTAGGGGCCATAAGCCTCGGCGGTGTCAAAGAGGGTGATGCCCCGATCGAGGGCCGCATGTACCGCCTCACTGGCCTCCTGTACGTCGATATGTCCATACTGGGTGGTGCTCATCTCCCAGGTACCGAATCCCAACGCCGAACATTTCAGATCGCTATCCCCAAACGTTCGCACTTCCATGTGCACCTCCCTTCACGCTGGCCTCCACGATGGGCCCGTATCGTCTCATGCGAGGTGACGGGTACTGCCCCCCGTCACCTCGCGCTGGATATCACCTATTTCCTTAGCTCCCGGCCAGCATATCGCGCAGCCTGGTGCCCTTTTCCTGCCAAAAGTCACGCAGTATCGATATGTCGTTACCAATGCGGAAATGTTTCACACCCAGGTCCAAATAGTATTCCACATCGTCCAGGTCATTCAACTCGATGCGCGGGGCGACGCCCATTTCGAGGGACGTCTCGATCACATAGCGCTCGGCCTCCTTGACCTTTGGATCACCGCGCTCGAGTCCGCTGCTCATGGTATAGTCCGAGGGGCCCCACTGCACCATATCCACACCAGGGACCGAGAGCACGTTCTCCAGGTCGTCCACCAGCACCTTTTTCTCCACCATGATGGCCACGACGATATCACGCAACACCTGGGAAAACTCTTTGTGGCCGCTGCTTCCATAGGCAAAGCGGCGCCCGGCAGCCCCATACAGGCCACCATCCTCGGGCGTATCGGGTCGACAGATGCGCACACAGCGCTCGACCTCTTCCCTGGTGCGGCAATCGACAAAGAGGACGCTCTGGAAGCCGCTGCCGATGGCCCTCTGGGCCAGGAACAGCCGCGGATCCTGGTCGAGTTTGATCATGGTGCCCAGATCATGCAGTTCGGCGGTGCGGCAAAAGTTGTCCATGCCCTGGAGATCAAAGGGGGCGTACTCTTCGGCGAACTCGATATAGTCGTAGATGCCGAGGTTGCCCACAATCTCGACGAGATCGGGCCAAAGGGTGTTCACCCGCACACAGAGGCTGGGCTTGCCCTCATCCAATAGTTGACGGAGTTTGTTGGATTGAACCATAATGTACCTCCCATAAAGTATAAATGGCGTTGGTCGGAGTTTGGGCCATGCGTCTGCCAATCCTGCATGCACTCCCTGTTCTCCATGATGGAAGCAGTATATCCTCAGAGGCCACGGCGCGCAACCCTCGTCTGTCGATCACGTCACTACACCAGATCACGTAAATCATTCAGTTCCGTACGTCCTCCCAGCCCCACGATCTCGTCATCATCGATACCCTGGGCACGCAGGGGTTGGACGATGTTGGCCATCAGGTCGGGCACGTACATCTTGAGAAGGGCGGCGTCGCCCCGGGGCTCCAGGTGTACCCTGTCCAGGGAGGCGGGCAGCAGGCAACTGTTCCCCGCACGCAGCGTCTCGACGCTGTCCCCACAGATGACGCGTGATATCCCCTCGATCTGGGAGAGGACGTAAAAGCGCCTGCCATCCAGAGCGAGGACGTGACCCGTCGTCAGATCCAGGCGTTCCATGGCAAAGTGCTGGCAGGCAAAGACAAAAGTCTGTGTATTGGGGCCGCGCTCAATGGCCACGTGGGACGTCTTGCAATCAAAGTCGTCCTCCAGATGGATCTGCTCCGCCAGTTCCTCGGCGCGCTCTCGCTCCCGGCCCGGTTCTGCCTCGTCCACATAGTGTTTGAGGCTGTAGGTGATGTCCGAGTTCTGCATGATCTCACAGAACAGGGCGCCGCCCCTGGCATAGTGCATCACCCCGGCATAGATCAGAAAACTGTCCCCCGGCTCGACCTCGTACTCTTTCATGCAGGAGACGGAGTTGCCGTTCAACAGGGCTTCTATCAACTGCTCCCGCGTGACGCCCTCCCGGTTCCCCACGTGGATCGTGGCCTTTGGCCGGGTCTTGATCATGTACCAGGCCTCGGTCTTGCCCGTGTCAAAGCCGCCCAGGGCTTTGGCATGTTCGTCATCGGGGTGAATCTGCTCGCCGAGGACCTTGGAGGCATCCAGGAATTTGATGATAAGGGGGAAGCGGGTGCCGAACCGCTCCATCATGTCGCTGCCCAGCAGGGCCTCGCCGTAGGTCTCGATGGCCTGGTGCAGGGTCCTCCCCGCAAGGGGACCGTTAAGGATATCGTTCGATTCGCCCGGGCGATCCACCACCTCCCAGGTCTCGGCCAGGGTGTGATCCTGGGGCAAATTCTCCTTTTCAAATACCTCCACCATCCAGCGATCACCGAAACCATAGTCGCGAAATTTCTCCTTGAGCCGTAATGGATAGAGCGTGGGTGTTGACATAGGTAACTCCTACGTTGATAAATGGCGGTCGATGAATCCGCAAGATCCTAAAGGTTTGCCAAACTTTTCCCGGTAGTATGGGCCCCGCAAAGATCAAGACCAAACCAATTTCTCATCGGGCGAAAACCTCTAGGGTCTCCTGATTCTAGCGCATCCTGGCTGGCGGCGCCTCGTCGGGATCGTAGACACGGTCCTCAGCCATCACCTCGTGTATGTAGGGCATCCATTCGCTGATGGGAATGCCCTGGGGACATTTCTCCTCGCACTCTCCACACTGGATGCAGGAATTGGCCAGAATGCTCTCGTCCTGATCGGAGAACAACCGTAAATACCGCTTGCGCGCCGCCTCCATATCCTTCGATAGCACCCCGGCGTTGAACCGGTCAAAGGTGCGGGGGATATTGACGCCCTGGGAACAGGGCATGCAGTAGCCGCAGCCCGTGCAGGGGGCCGCTGAAAGGGAACGGTAGACGTCGCGCACCCCGTGAATGAGCCCCAATTCGTCCCCCGTCAAGGTGCACACCCCGGAGCGATCAGCACTGGCCACATTCTCGCGCACGTGTTCCATGGTACTCATGCCACTCAGCACCACCGAGACCTCGGGCTGGTCCCATACCCACTGTAGACCCCATTCGGCGGGGCTGCGCTGCTGCTCGGTGGAATCCCACAACTCCTGGATGTGCCCCGGCGGATTGGCCAGCCTACCGCCGAGCAGGGGCTCCATGATCACCATGGCCAGCCCCTTGGAAGCCGCATAGCGCAGGCCCCGCGTGCCGGCCTGGTATTGCTCGTTCATATAGTTGTACTGGATCTGACAAACCTGCCAGCCGTCATAGGCGTCGATGATCTCCTTAAAGACCGGAAAGGTATCGTGGAAGGAAAAGCCAATGGCCTTGACGCGACCGTCGATAAGGGGTTTCTCCAGCCAGTCCAGGATTCCCATGTCACAGCCGCGTTCCCATCGGCCCTTGCGCAGGCCGTGTAGGAGGTAGACATCCACATAGTCCGTCTGCAGGCGTTCCAGTTGCTCATCCAAAAGGCGGTCGAAATCGGAGGGCTTTTCGGCAACACGCAACAGCAGTTTGGTGGCCAGTTTTACCCGTTCTCGATAGCCGCCCTGTAGGGCGCGACCCAAAAAGGGCTCGCTCTCGCCATCATGATAGGGATAGCCGGTGTCCAGATAGTTGACCCCGTGATCGATGGCATAGTGCAGCATGCGTGTGGCCTCTTCCTCGTCGATATGGCCCTCCTCCGTAGTGGGGAAGCGCATGCAACCGAAACCCAGGGCCGAGACATCATAACCAAGTTCACCAAAGGGGCGATATTGCATGATCACAATCTCCTTTCACACGTATCTATGAAGGTTCGCTCGTGCCCATCTTCCGTTTTCTTTTGTGAGAGAGGGGCAAGTTTCCAACAACGTCATCGGAAACAACCTTTTCCGTTTCCTCCTTTTTGACCCGACGCAGGAGCAGGGCCATGACGATGGCACTGGCTATGGCCAAACCAGTCCCGACGAGAAAAAGGCGGCGATATCCCACGGTGGCCGCGACGTACCCGCCGCCAAAACTCACCGTGCTGTAACCGAGGCTCATGGCCATGGCCCCAACACCGGATATCAGCGAGCGCTGTTCCGGCTCGGCCATCTCCATCTGCAGTACCTGATAGGCAGGCCGCCAGAGTGCCGAGAGGGCCAGGGTGCCGATGGCTCCCAGGCCCGCAGCCGTCCAGTGCGGCACGAGGGACACCAGAAGCAGGTTCCCTCCCAACATGAGCGAGGCGATCATCATGGTGTGGCCGCTGCCGCGCCGTCGGGCCAGTCGCGAACTGCTCAACGCTGCCAGGCAGGCGAGGAACATGCCCACGCTGGTGATGGTACCGATGAGGGAGGTGGGCAGTGAAAATTCCAGATCCATATAGGCGGAAGCAAAGGCTTTGTAACTGGCCACCGCGCCGTTACCGCAAAAGGCGCAGAGAATCAAAAGACCGACCGGTACCAGGGGCGGCAGGGCTGCGCTCCCGCTATCCTCCGATCGTGGGATCCTCTGTACGGGATCCAGGAGAGCCAGGGGGACCAGCCCCATCAGCGCCAGACCCATGGCCACATAGAGCCCGTGGCGATAGGGGCCGGCTTGTGCCGTGGTGAACCCCAGCAGCCCTGCAAAGCCGCCGGGCAGCATACCTCCCACCAGGGCCCCCACGAACATGCCCAATCCCGCCGCGCCCTCTTTCAGGGCAAAGGCGTTTTGTCGGTTCCTGGGATGCGTAAAGCCCGTGAGGGCCGGTATCTGGTTCACTACAAAGATGGACCAGCCCGAGGCAGCGAAAGCCTGGGCGAAAAGCAGCCAGTAGTAGCGTATCGTCTCGGGTATAGACTCTGCCAGGGGCGTGAACACCATCCCCAGCATGTTTATCAGGACGCCGATGATCATCATGCGTCGGACACCAAAGCGTCCTCCCAACGCGCCGCCGGGCAGGCTGGACAGGGCGAAACTGAGGGCGCCCACGCCGGTAACAGTGCCCACAAATTCGGGCCCATATCCCAGACGCAGTACATAGAGCGCGTTCAGTAAATCCCGCATCCCCAGATAGGCGCCTGTGAAAAGGGCAGAGGCTATGATGAGCAACCAGATGTTACGATTATATCCCGAAAGCAGCCCCACGGAAAAGATATCTATGGATAGGGGACGGTTCTGTTTTTCTCTCGGCCTCACCCCTAATGCTCGCCTTCCCTGACCCATTCACCAAAGACCGGGTACTGGCTACACAGTACCTCCAGGTAGGCCGGCCGATCCTCGGCATTCTGAGCAAAAGCCCGCTTCAGGGCGGGAATGACCTCTGCGGGATCGCTGACGGTCTCAGAGTAGTAGCCCAGGCCGCCCACGGCCTCGGCCATGTTCGCCACCGCGTGATCGGAGACCTCGCAGGTATAGGGATCGTGTCCCTCGCCCCAAAAGCCGGGGCCGTACCCCGAAAAGCCACCATTGTTGATGTGTACAGTGGTCACGCCGATGTCCTGGCGCACCAGGGCCTCCAGATTGCCCAGCATATAGCCCACCCCCGCATCGCCGGTGACGTTGACGCACTGCCACTCCGGGTGAGCCAGTTTGGCCGCCGTGGCCGCCGCCAGCCCAAAGCCTAGGGTGGAGACGTCGCCCCAGCCCATGAAACTGCGGGGAGAAAGGGCCTGATACACGGTGCTGAGCTGATCCCGCGTGTTGCCCGAGTCGTGGGTGAGAAAGGATTTCTTCGGATCCAATGTTTCCTGCAATGCTTTATAGACGCGATAGGGATTGATGGGCTTGTCGGTGGATTCCATGAGCAACCGGTACTTTGCCATCATATCCTCTTTGATGTCGGTGATCTCGGCGATCAGTGCCTCGTCGCGGGAAAGCCCTCCCGTCTCCTCGAGTTCGCCGATGAGCCCCTGCAGGGTGAATGCCGCATCGCCGATGACGGCGTGATCCACGCGGTAGCGGTTGTTGACGTCCGCCGTATCCACCGTGCACTGTACGATCACCTTCTCCTCGGCGTCGGGGAT
>JBKHJO010000005.1:0-81831 GCA_046538105.1 Anaerolineales bacterium | reverse complement strand
ATGAATGAACAGCGTACATAATTATATGCTCAAGGCATATAGTGTCAAGAACGCGGCATTCAGCGGGATAGATCCGTGGAAGCAGGTAGCGATGGTGGGGTCGGCCATCTCCTTCTAGGAGACCGTGTTGCGGAAATCTGCTGTGTAAATAAAGGGATGGGCATCTGCAAAGGAGCAGATGCCCTGAGGATCCTGTGGGTCAGTAGTCCTGAGCGGCGTAGCATCCGCGTATCTCGCCATAATATACGCGATGGTAATCCGAACCGCCGTATGACGCCGCCTCGATCTCGGGGGCCAGGTTGGCAGGGACCAGGTCGTGATAGTGGACAACCTCGCATTCGTAAACCAGGGGGCAAGCGTCGATGGTGACGGTTTTGATGGTTTTAGCAGGGGAGATATTCATATCATACTCGCCAAACTTGTCGCTGTCACGGCCGCTTCGTGTGCCACAGATGGTGACCCAGCGTCGCAGGTCCTCGGTGGGCACGTTGACGGTGAAGACACCCGAGTCCTCGATGAACTCGTAAGTGTAGCGCGAAGGTCTGACGAGCACGATGAAGATGGGTTTGCTCCAGACGGTGCCTACGGTGCCCCAGCCTATGGTCATGACGTTGGATTCTCCCGAACGTTTCGTCGAAGCCAGGAGCAATCCGGGATTACGCAGCAGGGCCAGGGTCTCGGTGAGTTTGTAATCATAACTTACGGCTTTGCGTTCCATGGTAATCTCCTTTATCGGTAAAGGGAACAGGCTATGACAACGAGCACCCTTATCATAACAATGTGGGCAACGCTGTCAACAGAGGCGGTGCTTTGTGGCGAGGCGCGTGTTCTACCATCTAAAACCTAAACGTGGCAGGGCGATTCCCGATGACGGGGATCTATTGCGCCGTTTCTATTTTTATTTCTGGTAGGAGCAGGCGATGATCCTGTAAAGGCTCACCGGCGCTGTTTGTGCCGGGAAGGCGTAAACCGGTCTCTGGATCGTACAAGCCCACGGCCAAGTGGTAGGTTCCGGAAGGCGTATCTGCCGCGACGGGGATGGTATACCGATCCTCTATCACCTCGCCGCGGAGCCAACTAGTAGTGGGCGCTTTTCCCTGCTGCGGGGTACTATCCTGTTGTCCCCACAATCTGTCCTCCTGATCCACAAGATGTGTGAAAACGTTGTAAGAGGTCTCTATCTTGTCCTCTGCCTGCCAATAGAGTATGAGTTGTAGATCACCTCTCGTTTTCACCTCTTGGTCTATGGCATATCCCAAAAGGGTGATACAGTCACCAAAGCGAGCGTTCAGGATATGGGGGATGGAAGGTGTCTCAAAAGTTCGTTGGCGACCATGGACGGTGATGGAACCCAGGGATACCTTTTTCGCTGGCGTGTCATCTTGAAGTAGCGTCCCCTCCAGGGTGTATTCCCCCGCGGGGGCCTCCAAGTCTATAACCAGGTCGTGTTTTCCGCAGAGAACCTGATCTTTGCGCCACGTGCTCGTGGGCAGATCCGGCCGCACGGGGCTGCAGGCTACCTTTTGCTGCGGCTGGCCGTCCTCGTCCACCAGGGCTAGTTGCCACATATAATCGTCAGATAGGTCACCTGTGGCATGCCAACATGCGGATACGGTCAAGGTATCGCCCGGGAAGGCCTTTTCCTGTGATATATCGAGACCCACAAGGTGCAAGTCGGGGGCCATGGGGATGTCCGTATGCTGTTGTACGGGCAAGTTGATGGGATCGGGGGCGTCTTTGGCTGGCTGCACGGTGACATGACCTATCTGCAGGTCATATCCTTGAGGAGCGCCTGTTTCGTCGAGGGTTTGAAGCCCGCCCCATGCGCCCTCCACGTGTACACGCAGACGCACAGTGTATTCCCCGGGAGGCGTGCCGGAATCCACAGGGAGTTGGAAATGCTGGATGGTGGTTTCCCCAGGGGGCCATTGCGAGGTGGGATATAGGATCGCTCTCTCCAGGCCCCGTTCATCCCAGTATGTACCCTTGTCCAGGTCGACGAGACGCTTGCTGCCCAAGCCCCATATATGTCCCTGATCGTCGAACAGCCTAAGGGTTACCGAATAGTCCTCGGCCATGGTCGTCTGTCCCTGCCATCGCATGGCCACCTGCAGATCATGATCCGGGGGAACGCTGTCGTGCACCAATTGAGAGCCGGTCAGTGTAAGTTGATGGCCAAAATCTACGTTCACCTTTTCGCCCGGCCACAGATCCTCCCTGGTATATGCCTCCAGCAGGCGGTAGTCGTATTCGCGCCGTGTAGCCAGGAAAAAACTGGTCTGAAGGTAGTGCTTAAAGGCCTCATAGTCACGCAACATCACGAACTGGTGTGCCCCCTGGGCCACATTGAGAAGCACCATCTCGACATCGTGGGCCTCAATCTCTCGTATCAGCTCTGCCCCCGTGATCTGTCCGCTTGCGGCGGCGCCTCGGGAGATGCCGGCCGCTGTCGGTGTAGTGGGGCGCCGCGCGAAAAAGTTGAGACCGGGATAATCGGACATGACCAGGTCATCGGGGTCAGTATGTTCCTGAATGTAGGATACCCAGGCGCGGGTATCCTCCTGTTCTTCCCAGCGTGCCACAAAGGCATTACGTTCCCAATGAGGCCAAAGAGCAAAAACCAACGCCGCGACGAGCAAAAGGACACTCAGTGCCTTAACAGGCCATCGTTCATTATGACTTGACAACAGATGATATAACCAGTCGGCACCGCGTCCGGCGAGGGCGGCGAGGGAGGGAACGAGGTAGGTGAAATGCCGTCCCTGGAGCCCTCTACTTATAAAGAGAAAACTGAGAGCGGTGGGCACCTGGCAGATAAAAAGGTATCCCGGATGCTTTTCGTCTCGCACGATGGCGAATGTGCCAAGCAGGACAAGCAATACATATATCAGCTGTGTGGAGATATAGTCCCAGTACAGTTGGAGGCCCTTTTTTATGACTTGGGGCAGGGGCGTTCCACTCCCCTGCTTGAGATGGTGTCCCAATACGGCGTCAAGGAAATTAGGTGTCAATATAGAGAAAAGGCCCGTGATCCCTCCGACTATGATCAGGAAGGGGAGGCCAATGTATAGGCCTGTAGTCAGAATAGTACGCCAGTTTCTGGTTCGGAGTCCCTCAGCCAGCAGAAAGAAGCCGACGCCCGCCATGGTCAGCGCGCCAAACAGTTTGCCCATGGTGGAGAGGCCAAGGGCCGTGCCAGAGAGGATCAGCAGGTGCCGTTTCTTTTCCGGATAGGCCAGTACAAAGAGATAGACGCCCAGCATGCCCCAGAACAGCATGGGGGCCTCCGGACGGAAGAAACGAGCAGCCCAGTATATCTCGCCTTGGAAAAGGGCGAGCAGCAGGGCGGCAAAGGCGGCCATGTCTCCCCAGAGGCGCCGTGCCGTCAGGAACAAGAGGGCCAACGTGGCCAGCGTGAGCGCGGTGGCCCACAGGCGAGCAGCGAGAACGGAATAGTCGAACAGTTGCAGCACCAGTGCCCCCGGATAGAGAAACACGGGTAGTTGGGGGGTCAAAAAGTCGCGATAGGGCAGTTCGCCCAGGGAGGTCCGCCAGGCGGCATAGAGGTAACCGCCCTCGTCATCATGGGCCAACCACTTGGTGATCCTGTGGGAATAGTAGACAAGGCCCAGAGAAAGGATCAGGAGGAGCAATACGATTGTCCACCATCGCCATCGGCGTTCTCTATTTGTCTTCAACATGCTCTTTTGCGACAGTCAAGGGAACGGGAAGAAGGATTTGGTCTTGAGAGACGGATTCCTTTTCCTCTTCTACGACATCAAGGCGTTCCATAGTCTCTAAAAGATACATCCCCGCGGCAAAGCGATAGGTGCCCGGAGGGGTATTTGCCGGAACGGATAGGGTATGGCGATCCCCAAGAAGTTGCTCGCGCTGCCACTGACTCGTCGGATAGCGATCCTCCAGAGGAAAGCCGTCCGATTGGGTCACCACATTTCCTTCTCCGTCCAGTACATGTACGAACACGGAATAGTTCTTGTTCATATCCTCGAGGGCGCGCCAGTAGAGGGTAACGTACGTGGACTGTCCCGGCTGGAGGGTTGTGGGATGTATTTCGTAACCGATGAGCCCAATGGCATCGCCCAGGGTGGCCGACATCTCGTGTTCGAGGGGGCTGGATTCAGGCAGGCGGAACACGGCCCAGTTGCTGGGGAACCCGTCGTAGGGCAAGGTCAGGGCCCACGTCGGGGGAAACTCTACGATGGTGATATAGGGGTAGTCAAAGTCGAAATAGGGGGAAAAGGCCTCCTGGCGCCTCTGTATCATGGTCCAGTCGACAATGGCATAATCCAGCCTCTGATCCTCGGCGAAGGCGTTGATATCTTGCCATTCCTTCGCTTTGGAGGGTACATCTTTGAAGCTCAGACGCCGCTCATAGATCCAACTGGGCAGGGTGTAGCTTGGCCCCCAGAGGATGCGGGTGCCATAGGGGGTTCCATTCTCCAGCCATTCCAATACTGCCTGGCCCCGGGCGTTGGCCTCTCGATCTATTTTTACGGGGTGTCCACTGATGTCTGGGAAGACTCGAAAGGCGCCTATCCCTGCCCACAGTATCAAGCCCACCAGTATCCCAGGTGTGCCCCACGCCTTGGTCTTTTGCCAGACCGGCGAGATCGTTCCCTCGGTCTGGAGGCGGGAGGATAGAGTGTACAGGGTGCCGATAACCAGGATGTAGATGATGGGATGGAACAGGACGATGAATCTGGGACCTACATTGGATGCCTGTACGAACCATCCCAGAGGAATCAGGGATAGTATCAGCATGAGACCGGGAAGTATAAAGCGGGGACTGGCAAAATCGAGTTCAGGTTTCAGCCTTTTTCTTTGTGAGAATATAAAGATGAACAGTCCCAACCAGGCGGTGAGCCATATTATCTCGGATTGGCCAGGGAAGGCGTCTGCCGAAGAAGCGAGGGGCGACACAGGGGCCAGGGCACGGAAGAGGATCCGTGTAACCTCGCGAAGGCCGTACCAAAGGCGGTGGGCCATCTCTGCCCACGTATGTTCGGCGATATAGGTCTGGAGGGTGGGGGCCTCGCTGATGTCGGCAAAGTGACGCTCGGTGGGACTATCGAGGAAAATCTCGTGTTTGTAATTATAGTTATATAGGGGATTCTGATACTTGCGCATATTAAATGTCAGCAGGGGCATGCAGACGATGATCCAGGCGATAACAAAAAGCCATATCTCTTTTCGCTTCCACCATTCACCCCGATAGGTGAGAAGGGCCGTGAGTCCAAAGGCGGGCACCATCTGCAGGGCGGTGGCCTTGGTCATATAGGCCATGCCGGTAGCGGCACCGGCGGCTATGGCGTACCAAGGGCGCTCTTGAAGGGGCTTTTTCAACGTCTTCCACATCAGATACCAGCTGGATAGCGTGGCGATCATCAGCAGTGGTTCTGCCATGACGAGGGACGAGACGTGGAGGAAGGGAGGATTGAGACTCAGCAGGCCCGCTGTCAGGGCTCCCGTGGTAGGGTTGAACCAGCGGCGACCCAACTCGAAGACGAGCAAAAGGCAGACGACGCTAAAGCCCAGATTCAGGAATTTGGCCTTTGTATAATAGGGCCAGTCTCGCTCGGCGATGAGGGAAAGGATTGCCGGCAACAGGGGATTGCGCTTACCATCGCTGAGGCCGCGTCCGTCGCGGATGTCCATCCCCAAATTCAGATAGGAGCGCTGATCGAAAGCGCTGGAATTCGTCTTATTCTCGATGGCGACCGTGCCTCTGATAATGAACGAGGTCAGGATGCATATGAGAAAGAGGGCATAGAGCCATCGTTTGCTCTTCAGTTGTTTGCTTAGCAAGAAAGTGTGCTCCTCATTAAGACTGAAGGATCGCAACTTTTTTCAAAAGAGTGCTGGACAATCAAGCCGTCTGATACTGGGCCAGACCCTCACTCACAGAAAGGTTCAACCGTATCGGTGAAATTGATGGGAATCCATCCCCTCTGTCCCTCATATTCTACAAGATAGAACGTAATACCAAAATGCGAACTTTTATCCAGAATGGGAAGTCTGATGCCATGGGGAACCTCGCCTAGGGCATCACTTCCCACAGCGGCGGCTCCCGCCTCTTGCCAGAGGGTGACGGGGGCCGGTACATGCTTGCAGCCGCGGGTGCCATCGACATAGATATAAGCCTCGCCCTGTTCTTCTTTGGCGCAGCCGGCGCTCAGGACAATGGTGGCTGCGAGTAGTAGCAGAATGATCGGAGGCGGAAAATCCTCTATACGATTCGGTATGTGTCCTGATGCTGCTTTGTTCATGGGGTCTCTTTTTTCTGTAATCCTTCTATCGGGATGCAATTCTCTTCCAGGTGACTCTGGCCCTCCCAGGCGGGAAGGCGTTCACCCGTCTCCCAATCGTACATGCCCACGACCAGGATATAGTCACCGGGGGGAGCGTCCTTTGCCACGTCGATACGATATTCGTCGACGATGGTCTCATCCGCAAGCCAGATGTCGGTTGGGCGCGTCCCGTTTTGAGGGATGTTGTCCTTTTGTCCGTATCGGGCACTGTCTGGACCCAGCAGGTGGACAAAGACGGTATAGCTTGTGTCCAGCGGGGCCTCTGTGCGCCAATAGAGGCGCACCGTCAGAGGTTCACCTTCGGTGATGGTTTTCTGAGGAAGATCATAGCCGATCAGGTGGATCTTTTCCCCAAGGCGGACCTCTCGCTGTACTGTCGGCGTGGGGAGGGTGAGATGGGCCCGGTCGCCGAGTTCGAAACACTCCAGAACCGTGCCCTCGAAGGTTATCTTCTGCACGGGTTGTGCCTGCTGTTCCAGGTGACGACGGACGAGTTGCCGGGGATCGCCAGGCGTCTCTGGGAAGGTCAGGAACCATACCCTTTGCCGCCCCGTGGTAACCTGGGAGAGTTTCTGTACGATGTTATCTTCTGTCTGGGCGCCATCGACGGCGACCAGGTTGAGGGGGCCCTCATATTGGCGCGTGAGGGCGGTATTGACGTCGGTAAGCACGACATCTTGATCATGGTCAGCCTTCTCCTCGAGATAGTCAATCACGGGGCGGTAGAGGGTGTTGGGATAGATCCAGACGTAATCGATGCCATTCACGCGTACAATATGCTCCGGTTCCTCGATGCCATAGAAGCGGTTCAGGACCTCTGGCTCGCGCCGACGCTGGATGGTGTTCCAGTAGAAAACATAGTAGTCCGATTCGGCGAGATCGAGTTCTGAGGCGCTGCTTGTATGGCCCTTGAAAAAGGGGGCCAACTGGGAGATGTGTGCGGTATTGACGTGGAATTCCTCCGCCCCTGGTTTATCGTTGAGGTAAGCGGCGGCCTTTTCCATCCCCTCTCCCCAGCCGACGAGGAGGATCCTGGTGGCCGTCCGTGCCCCCCCAAGAAGGGGATTATAGTAGGAAAAATAGTAGGGTTGTGTAGGCCAGATCAAGGCCAGTTGTGTGATGGCCAAAAACCCGGAGAGTAAAGCGGGAGCATGTAGGTAAAAGGAGCCCTTTTGGATCACCTGTTGCAGTCCCCATATCCATCCCAAGGCGGCAAGCACGTTCATTGTGGGGATGACGGGGAGCAGGTATCTGTCGAATTTCTTGGCCCCCGTGGTCATAAAGAGGACGTACAGGAGGGGAAAGAGCAGCATAAAAGTGATACTCTGTTCGTAGTCTTTCTGGCGGATCATTTTCATTATCAAGAGTATCAAACCCACCATGACCCAGGGGGTGGTGCGGAACAGCCAGGCGACGGGATAGAAGGCCGGGCCCGGATCGGGCCGTATGGCAAACCAGAAAAAGTTCGAGTTGCCGTGGGGCTCCTCGGCATACTCTATGGCTGCTCGCAAGACGCTCTTCAAGGTTTCCACGGGGTCCACCCACAAGGAGGGCCATAATAAGAGAACGACAGCCCCGGCGACGATGCTCCATACGATCATGGTGTGCAGTGCCTCTTTGAGACGCGGGGGACGGTTGTTCTTTTTTCCACGCAGCGTTTTGATGGCAAGGACCATGGCTGTGAAGGGGAGGAGAAAAAGAGCGGGTGACTTGTTGGCTATGGCCAATCCACACATGATACCCGAAAGGTAGAGATACCTCCGTCGACGATCTCGCAGTTCGTATATCAATAGACTAACCATCGAGAGGGTCATAAAGGTAGTGAGGAGGGCGTCCAGATGGAGGACGCGGGACAGGGCCAGGTAAAAGGGATCGAGGGCGATCAGTGTCGTGGCGAGCAGGGCTACCTTTTGATCAAGCAGTTTTTGTAAAAGAAAAAAGAGGACGACGATGCCAAGCCAGCTGACGACAGCGAGGAGGCGTCTGGCTTGAGAGATAAGTGACGGCAGGCGTAATAACGTCGCCCTGTCATCCACGCGGGTGAGTTTGTCGCCCCCCGTACTTGAACATAACCCAACCCATTCTCCGGCCTCATCCAAGGAAACGGCCAGAGTTCCCGTCCACATGGTCATCACACCGGGGTGCTCCGATTGATAGGTGGAGGACCAATCCCCGTTTACAAGGGCGTTATGGAAATTGATGCTGCGGCAGATCCACTTGGTCTCGTCGCCAGCGAGAAAAACATCTATGGCATAAAGGCGGAGGAAGAGGGAGAGAGCCAGGACAATAATCAGGACTATGATCGCTGGCTTTTTCAATTCATCCCTTATATGCTCTTTCCATAAATTCATGGGTGCGTAATCAATCAAATACTAATCGTTCTGTTCTTTTCTCAATCGAAGGAGCATATACCCGCTCTCCATTGAGTAGTGATGATACCACTCTCATCTACTACGACCAACTTTGGGCAAAGAACCCGTTGGAAAGAAAGTGGCTGACTGCATTCTTGACCAGTTCTACCGTTCCCAGTGCCGCCAGAATCATAAACGGAGGTAGCAACGTTTGCTACAGCCTCCAATGGCAAGAAGCCGCCGGGCCAGCACCGTCAGATTCTGAAGGGGCGCGGAAATATCCCAATCCCGAGTTCACAACAGAATAAGCATGGGGAGGATGACGAAATAGGAGGTTGGTTTGATGGCCAAGATTGTGCTGTATAGGAAGCCAGCCCCGGTGAACCAGACTCTGCTTCCTGCTTTTTTGCCATATAGTGTGGCATCCAACGCCAGGGAGGCGAGGGTCAGGGCAGGCAGTACAGCCACTATGAGACCCCGGATTACGATGGACGACGGGTTGAAAGAAGAGTCAAAAGCCGTTTTTTCTTGGCTCGACGGGCTACTCATATCGGAGTACTTCAGATAACAGGATCTGGTCATCGGGGAGTTGCGTCCCATCACTGCGGGATACAGGAAGTCGCTCGCCGCTGTGCAGATCGTACATGCCGATGGCGATGGAATAGTTTCCCACTGGTGTATCGTCGGCCACGTCGATGGTGTAGGGATCGGAAAGGATCTCTTGGGGAACCCAGAGTGTGGTGGGCAGCCGACCGTTCAAGGGGAAGGTATCCCTCTGTCCGTATATCTCCCCGTCGGGCCCAAGGAGGTGGACGAAGACTGTATAATCCGTTTTCATGTTATCCAGACATTCCCAGTACAGCGTCAAGGACAGATTGCCGCCGGGTTGTATTTGGGTATCGGGGAGGTCGTATCCCAGGAGGCGGACGCTTTTTCCCAGGTTCGCCTCATATTCGTCTGTGATGTCAGGTCTCTCGGTCTGCGGCTCGCCGATGCGCATGTGAGTCAGGAGGAGGCTGTCCATCTCGCGACCTTCCATATCCCGGATGGTGAGACGATCCTTGGTCATGAAATCGTACATACCCACACGAACGGGATAGGTACCCAAGGGAGTTTCCGGAGAGACTTGGAGAAGGTAGCGATCCACGACCTCTTCTCCCTGTTCCCAGCGATAGGTCGGATGTTGACCGCATCGCGGTACGCTATCCTCCTGCGCTACGGTATCCCCCTCGCCGACGTGTACAAAGACGTGGTAGTTGACTGCCGTCGGTTTCAGGGTTCGCCAGTAGAGGGTCAGGATCGTCCTGTCTCCCTGAGCGGCGATGGTGGGACTCATGTCCCATCCCACAAGTTGAAAATGTCCTCCGAAACTGGCCTCCACGTGATGAGGGGGCTCAAAGACCTCGTCCAGGGGGGCGCCCACGCGAAAGATGGGAGCCGAGAGGCGTCGATCAAAGTCTGCAGCGTACGTCTCATGGTCGTACCTTTGTAGGGAGCCATCATATCCGCGCTCAAAGATCCACAGTTGTGGCTCGCCATCGCGCAGGATCTCCATGGCGGGCATGTATTCGCCGTCGATCACACCGGGAATGATCTCGTGGGGATCCTCCACGTCACGGGCGACGATGAAATAATCGCTTTGTGGACAGCGCATAGCGCCACGGGTGTACCAATTGGTGACGCGCTCCTTCTGATTACTGTCGTATGTTCCCTGCAATATCCCCGCATCGTACATGCCGCCGACGGTCTTCCAGGCTGTACGGTAGGGGAAGCCAAAGTAGCCTCCCTGGGGACGCTCATGGAATGGGGTCCAGTAGATGGGTGGTTTGGCGGCGGGGTAGTTCTGGTGGTATTCCATGGAATGACGCACAAAGACGATATAGACATAGTATGTACAAAGGAGCAGGAGGATAATGCCAAGAACGACAGCCGTCCGCGCGAGGATTTTACATCGACGGTGCAGCCAGTCCCAGCCGGTGGAGAGGGCCTTGGCAGCGATCAGTGACCAGGGAATCAAGGCGACATAATAATGAGTATGCACCTTGACCATGAGAAAGAAGTAGAGCAGGGCCGCACTGCCGAACCAGAGGGCAAGCATGCGCTCTTCTATGGATAAGGGAGCGTGGAGGAGCAGGCTACCGGTGATGAGAAAAACGAAGACAGACAGATTGATAGAACCAAACTGCCACCAAGAAGGGAAAAGAATGATCAGTAGCCAGGCTCCAAGACTCAAGAAGATGCATACGCCCATGCGTATAGGACGTTCTTTATGCCTCCGCAGCAAGAGCAACTGGGTGGTGCCGAGCAGGAGACCTCCCATCAACAGGGGGTAGTAGGATGCATTGTAATAGCTGGCCCGGAAAAAGAAGTCGGTGATATTGTTGTAGGGCATGCCGTCGCCTACGCCTACTCGCCTATCGGTCAGATATTCCAGAGTTTCCGAAAAGTTGGGATGTAGAGCAAAGGGAATGTAAAAGATACCCACGATGGTGCAGCCGACCAGGATGGGGAGAGCCAAGCGTCGTGCGGCCTGACCAGGGGGCCAGCGTCTGCCCTTGGCTATGTGCCAGACTAGATAGAGGGCTCCGGGCAGGATGAAAAAGCCTTCATAATGAGCGAGCAGGGCGATGCTGGCAAAGACAGCGGCAACTGGCAGATAGATCGAACGTCGTCCTTGTGTCTGATACCATCTGTAAGTGCAAAAGAGGGCCAAAAGGGTCATGAGGAGCACCACGCTCTGGTACTGTACGATGCGGGAAAAACCGATACAAAAACCATCGACGGTCATGATAGCCATGGCCAGCAGAGCGGTTCGCGTGTGGAACAGCCGGCGCCCCAAGGCAAAAAGGGCGAGGAGGGCGGTGAGATTGGCCAGGGCGAAGGGGAAACGGGCTGCGGCCTCGTTGATGCGCTTCATGGAAGCATAAAGAGTTGCCGGCACAAGTATCTCGACGGGCCCCTTTTTATGTAGGAAAAGCACCCCGTCATTTCCTTGCAGTACCTCTGCAGCCCTGAGGAGCGCTCTTCCCTCGTCGCCCTGGAATTCCGAATAGCCCAGATTTGTGAAGCGGAAGAAACTGGTCAGCAGTATGAGGATTATCAGGCAGGTTAGTGTCTTGTTTGAGAGGGAGAGATGCCACGGGGCGTAAGATTCCCGGCCGCTTTTGAACATCAAAAGCGCTATGGTCAGAAGGGTATAAAATCCCAGAATAGTTTGGGGGGAAAGGGGACCCGGAATATAGTGGAGGAGGAGCGTGCCCAGCACCATGGCCCCATATCCCAGGCCCACATAGATCACCAGCCTCTCCACCACATCCAATGCCTCGTCATCCCCAAAGAGAATCTCTCCAAGGAGGAATCCTGGTAGCATACAGGTGAGGACAAAGGATCCCGCTGTCCACAGCGCCAGATTGGCGGGTATCAAAACAAGAGACAGCGAGAGGCACAGGGTGAGGAAGGAGAATCCTATAGTGGCCCGATGACGAGTCTTTGGACGCATGACTTTTAGCCCCGTTTTTTCCTGATGGTTTTCCAGGTTGTCCTATTCATCTCCCCGCACCGTAATCGTAGTCACTTCTATCGCGTTCCCCATCTGCGTTCCCCCTTTGTCCGATATGGGGAGTCGTTCTCCAGTTTTAAAATGATACATGCCGACAAGAAGCGAATGTGACCCTGGCGGGATATCTGGGCCGGTCACGATGACGTAAGGATCCACATATACGTGACCGGGTTCCCAACCGTTCGTGGGCTTGTTTCCACAGAGCGGCGGATGATCCTTTTGCGCCCATACCACTCCCGAATCCTCAATATGTGTGAATACTGTATATGACTCGCTCATTTTGCCAAGTGCGCGCCAGTAGAGTGTCAGTACAAGGGTATCACCCGGGTAAATCTGTGTTTCGTGCACATTATAGCCCAATAACTCGACGTTCTGTCCCAATCTGCGATACATGGGATGCTGGATCTGGGACAGGGGATCCTGGGGAGGAAGCCCCGTAGGATATTCGGGATTCGTCAGTTCCTGGTCAAAATACGCTGCCGCTTCTGAGATCTGGTAATCTTGATAGGGCAGGCTTGCCTGCCCTTTTTCGTAGAGACGCAGTTTGGGTGTATCGTCCACCCAGACGGTACCAAAGTGTGTGTAGTCAGACTGGATATCGTACATGGGGACGGCCTGTTCATCCTGTACGTTTTCGGCCACAAAGTAGTAGTGGGGTTGGACCTGGCAGGCGTATTCGCCTCGTGTGTACCATCTGGTGATATGGGTTTCTTCGTTGGTGCCGTAATCCCCTTCCAGTGCTCCGGTGGCGTAGAGTTGGCCGACGACCTTCCATCCTGCGCGATATGGGAAGCCAAAGAGGCCGTGCTCGGGCATCTCTTCGCCGTACGATGTCCAAAAGAAGGGAATGCGGTGTTTCGGATAAGTACGCTTATATTCGGGCGTGTGATCGATGAAAGCGATGTGGAGATAGATACCGGAGATGAGCAGGATGACGGCGGCCGCTCCCCAGATAAGCCACGTTTTCTGACGAGACTTGTAGATCCTGCGCAGTTCCATAGCGGTAAGGAGAGCAGCCCCCGGGAAAAAGGTGTAGATGTGCGTCCGTGGGTCACGGACGCCGAACATGTAGATTACAAAGGGAACACCGAACCACACCAGTGCCGATTGCCATCCCAGATCCTCCCTGGCAGTCAGGAACGAGAATATGATGGGGAGGATAAAAAGAAGGCCGGTCAGATCGCGCTCTCCCATGCGCCATACGTTGGGAAGCAGGAGGCGCGTGGCCGACAGCGCGCACCATAAGCCAAGAACGATCCATCCCGTTCGTTCTCCCCGCACCATGTGTCTGATCAGGGCCCAAGCAAGGGTGAGGGCGAGGAAGGCCAGATAATAGATGGCGTTATAGACGGTCCCAAGGTTTAGCAAGACATCAAGGTTATTGTAAGGGGGACGGGTTCCCACACGCTGTTTGAGATAGTTCTGAGTCGTCTCGAATTGAGGATGGAGGGCAAAGGGAACGTAGAAGGAGGCCAGCAGGATGGCGGCGAGCAGAATTGGCCCCAGAAAGGGTCTCAGCGTTGGGAGCGTTAAGCGTCCATGGTGACGCTGGTATAACGCTTTCAGTATGATAAACGCTGATGTAATCACGGCAAAGATGGCGTCGGTATGGGCCAGAAGGCCCATGGCCAGGAATGTAGCGGCGAGATAGAGGTCGCTGCGTCTCCCATATTGTGCGAAGCGCAGAGCGGCAAGGATTCCCAGGGTGCTGAAAAGGAAGACGATGCTCTGGTATTGCACGATGCGCCCAAAGGCGACGAAAAAGCCGTTCAGGGCTATGAGCAGGGCCGCCCACCATCCCTCTTGCCTGGTCGGGCTCTGCGGCGCAGGTGAAGAGTTGCTCCGCAATCCTTTATCTCGTCCCAGAGTGTACAGGGCCAGGACGCCGATAAGGTTGGCCAGTGCAAAGGGAAATCGCGCTGTCCATTCGTTTGTGCGGCCACTGAGGGCATAGTAGCCCGTGGCAAGGAGTATCTCGGCAGGCCCTTTTTTGTGCAAAAAGAGGGCGTCCTCGCGGCCCTGAATACACGCTGCCGCCTTGTGCAGGACATTCACTTCATCGCCCTGAAATTCGGCATAGCCTAGATTATGGAAACGAAAAAATGATGCTATGCACAGGATAATCACAAGACCTACGAGGGCCCGGTTAGGGGACATATCTGGCAGGGATGTGTGTTGTTCGTTCGTCACGTATGAGACGATCAAGAGGCACAGAACCAATGTATCGTACAACAGTACGATGCAGATCTTTGCCATGGAACCAGGGAGGTAGTGAAGCAAGAGCGTGCCCAAGATGACGATGGCGTATCCCGACCCAAGGCTGATCACGAGACGTTGTAGATTATCGTTGCCGTGGTAAGGAAGCAGCGACAACAAAGAAAAGCCCGGCAGCAGGATGGTCAGGATAAAGATAGCCACGGTTTGCACGACGATGTGGTCGATCAGGAAGATACACAGATTAGCCAGGATAAGGGAGAAAAGAGGCAGCGCCAGTCCTTGGGGAATTCGGCGGGAGGAGGTGTTCATGTTGTCTTGACCCGTTTGCTCCGCTCCTCTCCGTGTTCATATTCTATGGTTTCGCGTATGCGATAGACGGGCATGTCCTGGCCCTCATAGTAGATACGCACCGTCATCTCTCCCAAGAGGCCGATGGACACCAGTTGTATGCCCACGAGGATGAGGAGGACAGAAAGGATGAGGGCAGGGCGATCTCCTATCGATTGTCCCAGGATGAGTTTTTGAAAGGTCAGTACGATAGCAAGCAGGAAGCCCAAGATACCGACTCCCAAACCCCATTTACCAAAGATATGGATGGGACGCGTGGAGTAGCCCTGCAAAAACCGCACCGTGATCAGGTCGAGGATCACACGGAACGTCCTTGCGATCCCA
Organism: Anaerolineales bacterium; assembly: GCA_046538105.1. Lineage (GTDB taxonomy): Bacteria > Chloroflexota > Anaerolineae > UBA1429 > UBA1429 > JAWLEV01. Next base: position 66,703 of record JBKHJO010000005.1, on the reverse strand, counting down.
TACTTGGATTGACCGTATATACGAGGGCGATGGCCGACTGGCACCTCGGCCATGGAGGCGCCGATCCAGGCCGCCATATCGGGGATGAAGCGATGCAGTTCTCCATAGAGATTGATCTCTTTGACGATCTCGTTCCGGTGTGCGCGCAGGGAGCAGCCCCTATCGTGAACCTCCACGCCAGTCGTCTGCGAGATCAACCAGTTGGCTATTTTGGAGGGAAGTTTTCGGGTGAGAAAGTTATCCTTCCTATCCTTCCGCCAGCCACTAACCACGTCATACCCCTCGGACATCTTGTCCAGGAGATCAGGAATGCTGGACGGGTCATTTTGCAGATCGGCGTCGATGGTGATCACAATGTCGCCCCGGGCATGATCGAATCCTGCACTAAACCCTGCCGATTGCCCAAAGTTCTTGCGAAAACGAATAACCTTGACGCGGGGATCCTTTTGAGCCAGTTGCTTTAACAAGGCGAAGGAGCGGTCCTGGCTTCCGTCATCCACACAGATGATCTCGTACTCCCGTTGCAGAGGATCCAGGACGGCAGTAAGTTCATCATAGAGACGGGGAACATTCTCTTCCTCGTTATATATGGGCACTATGATAGACAGATCCATTCCCGTCTCCTTATAAGGTTTCGTCTTCCGATCGTAGGCGGATTATAGAATCGAGGGCATAGAGCAAGGCTCCGATGATACCGCTGCAGGCGGTGATAAAGTAAAGAGACAGGGACAGGGCAATGGCCATGGGCTCACTGACCCCTGCACTTCCAAAGAGCAATACGTAGGCCGTCTCTCTCGTTCCCAAGGCGCCAACGGAGGGCAAAAGTAAAGTGAGGGAAAGAAGGGGCATGAAAATCACGAAATAGAAAAAGGGGACCTCGATACCGAGCCCCAGGGCGAGGAAAAAGTTGAGGATGAAAAGTATAATGGTAAAAGGGATCGAAACAAGTAGCGCTTTCCATAGGGCATGGGTGCCGGAGGTATGGACTGCATCGTACAGAGATCGCACTTTGTGACGCAGAATACTTGGCATGATCCCGATTATCCATTCAGCCAGACGCCTTTGAAGCAGGAGCCAGGGGCCAACAAGCCCCATAGTTGAGGCAAGCCCCAGAACGACGACCTGTTGTTGTGGCAGGGACTTTGGAGCCAGCGGCAAAACTGCCAGGCCCATGGCGGAAAGCACCACAAGTCCGGCTATACGGTCGAGAAAAACCGTACCTACAGCCTCAGAATTCCTATGGCTGTGGCGGGCGAGTTCGTACATCTTGACGGCATCCCCACCGAGGCCAGATGGAAGAAAGGTATTGAAAAACTCTCCCACATAATACAGGTATAGCAGACGATGGATGGGAACAGGCATCTGAACGGCATCCAGGAGGAAACGCCAGCGGAAGCATCGGATAAGTAGACCGCTTTGAAACAGGAGAAAGGCCAACCCAAAATAGCGATAGTCCATTCCCCGCAGGGCTGCCCAGGATTCCCGAAAATCGAATAGGGTGAAGAGGAGAAGTAGTAACCCTACACTTATTATTACTTTTATCAGACTATATATCTTTTTGTTCAATTATATATACTCACTTGCTGTAAACCATAACAGAGCGATTATATCATCGAGATGGACGAGGGTCAATTCGTGGATTTATCCCTGGTAACTATGGTACAATTCGCCGGCAAAAAGGATGGAATATGGGCACATCATCGACGCAATTCGGCGCCCTGGGCAAGAAGTTCATCCTGCAGCCATTTCACGTTCAAAGTCCGTGGCCCGACACCCTTTGATGAGGAAAGGGCTGCGGCGAGACCGGCCGCCTGACCAATGGCCATGATGGGTACCATGGCGCGGTGTGATTCGTAGGGTCGCTGTTCACTGGAGATGCAGCGCCCGGCGACGAGGAGGTTTTCTACTCGCCTGGGGACCAGGCAGCGATAGGGGATATCATACCCCTCATGTTCCAAGTAGCGACGGTAGCCGTAATAGGAGATGATGGGACAGGAACTGATGGCTACCACGTCGTCAAAGCGACGTCCCTCTATGGCGTCCTCGGCAGTAAGTTTGTATTCGCCCTCGATGAAACGTGTCTGACGGATACCCAAGAGCGGCGGCGTGGCGACGACCTCGGCGTCCGCCAGACGGGGTTCCTCCTTTTGTTTGGCAGCCCAGTCCTCGTAGACGCGCAACCGGGCCTCGATCTCGCCCTGAGAGAGGTCATCGGCATCCACGCCGTTGAGGGGCCCCACGCCCGGTCCCCAAACGACGGCGTTAGTGCCAAAGTCACAGGCATAGGGAGGGTCAGGGCGTTCCTTTCCAAACTGGATGCGATACATAAGGGAGTCATTGAGCCTTGGTGCTTCGTCTTGGACTGTCTGCCAAAAAGGAACGCCCGCGCGCGCGGCCACATCGCCGTCGCCGGTGGCATCCACTATGGTGCGGGCCATCATGGCCTGGCGTCCCGACTTGTTTTCCACGATGACCCCTTGTAGCGTTTCGTCCTCCAGGATACCGTCGCAGAACCAGGTGTGGAACATGATATCCACGCCCGCGTCGACACACATCTTTAGCGAGACATATTTAAACTTTTCCGTGTCGATAGCGTAGCTGTATTCCATCTGGCCCGGTTCGGTGGGGTAGGACTTTTGTGGATACGGGCTCTGGCCCAGGCCGTCCAGTTCCTTGAGTCGGAGCACGATCTCCTCGGCGATGCCGCGCACCGTCTGGATGGTATCGGGTTCCACCTGGTTGCGGAACCCGTTGATACAAGCCATGAGGGAGGCTGTGGCCGTGCCACCGAGATAGCCAAAGCGTTCGACGAGCACCGTCTGGGCGCCGTGGCGGGCACTGGCAATGGCGGCCGCCAATCCTGCGGGGCCGCCGCCGATGACAAGTGCATCAATGTCCCGACTGATGGGTATTTCCTGTGCCGGTTCAGTATACATTTTCACAATCATCATCTCCATCAGATGTGCGTCTGAAGGTTGTTGTGATCAGGAGCGGTAGCCGGTCAACATCAACCTGATCAGGGCCTTTGCTGCCTCTTCCGGTCCTTTGGTTTCCCAGCCTGGAATTCCCAGGCGCGTCCTGATCTGTCCTACAAATACGCTATGGGCAAAAAAGTGATCAAAATAGCGTCGGGCGATCCGATCATGCAATTCCCTATATTGTGGAGGGCCAAAGACGTTAGCAAAATAGGATTGTACGATACCTTCTGCTGTGGTGGTGCCCTTGCTCATCACTTTGCCCTCTTTGAATACCTTGAGGGCTTTTGTAGGAGTTTCGAATCGCTCTATAATGGGGTGTTTCTTGTCCACGCTTTCATAGTTGTTGGCATAGAGGATCAGGTCGATTCTATTTCCTTGTACGACGTCGGGATAGGTAGTTACGGGCAAGAGCAGGCGGGCATTTGTCTTGGAGGGACTCATAAATATGGCTCGCCCCATCTGGCCGAACTCGTAGCCGGGTTGCAGATCGTCCAGCCGGATAAAGGCACCGATCTCTGTGCCATAGCCCAAGGCGTCGCCGTCGGTTATATCGATGGCCCCCATATCATCGGCGATGATAATCATATCCTGGAGCTCATTCTCGCTCAGAATACGGAACGCCTCCAAAGTTTCTGACTTGCCGGCGCCACTGTCGCCGATGAGGAGGATAGTGTGGTTCTGATTATTCAGTCTGATCTTGACCAGGGCTCCATGGAACGGCAATCTGTCCCTTTTCATCATCTTGATATTGTGCAGCGTCAACACCATCTTTTTCAGATAGCCAAAATAGCCGAATCGGTCGGCGTTGGGGACAGCGCCGACCAACATCCCGTTATCGGAATCGTCATAGAAGATCGTGGGCAGCGTTCCAAAATGATCCAGGGCGTCGCCGGGCACACCGAACATGTAGATGGCGTCCGGCTGTCTTTCCAGATCCTCGTCATCGGCGACCTTGAACAGGTTGCACAGAGAAAGTCCCAGTTCGAGAAACTTTTCATGGATATAGACCAGGATCAGTAACCTGCCCACCTTGGCGGGATAGCAGATCCACTCGTCACTTGCGGGATCGACGAGGAGGAGGGGATTTTCATCGACGCACCTGAACCGGCCCGTGCGCCGGTTCATTGGTGGATCGAGCACCAGCGGGGGGTATAGTAACACCTGTCGAACGATGGGTATTTGTTTTAACTTGTTATATGGGGTTCCCTCTATCCAAGATGTGGCACGGGTACTCTGCGAGACGATGGTGGCAATATCTGCACCTGCACGCGCCTGGCGATAGACCTGAGGATGTTGTCGAGTGAGGTTTTCCTGAATGTCACGATACGTCCCTCGCACCAGGTGTGTGAGCTGTTCCACGGTTTCGTTAAATGTTCTATAGGGCCTTTCGTCCAGTTGATCTCCCTGAAGACCGGATATGATGATAAAGCGGTCATAGTCCCGCCAGGCGTTATAGAGGTATTCCACAAAGTCGTTCAACAGGTCTGGATCTCGGAAAAACACTCTTGCATCGGGCAGGATATTGGGAATTACGTCTCGGTCCAGTTTGGCCAGATTTTGAAGCGTTTGGATCAGCAACGTAATGCACTCCTCGTCTATTTTCGGGGGAGGCTCAGGCTGGGGGCCAAATATTCCCATGAATCGCGAGTTCCTTTTTGCCAGGCGCTGCAGGACGGTTCTGAGGAATTCCCTAAAGGGCGCGCTTGTCAAAAGTTCGTCGGGGGTCTCACACATTCTGCCCCTAGAGTGTATGATGACCTTGTCTCTCAGGAATTTGAAAACGTGTGGTTCCTTACCCATCAAGTATCCTCTCTATCTGTGATCTTTTTGGTGATGACACACTGCATGAAAGGGCACGCTTCTGGATGATCCCGTGATCATATCCTACAGGCTACTTCTAACCGTGGGATTCGAGGGCCTTTTTGCAATAGTTGTAACCCATTCCCAGCCCAAAGGTTATGTTGTTTTCCGGCCAGGTAGGGGGTGGCTGGCACTCACGCGTTCCTTCTTTTGGGTACTACCTCCACACGTCGATGGAGATACTTCCTGCATAGTTGCAGCCCATAATGCGCCAATACCCGTTTGTTTCCCCGCCTACAACGACGATGTGGATCATGTCTTTGGGAAAGACGGAGATCAATTCATCGTCGGCAGCCTCAAGCATGGTGGCATAGGGCTCCACCCCATTCAGGGCGCGAGGATACACGTAATTCTGGATCAGTTGATGATCCCAATAAACGCCTGCGGGCATCCTGGCGTTGTCGTGGATCCACTGGATGAGTTTTTCCTTTGTGTCAAATCCTCCACGGTCGATGAATTGCCGTGCGGTGATGGGGTCCAGGACAAGGGTGGGAGGCAGATAAGGATTCATCCCGCGCAGCATGTTGCGCACGTGTTCGCGCCAGTGCTTCTCCCGCACGCCAAGATTGTAGGCGGTGGAGCGCACGCCGCTGAAGACGCTGACCGTACTTTCTTCGGTCTCAAAGCCCTGTTCGACGTGGAACGGCGTCCAGGGGCTATGTTCCTCATTCTCGCAAAAAGTGACACTATTATAGGCATAGTTATTGCCCTGCGATCCCAGGTAGGTGAGGCCAGGTTCCGAGCCGCCCTGTAGGTTCTGCGAAAGCAACCCGTAGGCTCGTCCTATAGTTGCATTGGCGTGATTGTAGGGCCCCATGGCCCCGATGCCACAGTTCATGTCGATCTCGTGGCGTATTGGTCCGTTCACGACCGTCATACAGGCTGCTGAACTCGTAGTGCTGGGACGGGCAGAAACCTCGGTAGCCGCCAAGGCCAGTATGACGGGGAAATAGTCTGGTCTCGCCCCGGCCATTACAGCATTCACCGCCACTTTTTCGACGGTGTATTCCCACGCCTCGCGCGTAGAGGTGGGGCGCATCTGGCCCACTATTTCTTGGGGGTCACGGCTTGTGCCGGATAGCATGGCGTCGACGCGTTCCTCCGTAGGGAGGATGATGGGCAAATGGTCCGTCCAACCCTTTTCGACGAACAGACGTCGCAGATTTGCCTCGGTATCGGGGTCCACAAAGCGGGGAGTGGAGCGGTCAAATCGAAAGGCTTTTTTCTCCTCCTCACTCAGGGGGCGTGTGAGGGCATCGACGATCTCGGGCATAACAGGCTGACCCGTGACGGGATCGTTTCCTTCAATGTACTCCCTTAACTCTGCCGGCGACTTGCCCATGACGGGCATGGGGACAAAGACAAGTCGCTGTTGGGGCATACCGTGTGTACGGGCCACAGCCTTGACCGCCTGCTCAAAGGCGTCCGTGTGTATCGATACCGTCGGTATCCCATATTCGTCTTCGATGTTGATGGAATGCTCGGCGACCGCCGGAGCACATGTGCTTCAATGGCCCACCCCCAAGACCAGGGCGTCACCTTTTTCGGCGATCTCCTCAAAGAGTTCTGGATCATCCTCGGTATAGACACCGGATTTGCTGCGCAGCACCGTTTTCACAGAGGGCATATGTTTCTCAAACCATGCCTGCATCTGGGCCATGAGCAGATCGCCATCATCGAAGCGGCAATCGACCAGATACACAGTCTTGCCCTCCAGGGTGTCGATCCGGGGTGCCATCTCGATTTGAGTCACCGCCGGGGGGTAACCCATGGGGTTCATGACTTTCAGGCTTTGCCTTTTTATGCTGGAGGGTGGCTCCATACGTCGTTGAATTTCCTGAAGAATCTCCTCGTCGGTTGGTAATTGTCCTCCCTGGGCTAGATTGTTATACATGACATGGTTGTCTATCCTTATCTCAAAGATGCCGTCGTGGCCTTCCTCCAGTTTCGCTTCGAGGCCGAAGCGATTCTTTATCGCCGTTGCCAAACGTCTGGCCTCCGACCCCAGATTGCATTCGACACAGTAGATGATCTCTATTCGCGTCTCTTTCAGTGTGCTCTTTTGGCTATCCATCTGGATCTCCTGTCATATATGATGACTGAATGGGGCAATTGAGGGACAAGTTGCCGGAACAAAGAAATGCTCTAACAGATCAAGGTTGAAGATGGGCAACGACTCGACCTGTGGGCACCAGATCGCCCCTTTTTACCTGCCAATCATCATAACACAGTTGGGTGAACGCGTCCAACAGACTGGGTTTTGTCGATCTGATTGTCTCTTTGACAAACATGCAGTACAATAGAGATGGATTCTTGTTGATGGAGGGCAAGAGATGATGAATGAGCGAGGACAGGAAAGCGCGGAGAAAGTGCGGGGGTGGGACAGTATCTTTCAGCAGATCAAGGAGCAGGTTCGCCACGATGCCGCACGCATCGTGGAGGCCGATGAAGAGGCGGATTGGGAAGAGATCGGGCGCCAGAGCGATGATGCCGCACGTAAAAAGATCGCCAGGACGCTGAATATGGAAGAGGGGGCCAACTGGGAAAAGATTGGCGCGCATGTGGAACACTCTGTCAGACAGAGTGTTGCCGATATCGTTGGGAGGGAGCCGGATAGCGACTGGAAGACGCTGGGACGGACGGTGGAGAAAGAAATCGACGATTTTTTGGAGGACCTCTTCCATAGTCGAGAGTGACCAAAGCGGACAGGACGAACAGGCGTCGCATGATGAGTAAGGAGTGAAACTGAAGGATTATTGGGGCCTATGAGAGGGGGATTTTATGGGCCTGCTTGCTTGGATTATCTTTGGGGCGCTTGCAGGATGGATGGCAAGTATCATCACGGGCACGGAAAGGCGTCAGGGATGTCTGTTCGATATCGTGGTGGGCATCGTCGGCGCGTTCATCGGCGGATTCTTGATGCAGATCATAACGGGCGAGGGATTACGGTTTGGATTTAACATGCGCAGTTTCATCGTGGCAGTTCTTGGTGCGGTGATTTTACTCGTCATAACGGGACTTGGGCGTCACCGTTCTTGAGATGGTTGAGTTGAGCGGGCCCGTTTCGTAGCGTATAATAGATGTCGGAGATGACGTGGAAAGGAGAGGGGGTATCGTGGTTGATAGACAGGCGACGGACGTTGTTTTTATCATCGCGGACTCTTTTCGACAGGATCACGTGCGCTTTTACAATTCCGATTCACCCTGTGAGACACCATGTTTGGACGCGCTGGCGCGCGAAAGTGTAGTTTTTGATAATTGCTATCCTGAGGGATTGCCCACCATCCCGGTGAGGACATGTTGGCTGACGGGGGAACGCACATTGGTGCACCGCCCCTGGCAGCCTTTGACATCCGAAGATCGCTCTTTGGCCGAGTTGCTGTCGGACGAAGGATACCTGAGTGCCTGTTTCACCGACTGCTACCATTATTTCAAGCCGGGAATGAACTTTCATCGTGGGTTTAGAGTCTGGGACTGGATCAGAGGACAGGAGTATGACGCTTATCGGTCTGCCCCGCTCAAACGGCTGAATCTCGATGATTATTGCAAAGATACCTATACTCCCGAATGGCGTCGAATCGTGAAGACGGCGCTCAAGAACGTGGAGGAATTTGAAACGGCCGAGGATCACTATTGTGCGCGTCTCATGAAGCGGGCGGGCGAATGGGTCGAGGCCAATATCTCTCAGCGACCCTTTTTCCTATGGGTGGATTCCTTTGATCCTCATGAGCCCTGGACACCGCCAGCCACATTTAACAAGTACACGGATCCGGATTATTCGGGGAAGAAATGTGTGCTTCCCCCGGGGGGCCAGGCATCCACGCACTTTGGTCAGGAAGAGATCGATTATATCCGTGGACTGTATGCAGGCGAGTGTGCCTATGTCGATCACTATGTGGGGCAGTTTCTAGAGACCTTGAAATCCGCGGAGATGTATGACGATTCGCTGATCATCTTTATCGCCGATCATGGACATCCCCTGGCCGATCATGGCAAATTCCTCAAGGGGGGTGATCGCATGTACAGTGAACTGCTCAAGGTACCCTTTATAGTCAAATTCCCCAGGGGGCAGTATGGCGGGCAACATCTTGATGCCCTTTCTTCCTTCCATGATGTGCTTCCCACGTTGCTCGATGCCATTGGCATGGGGAATAACCTGGATGCTTTGCCAGGAAAAAGCCTCATGCCTCTTATTCGTGGTGAGGTCGACGAGATACGGAAGGCCATCATCAGTGGCTACTTTGAGGCGCCGGACCGCTGCATTCGGGACAAGGTCTGGAGCTATATTCGCCGTCCCGAGGGGCAACCGGATGAACTGTATAATCTCCAGAAGGATCCGCAGGAAACGACCAATTTAATCGACGAGCATCCCGAGGAAGCCCAGCGGCTGGCGGCGATGTTTGGCTCCCTATACGCTCTCAAGGGAGCGCCTGTGAAGGGGGTTCAGGGCAAGTATGAGGTCTCTCACACAGGCGCGGTCTGAGGCATGAGCAGTTTGGTAAAGATCGGATCGGTGTGGTCCTCCCGCCCCCGCCCAGGGGAGGGAGGACCTTTTGTCGTTATCAAAGGTTCTGCAGGAAATGTAACGCCTGTGTTGCCTCGTGAGAAAAGTTCTCTCCCCATCTACATTCGATAGATGCCCGATCCTCGTAGCCCACTTTCCGGAGAATGTCAAATAGTTCCTGGAGTGGATAACTCCCGCTACCGGGATGTCGTCGGCCCGAGTCCGCCAGGTGAACGTGCACCAGGCGCTCCGGCGCTTTCCGGATGTGCTCCAAGGGTTCGTTTTCCATCATAAAGTGGTAGATATCTGCCAGTACCTGGACGTGCTCCCGATCTACGTCCTGGGCCAATCTGATGGCTTCGAGGTAAGAATTGATGATGTTCGTCTCGGAGCGATTGAGGGGCTCGATGGCTATCATGAGGTCATGCTCTGCCGCCTCGGTTGCACAGAGGCGCAGGAACTGGACGAGTTGCTTCCAGGCACGCTCTCGAGAATAGCCTTCCGGCACGGCCCGTGCGCCGCCGCTACCAAATACGATGATCTTGCCTCCCAGATCGGCTGCCCGCCCGATGGATCGTTTTACATAAAGTTCTACCTGATCCCACTGTACACCATCGCCGACGAGCCGCACCTCGCTGGGAACAAAAGCATTGAAGGCGCGGATAGGGAGGGGGATTGCGCTCAGTCCTTCCCTTTGAGCCATATAGTGCTCTTTATCTTCCAGAGGAATCAGCGCCGAGGATACGGCCGGTTCCCAGTAGGCATATCCAGAAGGTAGTTGGTGTACTCTGTGGGGATTGGTGCAGATACCGATGGTTATATCTGTCATTGTTCTCTCCTTTTCGCTGATTTGGGAAGGGCTAATGTGGCGTGATCCATTCATTCTCCTGCCCATGGCGGATGTTATCGTAGACGTTCATGACATGAAGCATATCCACCAGGTTCCCATATACAGGAGGCTCTTCTGCCAGCAGGCGTTCTGCAAAATGGGTGACACTCCCTACGTAGCCCTGCAGGAAGATCTGCTTGTTGTAGAGGCGTCCAAGAGAGAATTCGGGTTCCCAGATTATAGGGGCGTTATCATCTGGGCCAATAAAGGACGTCTGGCGGTTTGGTTCTTCCTCCCCGTCCCCTCGTTGTCCCCCGGGCCTGTAGTAAAGCAGTCGGATGCCATTCTCCACCAGCAGATTGGCATCATCCCCCACAATCTCCAGACGTTCTAGGGGGCTGTTAAGGGATTGCCCGCCCGTCAGGTGCAAGGTACCCACCACACCGGATGTGTAGCGGATATTCATCACCGCGCCACCGGTTCGAGGACTTCTCATGTACATAAGCCCTTCACATTCGCCGAACAGGCGAAGAAGCAAGGAGTAGGGATGGATAAATTCCAAAAAGGGGATCATGGCCAGATCGTCCTCTCGCTCCTCTGTCGGTGGGAGAGAGAGCGGATAGCGCATGGAAAAGGTTGACACGCCACCGAATTCGGGATCCTCTATGATTTGTGCCGCTTTGACATAGGCGGGCATGAACATCTTTTTGAAGTTGGTCATAAGGTACTTGTGATGAGGGAGACAGGCGTTGGTAAATGTGGTGATGTCGTCGGCGCTTGTACAGGGAGGCGTATCTATCCAGGTATGGAATCCCGCACGCAGCGCCTCATCGGCCAGTTCTGGATAGCGGGAGTGACCTTCGGCATCCAATCCTACGACAATAAAGACGGCCTCCATCTCCTCCTTGGCCAGCATAGCCTTGTGATTGGGATAAAAATGCCGTGCCCCAAACTGTCGGGCAACGCTCAGCCCCCTGTCAGTATCCGCATCCACGAGGGCCACGAGATCTATGGGGCTATAGCGGAATGAGGGCAGTATGGTGCGGTACGAATACTCGCCCGCTCCGATATAGCCCACACGCAGTCTCTTTTCATACTCGTAATTGTAACGCATCATCTCCTCCAAGGCTTCTCAACTTGCCGCCTCATTATATCAAAGTCGATGCGTAGCGACAATCCTGGTGTTGACAAGAGATCATCCGATATTCTACCGTCCAAAACCTAACAGTGGCTCTACTGAAAAAAGGTCCATGAGTTGCGTCGCACTTGATGGACGTGTTCCAGCAATTTACTCTTGTTATATGCAGAGTATGCTTTTCTACTGTAAGGTCTCACGAAAGTGCGACGCAACTGAACGTCCAGTGCTCTTTTTCAGGGAAGCCAACAGTGGTCTCTACCGCATTTTTTCTGGTATATTCGCATGTGTTATAATACTACTGTGTTTGCGGATAATGCTTTTCCTAAGGTTGATCTTCAAAAAGATGATAAGGATTTGTTGCGCAAGATAGGGAAGGATATGCCTATCCTGTCCGACTTGTGTCGAGCCGATCTGCTTCTATTTTGCGCCGTTGGGGAAGGGGAAGCCCTTATAATAGGCCAGTGGCGTCCTCATTCTTCTTCTCCCCTATATGAGGACTCGTACATTGGCATGTCTGTGGGAGAGGAGGCGTATCCTCAAGTCCTTCAGGCTTTGCGGGGCAATGTAAAGCCTCGCAAGGTTCATACGGTGGATATTAATGGGGCGACCGTGGCGCGACAGGTCTTTCCGGTCTATGGGGAAGATGATGCCATCATCGCGGCTATGGTCAAAGACGCTTATTGGCTGGCTCATGAGCGGCATCGCAGACGGAACAAGGCTTTCCAGAGTGCCCTTTGCGATTTCATCACCATGGTCTTGCATGGTGACGTTCGTGGTGCAGATTCGCTCTCTTCCTTTGGTGAGCATGATGGTATAGTATATATTGATAGTCGAGGCTTTATAAAGTACGTGAGTGGAATTGCTGCAGAGTTATATCGTCATCTGGGCTATCGTGATAGCCTACTCAACCGTCCGATTGGTGAGATCGCGACGGTCGACGAGGAACTGGTTCGGGAAGCGGTAGAAACAGGCAGGTGCATCGAGCGAGAGACAGAAGAGGGAGAATCTATCTGGGTGCGGAAAGCTTTGCCCATTCGCGTTCGTCGTCCCTCTTCGATGTTCGAGCGCTTGTTTAGTTTGGAAGAAAAGGATCTCCAACCTAAAGGTGTTCTTGTACTTTGTCACGATGCTACGGAGGCGCTTGAGACACAGCGCGAGATCGAGAGCAAAACGGCCATGGTGCGCGAGGTTCATCATCGGGTAAAGAACAACCTGCAGGTGATCGCGTCCATCATGCGACTGCAGGCGCGTCGTGCTGCTAGCGAAGAGACGAGGATAGCGCTGGAGGAAAGCGTAAATCGGATTTTGAGTGTGGCGGTGGTCCATGACTTTCTCTCAAGCAATGCACAAGGCACAATAAACGTTCAGGATATTGCCCGCCGTATCGTCAACCAGACCAGAGAAAGTCTGATTGGTCCAGATAAGGCCATCACCTTGGTGGTCAAAGGTCCCGACATCTGGCTTTCTGCTGAACGCGCTACACGATGTGCGTTGATCATCAATGAGTTAGTGCAGAATGCCATAGAGCATGGTATGGTGGATAGGGATGCGGGTAGTGTGGATGTGGAGTTTATCGATCATGGTGAGAAGGTGACACTGGTGGTATCGGATAGCGGGCGGGGCCTGGGATCGGAATTTGATCTGGAAAGAGATGCCCATCTGGGCTTAAACATGGTCCAGCGTATGGTTGAGAGGGACCTTGGTGGCCAGTTCAAGTTAAGTAGCACAGTGGGCACAAGGGCCACCATAGAGTTTGATAAGTCTGGCTAGTGCCAATTTCAAGGGGGTGAGGAGTTGGAGCGTGTACGTGTCATAATCGCGGATGACGAATCAGTCATCTGTATGGATTTACGGGAAATGCTCAACAACCTAGGATATCTCGTGGTGGGCGAAGCGGGAGACGGACGGAGTGCTGTGAATCTGGCGCGCGAATTGCGTCCCGATGTAGTGCTTATGGACATCAAGATGCCTGATATGGATGGCATAGAGGCAGCGCGGATACTTACGGAGGAACGGATCGCTCCGGTGGTTTTGTTGACGGCCTTTAGTCAGCGAGATCTTGTGGAGCGCGCGAGGGAAGCGGGCGTCGTGGGCTATCTTGTCAAGCCGATAAAAGAAGATGATCTGTCACCGGCTATAGAACTGGCGTTGACACGGTTTGCAGAGTTTCGTGAACTCGAGAAAGAAGTTGACGATTTACAGGATCAACTGGAGACACGGAAGTTGTTAGACAGGGCCAAAGGGATCCTCATGGATCGGCAGGATCTTTCGGAGGCCGAGGCTTTTCGGCGCATTCAGAAGATGTCCATGAACACGCGCAAGCCCATGAAAGAGATCGCGCAGGCCATCATATTGACGCATGAGGCGGGAGGATAAGGGGTATCGTCGCTGACGAGCCCGTTTAATCCTGCTGTTCCGTGGTGTTATATTCCTCTTCGGAGATCAGTTCGCCATTGCTAACGTCAGCAGAAACCACATTGTAGCCGTTGTCCAGCCATATTGTGGCCTGCATGAGTTGAAAGCAGTTGTCGTCCATGACCTCTTTTTTCAGCAAAAAGGTTCCCGGGCCCTCTTCGCGGTTGAGATCGTGTCGTTTATCGACGCGTATAGGGACGACGGTCCCGCATCTGGCACATTTGAAATAGAGATATATGGCGTTGGGGTCCCGGGCATCTGCACCTCCTGGACCGCTTTGGAATAATCCCTTGATTGCTTCTAAAATACCTGTCATGATGCTTTTAACTCCTTTCCGATCCTCTCATAATTCCATTGTACTATAAAGGCTCTTGCGCCTCAAGCCGACGGCGGGAGAGTTATAGTTATTTCGTATAGAAATTAAACCATTGCCACACATCATACTGCTGCTTTCTTTAATGTAGAAGTTAACGCTATACGAAATGATACCACCAATAGATCTTATGAGTCACTGTGTTGGACATAATAGTTTGAGCAGGGGAACCGCGTAGGATATCGAGGGGCCGTCGGAAGTGCCTTTGACCTTTGAAGTCCGAACTCTGCTAGAAGTTTACGATTTAGTAAGATCAAAGCATGCATACTGTTATTGAAACCGATTTACAGCCTGTCCTTCGTGACAGCAAAAGCACGGATGCTACGACGAGAACGCCAGTATTTTCATTCGATCTTCCAGAACGATATGGCGACATTCCACGGTCGCGGAGGCCCGGAGATATGTGGTGGAGCACATCGCCGGACAAGTCCGACCATCTCACGTGACTGAAACTGAATCTGGGGAGAATTGCTGCACAATCTCCGTACGCTTCCAGCGACACGAAGGAGTTGACAGATACGTAGAATACCTCTATCATGGGACATGTACTATATAGTATTTATTAAAGAATAAATCATATACTTTCAAAGGGAGTTCTGCCATGGAATCTCTGGCCCACCACCCCACCGACGAAGTGATATCCCCCTCCTCCATGACAACGGTTAATCAGGCCGCCGATGGCATGTTGAAGGATCTGGAACTCAGCCCACTTACCAAGCAGACCTACTTTTATGGTGTAAAGGCCTTTATTCGCTTCCTCCATCTGTCCGAGGAAGACGATGAGGCCGCGGAGGCCCTGGCCCCCTACCCGCTCGATCGAATCAGCGAAGAGACATTATCCGCCTTTAACCACTGGCTCCGTGAAGCCTATCCCGATCCCCGTGCAGAGGCCAGAGGAAACGAGAGCGCTCGGGGAAGCCGCACCACCCGTACCTATCTGGTAGCCGCCAAGCACCTCATGAACTGGCTCGATCTACATGAACTGCTTCCCGAAGACGTATCCTATGATCGGATGCTCCGCCGTATCAAGGGCACGCGTGGAAGAAAACGCCAGGGCTATAGGCAGCGAAAAATCGACCCTGACGTCATGAAGATGTTGACGCATTATATAGAGAAACCGCTCCCCAAGAAAAGGGGAATGCAACGACTCGTCCTTTTACGCAATCGTGCCCTGGTAGCCTTTCTTTACGATACTGGGGCCCGGATCAGTGAAGCCCTCGCTCTTACGCGGGAGGACGTACTCGATGGACGGGCCGAAAAAGTGCGCCTCGTAGAGACGAAAAATGGCAAGCCCCGTACTGTGTTTCTCTCCAAGGAGACGCGTCAACTATTGCAATCGTATGTACGCGAACGGAAGGACAGTGTCTATGCCCCCCTATTCGTCTCTCATGGGCGCGATAAAGGCACAGCCATCACTCCAAGTCACGCCTGGCTCTTGATAAAAAAGGCCGCACGTGCCGAGGGACTGTATGAAAACACCTCCCCCCACTCTTTACGTCACCGTCGCGCCCAGGACCTCCTGGACGAGGGCATGCCCCTGGAATGGGTCGCCGCCCTACTCGGGCATGAGCATCCTGACACCACGCGCACAGTCTATGCATGGGAGACGGACGAGGAGAGACTGGCAGACATGCTAGAGACTTATGGACTTGATCCCAGCGAAGCAGGCGACCGATAATATTTATGTTTAGTATCTTAAATATGCGCCATATCTGTTATGTTTTTTGATTTTCTTTTGATGTGCTAAAATCAAGTACTCTTCTCTTGAGATGATGGATGGAGTCGAATGCATAGTCGAGTAAGATTCTTTCTATTATTGTCGCTCTGCCTTGGTCCTATCCTGCTGGTGGCCTGCCAGTCCCCGATCGGATCTCCTTCAGAGCCCTCCCCTACTATTCCTTCAACGCAGATGGGCCGCGGTATCGTTTCCGCGACAGGTAAGGTGGTGCCCGCCATAAAAACAGAATTAGCCTTCAGCACTGGAGGGCGGGTGACAGAAGTAGCGGTAGAGCAGGGAGAAGAGGTCACCAAGGACCAAATCCTGGCCCATCTGGACGCGTCCCAATTCGAAGCCGCTTTGGCAGAGGCAGAAGCCGCGCTCTCCACAGCACGTCGAGATCTTGCGCTGACCAAAGCCGGCCCCAGAACGGAGCAGACCGAGGTGGCGGAGGCGGCAGTCCATGTGGCTGAGGAAAACAAACGTCACGCCGAGATAAGCGTCGAACAGGCCGAGATCAACGTAAAGTCGGCACAAGCGTCCCTCGCGCAAGCGGAGGCTTTTTTACACGGTCTGAAAGCCGGCCCCACGGCCGATGAACTGGAAGTCGCGCAACAAACCGTTGAGCAGGCAAAGGCCCAATTATATGGTTATCAGGGGCAACGGGATGCCATAGGAGGCAGAAAAGGCACTCCGGGCTATCAGGTTGGCAGTTATGAGGCAGCAGAGGGACAGGTCATGGCAGCGGAAAACGCCGTGACCATCGCCGAACTACAGCATCGTATTCTGGCCTCCGGCGCATCAATTGAGGATATCGACGCAGCAGAAGCCCGAGTCGCTCAGGCCCAAGCAAGCGTCGAGGCCGCAAGGGTACAGGAGAGGATGGCGCAGCAGGAAGTGTCAACAGGCGAACGTCAACTAGAACAGGCACGGGCCGATCTAGCCCTGGCGCGGGCCCCGGCGCGCGAAGAACAGGTTCGCGTGGCAGAGGCAGGGGTAGCGCAAGCGGAGGCAGCCGTTGAAAGGGCCAAAATCGCCCTAGCGGAAACGGTCCTTCGTGCACCATTCGCAGGCACGGTGGCCAGGATCGAGCTCGACCTGGGAGAGAGTGTCATAGCAGGGACACCCATCATATCTCTGGGAGACCTTGAACGATTTCAGATCAAAACGACGGACCTCGACGAGATCGACGTAGCCCGAGTTGATGAAGGTCAGAGCGCGGACCTAACTTTTGATGCTTTGCCCGACGTACGTCTGGAGGGCACAGTGCAGAGGATCGACCTGAAGGCAGATACCACAGCAGGTGGCATAACCTACCAGGTAATCATAGACCTCGACGAAATGGATCCACGATTGCGCTGGGGAATGACAGCCTTTGTAGATATCGAGGTGAATTGAACGAATACCCATGAACGAGAGAAGAGTTCTGGTTCAGATCGAGAATCTTACAAAGATATATGGCGGCGGGGTCGAGGTACGGGCTCTGGACAATGTGACGTTCGACATCTATGAGGGGGAGATGCTGGCCGTTATGGGGGCCTCGGGCAGCGGGAAATCGACACTCTTGAACATGATGGGAGCGCTGGACACTCCCACAGCGGGCACAGTGTATATTGAGGGACAGGATCTCTCCACAATCAAAGATGTAGATCGCTTTCGTTCACAAACGGTGGGGTTCGTGTTTCAAATGTACAATCTGATCCCCACGCTGACGGCGCTGGAGAATGTTGAGACGCCCCTTCGGGGGCAGGGATTGAACAGAAGAGAGCGCCATGAACGGGCCAGTACCATGCTCGAGCTGGTAGGTCTGGCAGCGCGCCGAGATCACCTTCCCAACCAACTATCAGGGGGACAACGCCAACGCGTGGCTATCGCTCGCGCTCTGGTGAACGAACCAAGTCTGGTACTCGCCGATGAGCCTACGGGTAACCTGGACAGCGTCAGCGGCAACGAACTCATGGATCTGCTGATAAGGCTTAATCAGGAACGAGGGACAACATTATTACTGGTGACACACGACCGCTATGTGGCGCGGACAGCCGAGCGTATTCTGACCATGCACGACGGGCAAATAGTCAACGAACATATGGTTCGCGATCCCCTCACAGAGGATTTGCGAGACCTGGCACATTCAACGTTAGGCGAACTCCTTATGCAAAAGGACATAGAGACATTGAAAACGTTTCCTTTTGTACGCGATGGCCGGTTGACGCGTACGGCAGATCAGCTCGCTGACCTGCTGGCAGATCTGACATGATCACCCTTATTCCTTTATAGGTTAGCAATATGCTGCTGATCCGCAATCTCCTGCGGCGAAAGACACGTACCCTCCTCACCCTCCTCGGTATCACTGTGGGAATCGCTGCCATCGTCTCCCTGGTAGCCCTGTCGCGCGGCATCGTGGCCAACTATCTGGAGATCACCCAGCGGACGGGGGCGGATATCACGATACAGGCCGTTCAAAGTGAAGGACAGGCCATCACACTGGGAACGGGGTTCGATGAAAGCCTGATTGATCGCCTGCGTTCCCTACCAGAGATCAAAGACGCCTATGGCATGCTATATACCATGGTGCTGGCTTCAGAACGGCCCATGTTCATCGTTTTCGGATACGAGCCGGATGAGATCGGCATCAGACACTTTAAGATCATCGAGGGAGTTCCTTTAGCCGACGCGGATCCCCGCAGCCGGCGTAGGGGCAAGCCGATACTCCTGGGGAAAACAGCGGCGGACAGTCTGAATAAGGCAATCGGCGATACCGTATTCCTGGGGAAAACTGCATTTCACGTTGTGGGCATCTATGAGACGGGAATCGGCCTTGAGGATGCCGGCGGCGTGGTGGCCCTTGAACATGCCCAGGCACTTGCCGGAATGCCCCGGCAGATCATGTATCTTGGTCTACAGCTTCAACATCCGGAACACGCAGAGCAGTTCAAGAGCAGGTTGGCACGTATTCTTCCCCCAGACGTAGAAGTGGCCGGGACCCAAGTGGGTGGCATGATGTTGGATATGTTGGAACTGCTGGACGTATACGCCTGGGGGATAGCCCTCATCGCCGCCATTGTGGGCGGTGTGGGTATGATGAACACCATGCTGATGAGCATCTTTGAACGAACCCAGGAAATAGGAGTTCTCAGGGCCATTGGCTGGCGACGGGGACACATCATGCAGATGATATTGGGAGAATCATTTCTCCTCGCCCTTGTGGGAGGAATTTTGGGCATAGGATTGGGCGCCGCACTGACCTGGCTGGCGGCGCGTGCGCCAACCCTGACGGGATTCACCCAAAGTAAGGTTCCTGCGAAATTGATGCTTCAGGCCTTTCTCGCTGCTCTGATTCTCGGGGCTATCGGGGGTCTCTATCCAGCCTGGCGGGCGGCCAGATCGACGCCGGTGGAGGCCCTAAGCGCTGAGGCAGGATCACCCTCGCGGCACACCTTCAGAGGTCGATTGGGTGGTATGGCGCTCAAGAACCTTTTTCGACAGCAGACACGTACTGGTCTTACATTACTGGGAATCAGCATTGGTGTGATGGCCATGATATTGATAGGAAGTCTTGGCGAGGGGGCCATAGAAAGTTTTAACAGCATGATATCAAATGCGGAGATAACCGCCGTGGAAGCCGATCAACCTGATACCTCGCTTAGTGTCATCGAAGAACGCACGCTAAGGCGCGTGGAGGCTCTCCCCGAGGTAGAGTATGTGAACGGCGTGATAATTGGCGCCGTAACCCTGCCCGGAGGATCATCGTTCCTGATGATCACAGCGCGCGCACGAAACGATCCCTACTTTACCCCGCATATTCTGAGAGAAGGCCGATTAATAGAGGGGCGACGTCAATGCCTTTTGGGATGGCGGGCAGCCTCACAGTTGAAAAAGAGTCCCGGCGATCGCATCGCGATGCTGGGGACCACATTCACTGTCGTGGGGATAGTGGAGACAAAGAGCGGTATCGAGGACAATGGAGCCATCATCTCCCTTGGCGAAGCCCAACGCCTGCTCAACAAACCGCACCAGGTTATGCTTATGGAAATAAAATTAGAGAATCCGCAAGAAACCGATGCTATATTAGAGAGGCTCTCCGCACAATATCCTGAACTTCTCTTCTCCAAAAGTGCCGAATTCACCGAGAACTTGCCCGACATGGAGATGATGAACCAAAGCATAGGGGCCATCTTTGTGATGGCCGCCTTTATAGGGTCCGTCGCCCTGATGAATACCATGATCATGAGCGTCTATGAACGGACACGCGAGATCGGCATTCTGCGTGCCATTGGTTGGCGCAAGACCATGGTGTTGCGCCAGATCCTGAGCGAGTCGCTGCTTCTGACTCTTGCCAGTGGTGGAGTCAGTGTTATCGTTTCCTTTGTCATCATAAGGATTCTCCGCGGCATGTCCTCCCTTGGCATATACAGCGAAATGTTGGTGATGACGCCCGGCGTCCTCCTGAAATCGATGGCTTTTTGTGTAGGCATGGGGATTTTGGGTGGATTGTATCCAGCGTGGCGGGCCACGCTGTTCAGCCCCGTCGAGGCGCTACGATACGAATAAGTCTTTTCTTTTATTATCCGGAAGATTGGGGTTTTCAGGAAGACATGTTATAATTTCTTATGTATGGGCTCAAGTTTTTAATGGAAGGGCGATAGGATAACTCATACCATGATAAATGGTAACGATAGTAGAGAAGAAAACGGTCTGGGATTCTGGCGCGGCCTGTTGATTCTCCTTATTCTTGTCTCTCTGCTGCTGGCTGGCTTTGGCGGCGGGGTGGCTTCCATGTGGTTCTTTGGTCCCGAGATCCGTCAATTTGTGAGAAGTGCGGTGCCACCCGACTCACAACGGGAAATGAACGTATCTCCCAAAGAACGTGGGGAAATTCTCTGGGAGGCATGGGATATTCTCGAGCGAGAGTATGTGAATCCTCAGGCACTTGATGTGGAAGAGGCAATATGGGGCGCTGCAGAGGGGCTTGTCTCCTCCGTGGGAGATCGCAACACGCGCTTTGTGAGACCTCTGGAGGCAAAGATCAGCCAGGAGGATATGCGGGGATCGTTTGAAGGAATTGGGGCTACCGTCGAAATGCGCGACGGAGAACTCGTTATCGTTCGTCCCCTGCCCGAGAGTCCGGCATTGACGGCCGGACTACAGGCGGGCGACACGATCCTTTCCGTAGACGGCGAGCCTCTGGAAGGCAAGGATATCCTGGAGGCCATCAGCTTGATTCGCGGCCCCAAGGGGACCACTGTCGAACTGCTCGTCAAAAGAGAGGGGGAACCGGAGCCGTTCGTCGTGCGCGTAAGACGGGAAAAAGTCGATCTCCCCACTGTCGAGTCCCGTATGATAGAGGATGTGGCCTATCTGCGCCTGACCGAGTTCAACGCCGCCTCCAAGGAGCGCATGCACGACGCTCTGAAAGATCTTTTACGAGAAGATCCTAAAGGATTGGTGTTCGATCTACGCGCCAATCCCGGCGGCTATTTGAATGAGGCAGTGGACGTGGCCAGCGAATTTCTCCCCAAAGGCACCCTGCTGCTCACGGAGCAGCAGCGGGGAAAAGGGGAAAAAGAGTACCGCGTAAAAGAGGCAGGGATAGCAACGGAGATTCCTCTCGTCGTCCTCATCGACGGGGGCAGCGCCAGCGCATCCGAGATCGTTGCCGGAAGTATTCGCGATAACGATAGGGGGATTCTGATAGGAGAACAGACCTTTGGTAAAGGCTCCGTCCAGAACACTCATACGCTGCAGGATGGTTCGAGCATTCGTGTCACAGTGGCCAGATGGTATTTGCCAGATGGCCAGAATCTGGATGGTGAAGGAATCATGCCCGATATCCAGGTATCGTTGACTGCTGAGGATAGTGCCGAGGAAAGAGATCCCCAACTCGACCGCGCTGTAGAGTACTTGATGGAAGAGGAGGATTCATAGATGGCAAGGAAACAAAAGGGGGTTCGCGTTGTCTCTCGCAATCGCAAGGCATTTCATGATTATTTCATCGAGGACACACTGGAAGCCGGCATCGTGCTAAAGGGCTCGGAGATAAAATCCGTTCGTGCGGGGCGCGTGAGCCTGCGGGATGCCTATGTCACGATCCGCAATGGAGAAGCATGGTTGGTGGGCAGCCACATCGCCGGATATGATCAGGCCAGTTATGAAAATCACGATCCCAAGCGTGACAGAAAACTTCTCATGCATAAGCGGGAGATTGACCGCTGGCTTGGACGTGCGGAACGGAAAGGGTATACCATCGTCCCTCTAAAACTCTATCTCAAGAACGATATAGCAAAGGTCGAGATCGGCCTCGCCAAGGGCAAGCGAGCATATGACAAGCGACGTGCCATTCGCGAACGAGAATCGAAACGGGCCATAGAACGTGCGATCCGGCGTGCGGAGCGGGAAGGAAAATACTGAGAAGACACGGTTTGCGTCGCTACATGCAAGGGGAGCATGAAGATGCTCCCCTTGTCTTTTGCCTCAATCCAAGTACTTTCCGATGAGCAGGTCGAGAGTTTGCTTTCTTTCTTCTGATATAGCATCCTGGCTGGTTATGATGGCATCCTCCAGAGCCCGCGCACACTCGCACTCCCGATCCGCTTCGACAATGCGGTGAATTGCTGCTTTGACGATCGCCCTACTGGCATCCGCATTGGCCTGCATATTCTCTACGACCATATCCACTGTGACCGCCTCCTCCGAGTCGTGCCAGCAGTCATAGTCGGTTATCATAGCCAGGGTGCAGTAGCATATCTCGGCCTCTCGAGCCAGCTTGGCTTCGGGTAGAGCCGTCATACCGATGATATCTCCTCCAATTTGCCGATAAAAGTTGGATTCGGCCTTGGTCGAAAACTGCGGCCCCTCCATGACGATCATAGTGCCTCCTTTGTGGACCGTAGCAACCCCCAACTCGACGGCCACGTCGTATACGATGCCACAGAGTTCTGGACAATAGGGTTCAGCAAAGGCGATATGTGCTACAAGCCCATCCCCAAAGAATGTAGCAGGACGTATCCCTTTGGTGCGGTCCAGAATCTGATCGGGCACGACAGCATCGCGGGGCGCGAGATGCTCACGCAGGCTGCCTACAGCGCTGACAGAAAGAAGGTGGGTTACTCCCAGCGACTTCATAGCCCATACATTGGCGCGAGCGGGCAATTCACTGGGACCGATTCGATGTCCCTCACCATGTCGGGGCAAGAAAGCGACGGGCACACCATCCATATCACCCAAGATAAGGTTGTCACTAGGAGCACCAAAGGGAGTGTTCACGGTTAACTTTTCCACATTGGTCAATCCCCCCATCGCGTACAGACCGCTACCACCAATAATTCCCACTTTTACCTCTCGCATGATGCCTACACCTCCTCGACTAATTCATCCGCTAAATTATAATTCGAGATGCCCTAGGATGAAAGCCAGGACACCTGTAAGGCACTCTCCTTTGCCAGTTGTGTGCCTGTGCCACGGCTAGGTTTTGGGTGGTAGAACACGGGCAAAATCCGCCATAGTGTTGGCAGAAGCCGCGTTTGCCATAATGCGCCAAGTATGTTATACTTATTTTCGTATTGGGGATGACAGGATTCGACAGAAAGGGCTGGTTAGGGACTGCAGGTCGAGGTGCCTCATCCTCGTAAATCAGAGGCAAACTTTTAAGTGCCGAAGACACTTATACTCCGGCTTACGCTCTAGCTGCGTAGCACCAGCTAAAGCAAGAGCCTGATCGGCCAAGAAGCGTCGATCACGTCCTTACTTTTTCTTAGCCCGAGAGAAAAGTAACGGGCGACGGCTAAATCGGGCTGCGGTCGGGGAGACGCCGATATCGCCGACCAAAGACTCTTTGTCGGCTGGTAGATTACGGGTTTTGTCGAGCAAAATCGGATCTATGAGATAACGTGGATCGACTAAGCCTGTAGATGTCTCTGGCCGAACTTTTTGGACGCGGGTTCGATTCCCGCCATCTCCACAGGGATTCATAAAAAGGCCTGGCTGCTAACTTGCAGCCAGGCCTTTTTACATCCTCTTGCCGCTACTCATTCTAAAATCCTTAGTATTCTTATCCAACTCCGAGCAACTGCCTTATGCTCCAAGTGTCGGTGACCTCCCCCACTCTGGTGTAGACACACAGATACGTCGGATGAGGTAAAGATTATGTCGATTATCTCATATAATACAGCGACCTCTATCCCTCAATCCCTCTACAAACGATGACTGGTCGAGCGGCAAAAGGATAAATCACGCGCCGAGCCAGAATCCCGAATCCGTATCAAACCAAGAATCGTATTCACTCCATTGACGAATAAAGGAAGATTTCAATGCCGAAAAGGCGGACAGCACCCTTTGTACAACAGCCTCACGCTCGGCTAACGTCAACTCCATAGTTTGCCTTACATAGGTAGCCGTTCTTCCATAGAAGAGAGGAAGGAGAGACTTGACTATTCTATCCGGATCCCCATCACCCCTATTGTGGCTCATGGCGAACTCCATGATCACATTGCCCCAAAGGGTTTCGGGAAAGACAAAATCCTCTACATCCAGGGCCAGCAGATTTAAAACTCTAGCAAAAGTTTCAGGAGATAGAATTGCCTCCCAATCTTTTCCATATATCTCCCATCCCTCGCGCATCCCATACATGAGATCGCCGACGCAATCCCTGCAAGGCGGCGTAACGTCAAGGTTCCTGACGCGACGAAAAGGAAGGTGGCGATGAGGTGGTCCGTTACGCCATAGTTCCTCGTGCACCGTCAAAAGCCGGAATAGCGTGCCTACTGCGTGGTCGAATCGGGCGTCCAACATATCGCCAGGATCACCACTGGGATCGCCCCTGAACCCCAAAGCGACCTGTGAGATGTCCCAGCCCTCCACCAGAGCCTGAATGGCGATCCAGACATTCACGCCAAATTGCGCCACGTCAGTTTCCCATACGTCCTTTCCCGCCAATTCCTCTCCCAGCGCCGTCCTGATGCAGAACTCGCTACACAATGGCTCACGGAGATCAGCGTTCAAGAAAACCCGCAAAAAGGGATAAAAGAGGTTATCCACAAAAGAGGCCGCATACGCACTTTTATTATAGCAGGCAAAAGCGACGTCATCGCCAGCCAGTACAGGCTCAATGAGCCAGGGAAGCCACTCGGGACGAATGCCTGGCGCACGAGCCTCGACTACCAGACACGCCTTGGTTTCCAAACAGGCGGCGGCTTCAAAGATAGAACGAACAGCCAGACCCTTGCCCGATTTTCCTTTGTAGACGATGCACAACTTTTTCACATTGGCAGGCGTCTTTGTCTCCCGGACTTTGCTAACTGTATTATCCGTCGAGTCCCCGTCCGCGTTCATCAATACGACGCGTTTATCGCGGAGGTATGTGGCGATACCCTCCGTCACCACCTCCAATACCTTACCAATAGTGCGCCCGTTACGATAGCTGGGAATCCCTACAAGAAGATCGGCCCTGCCAATCTCCCGAATACGTTCTCTGGCCTCTGGGTTCAGCGTTGTCTCGTAGCGAAGTATTCCACTTTCAGCGCGCGCCATCGTCTCACCCCCTAGTCGATACGCAAGATAACTCTATGAAATACTGGAGAACCCGAGGGCATATTAAGCCGCGTATATTCCACGTTGACACTCGCTTTTATGTGATCTTTGTTCCATATTGTTCCAAGACTTTTATAGTATGCCCTAAATTCAGGCGCTTTAATTGTTCTTTTGAGGGAATACCCGTATCCGTATCCCATCCGCGCAGGGCATAGAAAGAAGTTGCGAGTTCGGTCAAAGGCCCATGTTCAGCGCGTTTTCTCTCTTCAAGGAGTGGATTGGTATATTCCTCGAGGGTATCACAGAAAAAGTCCAGGATATCGTCGTCAGTTTCGCGCGTACGCCCAAAGTCGCGAAGTTGCTCGAGGCGTTCCAGGGTAAGGGCCCGTTCGGCGGCCTGCTCCAATTCTTCGGGTTCAATCTCGTGTCCAGTTGCCAATTTGTAAAAATGGGCCTCAAAGTCGGGGCCTTCTATCCCATTCGTCCGGGGCAGCCCGTCGTCGGTAAGGGAAGTGAAAAGGCGAGGGAACGTGCGATCACAGAGTGGAAGGCTATCCTTGATCAAGGAGCGTCTGGCATGCCACAGAGCGGGTTCTGCCTTGCCCTCATAGTCACTCAGGGGATCCATGGCTGCGGAGGTGCCATAGATGCGCTCTCCAAGCCCCTGCAGTTGTTCCCAATTGAGCACATCCTCTCCAAAAGGGCTGATTCTGGTCATATCCTGTACATACCCGTGAGTGCTGCCCATGGGGTCGCGGGTATCGATCATCCACAAAAGAGCACTCGCCAGCCAGAAAGGATACGTTATTCTGTTTCCACGAGGTCCGCGACCATCCCAGTGATTTGCGTATCCCCAGGCCGTGTAAAGTTGACGCGCTTCATCCGGCAGGCACCCTGTGCGTGCGATGGCGCGTCTCCCTCCATCGGCAACTATTTCCGCTATGGGGCCTTTGTGGGTGGCGATGGCCTTTAATATGTCATACCAGAACTCGGGTTCATCTCGCTCTATGGGCCTGCCCCCTATCTCTTCCATCAGACCAGCCCGATGGCACATACCGATCCAGGGGAAAAGGCCTTTCATCAGGTCCCAGTGGTTGATGCCCCATCTGTTAGCCAGCATATTGAGTTCAAAGCCGGCTTCGAATCCCAGATCCCAGTAATGATCCTCAGCACCAGAGAAGCGGCCCGCCGTGCATTGTACAATGCCGCTGTACTCGGTATCAGGGAAAACAGTTCCAGGGACATCTTCATAATGGGTACCACAGCCCATCAGACATCCGGCACTGCAGCGGTTTCGTTTGGCATTGTAGGCACTTTTTCCCCTTCCTCGCTGGGGACGGTTACGGTTATCCTGCACGTATTCCTGTGCCACTCTACGCGCAAAAGAGCGAAAACCCTCTTTATCAGCGATAATGGGTCTTCCGGTACCATGTACTACCAACGCCTTCAAGTTCTTGGCTCCCATGACGGCGCCAAATCCGCCCTGGCCTGCCGCCGAGCCCGCATTAGTACCGATGGAGGCGATGCGAGAGAGATTCTCTCCTGCGGGACCGATGGTCGCGACTTGCATCTCGGAGCCCCAGCGTTCCCGCAAAACGTGCTGAGTCTCTATAATGTCCATTCCCCATAGATCCTGTGCCTCGACCAGTTTTGCTTGGTCGTCAGATAGCACAAAGAGGGTCGGGACTGCGGCCTTGCCCATAAACACGAGACCATCATAGCCTGCATATTTGAGATGATGGCTCAGGTCTCCTCCCATACTTGCCCGCGAGAACCAGGAATAGGGATATCCCTGAGGGGTCAACGAACATATGGTGGTACGACCCGCAGCGGGAGCACCCGTTCCGGCCAGAGGACCGTTGAGAAACATCAAGGGATTCTGAGGATCAAAAGGGCCAATTCCTGGCTGCAACAACTCCCAAGCCAAGGCAGCGCCTATGCCCCGCCCGCCTATATAGTCCAGGGCATAATCGAGAGTGTGATGATACACAAGTTCTCCCGTCGTCAAATCCACCTGCAGGATGCGGCCGGCCCAACCACCATATTCTTTCACCATATCGCTCAAGCCTCCTTTATGAACCAGCCCCCAAGCCTCAGCGCTTGCCGGATACGGAAGGGGATGGAAAGATTAAGATTACTGGATGAGATGACCACCTCTTGATCTTTTTTCCCAAGACGTCTACAATCCTTTCGAATATCCAATTATAACATATACAGGAGTAACTACCAATGGTCAAAATTGCCCGCTTCTCGACAGAAGAAGCAGTACGATACGGCGTCCCCGATGGCGAAGGAAGATTCGATCTCGTCGCGGGGGACATCTTTGGAGATTGGCATCCGACAGGCAAGAAGGTGGATGAAGAGACTGTCACTCTCCTCCCTCCGGTCGATCCACCCAACGTGATCGCTATCGGCTTGAACTATGTGGGCCATGCGGAGGAAAGTGGCATGAATCTGCCAGAGCGGCCAGTTATCTTTTTCAAGGCCACAACCGCTGTCTGCGGTCCTGAGGATGTTATCGTCCTTCCCAGCATGGCGCCCAACGAGGTGGACTATGAGTGTGAACTGACCATCGTCATAGGCAAAGAGGCCAAACACGTAAGCGAGGAAGAGGCCCCGGATTATGTCCTGGGATATACGTGTGGCAACGATGTCAGCGCCCGCGACTGTCAGATTCGTCTGGATGTGCAATGGGCGCGGGGCAAGTCCTTCGATACCTTTGCTCCCCTCGGCCCCTGGATCGAGACGGAAATAGATCCCGACGAGGCTGACATCCACACGCGCCTGAACGGCACGGTGATGCAAGAATCGAACACCAATGATTTGATCTTTTCCTGCCGGGAACTCGTCTCCTATCTCTCCGATTGCATGACGCTCTTGCCCGGTACCGTCATCATGACGGGGACACCTTCGGGGGTGGGATTTGCGCGCACGCCTCCCGTGTTCCTCAAAGCCGGCGATATCGTGGAGATAGAGATCGATGGTATCGGTGTGCTGAAAAACGAGGTCGTCGCGGAAAAAGTATGATAAAGGGCTTTGACCTCGCGAGCAATAGATTTAGCATCACAAGGAGAACAAACTGATGAAAGATAAATTACGAAAAGGGTTCCTGGACCCCCCACTGGATATGAGGGGGGCTCCTTTCTGGTCCTGGAACGATAAATTGGAAGTGAAGGAACTCGTCCGCCAGGTGCAAGACATGAAAGCCCATGGCATGGGTGGCTTTTTTATGCACTCTCGCGATGGGCTGGAGACGGTGTACATGGGCCCTCACTGGACAGAATGTATAAGGGAAACGGTACAAGTGGCAGACCGAGAGGGTATGGGGGCCTGGCTTTACGACGAGGATCGCTGGCCCTCGGGTGCGGCCGGCGGGCTGGTTCCCGCGCGGGGCGGCGATGCCTATCGCGCCAAAGTGTTGACAGTGGAGGAATCCAGCGAGGAGCCAGAGGAAGATGAGGATATCCTGGCCGTGTTCAAGGCCGTCGTGGAAGGCGATGCGCTGATATCACTGGACCGCCTGGACCCCGACATGCCGACCGATCTCGGCCCAGACGAGACGTACCTCATCTTCCGACGC
Source organism: Anaerolineales bacterium (assembly GCA_046538105.1). Classification (GTDB taxonomy): domain Bacteria; phylum Chloroflexota; class Anaerolineae; order UBA1429; family UBA1429; genus JAWLEV01. The sequence goes on along the minus strand of JBKHJO010000005.1, from coordinate 37,784 downwards.
GAGGTCTCGGGGCCCAGCGAATGGTTCAACGATGACGCCTATGCTGATAACCTGAATCCCGACGCCGTGGCCGCCTTCCTCGATATCACCTATGAGGCCTATCGAAAAGAGGTCGGTGACCAATTCGGCAAAGCGGTTCCAGGTATCTTTACTGACGAGCCCAACGTCTTTGCCGTAGAGGTACGCTCGGGGCGACGCGCCCTCCCCTGGACTGACGAATTACCAGCCTATTTTGAAAGCAGGCGTGGCTGTGACCTGTTGAATACAGTCCCCTGGCTATTTTACGACGACTGTAGAGAGAATGCCACACATACAGAGGAAGCAGCCAGGGCGCGCCACGACTATTGGTATACCATCAGCGAGCGCTTTACAGAAGCCTACTCGAAACAATTGGGCGAGTGGTGTGAGGAGCACGGTCTGGCCTTTACAGGACACTATCTCTGCGAGAACGAGTTAGGCTTGGGGATTCTGCGTGGCGGCGCCATCATGCCCCACTATCGATATCAGCACGTGCCCGGCATCGATATGCTTACGGAACAGAATCACGAATTCCTGACCATCAAACAATGTTCCAGCGTAGCTAGCCAGATGGGACGCGAACGGGTGCTCTCGGAAACATACGGATGCTCAAGTTGGGAGTTCACCTTCGAAGGGCAGAAATGGGTAGGCGACTGGCAATATGTGTTAGGCGTAAACCTGCGTTGCCAGCATCTGGCACTCTATACGCTGCGGGGGTGCCGCAAGCGAGACTATCCGCCGTCCTTCAACTATAACACTACCTGGTGGAAGTACAATGATGTCGTGGAGGATTATTTCGCCCGCGTGGGCTATATGCTGACCCAGGGGGACGCCGTCCGGGACGTGCTGCTGCTGCATCCCATCGCCACAGCCTGGTCCATGCTGTGCGAGGGCGAAGAGAGTGTGCAGGCGGTGGATGCCTATGGTGAGGATCTGAGCGATTTCGTCCGTGCCCTATTGGCTACCCACTATGATTTTGATTTCGGCGACGAGCAGATTATGTCCACGGAGGCCCATGTGGACAAGGATATGTTTACAGTAGGACAGGCGTCGTACAAGGTAGTGGTCATTCCGCCCGGGACTGATACCATCCTGCAACCCACTCTCGATATGCTGGAGGCCTTTTTGGAGGCAGGCGGCCGCGTCATCGCTTTTGACCCCCTGCCCACCATGGTGGAAGCCGAGCCCAGCAAGCGACTGGCGAACGAGTGGGGGGCACTGCAAGAAAAAGCGGCATCGAGTCTGGTGGTCCTGTCCGAGGTGTCGCAACTGCAAAATGCCTTGGAGGCGACCCTGCCCCGCCGCGTGAGTCTACAAAACATACATGCACAGGAAGCAACCCCACTACTTTATATGCAGCGACGGTTTGGGGATAAATTCATCTATTTTATCTTCAATGGGGATAGAAACAACGGATACGATATAAAGGTCTCTCTCCAGGGAAAGGGCCGCGTAGAAGAGTGGGATCCTCTGACAGGAGAGATAATGGGCATTGCTGGCGACAAAGCGGATGGTATGCTTTCCTTTGACGCCCATTTCGGCCCCGCAGGCTCGCACCTGTATGTTGTCGATCCTGCGGCTGAAGGCGTAGCGACTGCCAAAAAAGTGAAGAAATCCTTCCGGCAGATGCGGCGAGTGACCGATGCTTATCTTATCGGTCCCGAATGTGCTTTTACGCGTACCGATCCCAATCTCTTGATCCTGGACATGTGCCAGTATCGCATGGAGAATCGCGAAGCGATTCTCCCAGGGAATGGGCCTAGCACATCCCACATGGAGAATGACGGCGCCTGGTCGAAGACGCAAGAAGTATGGCGAGCGCAGAGCCAGATCCGTGAGCGCCTGGATATGCGGCAGAATTACTACAACGGGCTACCCCAGCGCTACAAGTGGGCCCTGGAACCCCATCCGAATGATGGGACGCCGGTGGCTCTGCGCTTCTCCTTTGAAGTGGAGGAGGTGCCTGAGGAGACTGTCTATCTCCTGGTGGAAGGTGCCTCGTGGTTCGATATATCGCTTAACGGAGAGTCCGTATCCAACGAATCTGTAGGATGGTATCTGGATCGTGGCTTCCACCAGGTGAGATTGCCCACCCTGAAAAAAGGCGAAAACGTGCTGATCCTCCATTGTGACTATACCAACCATATGGAACTGGAGGACTGTTACCTACTGGGAGACTTTGGCGTCAGCATCGACCGCGCCATCGTTGCCGAACCTGATACTCTCCATTTTGGCGATTGGACCACACAGGGCTATCCTCATTATGCTGGCAGTATGGTCTATCGGGATATCATAGATTATACACCGAAAAAAGGTGAACGTGTGCGCGTTTACCTGGGCGACTATGAGGCGGTGGATGTGGCCGTACATGTCAACGGGAGGCTGGCTGGCCATATCCCATGGGCCTCGGCGAACGGCCTGGATATCACCGACCATCTGCTGCCCGGAGAAAACGCGCTCGGCATAGAGGTGGTGAGCAGTCCACGGAATATGTTGGGCCCCCTGCACCTGGCTACGGGACGCGAGCCGTGGACGGACTGGCGCTCCTTCCGGCGCACCGATGAGACCTATACACCCGACTATGTGCTCAAATCCTGGGGGCTCATGGGACAGGTGCGGGTACAGCGCGAATAGGGCATTGCAGCATCAATGGGCGTCGCTTATAGCGGTTTAGCAACACCCCTTTTTGTTTCTCACAACATAACCCGATATAAAGGAGAAGGAAATCATGGCAAAAATCGTCATCATCGGTGCAGGAAGCATGGTCTTTTCCAGCCGGCTGACTACCGACATCCTCTGTGTGCCCGAACTGAGGGAGGGCACCATCGTCTATGTGGATATCGATCGCGAGGCCCTGGATCGAATAGAGGCTTTTGCTCAACAACTGGTGGAACAGGAAGGGCTCCCCACCACGATCGAGGCCACCACAGAGCGGCGTCGAGCATTGGAGGGAGCAGACTATGTGGTAACTACCTTTCGTGTGGGCGGTATGGAGGCAACCAACCTGGACATCAGTATTCCTCTCAAATATGGCATCGATCAGGCCGTAGGCGATACGGTGGGTCCGGGTGGCATATTTTACGGGCAATGCCACATCCCCCTCATCGTCGCTATCTGCCGCGATATGGAGGAACTTTGTCCTGACGCCCTGCTGCTCAACCATAGCAATCCCATGGCTATGTTATGTTGGGCGCTGAACGAGGCAACGAGCATTCGCAACGTGGGACTCTGTCACAGTGTGCAGGGCACTTCGGAGCGGCTGGCCCAGTATATGGATATTCCTTACGAAGAACTCTCCTACTGGGTGGCAGGGATCAACCATATGGCCTGGTTCTTGCGGCTGGAGCGAAATCACGAGGATGTCTATCCCCTACTGCGCGAACGTCTAGATGCATGGGACGCAGCCGGTGGTGACAAGGGCGAGGAGATCGCCAGCCAGGATCGACGCTCCTGGGCGCGGGACACGGTGCGCCGCGAGATCTTTCGACGCTTTAGTTACTATGTTACCGAATCCACCCATCATATGTCCGAGTATGTGCCTTATTTCCGGCGCACGCCCGAGTTGATGGAAGCATACGCTCTGATACGCCGTGAGGAGCGGATGAAGGAACAATCGAGCGCCAGCCGCAGGGAGCAACGGGTGGAAGAGATCGCCCGCAAGGCCCAGGGCAAGGAACCGATCCCCATGAAACGTAGCACCGAGTATAGTTCGCGTATCATTGAAGCCTGTGAGACGGACCGTATGATACGCATCAACGGCAACGTGCCCAATACAGATCTGATTACCAATCTCCCACCGGACTGTGTCGTGGAAGTGCCCTGCTTGGTCGACGCTCTGGGTATCCATCCCTGTCACGTGGGGGATCTACCTCCCCAACTCGCTGGCCTGAACCGCTCCAACATCAGCGTACAGGAACTGGCCGTCAAGGCGGCACTGGAGGGAGATCGAGAGGCCCTTTTCCAGGCCGTGGCCCTGGATCCACTGACGGCCTCCACACTATCCCTGGATAAGATAGAAGTGATGGTGGAAGAGATGTTCGAGGCACTTCTGCCCTGGATGCCCCAATTCCAGGAATAGGATAGGAATAAATAACATACCGTTCGGACCAAGACTTTGGGTGTCCGGCATTCCCGTAATAGGCGACGCGCGACGTTACAGGCTTGTCACATGGGATACCGGGCATCTTGTCCTGTGTCCACCTTCCATATCATGATCTCTCGCAAAATATGACATCGCAGATTATAAACCGAGAATTGCGAGTTACTTAACAAAGAAGTACAATAATTAGGCGTGTATCGAAAGTACGATATTTCATCACACCTGAACAGGGGAGAAGAGATGTTTATCAAGCAATTTCGTGTGGGTGGAGATCGAAACTTTGGCTATCTCGTCGCCGATCCGAACACAAAAAAGGCAGCGGTGATCGATCCCTCCTATTCTGCGGAAAAGATCGCCGATTATGCCCGTGAGCATGATCATGACATCGTCTATGTTTTTAACACGCATGGACATGCCGATCACGCAAACGGTAACGAGACGATGGCAGTGTTAACAGGTGTGGACGCCCTGCAGTGGCAGGATAAGGATCCTCGTACGGGGAAAAAGGTGGTGGATGGCGCCACCTTTCCTCTGGGAGACCTGGAGATAGAGATTCTTCACACGCCGGGACACACTCCCGATTCTATATGTCTGTACGTCGGCGATGCGGTCTTTACGGGGGATACCCTGTTTGTGGGAAAGGTAGGAGGCACAGACTTGGGCCAAGGAGCAAAGGCCGAATATGTCTCCTTGCATCAGAAACTCATGACCCTTCCAGAGGACACGAGGGTGTTTCCGGGACACGACTATGGCACCTCTCCTCAGTCCACCATCGGAGAGGAAAAGGAGAACAATCCCTTTATCCTTCGATCCGACTTTTCATCGTTCGTTGACCTGAAAGAAAATTGGGACGATTACAAACGGCAGCATGGTATAGCATGAACCCATGGTACGAGGAGAGTTTTGGATTGCCATATTTGCAGCTTTACGCTCATAGGGACGCAGAAGAGGCCAAGGAGAATGCTCAGAAGATTGTGAGACTTCTCAGTCCCCCCAGGGATGAACCCCTTCTCGATTTGGGCTGTGGCGCCGGTCGCTACCTAGGTGTCTTTCGCGATCTGCAGTTCACAGATCTTGTCGGCTTGGATCTATCAGAAGCACTGTTAAGAGTGGCAGCAAGGGACCTCGTGTCCGAAAGAGAGGAAGGTTGCCAAAGCGACGTAGAACTGGTGCAAGGGGATATGCGTTCCATACCGTACAGGGAGCACTTTTCCACCGTGCTATCGCTTTTCACCTCCTTTGGCTATTTTGCAGAAGACGAGGAGAATGCAGCCGCGCTTTGCGAAGTGTACTGCGCTCTCAAACCAGGTGGCAAGTTTCTTATCGATTATCTGAACCGTGATCGGGTTATCCAAGATCTTGTTGCCTGCGATGAAGGTCAGCGTCGCGTTGGCTATGTCCGAAATGTGCGTTGCCTGACCCAACGCGGGCGCCGTGTGGAAAAGGACACGCTCTTTGTGAGCCGCAGCGGCGAACAGAGTGTCTTTCACGAATCCGTCCGCCTATATTCTCCATCCGAGATGTTGATTATGCTGCGAAATGCTGGATTCGCAGAGATTCATCCGTATGGATCCCTTGATGGAGAGGATTTTTCTCCGGACAGTCCGCGACTTGTTATCATAACAAAGAAAGAAGGAGGGGCATGATTGTCGATGTCGATTGGGAAGAGATCCCTCAACGGCTCAGACGTAAATTCTATCTCGACTATGTTGAGGGAAAAGGGAAGGCCAGCAGTTTTTTTACACATGAGCCGACGGATTACGAGGCCGCATTGACGCATCGAGAGGCTTACGACTATCCTCGCAGGGAACTCGTGGAACAGTTGTTGCGCTACAATCGGCAACTGGGAGCTGGTGAGCAAGCCCTTACCAATATCCGTTCACTGCAGCAACCTTCCACATTTTGTGTAATAGCGGGTCAACAGGTGGGCTTCTTGGGCGGACCCATGTACACTACCTACAAGATCATCAGCACGATCCGCCTGGCCGCTCATCTCAACCAGACCCTTCCTGTCCATACAGTGCCCATGTTCTGGATGGCCACCGAGGACCATGATTTTGACGAGATCAATCACGTCTACTATTTTCAGCCTGATGGGGAGATGGGACAGTTAGACTTTTCCTGGGATAAGCAAGGGAGCCCCATCGCCGATCTGGGAATTACAGAGGAAATAGAAGACGCCTTCCAAACGTACTTTGACAGATTAACTCCCGGCACACACCATGCGGCCACAAGGGACCGTTTTGCACCCCAAGAGGGAGAGGATTACTGTACCTGGCACGGCAGGCTATGGTCATCACTCTTTGCTGACTATGGACTCGTCATCGTCGAACCGCGCATCCTGCGACCCCTCGGAGCCCATATCTTTCAGGCCGCTCTAAAAAGGACGAAGGAAATGACGTATCGTCTGCAAGGAGTCGCCAAGGACTTGGCCGCTGCCGACTATGAGGTTCTACTTCCTGTAGAAGATGCCGGTCGTCCCTTCACTTTTGACGCTCAGGGCAATCGCGTGCGGGTACAGGAGCCCGCGGTGCACGTGGACAAGGCCAGTTCCCATCCCGAACGTTATTCAACCGATGCGGCCCTGCGTCCCCTTTTTGCCGATGCCATCCTGCCTATCGTGGTTAGCGTATTGGGCCCCGGCGAGATAACGTATCACGCCATGCTCAAACCCCTTTACGACCTGTTCGATATTCCTCAGCCGCTTTTCTTCCCCCGCAAGAGCTACACCCTCGTTCGCGGAAGCGAGCGGGATAACATGGAACGCTATGGCATCACACCAAAGCAGCTCCTGACGCGGGAACCCGACCCCAGCGACGTACTGAATGAGTTCACTTTTGAGTCCGGAACTGATCTCTTTGGCGTGGCCCGAGAGCAGGTAGAGAAGGCGTTCGCGCCGCTGAGACCATACGTCAAAGACATCGATCCCAGCATGACCAGGAGTTGGGAATGGGCGGTGAACAACGCACTGCGCGGCATCAACAAACTGGAGGAGAGCAGCACACGCGCTCTCATGAGCCAGAAGGGGCTGTCCAAGGGAGAGATACACGTCCTACAAAATGTCGTCCTTCCCCGCGATCGCCTGCAGGAGCGCGTGCTGCCCCTGCCCCATTTCACGAACATTCACGGACTCGGCTTGGTCGATGAACTCGCGACGGCTGGCGCTCTCGATGACTTTCGTCATCATATCCTTGTTGTGGAGGAAAAGGATGCCAGAGATTGATGTCATGGCCTTTGGCGCACATCCTGACGACATCGAGTTGGGATGCGGCGGTACCCTGATAAAACTGGTCTCCATGGGGTACTCTGTCGTGCTGGTAGATATGACACGGGGAGAGTTGGCTACGCGGGGCACAGTGGAAACGCGCCGGCAGGAAGCAGCAAAGGCCCTGCAAATCATAGGCGGCGAGACACGCGAGAATTTACGTTTGGAAGATGGGCATATACACACCACCAAAGAGGCAAAGGACAAGGTAGCCCGCATGGTGCGCAAATATCGACCAGAATTCGTCTTTCTGCCCTACTATGAGGACAGACATCCCGACCACTACCATACGAGCACATTGGTCTATGAAGGGATTTTTCTTGCCGGACTCACGCGGTACAGAACAGGACGGGAGAGTTTTCGCCCCAAACGCCTCGCCTATTATATGGCCTGGGATGAATTCGAGCCCACCTTCATTGTGGACATCAGCGAACAGTACGAACAAAAGATGGAGGCCATATATGCCTATTCCTCACAATTCAGGCCCGACGATGATTTCTATAAACAGACCCGTCTGACGTCCCGTGGGTACAATTGGTCTCTCAGACACCGTATGGCGTATTACGGCTCGCTCGTCGGCAAAAAGTACGGTGAAGGGTTCTTGATTCGTGGGGTACTGGAAGCCCCTGACCCTCTGGGAATGACGTTTTCTTCGTTTTAACCGCGAATTTTACCAGTTACAAGGGAGAAAAGATGCGTATAGGAATTATCTGTTATCCGACACATGGTGGCAGCGGCATCGTGGCTACAGAGTTGGGTAAGCACCTAGCCGAAAGGGGACATCAGGTAGCCTTTATAAGCTACGCGGCTCCCTTGCGTCTTTCCCGTCCGCCCGCTGGGGTTAGTTTTCACGAGGTAGAAGTTGTAGAATATCCTCTTCTTCAAAACTTTCCCCACACTCTGGCACTGGCGTCCAAGATAGTCACCGTGGCCCGCATGAAAAACTTGCAACTTTTGCATGTCCATTATGCCATCCCCTTTGCGCCGGCTGCCTTGTTGGTGAAGCAGATCGCCTCGGAACTTGACCTCAAGGTAGTGACTACCCTCCATGGCACCGACGTGACAGAAGTGGGTAGCCATCCCGCCTTTCTCCCCGTCACAAAACTTGCCCTAGAACAGTCGGATGCCGTCACCACGGTTTCCCATTTTCTCAAAGAAGAGGCATACCGCCAATTTCAGGTCGAAAAGGAGATAGAGGTCATCTACAATTTCGTGGATCTGGATAGGCATGAGGCCCATATTCCCTCATGCGTTCCACCCGCGGACTCACCCGGACAGCGAACCCTCATGCACATCTCTAACTTTCGCGCAGTCAAGCGGGTGGTGGACGTGATCGAGATCTTTTCGTACGTAGCGGAGAAGGTGGATGCCCGGTTGATTATGGTCGGCGATGGTCCCGACACCTGCCATGCGCTGCAAAAGGCCCTGGAACTGGGCATTTCCGATCGTGTGCGTTTTACAGGCGTGACTGAGGAAGTCGCATCCCTGTTAAAGACGGCCGACCTATTCCTGCTGCCAAGCCAACTGGAAGGATTTGGTCTGGCAGCCCTGGAAGCCATGGCCAGCGGCGTACCCGTCATCGCCAGCGATGTTGGGGGATTACGCGAGGTGGTGCAGCATGGCGAGACAGGATTCCTGGAAAGCGTAGGAGATACAAAGGCCATGGCCGAGGATGCCATCACATTGCTCACAGATCACGCTCTATATGAGAGACTTTGTAAAGGAGCCCGCAAGCGGGCATCGGCCTTGTTCGATTACCATGACATCATTCCTCAGTACGAAGGTCTGTACGAGCGCCTCCTGGGAAAATCGACCTCCGATAGTGGCGAATAATCTTGGAAATTCCAAAAGGGCGCATCGCGATTACTGCGATGCGCCCTCGGTCGTCCTAAACATGCCCCCGTCGAGGGAAATGAGACGGTCAGTTCATTCCTCCACCTTGAACTCTTCGAGAGGCTCGTACTGTTGACAATCGCGGAGATCTGTATAGGGCCCACTCACGGGTGCCGCCCAACGGACAGCGTTGATCATAACCCGCTGCACTTCCTCTTGATAGTAGATGGGAAATGTTTCATGGCCAGGACGAAAGTAGAACACTTTGCCCTTGCCGCGATGGTAAGCGGCTCCACTACGAAATACCTCTCCCCCCTGAAACCAGCTGACAAAGACCAGAGCATCGGGCTGTGGAATATCAAAGAACTCACCGTACATTTCGACATGGGGAATCTCAAAATACTCGCCCAAGCCTTGAACGATGGGATGAGCCGGATCCACCACCCACATTCGTTCCCGCTCCCCCACCTCTCGCCACTTGAGGCTGCAGTTGGTGCCCATCAAGCGCTTGAATATCCTGGAAAAATGAGCCGAGTGGAGGACGATCAATCCCATGCCATCAAGTACCCGCTTCTGTACGCGGTCCACGACCTCATCCTCGACTTCCCCATGGGCCATGTGCCCCCACCACGTCAGCACGTCCGTATTGTTCAGGATTTCCTCCGTCAGACCATGCTCCGGTTCGTCCAGGGTGGCCGTATGTGTCTCGATATCCTTCTGCGCCCCGAGGAAAGCGGCGATCTGTCCATGAATGCCCTCAGGATATACCTCCGCTACCTCCCTATGAGTCTTTTCATGGCGGTACTCATTCCACACCGTGACGCGGATCTTTTCTGTCATGATACTTCTCCCTCTTTCAAGCCTTTCCTGTGTGTTATACGGGTTTGCAAAGCCCAAGCCCGTACCTAACCTAATGGAAAAGGGCGGTCATGGTGGCTACTTTTTTTCCTCAGGCCACCACGGTTCTTCTGCCCCATTCTGAAGGTATCGGTGCATATCCTCTGCAGCCACGCGACCTGCACCCATGGCGCTTATCACCGTGGCCGCCCCGGTCACGATATCGCCGCCGGCCCAGACGCCCTCTACCTTGGTGCGGCCGGTCTCCTCATCTGCGACGACCGTGCCCCAGCGGGTACGCTCCAGATCTTCCGCATCGGTAAAGACCAGCGGATTGGGACGGGTACCTATGGCCATTACTACGGTATCGACCTCCATGTCGAACTCGGAGCCCTCGATGGGGATAGGACGTGGGCGTCCGCTCTCGTCGGGCTCTCCCAGTTCCATGCGCACGCAGCGCATCCCCGTCACCGATCCCTCCTCATCGCCGTAGATCTCGATGGGATTAGTTAAAAAGTCAAATCTGATATCCTCGGCTTCGGCATTCTCTATCTCCTCTTCGCGGGCCGGCGCCTCGCTGCGCGAGCGGCGATAGACGATATGCACTTCCTCGGCTCCCAGACGCAGGGAACATCGGGCAGAATCCATGGCCACGTTGCCCGCGCCGATGACGGCCACTTTGTCCCCCACCTTGACCGGCGTGTCCCATTCGGGAAAGAGATAACCCTTCATCAGATTGGTGCGCGTCAGCAACTCGTTGGCCGAGTAAACACCATTAAAGTTCTCGCCGGGCATATGTATGATGATGGGAAGGCCGGCTCCCGTGGCCAAAAAGATGGCCTCGTATTCTTCCAGGAGTTCATCCAATGTGTATAATTTGCCCACTACCGTATCTGTCTTTATGTCAACACCCAGGCTTTTCACATAATCGATCTCAGCAGCCACGATATCCTTGGGCAGCCTGAACTCGGGGATTCCATACACCAGAACGCCCCCCGGTTTGTGCAAGGACTCGAGGATATCCACATCATAGCCCCGCTTGGCCAGGTCACCTCCGGCGGTAAGTCCTGCCGGGCCAGACCCGATAACGGCCACCCGTTTGCCATTGCTCTCTCGCGAAATACCTTTATCGGTCTCGAGATGCTCTCGCTCCCAATCGGCCACAAAACGTTCCAATCGCCCGATGGCCACCGGCTCACCCCGCCGCCCCAGCACACACTTTTCCTCACATTGGGTTTCTTGAGGACAAACACGGCCGCAGACGGCGGGCAGACTATTGGTATCCTTTAGAATATCGGCGGCCTCTTCCATCTCCCCCTCACGAAGCGCTTTGATGAACTCGGGGATTCGTACCTGTACGGGGCAGCCTGTAACACAGGCTGGCCGCTTGCACTGAATGCAGCGGTTAGCCTCGGTAACGGCCAGTTCCATGGTAAAACCAAGGGGTACTTCGTCAAAGTTGTTTACTCTCTCTTCTGGATCCTGCTTGGGCATTTCCTGACGCGGGATCCTTTTTTTATTGGCTTTTGCCATACTTTATATTATCTCCTATGCGCGCACGTTAGCCAGTTCGCGTTCGTACTGTTCCAATGCCACCGTTTCCATGTCCGTATATATTCGCTGGCGACTCAAAAGCAGATCCCAATCCACCTCATGCCCATCGAACTCGGGACCATCCACACAAGCAAAGCGTGTGCGTCCCCCAACGGACACGCGGCAGGAGCCACACATCCCAGTACCATCGACCATGATAGAGTTCAGGCTTACGATCGTCTTGACGCCATACGGCTGCGTGGTAAGGGCAGCGAACTTCATCATGATAGCCGGGCCGATTGCCCAGACACGATCGATCTCCCTGTCGGATTCCATGAGTTCCTTCATAGGTACGGTAACCAAGGCTCCCCGCCCGTAGCTCCCATCGTCGGTGCAGACGATCAGTTCATCCGTCACGCTGCTCAATTCTTCTTCCCAGAAGAGGAGGTCGCCACTCCGCGCGCCAATGATGCCGATGACCGTATTTCCCGCCTCGCGCAGGGCGCGACATATGGGATAGATGGGAGCGATACCTAATCCCCCGCCAACGACGAGGGTCGTACCATAATTCTCAATTTCCGTAGGTGTGCCCAGCGGACCAGCAAAACTGGCCAGACTATCCCCCTCCTCCAACGTTCCCAACAATTTGGTCGTCTTGCCCACCTCCTGAACGACGATGGTCACCGTGCCTTCCTCGCGATCATAATCCGCAATCGTGAGAGGAATACGTTCTCCCGGTTCATTAACACGCAAAATCACAAAATGCCCAGCCTGCGCTTTTTGGGCAATCTCTGGCGCCTCTATGGCGTACAGTTTTGCCACAGGCGTCAGAACCTCTTTTTTCAAAATACGATACACAAAAACGCCTCCTAACAAACGAATCTGAAAAATCACACTAGCATAAAATTATATCTGGCGTGATGCCCACGTCAAATATCCTTGTGAAAAAAAGTACGAACCACATATATAAACGAGGCCTTCGAAAAGGGAGAACGCGGATAGCACGACCTCGCTTGCTATCCTTATTACAATACCTTTTGGTCTGAAGTTATGTTACAACTCGGCTATTTCTCTCACAAGGCCGAGTCCCGACCATACGAGACGCATCACGCGTTTCGTATCTATCTCTTTCACCTCCTCGTCGTTAACATCGTCAAGGCGACGGCTATATAACCAGCCCACCACCATGCCCAATACAGCACCCAATACAGCACCCTCTACGATGTACTTTTTACTTCTCTGCACAGCCAGCCTCCTTGTTTTCGTCAGGCGGATTTCATCCATGATAAAAATACCTTTAGCCCCTCGCGCTTGCTTGCTATCCACAAGAACGGCGCTCTGATATGTGCCAAGGCGAGGTGGATATAAGAAAGCACACGGATCCATCCCCCTTTCACATCCTCCAAGGTATGGGTCATCTGCGGTATGAAATCCTTCAGCCAATGGGTCACATACCAGAGAGTGAAAATGGGTAATAACAGCAGGATAAAGATCTCTATCCCCAAAAGTAGGATTGAGCAATCTCTTGCGATGGCCAGGATTCGAAATACCATGCTTCTCCCCTTTTGTATCGTCCCCACGTCATGCTAGACGGTTCTAGAACAACTCGATCCGATAATCTAAAAGAACCAGATTAAACCTTTTACTATCCACAAAGTCCACGACGCGCTGCAGTAACCCCTGCACGTACCCCCCATCCGAGGCCACACAGGCAAAGGCCAGGGTAGCAAGTTGCCAACTATCCTGGTGATCCACCTCGGCCGTAGAGACGTTGAACTCGTTGCGCACCCTATCCAGCACCGACTGCACCACCCGGCGTTTTTGCTTTAATGATGCGCTTCCATAGATCTGCAACTCCAACGTACACACTCCGATGATCATATTGCCAGTGTCGTTCCCTCTCTATCTTTGCTTAAAGTGAATGGCGCCCAGGTAATGAGCCATGGCGGCTTCCATCATCGCCTCAGGCATCGTTGGATGCGCATGAATCGTCTGTGCGATATCCTCGGCCGTGGCTCCAAGGCGCATGGCGAGAGCAGCTTCGGCTATCAGATCGCCCGCATGAGGCCCGATGATATGCACCCCAAGCACCTTCCCTCCCTCTCCGGCGGGGGTCTTCTCACAGAGCATACGTATCTGGCCATCTGCCTCCCCCACGGCCAATGCCCGCCCATTTGCTCGAAAGGGGAAACGGGTCACCGTATATGGCAATCCAGCCTCGTCCGCGGCTTCCTCGGTCATCCCCACCCCGGCGATCTCGGGCATGGTGAAAATACACGTCGGCACCACACGATAATCGGCCTCGCGCTTTTCTCCCAGAATGTTTTCCACGGCGACCTCCGCCTCGTAGGAAGCCACATGGGCAAACATATACCCACCGGTGCAGTCGCCGATGGCGTATATGTTTGGTACACTGGTCTGCAACCATTCATTCACCTTGATGACCGGTCCATTGGTGTCGACGCCCACCGTTTCCAGTCCCAATGCCTCCGTATTGGGCCGACGTCCGGTAGCCAGGAGGACAACATCTCCTTCAGCAAACGTCTTTTCATCATTTTGCTCATATTCTACCCGCAGCGAACCGTCATCGTTGATGCTTATCGTCTTAGGGTTAGCGCCAATGGCGACGGATATACCCTGGCGTATCATATGGGCGCGTAATCTTTTACTGATCTGTGGCTCCATATCCTGGACAAGGCTTTTGAGTTCCAGAAGAGAGACATCTGTGCCCAGAGCCTGAAAGATGCAGGCAAACTCGACCCCCACACTTCCCCCTCCCAGGATCAGCAACCGTTCGGGCAGGCTGTCGATACACAAAAGTTCCCTCGAGGCGACAACACCAGGCAAATCGGTACCAGGAATGGACAGTCCGGAAGGTGTAGCGCCGGTGGCAATGATAATATTGTGGCAGGACAGGGACCGTGTATCCTCTTCTTGCCCGGAAACCTCCACCAATCCCGGACGCCTGATACGTGCATGACCGAGAAATATCTGCACGCGGTAATCATCTAGTAATCGCTTGACACCGCTGACGAGGGTATCCACAACCTCACGCTTACGCTCCATGAGACGTGCAAAATCGAGACGGAACGATTCCTCTGCCGCCACACAGTATCTTCCAGAAGTGGCGTCGCGATAGAGCTCCGCGTCGCGTACCAGAGCTTTGGTGGAAATGCACCCATAATTCAGACAGGTACCCCCTATCCCCTCTTTATCCACCAGGGCCACCTTTGCCCCCCGCTGAGCGGCGCGGATGGCAGCCACATATCCGCCAGGTCCCGCTCCGATGATGACGATATCGTATGTTGAGGTCATCAATTCCACGCTTCTATTGTATACTCGTAATCGATCTCGCTATTGAGACTGGCCGTCACGCCGCAATACTTGTTCAGCGATAACTCAATAGAGCGAGCCACGGCTTTCTCCGATACGTCGCGACCCCGGACGATATAATGCAGGATGATCCGCTCATAACGCCTGGGATGTTCCTCCGCCTGGACTCCTTTTGCCTCCACACGAAAATCCGCCACCTCCTGGCGCTTTTTGCGCAGGATGGATATGACGTCCATGCCCGTACAACCGGCCAGACTGATGAGCAGAGACTCCATGGGACGTATGCCGCTTTCCAACCCGCCATGTTCTTCCGCACCGTCCAAAACTACAGCAATCCCCGATTCGACACCTCGTCCCACAAATTGTAGCCCCTGAACCAGTGTCGCGTCAGCTTCATAGACATTACTCTCAGACATGGCGCTCTATCCCCTTCTATGGCAGGTACACTCGAAAAGATGTTTGATAGGTTTCCACAACGTCAAGATACTTTCCATTCCAGCCTCCGACGGCGTAAAGATGGGTGCCGTCCCTTTGGTTAATGGTCGAAACTCCCAAAGTACGCCAGCGATCGAGAATGGGGCTCTCAAAACTGGACCAGGCATTGTTCCCCAGATCATAGCGTTCATTGTATGAAAAAGGAGTTTTTAATCCTCCCCCAACGACGTAAAGCCCCTCTTGGGACGCCGTCACGGCGTGTCCCGCCCGTGCAATACTCATGGGGGCATGTTCCTGCCATGGGTCGCCTCCCTCTACAGCGAGCGAGGGATCATAGGAATGGCACGAACTGAATTCCTGAGAACCATCGTATCCTCCCACAAGATAGATCCGATCTTTTAACGTGGCGGCTGCGACAAACGCTTTTGCTGTCTTCATGGGCCTTTCTTCATGCCAGGTTCCGGAAGACACATCATAATAGTATACTGAGGACAGATATGCATTACCATTCCAACCACCAAAGAGATAAAAGCCATCTTCAAAAGGAGCGATGGCATAGGCGCAAAGGGGCGTCGGCAGGGGTGTCAACGCATGCCACGTATCGGCCTCTGGATCATAGACCTCAAGGATATCCCGCACCTGGTTCGATGCATCCAGCCCCCCTGGAACGTAGATCAAGCCATCTATAGACACAGCCCCTATGTTGGCCACAGGCGTGGGCTTATCACGCTTTCGTTCCCAGCTATCCTGTATCACATCGTATACTTCGACTGCCGCACTCCATCCCTGATTATCTGATCCGCTGATAACAAATATCTTCTCTCCTATCTGTGCTTGAGCAAAACGCCCGCGGGATGTGGGCAACTGGGTCTTTAACCGCCACCGCGAAGAGGAACCCAAAGAAATATCCGTCTCCGTCACTCCGGGAAGGTCCACAAAGGGGCTTTCCGTATCCTCCGTTCCTTGAACACCGCCTGGCCAAAGGGTTACAAAAAACACAAAGAGGAGTGAAATACCCAGAGCCAGGTATTGACCTATACGCAGAGGCCACTGCCTTTCCGACTCCCAACCGATCAGCTCCTTTTGCGCGTTCTCTTTATGTGTTAAAGGAACGCCCTCCTGTTCAACCTCGACCACACCATACTTTACAGCCCACAACGCTGCCTCCGTCCGAGACTCGACGGAGAGTTTGGTAAAGATGTTGCGAAGATGTGTTTTGACTGTATTGACACTGATGGTCAACCTGGTGGCAATCTGCCGGTTCGTCGCTCCCGTGGCGACCAGCTCCAGTATCTCCTTTTCCCGCGCGCTCAGTTCATCTGGAGATTCGCTGCTCATAGTTTCCTCTCTACACATCATCCAGCATTCTACCATACCTGCCCCACGCCCACAAACAAATCGATCCCATGACATCGGGCGGCTACTTCACGTCGCCGTTTTTACAGGAGTTTTGGGACTTGCCATCTGGCAACCGAGAGATAGAGAATACGAATGAACGAGGCATGCGACTACGGATTGTAGAGATGGCCATATTCTGTTAGAATAACCGTGTTACAGTGGACGGGGAATATAAATGCCACAGATGAGCCTGGTAGAAGAGCTTTCTAGGATCCCCCTTTTTGAGCAACTTTCGGAACACTATCTTGCGTTAGTTGCCAACGCGGGTGAAGAGCGTGTGATTCCGGCGGGGACTGCACTGACCCACCAGGCGGACTTGGGGAGTATCTTTTTCCTCATCCGCCAGGGAGAGGCTGCCGTCCACCGGGTGGACGAAGACGGTCTCCAACGTCCCGTAAATATGATGCGGCGCGGTGATTACTTTGGTACCACCGCCCTCTTTTTGAGCGAGCCCCGGGATGCCACCGTCACTGCCAAAACAGAAATGCGCATTTGGATGCTGACGCGCCCCGAGTTTCAAGGGCTGCTTTCGAGATACGAAGGCCTATCCCAACAGTTGACCGTCCGACCGGATATAAGGGAGAAATTGCAGGCTCCCCACTATACCTGGTTAGGCCCTGGGGAAGTGATAATATATCATACCCGTAGGCACTGGATTATGTTTGTGCGCTCCATGATGGTGAGCACTCTTGTCGTGCTCCTTTCCTTTGCAATCCTGTTCTGGTTGAGGATGCGGATTACGCCCAGCCCGAATCCGGCCATCCCGTTTTCCCTCCTATCCGCGTTCTATGCTTTGAGCTTTCTTTGGCACTGGGTCGACTGGCGCAATGATTACTTTGTCGCTTCCAACCAAAGAGTCGTCCATCGCGAACAGGTTGCCTTTCTCTACGAATCACGAAATGCCGCCCCCCTGGCGCGAATACAGGATTTTCGGATAGTACGCGACTTTGTGGGACAGATGCTGAATTACGGCGACTTGGTCATCGAAACGGCCGCCGACGTCGGTACTATACGGTTCGACCACATTCCCAAGCCCGAAGAAGCAAGAGAGGCTCTCTGGGAAGAGATGGCCCGCGCTCAGGCCACGCGCCACGCCGAACAGCGCCAGGTCGTACGTGATACTCTGGCACGCCATTTGGGGTTGGAGGGTTCCGAGGCCGTGGCTGAAGGAGGCGGCCTGGAAGATAGTGGCCACACTAACGGGTCTGCGGTGATACAAGTGCAACCTGGACCGATCACACACTTTCTCACCTGGATGGCAGAGCATGGCCTCATCCCACGCACGCGAATGCAGACTGAAGAGGCCACCACATGGAGAAAACACTGGATATTTCTCATCCGGGAGACCATTGCCCCTCTTTTTTGGTGCTTCATCGTGAGTGTGGCGATGCTCCTGGGCTTTTTTGGTATTCCGCAACCCTTGGTGACAAAGTTATATCCCTATTATCCGTTCATGTTGGTTCCCGTCACCATCTTTCTCGTAGGGCTGCTCTGGTGGAACATGGTCGATTGGGGCAATGATCTTTACATCGTGACGAACGATCGGATTGTGGATATTGATAAGCGTCCCCTCTTTGTGTCGGAGGAGCGACGTGAGGCCAGTTTGGGAATGATCCAGCATGTAAGTCTGGAAATCCCCAGTTTTGTGGCAGCGGCCTTTGACTATGGGGATGTTGTCATACAAACCGCTGGTGCGGGGAGTTTCACATTCAACCGAGTCCCGAACCCCCACGATGTACAGAACGAGATATTTCGTCGCCTTGAGGCCTTTCGCGAGGCGCAACGGCAAAGAGAGATGCAAAGGCGCCAGGCAGAACTTGCAGAATGGTTCAGCGTCTACGATGATCTGCGGGATGCCAAAGAGAGAATCTCTGAAGAGAAAGGGAATGAATCCCCGTCAGAGGCCAAATAGTATGAGCCCCCGAAACAGGGAGGAGGAGGTAAAAGTGCCCCAAAAACCAAATCTCATTTTTATTATGCCGGATCAGTTGCGCGCCGACTTTTTGAGTTGTTATGACGCTTCTTTCATCGATACGCCCCATATCGATAGCCTCATGGAGAGGGGCGTTTTGTTCAGCAATGCTTATTCACCACATCCCCTTTGCGTTCCTGCGCGCGTCTCTCTGTTAACTGGTATGAATGCAGCAAGAACGGGGGTTCTGAGCAACGGCCAGTTTCTGCGCGCGGACTATCGCGAATGCGGTCTCTCTACCTGGCCGGAAATATTGAGTGGGAGCGGATACTATACAGCGGCTATAGGAAAGATGCACTTTTACCCGTGGGATCTGCGACTGGGGTTTCAGTATCGCGTCATTGCGGAGGATAAGCGCTGGATCCACATACGGGATGACTATCATCACTTTCTCAGAGCCCATGGCTATCGAAAACTGCATGGAAAAGAGCACGAGGGCTACTTTGAGAATAAGGGCGCTATTATCAACAAGATTCCCTGGGAATATTCTGTGGATCACTTTGTGGGGCAGGAATCGTGTCGTTTTATCCGCGAGTACGGTAACGAGGGGCCCTTTGCCATGATGGTAGGGTTCCCTGGTCCCCACTGCCCCTATGATCCCTCGCCAGAGTTCCTGGAGCCCTTTGCCCCTGCAGATATGCCCGAGCCAGCCCCCAAAGTCGAGGGAGATGCCCCTCAACTCAGACAACAAAACATCGAAGGTAATCGCCTCCCCTGGAATGGTGTCGATTATTCCGAGTTCACTATGGCACAGAAGAAAAAGGTCCGCGCTCACTATGCGGGATTGGTCAAACAGATAGATTATGAGATAGGCCAGATACTCGATGCACTACGCGAGAAGGATTTGCTGGATAACACAATCATCATCTTCTCTTCCGATCATGGCGATTATCTGGGAGATCACGATCTGATCGGCAAGGGGACATTCTTTGAGGCGAGTTGTCATGTCCCCCTGCTCATGTACATCCCCTGGGCCGATGGCCCGACAACGAACCAGGAACTCGTAACCCTTGGCGATGTTACTGCCACGATGCTCCATCTTGGGGGCTGTCAGGTTCCCGATTATCTGGATTCCACACCGTTACCGGCTCTTGGCATTGAGGAACGAAACCCTCGAGAATACATCATGGGCGTTTTGCAGGGAGGTTGGATGATATATGATGGCGAGTGGCGGCTGGCCAAATACGATACGGGAGAAGAACTGCTGTTTAACCTTTATGATGATCCCAAAGAACAGAAAAACCTAATAGACGATGGTGACTGCAGACAGATTCTCCGGAACCTTGATATGGCCCTCACACAAACTTTGATGCGTTCCATAAACGACGGTTTCCACGACCGGCGTGTTTATACCAGCGATCTATCCCAAACCACGGCCTTTGGTCGAGAGGGATGGTATCGCCCCTATCCCAGAAGGATTCAGGATCGATGATTGGAAAGCGTGGGAAAAGGTGATTCCTCATCTTTGACAATGGAAAACAAGAGGTGCTAGAATGGGAGTGTTGAGTGTGGAGCAGAAGTGTGAGCAAGGAGATAATACATCAATATGAACCTTATGGAGTTTATCCCTGACGTACCCGATTTCCCCATCGAGGGGGTACTTTTCAAAGACATCACCCCCCTACTTTCATCGCCCGACGCTTTCAGAGAGGCTGTAGACTTGATCGTGGCGGAATTTGAGGATAAGGAGATCGCTCAGGTCGTGGCTATTGAATCTCGTGGTTTTATTTTTGGTGCCCCCGTCGCTTATCAGTTGGGATGCGGCTTTGTACCCATTCGTAAGCCGGAGAAACTGCCCCGGGAGAAGATCAGTGTGGAATATAGCCTCGAGTATGGAACGAATATCCTCGAAATGCATGCGGACGCCATAGGATCTGGAGAAAATGTATTGCTCGTTGACGATCTTTTAGCCACCGGTGGATCTGCAGAAGCAGCGGTGGCTCTGATAGAAAGGTTAGGTGGTAAAGTTACGGGAATCGCTTTCCTGATAGAGCTTGCCTTTCTCAGGGGACGAGAGAAGTTGAAAAATTATGATATCTTTTCCATCATGACTTTTGAGTGATGTGCTATTCTGGCAGGTAGTCTGGAGTGCGATGTCTCGTACACAACGCCTCTGGATGCATGATATGGTGATCTATTTCTATAAGGCAAGAGGGAGGTATCAAGGATGAGCCAAATGATCGAGGTTCGCTGGCATGGACGTGGAGGTCAGGGCGTAGTGACGGCGGGGGAACTTTTGGGCGAAGCAGCCATGCACACGGGCAGGTATTTCCAAGCCTTTCCGGAATATGGGGCGGAGCGTATGGGGGCCCCCATCAAGGCTTACACGCGCATCAGCGATGAACCTATAGAAGTCCACTCCCCCATTTTGGAGCCGGATGTGGTCATTGTAGTAAATCCCAATCTCATCGGCGTAGTGGAATTAACGGAGGGTGTCAAGCCAGACGGTACGGTCATCATGAACACGGAACAGACCCCTTCAGAGATCCGCGAGACGTTGGACTTTCAGGGAGGCAGTGTTTGGTGTGTAGACGCATCCGAGATTGCCATGGAGGAGATCAGGCGAGATATTCCCAGCACTATGATGATCTCGGTGTTTGCCAAAGCAACGGACACTCTGGAACTCGATAATATCGTCGAAATAGTACGCGAGACCTTGGGGGAGAGGTTGCGCGAGGAGATCGTCGAGGCTAACGTACGTACCTTGCGGCGCGCCTACGACGAGTGTGTACAGGGATAAATACGCTGAGTTGGTACAAAGATTAGATATCAATTGTCTGTAGGAGGTTATTGATGGCAGAGCAAATGGCTCCTCGTTTGGACCTTTCGTGGAAGAAGGCAAATGAGGGCGGGGTTGTCTACGATAGTGGAAATTCCGTAACGTATAATACAGGCTCCTGGCGAAGTATGCGACCCGTTTGGGATTCGGAACAGTGTGTGCATTGTATGACGTGCTGGATCATGTGCCCCGACTCGTCCATCCTCGTGGAGGATGGACAGATGCAGGGCATAGACTATGATCACTGTAAGGGGTGTGGTATCTGCTCCCAAGTGTGCCCCGTAAGCATCAAAGAACCCCACGCTTTCACCGATGAACAGAGTGGTTCAGTCATTCATATGGTTCCAGAATCGGACTCTGAATAGGAATAGACCAAATACCTGATACCTTTTGGGAGGGAAATAACATGGTAGAAAGCACGTATATGCCTTTGGATGGGGCCGAATCGGTCTCTCGGGCAATGCTTCAAATAGATCCGGATGTGGTCGCCGCCTATCCGATCACGCCGCAGACGCCCGTGGTGCAGCAGTTCTCCGAGTATGTTGCCGACGGGCTTGTACATACCGAGTTTATCCCCGTGGAAAGCGAACACGCGGCCATGAGTGCCTGCGTCGGTGCCTCGGCTGGCGGGGCTCGTGTTATGACCGCCACAGCTGCTAATGGGTTGGCCCTGATGTGGGAGATGCTCTATATCGCCTCGGGAATGCGGTTGCCCATCGTCCTGTCGATCATCAACCGTTCGCTGTCCAGCCCCCTGAATATCCACTGTGACCATTCGGACAGCATGGGTGCGCGTGAGGCGGGATGGATCCAGCTGTATGCAGAGTCGGGACAAGAAGCGTACGATAATACGATCAAGGCGTTGCGCATCGCTGAGCACGAGGGCCTTGGCACCCCCGCCATGAGTTGCCAGGACGGTTTTATCACCGGCCATGGTGTGGAACGAGTGGGTATTTTACCAGACGAGGCAGTCAGCGAGTTTGTTGGCGATTATGATCCTGACGTTTATCTGCTCGATGTCGATAATCCAAAGACGATGGGAGCGTGGGACTTTACTGACTACTACTTTGAGCACAAGCGCCAGCAGACCGAGGCGCTGAACAACGCTATGGAAATAATCGAGAGTGTCAGCAAAGAGTATGAGGAGCTCTCGGGTCGTCCCCAGCCCATCATCGATGCCTATGAAATGGATGATGCGGACTATGCCATAATCGTTTTGAGTTCTACGGCAGGTACGGCACGTACCGTCGCCCGGAATCTTCGGGGTGAAGGGATGAAGGTTGGGATCCTAAAACCTCGCGTTTATCGTCCCTTCCCTGGCCAGCATATCGTAGAGGCTATCAAGGATTGCAAAGCAGTGGCTGTGCTCGATCGTTCCATCTCCTTTGGTACATTCCGTGGCATGGGGCCTCTATTTGAGGACATTACGTCGGCGCTTTTCAATGAGGGAATCTCAGATCTCAACATCGTGAACTATATCTATGGCCTGGGTGGACGCGATACCACACCGCCGATGATAGAGTCTGTGTACGACGATCTGCAGACCGTAGCGGCAGAGGGCGATCGCGGGGACATTGTGCGGTACTTGGGCTTGCGCGAGTAGAATCGGTTTGTCGATCTCCCCTTTTGAACGGGGGGGATTTGGCGATAACATAAAGCAAACGAGGAGAAAAATAATGGCCGAGAGAATAAGATTACGAGATATTGCTGGTAAAGAAGAAAAACTCGCACCCGGCCATCGTCTGTGTGCGGGATGCGCCGAGCCGACGATCATCCGTCAAATGCTCCACGCAATCGATGACCCCGTCGTTCTCTCTACAGCGACTGGTTGTTTAGAGGTTTCTACCTCTATCTATCCCTATACTTCATGGCGGGTACCCTGGATTCATACCGCGTTCGAGAATGCTTCCACCACCATCTCTGGTGTGGAAGCGGCCTACAAGGCACTAAAGCGTACGGGCAGGATCCCTGAGGATCAAGATATAAAGTTTGTAGCCATTGGTGGTGATGGTGCCAGTTACGATATAGGCCTGCAGTTCATCTCTGGAGCCCTTGAGAGAGGCCATGACTTTGTCTATGTCTGCCTCAACAACGAGGCCTATATGAACACGGGTATCCAGCGTTCCAGTGCGACGCCTCGTGGCGCGCACACCACGACGTCCCCCGCGGGGAGTGTAGTTCCTGGCAAGATACAGTGGCGCAAACCGTGGACGCGCATCATGGCCGCGCACGACATCCGCTACGTGGCGCAGACGGCGCCTCATAACTACCGTGATCTGATGACAAAAGTGAAAAAAGCCGTCAATGGGGATGGCCCTGCCGTTCTAAATGTATTGTCCCCCTGCCCCCGTGGTTGGCGCCACAGCAGCGAGAAGACCATGGAGATTTCTGAGCTGGCTGCTGATACCTGCTATTGGCCGCTATATGAAGTAGAAAATGGCGAGACACATATCACCTACAAGCCGCGGGAGAAAAAGCCCGTCGAGCAATGGTTCGAGACCCAAGGACGTTTTCGCCATCTCTTCCGTCCGGCCAACAAGTGGATCCTTGAGGAAATTCAGGAGAAGGTGGATCAAGAGTGGGAACAGTTGCTGAAAGAGGAGGCTAACTAGAGCCAGGATCCTCTCTACAAGTTGGGAGAAAGGGATGGTGTATATGCCATCCCTTTCTTTGTTTTCGATCTCTGGGTGCTATATATGCTGCCCGCCTTAATTTCTGAGATGGCAGAGAAATTATGATCTCATGAGAATATCTCCGCTACTCTTTCCCGCTGTGTTCGGGCTTTCTACCGCTCTGGTTGCGCTTCTCACACCGTGGGCAATCTGGTTGGGAAAGCGGCTGGATATTGTGGATACGCCCGGCGGACGCCGACAACACAAAGGCCGTGTGGTCCGTCTGGGCGGTCTTTTTATCTATCCAGCCTTTCTTATTGCTGCGCTCTTTCCCCTGCTTGTGGGCATTCCTCGCAACGATCCCCTGGAAGTTACACGCCTGATCGGCGTGTTGGTCGGCATGGGAATTGTCTGGTTAGTGGGCCTGATAGACGATTACGTAGAACTGGGGGCCACATCTCAGTTTATAGGCTTGTTGTTGGCTGCTCTGGTGGCTATCCGGTTCAAAGTCTTTATCGAAGTCTTTAATAACCCGTTTACCAATGGTCAGATACAGGTAAATTGGTATCTTATGGTACCCATTACAATCCTGTGGCTTGTCGGGATGAGTGCCACGGTCAATATGCTCGATGGCCTGGATGGACTGGCGACGGGCGTGGTGGGCATCTCGGCATTTGTGCTCTTTATACATATGCTTCGCCTACATCAATATAGCGTGTCGCTCTTGCCTCTGGCTCTCCTTGGCTGTTGTTTGGGGTTTATACCCTACAACTTTAATCCTGCCCGTATTTTTCTGGGCGGAGGAGCACACGTGCTGGGTTATGCCATCGGCGCTTTATCCATCGTCGCTGGGGCCAAGGTGGCTTCTGTGTTGCTTTTGCTCTGGCTACCTATCCTGGATGTATTCTGGCAGATTTATTCTCGTTGGAAGCGAGACGAATCCTTGACTGAAGGAGATCGGGGACACTTGCACTTTCGTCTGCGGGACGCAGGATACTCCCAACGACAGATCGTGATCGGCTACTATATTGTCACCGCCCTGCTTGGGGTCATTGCCCTGTTGGCTCCCTCCCGTTTTTTAAAACTTGTTGTCCTTGTCGGTATGGCGGGTCTCGTTTTTATTCTCCTCTTCTCCTTGACACACAGACCTTTGAGCCGCCCTCCTCTTCATCGGCGCTAACAGAGTCAAAGTCTTTCCCTTTGTAAAAGCATTCCTCTGCCCTTCCTTTTTCGCTACACAGCGATGGCTGCTCACATGTATGGATACAGGGACTGTCTTCTTCGTATAGTATTTACATCCCTTTAAGAATAATCCGCATTTATTGCTCCACGACCTGTTTACCACTATACGAACAAAATATACCCGAACCTCCGCTACTTGATGATTCCCTTTTGCTCCAGAGATCTCAGAACCTTTTCCATCACATCGGGCGAAAAAGCCTCGCCATTGTCCATCTCCCCTGCCTTAACCAGAGTGATCAACTCTTCGGGAGAGACGATTCGCTCTCCTACACATTCCCTAGAGGTGATCTCTATCTTGGGTTTGTCCTCTCCTTTGTACCCTTCGGTAATCACGAGATCGATGCTCGATGGCAAACGGGCGACGACATCGTCCAGAGACAACTCGCTCTCTCGATGCTCAATAAAGGCCACCTTTGATGGCCCAGATATCACTACTATATCACTTCCGGCCTGAGCATGCCGCCATGTATCTGTACCTTCCTTATCAACATCAAAAGAACCTCGCGTATGCTTTATGGTAGCCACCCGAAGGCCGCGACGCTTTAACTCGGCAATCAAAGCCACGATGAACGCCGTCTTTCCCACATCATGCCAGCCAACGACGGAAATCACAGGAATCATCTTGAAAGCCTGGTAGCCGGTGGATGAATCTTGAGAGCGTCAAAAAGTTCCAAGTACGGTATATGTATCACAAGTTTATCTTCCTCCAGATCCACATCATATATCTCGTCATACACTAAACTTCTCACCAAAACAGTCCCATCATACGAAAATGGAAGAAATATCCTGATATTCTCCATGACACTCGGGGCGAAAAAAGTAGTTCCAAAATGTCCCGACCCATTGACCAGATGAAGAAGCTGATATTCTCCTTTTTCCTCTTCCAGTAGCGTGATCTCCACCATGGGTGAGATGTCACCGCCAACGGGTACAAGCCCAGCCACACTTTCCAGCAAATCGGCCACAAAATCGAACGTGTTGGTATGCCCCTGCTGATAAAAAAGGCTTCCGGGAGTCCAGGGGATATAAATCCCCACGCCCGCACCATAGTGATTGACGGTAAAGGCAGGATGACCCGTAATCGTGGTATAGTAGCACCGCTCAGGAGGCCCAAAATCGTGAGGAGGAATCAACCGAAAGTATCCCTTCACTCCCTCGGTATATTCGGCATAAACATAATACCCATCCATATAGATCAGATCCGTCCCGGCAAAGTGATCAAATCCCTTCTTGTCATCCAATTTGAAGTAGGAGGATCGCATATCATCACGAACGGTTTTTATCTCCTTGATTCCCAAGCACTCCAGCGGAAACGCGTCTCGTGGCTCATAATATCCGTCACGAAAACCGCTCTTCCCCACCGAGATGACCGTACCACCAGCCCGAACAAAAGCATCCAACGCGCCTATCACATCCATATCCAGGGACTCGTAATCCGGCAGAATAATGGCCTCATACTTGTTCCAGGGTACCTCAAGGGCCGCGTCGATCATCAGCGTATCGAACAGAAAATGGTTCTCGACGAGAAAACGGAACCAACCTCGGAACTCGGAGGCGCTACCATCCTTCCCTTTTAGCAGGGCGATGCTGGCCTTGGGCCGTAGACCATCGTATTCCTCCTCATGGGCTGCGTGATAGTGAAACATCTCCCTGACGGCCTCGTATCCCGATCTATCCTCATGGTTGTCGAGGCGACCAATGAGATAGTAGTCGAGAACACCACCGTTGGCCAGATTCTGTGCCAGGCGCAATTTCTGTTGGTGTGGCGAGACGGCCACGTGCCGATAGGGGAAATCAATAAAGTCGACGGTCGTGGTGCTGGGAACCATATCAGGGTAGGAAGCGACGACCCACTTGGTGTTATCAGAGGCATTGTACTGCCAGCGTGGCAGGGGACGCTCCATGGCCGTGTTCGCCTCTTGCCGCACAAAGCCTCTCCCAGTCACGCGATGATGGTTCGCAATACACAGATCCGTGTTTAGATCTTGTATAAACCGATAGACTCTCTCCTGGTAATTCTCGAGCGTACGTTTCTTAAAGACCAGGTACTTGCGAAATAGAGGATCGCTCATATCTTCCGCAGCAGGCAACGGAGCCCCAAACATCTCAGCAAATGCCTCTCGACAACTCTCACAGTGGCAGATCCCATAATAGTTGCCGCTGTAATCCCTGACCTGATAACCAGCCATATTGAAAAAGACGCCATCCACATCCAGGGCGGTCAGCATCTCCTCCATGATGTCAAAGACATACTTTTGCTGATAGTCACCATTAAGACAGACATGCACATCGCCATTGTAATCGACTATCTCTCCTTCCGGACTCTTGTATGCCCACTCTGGATGCATCTCGTATATCTCACGGCGAACCTTGGAAAAGTCCGTACGGGCAAGCACCTTGATGTCCGCCGCGTGGCAGGTAGAGATAATCTCCCGAAGACTATCTCCCTCCAAGAACGGGCTCTGAAAATGAAAGGGTAAATCGGTCGGGTAACTGGCAATGATGCCCCCCGTATTCAGAAGCACAACGGTAGCCTGAAAAGTCTGTAGATCCATCACGAAACGCTGGGCGTCTATATCCAGCATATCGATCTCGCGCAGGTTTGTCTGAATCAGACGCCAGGGATACCCTTCCCACCAATCCTTCACTCTTCCGCCTCCTACAACACACTAAACTCCTCAATGGACACCCTCACATCTCAAGGCCGTAATACGCCGCCCCCCAGAGGGGTGCATCGGGAGTTAGAATGACATACGCGGGAATCTTTTCCACCACGTATCTCATACGCCCCTTGTTCAAGAATCCCTCCATAAACGTATTCCCCTTCAGGGCGGGCAGAATGCGCGGCGGGATACCTCCCCCCAAATAGACACCGCCGGTAGCCATGAGTTTGAGGCCAAGGTTGCCCGCCTCGGCTCCCAGAATCGAAACGAACATCTCCAGCGCCGTTGAGCAGAGGACACATTCTTTTTCGGGATCCATGGCCGTCTCGACGATGATAGGCGTTCGATCCTCGACACCCTCAAGATACTTGGTCATCCATGCGGGTTCGCTGGCATATCCGCTGACTTTTAGATACTCATAGATATTGGAGACGCCCATCCCCGAGCAGACCCTCTCATAACTTACGTGACCAAACCGCTCATACAGATGCGCGAGCAATCCCCTCTCCTGTGTACTGTTGGGCCCGAAATCGGTGTGTCCCCCCTCGGAGGCATAGGCTCGATATCGAGAGCCGTCCCACACAAGAAAACCTTCTCCAAGCCCGGTACCAGGAGCGACCACTCCTATGGGACCATGAGGTACAGGCCGTCCCGCGTTCAGTACTTCCACGTCCTCCTCGTTCAAAATGGGTATCGCATTGGCCGTCACCTCAAGATCGTTCAACACGCGAACCCAGGACAGATTCAACGCCTTCTTTACCTCCGTCTCGTCGATGGTCCAGGAGGGCAGGTTGGTACCCTGTGCACGCCCATCGATCACGGGCCCCGCCACCCCGATACAGGCTCTATCCACTGAAAGATCGACATCCTGCAGGAATTCGCGCACCACGTCCTCCAGCCCCTCATAACCCTCACTGGGAAAAGAGGCCTCGGCCAGGGGATTCCGGGGGCCATCTCCCTGAGAAAAGATCGCCAGATTGGTTTTCGTCGCCCCGATATCGGCCACCAAAAGCATGTTCGTCATTCCCTCACACACAAAGAACAAGATACCACATGGCAATGGGGATATCCTCGCGGCAGGATATCCCCATCGGTAGAAAAAACCTACAACTCGAACAGGTCAGCCATATTAGCACCAAGCACCTGGGCTTTTTCTTTTTCCCCCAGATCCTGATATATCACCTGCCTGATGCCCCACTCGAAGCGCATGGGACAAAAGGGCGTATCGCTCCCATAGCAGACGCGGTCGGCACCCAAAACATCCACGGCTTCGATGACCTTGCGATAATCGGCCTCGGAATCGACCAGATACCATTGGGGATACTCTTTGGCAAATTCGATGGTCGCATCGTGCAGGTGTGGCTGACCCGCACCGCCCATATGGATCACCATGATGGGCAGATCGGGATAGGTCTCTGATATTTTGGCAATGCGAAAGGGATGTGTCTTCTCAAAATCGTTGGAACCACAATGGAACGCCAGTACGAGACCGGCATCAGCGATCATCTCCACAAGGGGAAGGCTCAACTGGGGATCGTCGATATAATAGCCATCCCGGGCCCCGTTGAGCTTCACTCCCTTGAAACCATATACCTCTATGCATCGCCGCAATTCGTCCTCGGCCTTTTCCAAGCCGAGCAGGGGATTGACGCCCCCAAAACCGATGATCCGTTCGGGATATGCCTTCATCCCCTCGTAGATGGTCTCATTATCAGCCGCCATCTCTCGGGTATAGGAGACCATGGGCCAACAAACGGCCCTTTCCACCCCCACTTGGTCCAGTTGAGAAAGCAGTTCGTCAATGCCTATACCGTTACCGTCCTCACGCGCGGAAATATGACAATCTGCGTCAATATACATCGTTTCCCTCCATATGATATAGATGCTCACACACCATAGACCGAACCAAACAATCTCAGCCTAGAACCGCCCCACCCGGGGCTGTCCAAGATCTGTAGCCAACATGACCCTGTCAAAAAGATCTTTTATCAGTTCGTATTTCAGATCCTTGAACTCGACATCCTCCCATAGATTGTAGAACTCTTGGGGGTCCTCTTCAAGATCGTACAATTCGCCCACCTCATGACCATGGTAGACGATCAACTTGTAGCGACCATCGAAAAGCATATTGGCATGGCTGGCATGGGGTCGCGCCAGCGCATCGTGGTACTCGCAACGTACCGCATCACGGTGGATGCCCGGATTGTGTTGTCCCACAAGAATGGGCAGCAGGGATACCCCCCGGACATTCTCGGGTACGTTCAGGGATAACGCCTCATAAAGGGTGGGAACGATATCCGTCAACTCCACAAGCGCCTCGCTCCGCAGCCCCTCCTTGAAATGCCCCGGCCAGGAGATCACCAGGGGAACATGCACCGCGCCTTCGTAAAAGCGACATCCCTTGAGCAACAACCCGTGGTCTCCCAGCATCTCGCCGTGATCGCTCATAAAGATGACAATGGTATTATCCCGCTGCCCAGATGCCTCCAGGGCATCCAGCATGCGCCCCACCTGCCGATCGATCAACTCTATCTGGGCATAATACGCCGCCACCATCAGCCGCGCGTCATAGTCATAGGGGGAACGGGGCAATTCCGTCTGATGATCGATATCTTGAAAATCGAGTTGGCTCTCCAGCTCTTCCAGGCGGAAGAGGGGCAAGGGCATGGCCTCCACATCCATGCGCTCCAAATACTTGGCAGGGGGATCAAAAGGAGGATGAGGATCGAAAGGATTCACGCTCATAAGCCAGGGGCCTTCCCGCTCCTTTTCCATAAAGGCGATGGCCTCCTCGGCGCACCATGTGGTCTGATGATGGGCGGCATCTATGCCAGGCCTATAACTTCCCTGCAACGCCGAGCCATCGGGCGTCTCGCCCCCATAGGCTTCGTCCCAATCGATACCCTCGTCAGAAAGCCACTTCTGATAATCGTGTTTCTCTGTTGGCCAGTAATCCTCGGGTTTGGGATGGTGACTCCAGCGAAACAGCCGATATCCATCGTCCGGCCGCACCTCCACCCGGCCATCAGCGGCCGAAAGATGCAGTTTTCCTGCCAGACCACAATCGTAACCCACGTCGGCCAGCCTCCTGGTAATCAATTCCACATCCTCGGGAAAGTACGCATTACCGTTGCGATTCACGTGCACCGTACTCGGATAACGCCCCGTTAAAAACGAGGCCCGACTCGGCGTACAGACGGGACTCTGACAATAGGCACTCGTGAACGCCGCCCCCTCCGCGATCAGGCGATCCAGATTGGGTGTGCGGATGTGCCCGTTCCCCAGCGCATGAATGGTATCGTAGCGTTGCTGATCGGTACAGATCCACAATATGTTCGGTCTCTTCTCAGCCACGAATCTCGTCCCCCCATAATCCCGCTACCTCAATCATTCTAGCACGGAGAGGGATAGGGCGCAAGCATTTCCCAACGAGTTCAGTCTCACGGACAATGTGAATCAGAGCATCAACTCCGAAAAACTCAAAAAGATGTTGCACATCTCATAACAAGATGCTATACTGGACAGTGTAGAGCAGAGAAAGCCATCCTATACTGATAAAAGAACTCGAGCGCCTGGAAGAACGCAAAATCTACCATAGGTGCCATCTCTGCGATAGAGAAAGGAGAGGGAGATGAACAGACAGAGATCTACACATATCCTGGCCGTCGTCGCGCTTGTGGTGGCACTGCTCCTGGCGCCGTTGAGTGTGCAGGCGGCCCCACCCGTCCCACCAGACGGCGATGGAGACGCACCACCCACGGTGGCTGCCCCACCCATCGAGGGGACACCGACAACGGTAAGGGCAGCGTATGGCCTTCGCCTGCGAGAGGGTCCCAGCCTGAGCGACCGCATCATCCTCGTATTGAGAAACGGGGAGACGGTCTATCCGGCAGGGGGACCCGTCTGGCGACAGGGCATCCCCTGGACGTTTGTCCGCGTCCGCCGCTGGGGATACACCTATGAGGGATTCTGCGCTGGTACCTATTTGGCAAATTACGGCGGAGGTGCTCCCTCGGACGAAGGCGGCGTAAAGGTCGTCGCCAGTGCCGGTCTGCGCCTGCGATCCGGCCCCGGCCTCGGGTACTATACGCGACGCATCGTGCCCTATGGCACCGTCCTGCGACCCACGGGCGCCACGCGATGGGGCAGCGGCCTGCAATGGACCCAGGTCTCCATCGACGGCGTTTACCTCTGGGCGGCCAGCAAGTACCTCGTCCGGGTGTAGCGATATAAGAAAAGCGTGGCTGGTCATGAGCAATCTCTGACCAACCACGCTTCCTCTCCAGCAGGATACTTCTATCCTTTTATCCCCGTCGTGGCGATACCCTGAATAAAGTATCTCTGCGCGAAGAAGAAGAGTATCAGACAGGGCAGGGCGACCACGATACTGGCAGCCATCAACAAATGATCTTTTGGGGGGCCCGCAGACAACTGTGCGCTCGTGGTACCTAAGGCAAAGT
Source organism: Anaerolineales bacterium (assembly GCA_046538105.1). Taxonomy (GTDB): domain Bacteria; phylum Chloroflexota; class Anaerolineae; order UBA1429; family UBA1429; genus JAWLEV01. The sequence continues at coordinate 5,305 of JBKHJO010000005.1, read as the reverse complement.
ACCGCAAACCCAGTGTGGCCGTCATCTTTTCGGGATCGTTAAGATAGATCAAAGGCCCCATGAAATTGCTCCAGGTAGAGATGAATCCCAAAGCCGCTACCGTCCCTATGGCCGGTTTGGAAAGGGGCAACATGACGGTCAGAAAGATGCGCACGGGGCCCGCGCCATCGATCTCTGCCGCCTCATCCAGATCCAGGGGGATACCCAGGTAAAACTGGCGCAACAAAAAGATGTTGAACGCCCCGCCCCCGAACCAGGCTGGCACCCAAAGTGGTTTAAAGGTGTCAATCCATCCGAACGCATGAAAGATAAGATAAGTGGGAACAAGTGTCACATAAAAAGGGATCATCATCGTCGAGAGCATGATAAAGAACCAGATATCCCGCCCTGGAAATTTAAAGCGGGCAAAGGCATAGGCCACAATCGAGGCCGAGATGACGGTGCCCAACAGGTTAAATGCCGTCACCACCGTCGAGTTCCAGAGCCAGAGGAGAAAGGGATTTTCCATAAAAAGTTCAGTGTAGTTCCTGACGAACAGCATCTCCTTGGGCCACCAGGTGGGAGGATAGGTGGCGATCTCTTGGGCGCTCTTCCCTGAACTGATAAGAGCCCACATAAAAGGAAACATAAAGATGGCACTGCCCAAAGCCACCACCATATAGAGAAGGATCCTGTCCACCCTGACCCTGTCGAGGATGCTTGCCTCCGTCTCCTGGGACAAACTCTGTACCCTCTCCGCTTCTGTGACCATCATCGTACCTCCCCCTGATAGAATACCCATCGCTCGGACAGGCGAAACTGCAACATGGTCAACGTGATGATGATGACAGCAAGGATCCAGGCTAGAGCGGCAGCATAGCCCATGTCAAAGTGCATGAAAGCCGTGCGATAGATATGCAGCGAGATAAACCACGTGGCGTACGACGGTCCGCCCGCCGTCGCGACAAAGGCTATGTCAAAGACTTGCAAGGCTCCAATGACGCCCATAATCATATTGAAAAAGATGACGGGACTCAGCAGGGGCAAGGTGATGTTCCAGAACTTGTGCCATCGTCCTGCCCCATCGATCTCGGCCGCCTCTACGAGTTCGATGGGAATATCCTGAAGTCCTGCGAGAAAGATGATCATCGACGCACCTCCCGCCGTGACCCACAGGTTGATCATGACCAGGGAGGGAATCGCCCACTCCATGCTGCCCAGCCAGTTGGGCATAGGAATCCCCATAAAATCAAAGAACATCTTAAAAACGCCTATCTGGGAGTTCAACAACCAACTCCATATGTAAGCCGCGGCCACTGACGGGGTCAAGGTGGGAAGAAAATAAAAGGTACGCCATATGCTCACCAACTGCAGATTCTGGTTCAGCAGCACCGCCAGAATCAATGAAGCCGCCAAGCCGGTGGGCACCGCCAACAGCGCAAAATAAAAGGAACGCCCGATGGAGGGCCACATCAGATCATCTCCTCCAAGCAGGGCATGCCGAAAGTTCTTCAGCCCGATGATTCCAGGAGGGCGCAGAACGCTATATCGAGTGAAACTCAGGGCTATGGACCCCAAAATGGGAAAGGCTGTGAAAACAAAAAAGCCAATGAGCCATGGCGACAGGAAAGCATAGCCATAGAGCGCCTGCCTGCGCTCCCGTGCAGACATCCCTTGCTCCTTCAAACGCAGGGCCTCCACAGTTGCAGAAGAAGCCATCTGCCTCTCCCCTCCTTTCTCTCAAATGCATCAATCCAAGTAAAGCATGGAGTATCCTGCAAACAACTCACTCCTCGGAAGGTGCCCGAATACGGGCACCTTCCGACTGCGCATACCAAAACAGGGATCTAAGCCGGCTCCTTATCCAACACAGCCTGACAGTTCTCCACCATCTTATCAACCGCTTCCTCGGCACTGATCTTGTCCAACAGGAGCAGATCAGTCTGAGCAATCCATTCACTGTCGAATTCCTCACCGCGAAAGTTACCCACAAAGAAATCGGGTTCGATCTCGGCCATGATCGGCTCAAGGAGTTCTAGGCCAGGAAAGATCTTGAGAGCCCGCTCATCCTCGAACAAATCAGGCCGTCCCACGGGAGCCCCCTTGCCCGAGAGCAAACCCTGCACACAGAACTCCAGGCTCGAATGCCATTTAAGATACTCGAACCCTTCCTCGGGATGCTCCGAGGCAGTCGTGAGCCCGTGTACGTGTTCGTTCAGCATATTGCGACGCTCTGCGCCCTGCTCATCGAGCGGCGCGTAGAAAAAGCCCACATCAAACTTGTCCCCAACAAGCGTAGCGGGCAGGCGGTTGATGAAAACGGGCCAGATGGTGAAGGAAAGTATCCTTTCGGCTACAAATACATCACCCGCATCGAACTCAGGGTCTGGCTCCGGCATGGTTCCGTGGTCATAGATCAGATCGTGACGCCACTGTAGAACCCTCGCCACGGCCTCCTTGGAGGCGTCATCGGGCAATACCGTCTTTCCATCATCGGAGACCATCTTGGCTCCAAACTGGCGATACTGCGGTGTGCAGGCGATGGGAGCCGGACTCATGTGGCCCACATGATATCCCCATACTTTGTCCGTCGTCCCCTCTACCGCCCAATCGGTCAACTGCATGTAATCCCAGTCATTCTGGGGCTCGGGCAGTCCCATTTCCTCAACCATATCCACATTGTAGGCGATCACGGGGCAGGAGGGCTCGGAGGTGATGGGCATCCAGAAGAACTCCCCCTCCCAACTGGACGATTCGACGACGCCCGGATAGAACTGACCAAGATCATAACCATCCGCCTCGACCAGGGGCATCAGATCGCGGACGATATCATACTCTATGCCCCAACTGATATGGTTACGGTGGCGCGGAGGATACCAAACGATATCGCCCAGGGTACCTGCGGCCACGTGGGTGAATATCTTGGGAAAATAATCAGCGGTCCAACCGGCCACAGGCTCGAATTCTAGAGTGATGTTGGGATGTTCGCTGCACCAACCGGCCACATTATTATCCCAGGCCTCCTTCATCCAGCCATACCATTGATCGCCCTGGTTGGTGTGAATGCGTATCTCCACCTGCTCCTCAGGCGCCGCCTCCACCTCCTTCTCGACGACGCGTGTGACCTCCTTCTCGACCTCCACCTCCTCCTTAACGACCTTCTCCACCTCCTTCGTTACTACCTTTTCCACCTCCTTCTCCACAACCTTTGGCTGGCAGGCCGCAAGTGCTACCCCAGCCGATCCCGCCGTCAAGTAGCGAAGCAATTCCCTACGACTCATCACAGATTTCATTCTCTCCCTCCTGTTCCAAATTCCTCTTTGAATTACACAACGGTCACAAGAGAAACGTCGAAAGCCTCCGATTCCCCTCCTTTCCTTGATACAAAAGACGACCCCAGCCCGCACACGATCACAGAAGCGCCCTTTCATCACCATATCGCCACAGATTTGCGGTTCTTTGACGCCGTCCCACAAAAAAGGTAAAATGGGTAATGTGTGGTTCATTCCCCCTCTGCACTTTATATTATCAAACGCCGTCGCTTACATAATCAATAGTCCTAGCGCCATCATTGTGCCAAACTGTGCCATCTTGGGATGCTGCTTATGCCAGACAAGGACAAGTTCACCGCCCACGTGGCGACAGCCTATAGTCATCTCTACGACATCGTCGCCCTGCGCACCAGCCCCCTGATCACCCTCCTAATCGAGGATTCGGCCCAAACCCCCACGGAAAAGGCCTGGACGTTGCATCATAGACTGATAGACGCCATCGAGACACTGGATCCAGGTCCCGATGCCCCCACCTCCTGTTACGCATGGCGTCGCCATCGTGTGATGATGCTCCATCACCTTGAGGGCCTCACCCCTGAGGCCGTCGCGGATCGCCTGGCCATCAGCAGGCGGACCTACTATCGGGCATACAATGAGGCGGTGCAAAGCATCGCCACGCTGCTGTGGGACAAATATGTAGGCTCCTCTTCTGTGGTGAACGAGGAGAAAGGCAAACGGGCCGAGCCAAGCGATCTCGACCGTATGGAATTGCTGCGCCTGAGTGCCGCACAGGCAGCCGAATCCGAAAGGTATGCTCCCATAAGTGAGGTCATCGACGGCGCGATCGCATTGGCACAGGATCTGGCAGAAGAGAGGGATGTTCGCATCTCCGTGGACGCCCCACCATCATCCCCGACTGCCATGGTGGAAAAGAACGCCGCACGACAGATTTTGTTAGAGATCCTTGACTTTTTACTGGGATCCATGCGAGGCGGCCGGCTGGAGATTAGCTACGATCTCGTGGAGAACGATGTGGAACTCTTTCTCACAAGCACTTGCCCGGACACCATCCCCCACCTCACCCGACAAAGGAAGACAGAGATCAAGGTCCTGAGGGAACTGGCACAGGCTCAGCGAATAGAGATGAACCTCCTCGACGAGGAAGAACATATACGGGGATTTCATCTTCGTCTCCCCAGCAAGCGCCTGACAACCGTCCTCCTCGTCGACGACAATGAGGAGATGCTGGCCCTCCTCGAGCGTTACCTCCTCCCCCACAACTATGGGGTGCTCAAAGCCCAAAGCGGCAGCGAGGCCCTCGCCCTGGCGAGATCACGCCAGCCGGATGGCGTCATCCTGGATCTGATGATGCCCGATCAGGATGGATGGGATGTGCTCCAGACCCTGTCCAATCAACCCGCGACGGAACAGATTCCCGTCATGGTCTGCACCGTCTTGAGTGCCAGACGGCTTGCCCTGTCCCTGGGAGCCACCGTCTTTCTCGAAAAGCCTATCACCGAGGATAAACTGCTCTCCGCTTTAGAATCTATACATCATGAGCTCCCCGCAAAGGATAAATAGAAAGGGCGCCTTCTCTCCCCTCACTCTCACTTCGCAACGATGGCTTCCTCCTCTGCCGGCATCTGCTCCTCTTCAACACCATCGCAGGCCACGCTGTCCAGTGTTTCCTGTACCCAACCTACTACCTCGGCGGTTCTCAACCCCGAGACACGCGTGACCTTTAAGGCCCCCTTCAAGTTTTTGTCGTTGCTCTCTCCCTCCTTGCCCGAGACGACGACGATGGGAATGTCACACAGATCGGGATCTCTCTCCAGTTTCTGCATGATCTCTGCCCCCTGTATATCTGGAAGGGCAAGATCAAGCAATAGCAGATCTGGTTGCCAACGCCCCATGAGTTCCAACGCCTCCTGCCCCGTATAGGCACCCTGAACCTGGTAGCGCCGAACGGGATCGTCGAGTAGCCTGGTGAGGAGCCGCACAAAGTCCTTGTCGTCGTCCACGACCAGTATCCTGTCAAGTCCCTTGCCAAATCG
>JBKHJO010000097.1:0-6341 GCA_046538105.1 Anaerolineales bacterium | reverse complement strand
CGCCACCTCCCTGATCGCCCGTTAGAGGCAGCACGGTCTATCGGGAAAAACCGTTTTTAAGAGAAGTGTTGGCGGGCATTTGGCCCGCGATCTTTTTGGATGATGATATGGGAGAAAGACGATGATAGATTCGGATAATTGGAAGGTGGGAGAGCCGACGTATCAGCAGCGGATCGACGCCCTTAGAGAGACCAAGCGAGAGCATACAGATATAAAGATCGAAAGGGATGGCCACTTTGATACGGACGACCACGGATATATTCCCTGGACGGAGCCCATTCCATTTGAGCCCGTTTACAACCACCCCGAAGGGGGTTGCTATGGAATCAAATGCATCGGCGAGAACTTTCGACGATGGTTGGAGGTTCATCCCGTCTATATTCATCCCATGAGTTCGCTTGCGGGCGCCTGGGTGCACAAGGGGATTCCTGGCGTCAATGGTCGTCCGTTGCCCTGTCAGGAGGTGTATGAGGATCGGGGGACGTTACGGGGAGATGGGTATCCCAGAAACTGGCGGCCGGAGGACCGTCCCAGCCATCTCTATCCGCTGCATGAAAAGTACAATATCTACAATCCGGGCATCGGCAGTCCGAACCACCTGGGGCCCGATATGCAGATCGGTTTGGATTTGGGATGGGGTGGGCTGTTGGATAAAATTCGTCGTTATCGCGAACGCAACCGTCCCGAGGATACCTCCTTTTACGATGGGGAGGAGCAACTTGTACTGGGCATCCAGACCTGGATAAGGCGTCATGTGACCAGGGCTCGCGAGATGGCCGCTGCTGAGGAGAATCCCGTGCTGCGAGAGAATCTGCTCGATATGGTCGAGATAAACGAGTGGGTGGTGGCAAAGCCCCCACGCACATTCCGCGAGGCGTGCCAGTTTCTGGTGTGGTTCCAGAGCGTCGATCGCATGTGGGGGCTCGGCGGAGCCATGGGGCAGCTCGATGAGTTGTTGTTGCCTTACTACGAATCAGATTTGGAGGCGGGTACGGAGGACGAGGAGTCCTTTGTGTGGCACCTGTCCAGCCTGTTCTTCAATGACCCCCACTACTCTCAGATTGGCGGACAGGCGCCGGATGGCCGTGATCTGACCAGCCCCGTGTCGTTTCTGGTGCTGGAAGCCATGCACCAACTGCGGACTCCCTCCAACATCGCCCTGCGGGTACACGAGGATATGGATCCCGGCCTTTTGAGACAGGCGGTGACCAACATCTGCGAGGATGGGACGGGGGTCAGTTTCGCCTGCTCCAAGGGCTTGGATGAGGGATTCGCGAGAAACGGATTCCCCAACCAACTGGCGCGCATGCGGGCCAAGGTGGGCTGCAACTGGACGGCGCTGCCGGGCGTCGAGTACTGTCTGCAGGACGTGACACGGCTTTGTCTCGTCATGCCGCTCCTGCTGGCCCTCGATGAAGTGGTGTCCGACGAGGATATGCCAGAGACGATGGACGCGTTATGGGATCGCTACGCCCATCACCTGGGCGTTTCCGTGGATACGGTCAAAGAGGGCAAGGATATCCATATGGAGCACCAGGCGGATAACTATCCCGAGATCGTGCTCAATCTGTTCTGCCATGGTCCCATCGAGCGCGGGTTGGACGCGGCGGCCGGGGGAGTGGATATAATAGATCTGGCCATGGACGGCATCGGCCTGGCAACGGTGGCGGATTCCTTTGCGGCCATCGAACAGCGGGTGGTCGAGGAGGGGCGTCTGACCTGGCAGGAACTTGTGCAACATCTGGAGGATGATTTCGCCGACGCCGAGAGGGTGCGACTGATGCTGAACAACATTCCCCGTTACGGCGCGGGGGGTACGCGGGCCGACTGGTGGGCCAAGCGGGTCGCGGATCTGTGGGATCATCTGGTCAGGGATACGCCCACCGAGAATGGCTGGCGCTGCATCCCAGGTCTCTTCTCTCATGGGGGTGTCAACAAGTACGGGGAGAAGGTGGGAGCAACTCCAAATGGGCGTCATGCCGGCGAACCCGTCTCCCATAGCGCCGACCCCGATCCGGGCTTTTTGCCTGGCGGTGCCGTCGCCGTGACGGCCAAGGCGAACGCCGTGGCCGAGGTACAGCCAAGGTGGGGGAACACGACGCCCCTGCAGATCGAACTGGATCACGATCTGGTGAACGATCTGGGCGGCATGGAGACCATCGAAAACCTGATCAAGACCCACAATCGCCAGGGGGGCACGCTCATCAACATGAACGTGGTGTCGAAGGAGCAGGTATTGGAAGCCCACGCCGATCCCTCGACCCATCCAGATCTGATGGTCAGGGTGACGGGCTACAGTGCCTATTTCAACTCCCTTTCTCGGGAGTATCGACAGCCCATCGTGGATCGCATCCTGCAGGAGTCGTAAGAGGTAAACCCGGGATTTTAGCAGGGATGATAAAAGACACTATAATATTGATAGACGATCATTGGGAGTTGCTAGATGTCAGAAGGCATCATAACACAGATTCAGCGTTTCTCCGTGCACGATGGTCCCGGCATTCGTACCACGGTGTTTCTCAAGGGATGCAACCTGCGCTGCTTCTGGTGTCATAATCCAGAGACGCAGAATCCCCAGCCAGAATTGCAACTCTTCCTCGATCAGTGCATCGGCTGCGGCGCGTGCTTTGAGATCTGCCCCAACGGGGCACACGTTCTGGAGGATGGGCATCGCGAATTTCATCGCGAGTTGTGCGTGGGCTGTGGAAAGTGCGCCGAGGAGTGCTATGCGGAAGCCCTGGTACTTGTCGGGGAGAGCATAACGGCGGAGGAGGTGGTAGAGGAGGTGCTGCGCGATCGCTCCTTTTACGAGACGTCGGGGGGCGGCGTGACCCTGTCGGGTGGAGAGCCCCTCCTGCAATACGATTTCAGTTACGAGATACTGGAGCGTTGCCAGCAGGAGGGTGTGCACACGGCCATCGAGACGGCGGCCCATTTCCCCTGGGAGCGTATCGCTTCCATACTTTCCGTTACCGACCTGGTGATGATGGATATCAAGGTGATGGACTCAGACCTGCATCGAGAGTGCACGGGAGTGGGAAACGAGCGCATCCTGGCCAACGCCAGACGTCTGGGAGAGGTGGGCAAGCCCCTCATCGTGCGCACGCCCATCATCCCGGGTGTCAACGACACGGAGGAGCAGGTGGCGGCCATCGCCGCCTTTGTCAGCGAACTGCGCAATCTGTTGTACTATGAACTGCTGCCCTTTCATCCCATGGGAGGAGACAAATACAGGAGTCTGGGATTGGAATATCGGGCCCATGGCCTGGAGAGGCCCTCCAAAGAGAGAATGGACGATCTCGCCGAGCGTGCGCGAGATTTCGGCATAGAGGTTCAACATAGATAAGAAGACGTTTAATTTTAGGGGGATTTTGCGTAATGGCTTCTATAACTGAGAAACTGACGTATAGAGAGCGTTTGGACGCGCTTAGGAAAACCAAGGAAGAACACACAAAGGAGAAACAGGAGGTCATCGGGACCATGGATCACGATGATCATGGTCTGATTCTGCCCCCGCCCGATCGGCGCGAACTGGTGGAGACCATGAGTTCCTCCGGCATGCCCATCACGGACGTGCTGCTCGATGGATTCGAGCCCAAGAGCAACCATCCCAGTGGAGGGTTCTTTGGCCCCAGGGCCGTGGCGGAGAACTATCGGGCACTTTTGGAGGCCCATCCGCCCTATGTGGATCCTATGAGTTCCATCCTGGGGGGCTATTGCGTCAATTTTAACTCCTACCGCGAGGTGGGTTGGAATCCCGACCTGGACTATGCGCATCTGCGCGAGGCACAGGAAAAGTATCAGTTGGTGACGGGCATCGGGGCCACGCAGCACTTTTGTCAGGATCTGGAGATCGGGCTGGAGATCGGTTTCGGCGGCCTCCTGGACAAGATCGAAAACTATCGCCAGGAGAATCCCGAGCGCGTCGACTTTTACGATGCCCTGGAGGATATCGTACGGGGCATACAGGCCTGGATACGCACCAACGTGGAGGCGGCGAGGGAGCGGGCCGAGGACGAGGAGAACCCCCAACTGCGCGACAACCTGCTGGATATGGCCGACTTTAACGAGAAACTGATCACCGAGCCGCCGGAGACCTTTCAGGAGGCGTGCCAGTGGATAACGTGGTTCGACATGGCGGCCAGGATGTACAATGGCAGCGGCTCGCTGGGACGGCTGGATGTGCTCCTGCAGCCCTTTTACGAACGCGACATAGAGGAGGGCATCCTCACCAACGAGGAGGCCGTCTTCCACCTGGCCTGCATGTTGCTGTTGGACACGGCGTATTTCAGCGTGGGGGGATACGACGCCGAGGGCGACGACGTGACCAGCGAGGTATCCTACCTGATCCTGGAGGCCACGCACCGTCTAAAGTGTCCCGTCAACGTGGGCGTATGTGTGGGAGAGGGGATCGATTCCGGGCTGCTTCGCCGTGGCGTGGAGATCCAGTTCGACGACAAAAAGGGCCAACCAAAGTTCTTGGGCGTCGACAATCTGGTGGAGGGCTTTGCCCGTAACGGCTATTCACTGGAACTGGCCCGCGAGAGGGCCTACGCCGGCTGTCACTGGTTCGCCCTGCCGGGCCGGGAATATGCCCTGAACGATTGCATCAAGATCAACTTTGGGGCCATGTTCCAGGTGGCCTGGGAGGAGATGTTTGCCGACGAATCGGTGGAACCCAGCGTGGACGAGTTGTGGGAGCGCTTTGAGAAGCATCTGCGGCGCGCCGTCGAGGTGATCGCCGAGGGACTCGACTTTCACACGGAGCATATGCACGAGGTGTTCCCCGAACTGGTTCTCGATCTCCTGTGCCACGGGACCATCGAGCGGGGGCTGGATGCCTCCCACGGCGGCGTGGACTATGTGAACTTTGGCGTGGACGGGGCCGCGTTGGCCACGGTGGCCGATTCCTTTGCCGCCCTCGAGCAGCGCATCGAAAAAGAGGGGCTGATGACCTGGGACGAGATAAGAACCCACATCGACAGCGATTGGGAAGGTCCGGAAGGCGAGCGGGCGCGCCTGATGATGAGAAACACCGATCGTTACGGCAGCGGCGGCTCACTGGGCGACGAATACGCGGAGCGCGTCGTACAGACCTTTAGCGACGCCGTCAAGGCCAAGCCCACGCCGGCCGGTTACAACATGATCCCGGGCATCTTTTCCTGGGCCAACACCATCCCCATGGGGGAGAACCTGATGGCTACGCCCAACGGTCGCCATGCTGGCGAGCCCATCTCCCACGGAGCCAACCCCGATCCGGGTTTCCGAGAGGACGGGGCTCCCACGGCTATGGCGGTGGCCATCGCCATGGTGCAGCCCGGGTGGGGCAACCCGGCGCCCATGCAGATCGAGTTGGATCCCCAACTCTCCAGGGATGAGGGGGGACTCGAGATCGTCATGAACCTCGCCCAGACACACATGAACCTGGGCGGGACGGAGATCAACATGAACGTCATGGACGCCGAGAAGGTACTGGAGGCCAACGAGGATCCCGAAAAGTATCCAGACCTTATCGTGCGCGTGACGGGATTCAGCGCCTACTTTGCCAGCCTGTCCGACGAATACCGTCAGTTGGTGGTGGACCGCATACTGGCCGAGGGCTAGACGGAATACTGAGAGCAGGGCGGATTCGCAATCCGCCCTGCTCTGATGCGGCTATTCTCGTGATAACCACTGAATGCGCAACATCTTTTCCAACCTCCCGAACTCGGGGTCTCCCGTTACCAGTGTCCCCTCTGTTTCCATGGCCAGGGCCGCCGCAAAGGCGTCTGCATAGGCCAGTGGATGCTCCGCTTTGATTGCCGCTGCGCGCAGGGCCAGAGCTTGTCCCACGGGGGCAATCTTGACTGCGGTCGCTTGCAGCGTTGCCACTGCCTGATAAACTTTTTCCTTGCCCCATCGGCGCTCCACAATATACGCGACCTCTCCCACATTCACCCAATTCATGTGCAGAGTCACGTTTCCTTGTTCTGCTCCCTGGAGCAGTGTTCTTACCTCATCGCTTCCCGGCTCGCCTCCCAGCACCACCAGAACTGCGTAACTGTCGAGCACATAGGTATCACCCATGGCCTGTCTCCTCGCGTGTTCGCTCCCGTGCGCGCTCTTTGAGCAGATCTGCCGTCAGTGAGGGACCATCGGCCAGCATGCCTTCCAGGCCCTCGACTGGATCCTCGGGAAGGGGCATCAGCACCAGGACATCGCCGAACTCGATGATCTGGACGTATGTTCCCTCTTTGATGCCGTATTTTTCCCGGAGTTCCTTGGGGATGACAGCCCACCCTTTGCTTGACACCTTGGCTATATGCATCGCCGCCCCCTATATATTATCTATGAAATAATTA
>JBKHJO010000036.1:0-27275 GCA_046538105.1 Anaerolineales bacterium | reverse complement strand
TGGTATAATAATGTCCTGATGAGGAGATATATAGTTATCTTTTGGAGATAGTTCCTGTACATGAAACTCGATGTAGAGTTTTTGGGGCGAGCGAGACGACTGACCCAGGTCAAACGTTGCCTGGTCGAAGTGGATGATCAGGCAACGCTGCGCGACGTGATACGCCGTATCGCGTCGCGTTTTCCTGCGTTAGTCGGTCCTGTGGTCTCCCCTGAAACCTTTGAACTTACACCATCTTATATGCTGAATATCGACGGCCGGCGTGCCGCCAAAGATCTGGACATGCCCGCCCAAGATGGACAGCGAATTATACTCATGTTTATGGAAGCAGGAGGGTAGGACGATGTATGGGTATACCGGAAAGATTCTGCATATCGACGTGACCAACCAGAAGACGCGGGTGGAAAGGGTGGACGCTGACTTTTTGAAAAAGTATATCGGTGGCGTGGGGTTGGCCACACGTCTCGTCTATGACAACGTCCCCCAAGACGCCGCGCCCCTGGGTCCAGACAACGCGCTCTGCTTCGCTTGCAGCGCCTTTGGTGGCACGACCATGCCGATGGGCACCAAGCACGGCGTGGCCTCCAAGTCACCCCTGACGGGTTTTATCGGCGACTCGCTCTCGGGGAGTCACTTTGGCGAGATGATGCGCCGCGCCGGCTGGGACGGCATCGTGATCAAAGGTCAAGTCCCAGAATGGGTGACCATTTTTATCGACGATGACGAAGTGCGCTTCCTGGACGCCAGCGACCTGGTGGGCATGGGCGCCACAGAGACACAGGAAGCGATACGGGACAAGATGGGCGACGAGAACGTACGCGTGAGCGCCATCGGCCCGGCAGGCGAGAACCTGATCCGCTTTGCCTCCATCGACAACGATGGACGCCAGGTGGGCCGCACGGGCAACGGCGCCGTCATGGGCTCCAAGCGCATCAAGGCCCTGGCCATCAGGGGTACCCACCCTATCACGGTGGCCGACGCCGACGGTCTGATGAAAGAGACGCAAAAGCTGATCGAGATCACGCAGGGACCGGGAACAGAAAAGTATCGCACTCTGGGCACCCCAGCAAACGTGCTCAACATGAACAGCATGGGCGTGCTTCCCACGCGGAACTTTCAGGAGACGGTATTCGAGGACGCGGAGAAGGTCAGCGGCGAGTATCTGAGCGAGCACTATACGGTCAAGGCCGTGGGCTGCTCCGGATGCTCCATCGCCTGTGAGCAGTGGGCATTCGTCAAAGAGGGCGAGTACGACGGCGCCAGAATCGGCCTGGACTATGAGCCCCTCTTTGCCCTGGGCCCGAACTGCGGCATCGGCACCCTGCCACCCGTCATTCGCCTGGTGCAACTGTGCGACGAGTTGGGCATGGACGCCATGAGCGCTGGCGTGACCGTCAGTTGGGCCATGGAGTGCTACGAAAAGGGCATTCTCAGCAAAGAGGATTGCGACGGGTTGGAACTGGAGTTCGGTAACGACAAGGCCGCCGTGGAATTGATCAAAAAGATCGCCCACCGCGAAGGCATCGGCGATCTACTGGCCGAGGGCACCAAGCGTGCCGCCGAAAAGGTGGGCCAGGGAAGCGATCACTTTGCCATGCACATCAAGGGGCTGGAGATGCCCGGGTACGACGTACGCAGCCTCAAGACGTTCGCCATGGGGCTGGCGGTTCAGGCCCGTGGGGCCTGCCACAACCGCGCCCTTTCCTACGAGTTGGACGTTAAAGGCGACGTGGACCGCTTCACCCTTGAGCCGGGCCGTGGCATACTGGCCGTGCAAAAGGAGGAATTCGCCTGTATCCTGGATTGCCTCGTCCTCTGCAAGTTCATCCGTAACTGCTTCGACGACTTTTACGAGGATGTATCGCGGATCTATACCATGGTGACGGGTATCCCCATGACCGCTGATGAGTTGGCCAAGGTGGCCACCCGCGTGTGCAACCTCAAAAAGGCCTTTAATATTCGTGAAGGATGGACCAGGGCGGACGACTGGCTGCCACCGCGCATCTTTGAGGATCCCATCCCCGCCGGACCGAGCAAGGGCGCCGTCATCGCCCCGGAAAAGATGACCATGGCGATAGAGGATTACTATCAGGCGCGCGGCTGGACAAAGGAAGGGATGATCCCCAAGTCCTTGTTGATCGAACTTGATATGGAAGATGTCGCCGAGGACGTGGGCGTGGAAGAAAAACCCGTAGAAGAAGCTATAAGCAAGGAGGCGTGAGCAATGGCAGTGATAGGATATGAACATATCGTTTGCGATCCAGACAAGTGTATGGGATGTCGTCTGTGTGAATACGCCTGTTCCGTAACCAAGACGGGCTCGTTTGATCCCAGCCGCTCCCGCATCCGGGTGGTGCGCATCGAACCGGTGACTATGACGGCCATCGCCTGCCGCCTGTGTGAGGACGCCCCTTGCATTCTCGCCTGCCCCCGCGACGCCCTTACGCGTTCGGAGGAGAATGGCATCATCCTCGTCGACGAGGACGAGTGCGACGGCTGCGGATGGTGTGTGGAGGCCTGCGAGTTCGGCGCCGTCGTGTTGAATCCCACGACCAAGAACGCCGAGATCTGCGACCTGTGCCCCGACGAAGAGGAGCCTCCTTGTATAACCATCTGTCCCAAGGATGCTCTGTCCCTCTCCACGCCCGAGACGCTGCGCCAGAAAGCGCGGCGCAACGTAGTGGCCCGGCTTTTCGAAGAGTTACTGGAAGAATAGATAGATCACCGGGGAAACGAGTTCGCATTGTACGGACCGTTTCCCCCCAATCAGGCGGATTTTTACTGAAAGAAGCATAAAAAGCTGCCTGGCATTCGACAGGCGATTTCTGTACCTTTATCACGCACAGAATGGCCTTCTTTAGCACAATTTGCCGTAAAGCCAGGCAGCCTGATATTTAGCACTTTTGAACAGAATCACCAAATACTGATACTTTATCATAGGAGCGCGTTATGGCAGATAATGATGAACTGCGGATAGGTGTTTATGTCTGCAGTTGTGGTTCCAATATAGGGGGAGTGATCGACCCGGGCGAGGTGGCCCGATACGCCTCACACCTTCCCGGCGTGGTGGTCGCCAAACAATATATGTATATGTGCGGCGATCCGGGTCAAAATATGATCAGACAGGACATCATCAACGAGAATCTGAATCGCGTGGTGGTCGCCGCCTGCAGCGTGCGGATGCACGAACCCACATTCCGGGCCTGCGTGGCCGACGCGGGTCTCAATCCGTTTCTGATGGAGATGGCGAACATTCGCGAGCAGGATACCTGGGTACACAGCCATGAGCCCGAGGCGGCACTGGTCAAGGCCAAAGAGATGGTGGCCGCAGCCGTAGCCAAGGTGCGTCATGTGGAGCCCCTGCAGCCCATCACGGTGCCGGTGACCAAGAAAGCCATGGTCATCGGCGGCGGCGTGGCGGGCATAGAGGCCGCGCTGGACTTGGCCGAAGCGGGTATCCATACATATCTGGTAGAAAAGGAATTGAGCATCGGGGGAACGATGGCACAATTGAACAAGACGTTCCCCACGATGGACTGTTCCATTTGAATACTTGCACCCAAAATGGTTGACGCGTCGCGTCAACCCCGCATTGAGATTCTTTCCAACTCTGAAGTAGAAAGAGTAGATGGATATGTAGGAAACTTTCGGGCCACTGTCAGAAAGAAACCGCGCTATGTCATCGCCGACCGCTGTAATGGTTGCGGAGAGTGCGCGGACGTCTGTCCCATCGACATACCCAATAATTTCGAGATGGACATCGCTCCGCGTAAGGCCATAGACGTTCCTCACGATCAGGCTGTTCCGCTTGTCTACGCCATCGACATGGATAACTGCATCGAGTGTTACAAGTGTGTCGAGGCATGCGGCGATCTGGACGCCATCGACTTTTCCCAGGAGGAAGAGACGGTAGAACTGGACGTGGGCACCATCATCGTGGCCACGGGCTTTGACGTGTTCGATCCCGCCGTCATCCCCGAATATGGCTATGGGGAATATCCCAACGTGATCACGGCCATGGAACTGGAGCGCCTGGCCAACTCGGCTGGACCGACGGTGGGACGGCTCATCCGTCCATCCGATGGTAAAATGCCCGAAAGCGTGGCCATGATCCTGTGTGTGGGATCCCGGGATAAGCGCTACAACGAATATTGCTCCGGTTTCTGCTGCATGTACACCATCAAGAATGCCATCCTGCTCAAACAGGTGTACCCCGAGATGGACATCACCATCTTTTATATGGACATTCGCACTCCCTCAAAGGGATACGAGGAGTTCTATAATCGGGCGCGGGAGGCTGGTATTCGCTTCATCCAGGGCCGCCCCTCACAGATAACCGAAGATCGAGAAACACATAACCTTTTCGTGGAGGCGGAGGATCAGGCGCTGGGCGAGGTGATCGAGGTGGAAGCCGAGATGGTCACCCTGGCCGCGGCCGCCATTCCTCGCCACGATGTAGAAGACCTGGCCTCCACGCTGACGCTGTCCCGTAGCCCCAGCGGGTTCTTTATGGAATACCATCCCAAGTTGCGTCCGGTCGATTCGCCCACCGATGGGGTCTTTTTGGCCGGTGCCGCGCAGGGGCCCAAGGATATTCCTGCCAGTGTGGCCCAGGGTAGCGGCGCCGCAGGTCGTGCAGAGCGCATCCTATCATCCGACACGTGGGAGATCGAGCCCATCGTGGCCTCGGTCAGAGAGGAACTCTGCATCAACGCCCAGGGAAGAGATTGTGGTCTCTGCGCCAGGGCCTGTCCCTATGGCGCCATCACAGTAGAGCCCGGACAGCCGGCCCAGATCACCCCGGCCAAGTGCCACGGGTGTGGCGGCTGTGTGGCAGAATGTCCTCAGGACGCCATTGTGCAATCGCACTTTACCGATACCCAGATCGTGGCGCAGTTGAGAGAGTATCTGCGCGAGGATCCGGAAGACAAGATCATCGCCTTTATGTGTAACTGGTGCAGTTATGCCGGGGCGGATACCGCTGGCACAAGCCACTTTGAATATCCCCCCGATTCGCGGGGCATCCGCGTGATGTGTTCGGCGCGTATGGATCAGGACTTTATTCTTGAGGCCTACCGTCGGGGCGCGGGCATGGTTCTCGTGTCCGGCTGCCACCCCCAGGACTGCCACTATATCACGGGGCAGCAGGTGGCCGCCAAGCGATTCGACCGCATGCCGCGCTACCTGAAGCGTATGGGCATCAATCCCGAGCGCTTCCGGGTGGAGTGGATATCGGCCGCCGAGGGCGAAAAGTATGCCCGGGTGATCACCGAGATGAGCGAAAAACTGCGCTCCTTTGATAAAGAAGAGATCCGTGCCCAGAACGAGGAGGCGCGCGATACAATCGAGCGACGACTCAGCCGCTGGAAAGAGTCCTCCCAGATGACGGATCTCATGAAAGAGGAGGAGGTTCTGGCATGATCCGATCGGATGAATTGGACAATGCCTTTGTCCAGGAAATCATGAACGAGCCGGGGGGAGAAGATTTCGTTACCTGCTGGTCCTGTGGGACGTGCGCGGCAACCTGCCTGGTGCGCCGCTATGAACCCTCCTTCAATCCCCGGCTCATCCTCCACAAGGCGGGGCTGGGGCTTCGGGAACAGGTGCTGTCCAGTGACGAGATCTGGCAGTGTTCGGCATGCGACATCTGCTATCCTCGCTGCCCCAAGGACATCCACATCTCCGATGTGATGAAGGCGATACGCAATATCGCCATACGCGAGGGATACGAACCACCCGGCCCCTTTGCCGAGGTCGATGAGGCGATCTGTTCGGGATGTGCCGTGTGTACCCGTGCCTGCCCCTATGAGGCCATCGACAGGGTGATCAAAGACGTGAATGGAACGGAACGTGCGGTGGCACAGATAGACAAGAATCTCTGCCTCCACTGCGGTGTCTGTGTGGCCGCCTGCCCCTCGGGGGCTATGAGCCTGGAGACAGTCAACGACAAAGAGATCATCTCCCGCGTAGGGGCCAATAGATGGCTCGATCAGGGAGGGTATCTGGCGGGAGAAGCCATAGAACCCCGTATACTCGTCTTTGTGTGCCAGTGGAGCATCCACTCTGACACAGAATGGGATAGAATGGATGCTTTGCAGAGCGATAGGGTGCGCATCGTCAATCTGCCCTGCTCTGGCCGCGTCGATCCCCAGATAATACTGATGGCCCTGACCCAGGGAGCCGACGGCGTCCTGGTGGCGGGCTGCAAAGAGGGCGAGTGTCACTATACGCGAGGAACATATCTGGGGCGCAGCAAAGTTGCCCTGTTGGAGACCATTCTCGACCAGATGGGCATGCCCCGGGAGCGGGTGCGCTTTGTCGAGTTGGGCTCTCTGGACCGCTACGTGCTGCCCAGGTTGATCGACGGTATGGCCCAAGACATAAAGCAACTGGTGGCAGCCACGGTTTAAGGTCAAGATAGAAAAGCGGAACGGGACGCACATTGCGTCCACAATTAGGAGGGATATGAGTAAACTGAATGTAGCAGTCTACTGGGCCGCGGCATGCGGCGGTTGCGACATAGCCATCGTGGAATTGGGAGAACATCTCCTGGAACTTGCCGAGGTTGCCGATATCGTTTTCTGGCCCTGTGCCATGGATTTCAAATATAAAGACGTAGAAGATATGGCCGATGGCCATATAGATGTTACCCTTTTCAACGGGGCGATAAGGACAGACGAGGACGAACATATCGCCCGCCTGCTCCGCAAAAAGAGCCAGGTCCTTGTGGCGCTGGGATCCTGTGCCATAGAGGGATGCATCCCCAGTCTGGGCAACATCAAAGGACCGGATCACGCGCTGCATCGGGCCATGATAGAGACCCCGGGCGTGCACAATCCTCTGGGAGTACTGCCCCAGGCGACGTACGAGATGCCAGAGGGCACCCTCACCCTGCCCACCCTTTGCAATCAGGTACGCACCCTGGAACAGGTGGTGCCCGTCGATTACAAGATCCCCGGATGCCCACCCAATCACGAGCAGATATGGAAAGCCATGACGCAGGTCATAGAGAACGAGTTGCCGACACCCGGCAGCCTGCTGGGTGTCGACGAGAGGACGGTCTGCGACCAGTGTCCCCTGGAACGGGAGGGCAAGATTCGCGTGGAGAGATTCTACCGTCCCCACGAGATCATTCCGGAGCCGGACCGCTGTCTTTTAGAGCAGGGGATAATCTGTGCAGGCCCCGCCACCCATGCCGGCTGTGGTGCCCTCTGTGTGGAGGCCAACATGCCCTGCAGGGGCTGCTACGGGCCGCCGGACGGAGTCGTGGATCAGGGAGCCGCCCTGCTCGATGCCATCGTGGCCGGCTTTGAAGGGGAGAGCGATGAGGAGATCAGAAGAGTGCTGAACACCATCGTGGATCCGGTGGGCACCTTCTATCGCTTCAGCCTGGCGGATTCGTTCCTGCACAGAGCCAAGATGTCCGATGAACTATCTGGTCAGCGATGTGCCTCTCAGGCAGACGGAGACGGCGCTCAGGAGGTTATAACGTGAAACGCATCACCATAGATCCCATCACACGCCTGGAAGGACATGGCAAGATAAGCATCTTTTTGAACGACGCGGGCGACGTGGAGAATGCCTACTTTCAGGTGCCCGAGTTTCGTGGGTTTGAATCCTTTTGCGAGGGTCGCCCGGTGGAAGAGATGCCCCGCATCACCCAGCGCATCTGTGGCGTGTGTCCCACGGCCCACCACATGGCCTCCGCCAAGGCGGCCGATGCCGTGTATAATGTGACGCCGCCCCCCACGGCCCTCAAGATACGCGAGATGGTACACAACGCCTTTGTCTCGGGCGACCATGCCACCCACTTTTTCGTGCTGGCCGGACCCGACTTTATCGTCGGCCCCGAGGTGGATCCTGCCCAACGCAATATCCTTGGTCTGATAGCCAAGGTGGGCATGACTATGGGCAAACGGGTGATTCAACATCTGCAGGAAACCCATGAGGTGGTGGCCATGCTTGGCGGGCGCTTTGTGCATCCTGTGCTGGCCCTGCCCGGTGGGGTAGCCAAAGGGGTGACGTCAGAGATGCAGGAGGAGTTGATAACCCTTGGCGAGCACTTTGTCGAATTTGGCCTCTTTTCCCTGGACCTCTGGCGGGACGCCGTGCTGGGCAACGAGGAATACAAAGAGATGATCCTGAGCGACGCCTATCTGCACCGCACCCACAGCATGGGCCTCGTGGACGACCAAAACTATGTAAACTACTACGATGGACATGTGCGCGTGGTGGATGTGGAGGGGAAAGAGATAGCCCGCTACGCGCCAAACGAGTATCAGGAGCATGTGGGAGAACACGTGGAGCCCTGGACCTATGTCAAATTTCCATATCTGAAGACATTCGGCTGGCAGGGGTTCACCGATGGTATGAGCAGCGGCATATACCGCGCCACGCCCTTGAGCCGCCTGAATGCGGCGGACGGCATGTCCACGCCCAAGGCCCAGGAGGCCTATGAAGAATTCTACGACTATATGGGAGGCAAGCCCGTACACGCCACGCTGGCGACCCACTGGGCGCGTCTCATCGAGATGCTCAACGCCGGCGAGAGGGCCCTGGAACTGGCCCACGACCCAGAGATCACCGATCCCGAGGTGCGTATCATTCCCAAAGAGACGCCGAGCGAGGGCGTCGGCATCGTGGAAGCGCCCCGGGGAACGCTGACCCACCACTATATCACCGACGAGGATGGCATCATACAGAAGGTGAACCTCATCGTGGGCACAACTAACAACCACGCCGCCATCTGCATGTCCATCAAAAAGGCGGCACAGGCTCTCATCGGCGGGGGCAAGGTGATCACTGAGGGGTTGCTGGACAAGGTAGAGATGGCCTTCCGGGCCTATGACCCCTGCTTTGCCTGTGCCACCCACGCCCTACCCGGCGAGATGGCGCTGGAGGTGTCCCTTTTCGACAGTGACAGAGAACTGATAACGCGGCTCCGCCGCGACGAGTATATGGGCAACTGAGAGGATAGAAACCATGCCAACACGAGGAAAAACTATCAAACAAGACAGCGAGGAGGCCCTTGTCCTTTCTCGTCCCATGGTTGTAAGACGCTCCAAACTGATCGTGAATCATGAGGCCTGCTGTGGTTGTGAGATATGCGCCACCGTATGCCCCCGTGAGGCGATCACCCTCTCAGAACCAGAGGTAGAGGGGAACCGGCTGCTGCAAAAGCCAAGAGTGGACATCGACCCCGAACTGTGCAACTTTTGCGGCGAATGCGTGGTCCTGTGTCCCACCCGCGCCCTGTCCATGACCATCGACGGGGAACCGCAGATACCCGTATTGGAGGCCAATGCCTTCCCCAGGCTCATACACAAGGTGGAGGTCAGGCAGGCACCCTGCGAGGCCACTACAGATATATCCTATATAGATAACTGCCCCGCCGGAGCCATCAGCGCGGACATAGAAGAGGATGACGAAGGCAACGTGATCTCGGTACGCAACGTGGAGGTAAACCGCGATCTCTGCTTCGCTTGCACGCGCTGTATGGAAGAGGGCCCCGAGGGGGCTTTTACCATCACCAAACCCTACAGGGGGCGCGTTTTCATCGATCTCTCTCGCGAACCCTCGGCGTATCAGGCCTGTGCGGACATCTGCCCCACCAACGCCATAACCTGCAATGAAAGAGAGTTTTCCCTGGATGAACGTTTCTGTATCTACTGTGGAGCCTGTGAAAGAGTGTCCCCGGTCGAGGACGACATCCGCATTGTGCGTACCGGCTTTGAGCATACGCCGATCGAGTCGGGCGCCTGGACCACGGCCCTGGAAGAACTCGTCTCCTTCAAAGAGGTGACGCGCGAGCTCGATATTAAGGGACAGCAGAAACGGCGCAAACTCGTTTTCGAGGCGCTCCTTCTGGGCATCGAGCCAGAATGATACACCCGATAGATAAAGGCCCCCGGCGACAAGAGCGCCGGGGGCCTTTTTTTGATCTGGTCTGTCATCTTGGTAGAATGATGCACAGCAAAGTTATGTAGTTATCGATACAGAGAGGCATAGTATAGAAAGATGGTATCGGGCGAGGTGCTTCTGAGGGCGCTGCCGCAGGCCACGTGTCGCCACTGGCGGCATGTGGATATAGGGCACGTGGTGTGTGATTCGCGTCAAGTGGGCCCCGGGGACCTTTTTGTAGCCATTCCGGGCGTGGCCGTCGATGGGCATTGTTTTGTTCCTCAGGCCCTGGAAGCGGGCGCCGTGGCCTGTGTGGTGGAACGCACGCTGCCCTCCCTGGAGAATGTACCCACCATCATCGTGCCCGATGCCCGCGAGGCTCTGGCCCACCTGCACGCCGCCTACCACAACTTTCCAGGCCGCGATCTAAAGGTTATCGGTGTGACAGGCACCGATGGCAAGACCACCACCGTTCGCCTGACGGCGGCCCTCTGCCGGGCGGCCGGATATCCCACGGGCTCGGTGGATTCCATCACAGCCACTATAGGTGAACGCGAGGTGACCACGGGATTTCACACCACGACGCCAGACGCAGGGGAGACGCAGGCATATCTGGCGCAGATGGTGGCAGCGGAGATGGAATATGCCGTCATCGAGTCCACTTCCCACGGTCTGGCACAACACCGCGTCACCGCCTGCGAATATGATGTGGCCGTGGTGACAAACATCACTCACGAACACCTGGATTACCATGGCTCCTATGAGGCATATCGCGCGGCCAAGCGGAAACTCTTTGAACATGTAAGCACTTCGTTCCACAAACCCGGCGTGGACAAGGTGGCCGTGCTTAACCGTGATGACTCCTCTTACGAATATCTCCACAGCGTCCCGGTGGACAGGCAGATCACCTATGGCCTCGAAAAGGCAGCCCAGGTGACGGCAAAGGACATCACCCATTCGGGCTCGGGGCTCACCTTCACCCTTGTTATGCCAGACATGACCATCCCCATCCACTCCCCGCTCATAGGGCGTTACAACATGTATAACATCCTCGCTGCTGCCAGCGTGGGATATTCTCAGAACTTTGAGGCCCATGCCATTGGCGAGGGCATAGCCAGCGTCAAGGCCGTGCCGGGGAGGATGGAGAGCATAGATCGCGGGCAGCCCTACACGGTGATCGTGGACTTTGCTCATACTCCCAACGCCCTGGAAGAGGCTCTACACACCGTGCGCGCCCTTGCCGACGGGGATATCACCGTCGTCTTTGGCTGTGCCGGCCTGCGCGATGAGGCAAAGCGCCCGTGGATGGGCGAGATCGCCGGGCGACTGGCCGACCGCGTCGTCATCACGGCAGAGGATCCTCGCACCGAGTCGCTGGAGGAGATCATGGAACAGATCGCCGCTGGCTGTCGCCGGAGCGGGCGCCGCGAGGGAAAGGGCTTTTGGCGCATCGGCGACCGGGGAAAAGCCATCGGCTGGGCACTGGAAACCGCCACCTCTGGCGATTTGATCATCATCACAGGCAAGGGACACGAACAGTCCATGTGCTTTGGCACGACGGAACATCCCTGGAGCGACCAAGAGGCGGTGCTGAGACACTTGAGGCGGCTGGACTATGCGTAAACGGTACTCATCGACAAAAATATAAAGGGCTCTCTACCCAATGGCGTGCAATATGTCGTTTTGTCATCGGCGATTCTGTGGTATAATGGCTCAAGTGACCCGTATTCTCAGTATATCAAAGGAAAACCAATAGTGTTTAAACTCCTTGGTGCTCTATTAGGCATCTTTTCTCAGGATATTGGCATAGATTTAGGGACGGCGACTACGCTGGTCACCGTTCAGGGACGAGGTATAGTCATCAGCGAGCCCTCATGTGTGGCCATAGAGAGAGAAAGCAAAAAGGTCCTTTCCGTTGGCGCCGAGGCCAAAGCCATGGTCGGCAGGACGCCGGGCAATATCATCGCCGTCCGCCCTTTGCGGGATGGGGTAATCTCTGATTTTGACATAACGGAACAAATGCTGCACTATTTCATCCACAAGGTTCACCAGCACAATAGCCTGTTGAACTCCAGTCCCCGCGTCGTCGTAGGCATCCCCAGCGGAGTGACAGAAGTCGAAAAACGCGCTGTAAACGACGCTGTACTCAGCGCTGGTGCGCGCGCCGCCTATCTGGTGGAGGAACCGATGGCCGCGGCCATCGGTGCCGGTCTACCCGTGAGCGATTCGGTGGGCAGCATGATTGTGGATATCGGCGGGGGGACCACAGAGGTAGCCATCATCTCTCTGGGAGGACTCGTCGTCAGCCGCTCCATTCGCGTCGCTGGCGATGAGATGGATCAGGAGATAATCGAGTACGCCCGCCGCAAATATAATCTATTCATCGGTGAGCGCATGGCCGAACGCACCAAGATCGCTATAGGATCTGCCTACCCCCTCTCCGAGGAGCAAAGCATCACCATCCGGGGGCGCAACCTGGTGACGGGGCTTCCAGAAGCCGTCGAGGTGAGCAGCGTGGAGATACGCGAAGCCCTCACCGGCCCCGTGGAGATCATCGTCGATATCGTCAAATCGGCTCTGGACGAGACGCCACCGGAACTGGTGGCCGACCTCATGGAGCAGGGTATCGCCATGGCGGGGGGGAGTTCTCAGCTTCAGGGGCTTCCCGAACGTCTATCGGAGGAGACCCACATGCACGTCTATCGGGCTGACGATCCCGTAACATGTGTGGTTAGGGGAGCAGGGGCCATCGCCGAAGATCTGGATCGCTATTACAAGGTGCTGGCGAGTATGCAACGGGGTCTGGCCCCCCGAGCACGCTCGGCCTAGAACATCATGACCCAGGGAGGCACACGGCAAGTGGGCCATTCTCGTCAACGGGCCGTCGTGATCATCCTCATCCTGCTTATGGTGTTGAGTTGGCTGCTTTTCGATCAACTGGACAGGGATAATCCCATCCAGAATATCTTTTCGCAGCTACTGTCACCCATCCAATTCGCCTTACAACGCACGACAGCCCCCCTCTTTCGCGCAGCGGATCGGATCAGCGATTTTAGAACACTGAGCGCGGAGAACAGGGCACTGCGTGAGGAGAATGCCCTCCTGCGTCAGGAGATCGTTCTGCTCAACGAGGCCCAGATCGAGAACGAGACCCTGCGTGAGCAACTGGATTTCAAGACGTCGGCCCCCAACTATCATATGCTTTCGGCACAGGTGATCGGCCACGATCCCACTAACCTGCTGCAATACCTGATCATAGATCGCGGGGTAGAGGATGGCATAGAGGAGGGAATGCCCGTCGTCGTCGCCGAGGGCCTGGTGGGACGTATCACACAGGTGTCGGCCGCTTCCTCCAAAGTGATGTTGATCAGCAATCCATCGAGTTCCGTGAGCGCTCTGGTTCAACGTTCCCGCGCGACGGGTGTCGTCCAGGGACAGGGCGAGTACACCCTCTCCCTGCGCTATATACCCCAGGGAGATACGGTAGTCGCGGGAGATATGGTCCTCACCTCTGGATTGGGCGGCAACTTTCCCAAACGTCTGGTGATGGGCCAGGTGGAAAGCGTAAAGTATAAAGAGGTGGAAATGTTTCAAGAGGCCAGGATGGTCCCGGCTGTGAGATTACATGATTTGGAGATGGTCATGGTGATTCTAAACTTTACGCCGATAGAGGTCATGGGCGACGAGGGTGGCTAGTCTTTTTTTCAGGATGTATCATGCATAAAAACTTGTTGCGGAAAATCCCCATCGGTTTCTATCTGGGCGTTCCACTGGCAATGCTTGTCGCCCTTTTACAATCAACCTTTACGGCTCGCATAAGGATCTGGGGCGTCACGGCGGATCTGGTACTCGTTCTTGCTGTCTCCTGGACTCTGTTTCAGGGCATCGGCGAGGGCTTGTTGATCAGCCTGGTGGGAGGGATGATACTTGACACTCTATCGGGAGCCCCCTTTGGGGTTTTGATGATTTCTCTCACCGTAGCAAGCGAGATTGCCGGCCTGGGAGAGGCCAACGTGTTTGAGAAGGCCCGCTTTCTACCCTACATTGCGATCACGATAGCCACCATCATCTATCGGGGCCTGCTGTTACTATTGCTCAGAATGACCGGCCGCCCCCTGCCACCATGGTCCACCCTCTCGCGCTTTTTGTTGATAGCCGTAATCATCAACGGCGCTTTTATGTTTGTGATATACAGGCTGGTGGGAGAGATCGTCAGCCGCATACAACCAAAACGGGCAGAGTGGGAATGAAAAAAAACCCTCAGTGGCTGCGCTTTGTGATATTCCGTGTGATCGTCGTGGCGGTTCTTTCCCTCATCGCCTTTCGGCTTTGGGAACTCCAGGTCGCCACGTCGCAGGAATATGTACAATCTGCGGATCACAACCGTTTTCGACTGGTACCAATTGACGCGCCGCGTGGTATTATGTATGATCGTTTTGGGCAGGCGCTGGTAAAGAATGTTCCCAGCTTTAGCGTGAACATTATACCCTCGGAACTGCCGGAAGACGAGACACATCGAGAATCGGTGCTGACGCGGGTTGGTGAACTACTTCAGATGCCCGTCCACGAGACAAAAGGAGATGGAGAAACAGGAACTCTCCACCGGATGAGCATCGAGGAGATATTGGAGATGCGTACCATCAGCCCGTACGCTCCCGTGCGCATTGCCAGCGATATAGATCGACAGGCCGCGTTTATCATAGAGGAAGAACACATAGAACTGCCGGGGGTGACAGTAAGTGCCGATCCCCTACGTCAGTATCTCTATGGCCCCCTGACTGCCCACATCCTGGGATATGTGGGACATATCCCCAGCGATCGCCTGGAAGATTATATGGATGAGGGTTATGAGCCCGATGACCCGGTGGGGCTGGCAGGGCTGGAACTGAGCCAAGAAGACTATTTGCGTGGAACCGACGGCCAAAAACACGTAGAATGTGACGCCTATGGCCGAGAGGTGAATGTGCTGGCCTCCAAGCCGCCAGTGCAGGGAGACCAAATTATCCTGACCCTCGACATCGATCTGCAAAGCAAGGTCGAAGACGCCTTGCGCCAGGGGATGCGGCGGGCGGAATCGTCCGTTGGCGTGGCCATCGTGATGGACCCGCGCACGGGAGAAGTGCTCTCCATGGTCTCCCTGCCCACCTATGATAACAATCTCTTTTCCGGAGGCATCTCTGCCGAGGATTACGGCCGGCTCAGCGAGGATGAGACGCGCCCCCTGGTAAACCACGCCATCGGGGGACAATATCCCCCCGGTTCCACATTCAAGATCATTCCAGCCTGTGGGGGACTGGAAGAGGGTGTGATTTCTCCTTCTACGCGGCTAACCTGCAGGGGAACCCTCTGGCTACCCTATTATTATGCTCCTGAGGACATGTCGAGGGCGCAAAAGTTCACTTGCTGGAGCACAGGGGGACACGGATCGCTCAACGTGGTGGGGGGCATTCGCGAATCATGCAACATCTTTTTCTACCAGGTTGCGGGAGGATTCGAGGATTTTCGGGGGTTGGGCATAGAAAGGCTGGCCAATTATGCGACGATGTTCGGCTTTGGCGACCCCACGGGCATCGAGTTACCGGGCGAGGCGAGCGGCCCGGTCCCCAACGATCGCTGGAAGCGGCAGACCTACGGCGAGAACTGGCTCACCGGCGACACCTACAACGCTGCGATCGGCCAGGGGTATATGCTGGCCACACCGCTTCAGGTTCTCAACGCCACAGTGGCCGTGGCCAACGGAGGCACGCTATACCGTCCTCAACTCGTCTATCAGGTGATGGACGCCGAGGGAGAAATCGTGCACGTCCTACAACCCGATCCCATCCGAGAAGTGGCCGTCTCGGAGGAAAATATCTCCCTTGTGCGCCAGGGAATGCGTGAGGCCGTGACCAGTGGAACGGCCTATCGGTTGGAGGTTCCCTCCGTCCGCGCGGCGGGCAAGACGGGCACGGCCGAGTACCCTGCAGTGGACGAGGAGGGGAACTTGATAACGGATGAGGAGGGAAATCTGCCAAGCCACGCCTGGTTCACAGCCTTTGCTCCCTATGAAGACCCCGAGATCGCCCTTGTGGTCTTTTTAGAAGAGGGGGGAGAGGGGTCACAGATGGCTGTCCCCGTGGCAGCGGACATTTTCCGCGCCTATTTTGGGATACCCGAACCGACTCCTGTACCCACAGAGACGGACACGCAGGGGGAATAGATGTATGAGGATACACAAGGGAAAGAGATAAGGACGTATGACTGATTCTGTATCCATCAAAGGCACACGCGAGGGGTTGACCATCACTTTTGGTGATGGAGAGTTCGCAAATCTCTTGGAAAGATTGGATCAGCACCTGGCGACAAGGGGCGCCTTTTTTCGTGGCGGGCGTGTGGCACTACAGGTCGGAGATCAGGCGATCGATCAAAAACAACTCGGGCAGATCCAGGAGTTGCTCTCAGGATATGGTATGATACTGCGAACCGTGGTCTCGGGGAGCGGCGTGACACAAGAGGCCTCCAATGCCATGGGGTTGCGCCTCATCGCACCAGAATCAGATCAGGAAAGAGTCCGGGAGAAACCGAGTCCCGCACCACAGAGATCCATGTCCCGTCAGCGCGGGGAAAGCAGGGGGATCCTGATCAAGCGCATGGTACGCTCGGGCCAGGTCGTTCGCCATACGGGACACATAGTAATCATCGGTGACGTCAACGCCGGAGCGACGATAGCAGCCGGAGGGGACATTGTCATCTGGGGGAGACTATATGGCATTGCCCATGCCGGCTGTATGGGAGATACCTCTGCCATTATCTGTGCACTGGAGATGTCCCCCCTACAGTTGCGCATCGCCGACTTTATTGCCCGTCCAGAGGAGAATCCCCCAAACAAGACTCCCTATCCCGAGATCGCCCGCGCACACGATGGTAGGATCGTGGTTGAGCGATGGAACGAGAATCAATAAGGAGAAAGTAGATGCCTACACGCGTCATAACCATCACCTCCGGCAAGGGGGGCGTGGGCAAGACGACCACCACCGCGAACCTGGGGGTGGCGTTGAGCGAGTTGGGTCACCGTGTCGTCGTCGTCGATGTGGACATTGGCCTGCGCAATCTGGACGTGGTGATGGGGCTCCAGAACCGCATCATCTACGACATCGTCGACCTGGTAGAAGGGCGCTGCCGGCTACGCCAGGCGTTGATCCGCGACAGGACCACGTCAGAACTCTATCTGCTGCCCGCCGCGCAAAGCCGCGACAAGACGGCCATCAGCCCGGCAGACATGGTGCGCGTCTGCGAACAATTGCGGGGGGCGTGCGATTTCATTCTCATCGATTCACCAGCGGGCATCGAGACGGGCTTTCGCAACGCCATCGCCGGCGCCGACGAGTTCATCCTGATCACCACCCCCGACGCCTCGTCCGTGCAGGACGTGGACCGCGTGCTGGGTATTCTGGAGAGCGAGGGACACGATAGCATGTCCCTGATTATCAACCGTGTTCGCCCCGAATTGGTACAGCGCGGCGAGATGCTCGGGCCTGCCGAGGTGTTGAGAACCCTGGCCATCGACCTGATCGGCATCATCCCAGAGACGGAGGCCATCCTGATATCCAACGGTCAGGGGAAGCCCATAGCCCGGGATAGGGGTTCTCTGGCCAGCAAGGCGTATATGAATACGGCCCGCCGTCTCCTGGGCCAGAATGTTCGTTTTTTACCCATCCTGGAGGGAAAAAGAGGTATCTGGGAACGTTTCACCGCCCTGTTCCTGGAGCGGTGAGTCCGTCGCAGGAATGTCGCGTGTGCACCTCACCGATTGCTCAGGCAACGCCCCGTCTTAGCAGAAGATTGGTTTATTCAGCGATTATATTCTTTGACCTGTTAGCACAAGGACTATGGTAGAGCGTATCTGGCGCCGATTTGACTGGTCTCTTTTTTTCATCATGCTCATCCTTATTGGGGTGGGCTGCATCATGGTTTACAGTTCCTACGAGATGGCCATGCCAACAAGGGGCAAACCCCTCATGGAAAACCTCGTGTTTCGTCAGGGACTTTTTGCGAGTATAGGGATGGTGATCTATTTTGCCGTGGCGCTTGTGGATTACCACGTCCTACAATCACTGGACAGGTGGATATACCTTTTTATCATCGTCATTCTCGGCCTCACACAGATCGTGGGAGACACTTTGGGTGGGGCACAGAGATGGCTCAGTTTTTCCTTCTTTGACGTGCAGACGTCCGAGTTAAGCAAAGTGCTGCTGATCACCGTGCTGGCCAAGTATCTGGCAGGAGACGAGAGAAATCTGGAAAGTGCGGGTCCCTTTTTGCTGTCCGCCCTTGTGCTCGCGCCACCACTACTTCTCATCTATAAGCAGCCCGATTTGGGCACGACTCTCCTCCTCCTCGCTACATGGCTGGGCATGGTCTACCTGGCCGGGGTGCGTTGGCGGCATCTGGTGATCCTCGTCATCGGTGGGCTCGTCGCCGCTCCCATCATCTGGTTTCAACTCGAGGACTATATGCGGGATCGGGTTATCATGTTCTTTCTTCCCGACCACGATCCTTCTGGGGCCAGTTACAACGTGACTCAGGCCCTGATCAGCATCGGCTCGGGGGGGATGTGGGGTAAGGGACTCTTTCAGGGCACCCAAAGTCAACTCTACTTTTTGCGCGTACGCCACACGGATTTCATCTTCTCCGTCCTGGCCGAGGAACTGGGCTTTGTAGGAGCGCTTTTGCTCCTTCTCCTGTTCGCCTTTCTTATTCTGCACATCCTGCACATCGCGGTCAACGCCCAAGACGACTATGGGCGCCTCATCGCTGGTGGCGTGGCCTGCATGTTGCTCGTACAGACTACCGTCAATCTGGGGATGAACGCCAATCTGTTGCCGGTGACAGGCCTCACCCTTCCGTTGGTCAGTTATGGAGGTAGTTCGCTCCTCACGATTCTATTGGCCCTGGGCCTGACACAGAGCGTGGCCGTACATAGTACAGATACCAAACCTGCCACACTACAAGAA
This sequence comes from Anaerolineales bacterium, assembly GCA_046538105.1. GTDB lineage: Bacteria > Chloroflexota > Anaerolineae > UBA1429 > UBA1429 > JAWLEV01. The sequence goes on along the minus strand of JBKHJO010000036.1, from coordinate 8,382 downwards.
AAAGTTCGAACTTGACCAATCATCTGATTGCAAAGGAGAGATCACGTATGACATCGGACACCGTTCGAGTGCGTTTCGCCCCCAGCCCCACGGGGTACTTTCACGTGGGGGGCGCGCGCACCGCACTCTACAATTGGCTTTTCGCGCGTCACCATGGAGGCAAATTCATCCTGCGTATCGAGGACACCGATCGCACGCGCTATCAACCAGAGGCCCTGCCTGATCTGCTTGAAGCCCTGCGCTGGCTGGGCCTCTGCTGGGACGAGGGGCCCCAGATCGGTGGAGAGTACGGTCCCTATTATCAATCGGACCGCCAGGAGTTATACCAAAAGTACGCCCAGCAACTCGTGGACAAAGGGCATGCCTATCGCTGCTACTGCAGCCCCGAGCGACTGCGACGGGTACGCGAGGAACAACGCGCGGCAGGCATACCCCCCGGCTATGACCGACACTGCCGTAATCTGACAGAAAGAGAGATCGCTGAATATGAAGCACAGGGCATAAAGCCCGTCATTCGCCTGGCGGCGCCCCTGGAGGGCACCACCTCCTTTGACGATCTTTTGCGAGGCCACATCACGGTAAACAACCGTCAACTCGACGACATGGTACTGCTCAAATCGGACGGCTTTCCCACCTATCACCTGGCCAACGTCGTCGACGACCACCTCATGGAGATCACCCACATCCTGCGTGGCGAGGAGTGGCTCTCCTCCGTGCCCAAGCACGTCCTCCTGTACGATGCCTTTGGCTGGGAGATGCCCGTGCAGGCCCACCTGCCCACCATCCTCGATCCCTCGGGAGAGGGCAAGTTGAGCAAGCGCAAAAAGCAGACTCTGGGCGAAAGGGAGATGCCCACCTTTGTCCACGAATTTCGCGAGGCGGGATACCTGCCCGAGGCCATGGTCAACTTTTTGGCCCTGGTGGGCTGGGCCTATGATGACCAAACCGAGTTCTTTACCCGCGACGAACTGATCCGCTACTTTGATCTGGAGGCAGTCACCAAATCGCCCAGCGCCTTTTCCTACGACAAACTGGAACACATGAACGCCACCTATATCCGCGAACTAGGGCAGAACGACCTGACCGGGCGCCTGACGCGCGTGCTGCAGGAGGAAGGGATAGACGCCGACTTTGAGACGGTGCTGCAAGCCGTACCCCTGATCCAGACGCGTATCCGCACGCTAAAGGACGCCGTCCCCCTGCTGGACTTCTTTTTTGCCGAGGAGATCGACTACGCTCCCGAATTGTTGATCCAGAAAGGGATGGATGCCGAGGATACCACAGAGGCCCTCAAGGCAGCCAAGGAAATCCTGGCCGCCATGGAGACCTTTGACAGGGAGACGCTGGACACCACCCTGCGCCAGGCGGCAGAGGATCTGGATTTGGGATTGGGCCCCTTTTTCGGGGGCATCCGCGTGGCTTGCACGGGTAAACGGGTCGCCCCACCCCTGTTCGGCACGCTGGCCATCCTGGGACAGGAGACCGTGGTACAGCGCCTGGAAGAGGCGATACGGCTCCTGGGCGAGAGCGCATGAAACCGATGTCCCCTCGCCGTGTGGCGAGAGGACGTTCATACAGAACAGGAAAGGAAAGATCGATGCCCAAAGCACTGGTAGTCTATTACTCTTTGGAGGGCACCACACAGCGCGTGGCTGAAGCGCTGGCCGAGGCCACGAACGCCGATCTGCTGGCCCTGCGGCCCCGCAAAGAGATCCCGGCACAGAGTCTTCTCAAGTATCCCATCGGGGGCTTTCAGGTGCTGACAGGAAAAAAGCCCGCCCTGCACCCCCCGAAAAAGGATCCACGGGATTATGACCTGCTATTCATCGGCACGCCCGTCTGGGCCAATCGCTATGCGCCAGCGCTGCGCACCTTTTTTGCCCAGACGGATCTCGAGGAGAAGGCGGTCGCCCTTTTCTGTACATGTAAAGGGGGGCCGGGAAGAACCCTTGAGGATATGCGCGCGGAACTGGCGGGCAACCGCATCCTGGGCGAACGGGCCTTTGTCCAGCCCGTGGATGGAGAGGACCCCCCACCCGCTGCATGGGCCAGGGAGATACTGATACAGTATAAGGATAGCGCGTGATGAGAGCGCAAGGCAAAAGAGGGGTACGTTTCCCAGCATCTCCGTGAACGGGAGATGCTGGTTTCTCTCTACAGTGCCTTTTGCAGTCGCCGCGCCATCCACCCGGCGAGGTGATCGGCCCAGGAAAAGCCGTCATAGGCCCAGCGGCACAGGGGCCAGAGGGGACGCGGCCCCATACGCCGCCGGGAATGGGTGGGCACGTCCAACAGGATATGGAGCAACCAGGCCATAGGTAGAGACGGGCGTAAAAACGCGAGATCTTGCGTCTCTACATCCTCTTGTCGCCTCAGGATCCCCCATACAAGGGCCACAGTCAATAGGCTATGACTGGCATAGTGCACCTGGCGCATCCAGCGGGGCGGCAGGGGCCACTCGCCGCTACACAGGGCGGACCCCGATTTGCCCCGGGAGATCAACCATGCGGGATAGAACACGTGCCAGGGCAGATCCGGCGCGACACCTCCCAGCAGTGTGACTGGCTTGTGATCCAGCAGCGCGGCGGTGGCTACCAGATGGGAAAACAAATCCATGCGCACTCCTTCTCGGTTCTCATCCTACGATAATGATACTCTCGAACGCTCCCCTTGCCCATTTCAGCGCAATCCTTTGTTGACAGCGATGCGCCGCGGGATATAGTGTTACGAAATCACATCGATCAAAGGAGTCAGTATGACGATCCAGGCACACGATATCGACGCCCACATGCGTTCTGCGGGCACATGGGTGGACTGGGAGCACACGTGCGACGGATTCAAATACGGCGACCCCGACACAAAGGTGGAGGGCATCGCCGTGGGCTGGCAGTCCCTGCAATCAGCCCTGGAGGAGGCCCATGAGAAGGGTTGCAACCTCTTTGTCACCCACGAGCCCACCTTTTACAGCCATATGGACGACGACGCCCTCAAGGCCACGGCGCCGGCCCGGCACAAGATAGAATTCCTGGAGCGCACGGGCATGGTCGTCTATCGCTGCCACGACGTGTGGGACGTCTATCCCAAATTGGGAGTGCTCGACGCCTGGAGCAAATTCCTGGAACTGGGGGATCCGGTCAAGGCGATCAAGTATTACAACCTGCACGAGATATCTGCCACCACGGCCTGGGAACTGGCCCACCGCATCGCCCAGCAGGTGAGGCTCCTGGGCGAGCAGGCGGTGCAATTCGTGGGCACCCGCTGGCAGATGGTACACCGCCTGGCCGTGGGCACGGGGGCCATCACCGACGTGCGGCGCATGGTGGACTTGGGCGCCGATGCCGTGTTGACCACCGACGACGGCATCGCCCTGTGGCGCGACGGGGCGTGGGTGGCCGATCTCGGCGTGCCCATGATCGTCGTCAACCACATGACCTCTGAAATCCCCGGGCTGCGCAACCTGGCCGACTATTTGGGGAAACAGTTCCCCGACATCCCCGTCGAGTTCGTAGGGCCCACCTGCTCCTACGAGATATTCGCCACGGAAAAGAACCGCGATCAGTTGATCAACATGCGCCGCGACGATCTGGACGACCTGCCACCCCTGGACCTGCCCGAGGGGTACGCCTGCCGCGCCATGGAGGCCGACGAGGTGTGGGCCTACCTGGAGGTGATGAACCGCTCCAACTTTTCCGGGGAGGCCGACGAGGAGTGGTTCCAAAAGACCTTTACCGACGATCCCCAGTACGATCCCGCCCACATCCAGATCATCTGGAAGGGGGAGCGCCCGGTGGCGGCCGCCGCGGCCTGGCACAAGGAAAAGGAGAAGGAGAAATGGGGCATGGTGCATTGGGTCGGCGTGGTGCGCAGGGAGCGGGGCAAGGGATTGGGTAGGGCCATCGTGGTGGCCACGTTGCATCGCCTGCGGGAGCGGGGATTCGAGCGGGCCATGCTGGGCACCCAGCCCTGGCGCATGCCCGCTCTGGCCACCTACCAGGGTCTGGGCTTTGGCCCCTGGCCCGATGAGGAGGTGCCGGAGGAGCAGTGGGAGGAGATCCTGGCGACCCTGGAGGAGTGGCGAGAGGACTGAGGCATGGAAAACAGTTTCGATCTGCCCAAGGCGCTCCTCATCGCCGTGTTCGTCTCTGCGGCGGCGCTTGAGGATTGCGGCCCACGTGCTCAAGGTGGACCAATTGCGAGGCTACTGCCTGGTCAACGGCTGCCTGAGCCTGGTTGTATTCTTGGCGATGGTTTTGTACGTCATCTTTGTGGTCGTGAGGGTACTGGAGTAGGGCGAAACTTCTTTCCGCCCTACGAGCCCACCACGTAGATGGGACTGCTCCAGGCCATGTGGCCGTCCTCCTGATCCAGGCGCACGTAGAGGGGATTGTCGCCGGCGTGCAGATCGCTGACAGGCAGCCTGAAAGAAAAGGCGCGACGCCCCTCCCCCTCTGGCAGGCGATAGAGGGACAGTTCCTTGTCCACGCCGCCATAGGACCACGTCCTGGGCTCCATGCCCAGGGAGGCCAGATCGCATTCCACCTCTCCCTGCGAGGTCTCGATGTGCAGCGTGCCGGCCATCCCCTCTTCCAGGGTGAGGATGACGCCCGTCAGCCCTCCCGTGGTGACGGACTCCCAGGTCAGGCGATGCGAAGATGGCTGGCGCACGGGGCGATTGGGGTTCCAAAAGTTGACGGGCGCAACATCCGCGATGGCGTTGCCTTCTACCTGTAGAGCGCCGTCCCACACCACCTGACGCGCGCGGCCCCGTACCTCGCTGCCCCTCCACACGATCTTGACCCTGCGCCCCAGTTCCTCTGCCGTGTAGGGCCGCAGGGTGGCCACCGTCTCCAAACCGTTGCGCACCTGCACGGCCTCGATGGGGGCCGTGCCCACTGCATGCACGCAGAGTTCGGGCACGCCATCCCTCGCAGGGACAACGTCGCCCATCATGGCCCTCTCATATCCCCGACCGCGCAGGCGCACGTCCAAGAGGGGGCGGTGGCCGGTGGTGGCGTAAAAGTGGCGCGCTTGTAGCGCCTCCATGACGCTGGGACGGTCCAAGTGTGGAGCCAGCACGCAGGTGAGGCCGCCCAGGGAGCCAAAGGTACTGGCGCCGGGATAGGAGGCACCGGGACGCGTCTTGTGGCCGTCGGAATTGGCGCAGATGCCCACGCGATAACCACGCTCCAGGGCCTCCTCCAGCAGCCACTCGTAGGTACCCCAGGCGGAATGGATCTCTACGGCCACCTCGATCTCCTCATCGTGCATGCGCAGATCGGCATAGCGCCCGCCCACGTGAGCAAAGGCAAAGGGTCGAGGATCCTCCTGTTGTCTCAATTCGCGAAACAACTCCTCCGCCGTGGGAGCGATGGGATGGGCGGTCTCTTTGTCGGGCAGGAGGTCGGTGCAACTGTGGACGATCTCGCCCCCCTCGGAGGAAAAGTAGACGTTGCGGTCGCCGCCCAGGGGCGTATTCCCGCTCCACTCATAACCGGGGAAGGTGACAAAGGTGCCCGGTGCGTTAAAGCGCTCCGTGGTGGCGTTGATAGTGCGCCAAAGGGCATCCGAGATCTCGAAATCGTTACCCTGGTGACCGGCGATATCCAGCAATCCCCGGCCGCGGGCAAAGGTGAAATACTGCTCTATGGTGCCCGAGCCGCAGGTCTCCTCCGTCTGGCCATGAAAATCGGCCCAGTAGGGATTATGCGGCGCCTTCCCCTCCCGCACCTGGATGGGGTTACTTTCAGCCAAAAGTCCCGTATACGCGTCGGTGGCCCGCACCGTCTGCCAGCCCGATCCCTCAAAGCCGGGGTGGGCGAACGCCTGGGGATCGCCCGTGGGGTTGCCCCATCGATCCTCCAATTTGAGATGATAGGAGAATTCCTGCCCCACCTGCACCTGGGAGGGGGCGAGGCAGATGGCGCGCGTCGCCTCGCCGGGCACGATGGTCACCTCCGGCGAGCGGGAAAGTTCCTTGAACTGATAGGTGGCTATGGGATCGACGAAGGTCTTGAACTCGAAAGTATCCTCCACAAAGGTCTGGGCCTGCCAGCCCGGCGAGCCCTCCGTCGTGTCGCCAAAGACGACCACAACCTGATCCCCCCGACCCAGATAGCCGCCCATGACCTGGAGATAGAGGGAGAGGCCCCAGGGACGCCTGTTGCCCCTAGGGTACCAGCGGGGCTCGATGCGACAGTTCCCCGTGGTGCGCACGATGCAATAGTTGGGTGCCCCGGGATCGGCGAACTGGGGCGTGCCAAAGTCGCCCGCATTGCGAAAAGCCACCTTGATGAATCCCGTGTCGTCGATGGGATGCCCGGTAGTATAGGTAAAGGTGCGGGTGACGAAGGAGCCGGCCACGATGGGGTCCGTGGGGGCGATCTCGGCATTGCCCAAATCGAGTCGCTGTCGCATGGAAGATCTCCTTGAACACGGTGAACGGCGGGAACAAGGACACAGGAACATCCTCTGGAATTCATTATACCCGCTGAACAGAGAGAGAACAAGGAACCATCGCCCCATTGATTATGCGATTGCCTGGAAATGTGTACAAAGCGCTTGACGGGCCGCCATTTATCCCCTATAAGAGCCTGTATATGGGAGGAGGAAATGATGGAGAAGACGTACGTCGTCACGGGGACGACGTCGGGAATCGGTCTGGCCCTCGTGGAACAACTACTGGAGCGGCGATGCAGCGTGATCGGCGTGGCGCGCTCTCCGGAGCGATGCGCCCGCGAGGAGGAGCGCCTTCACGTCGCATATCCCGGGGCGCGGGTAACCTATGTGGTGGCAGACCTCTCCATCCAGGCGGAGGTCAGAAAGGCAGCAAAAGAGATCGTGGAGATCCTCTCCACGTGGGGGAAAAAGGCCCTGGACGGGCTGGTCAACAATGCCGGTACCTTTACCTCTCGGCGAGAGATGACCCCCGAGGGGTTTGAGACCCAGTGGGCGGTGAATCACCTGGCGCCCTTTTTGCTGACCCACGAACTCTTGCCCCTGCTGGAGCGGTCTTTTGACGCCCGGGTGGTCACGGTCAGTTCGGAATCCCATTATCGCACAAGACTCCGTTGGGAGGATATCCAACTGTTGGAACGCTATAATCCCCTGCGAGCATACAAACAGACCAAACTGGCCAACGTACTATTCACGGCCGAACTCAACCGTCGCCTGGGGCCCGATTCATCCGTGCGCGCCGTGGCCGCCGATCCGGGCGTGGTGGACACGGGCATCGGGGAAAAGGCCCAGTGCCGCCTCGTGCGCTGGTTCTGGGCCCTGCGCCGCCGTATGGGCGTCCCCCCGGCACAGGCGGCCGCTGGCATCGCGAGGCTGCTCTTCGATCCCTTGCTGCCAGACACGCGGGCCATCTACTGGAAGCACGGGGAACCAAAGCGCCCCAATCCCTATGCTCTGAATGAAGAGCACGCCCGGCGGCTGTGGGAGATATCGGCGCGCATGACGGGCATCGACCAGGAAAAGGGAAGAGATGACGGGACAAGAGGTCTCTATTGATGTGGAGGAACTGGAGCGGGTCATTCACTATCCTAGAATTAAAATGCGCTACAGACTGCCAGGGCGGCGAGTTGAGCACTTTTTAGGATCAATCGCCGAGGAATCAATTCTCGTGAATCCGTCGGAGGGTTCTCGATCATCGAAAGCGATCCGACTGACAATCGCTATTTGGAATGTGCTGTGGCCGGGAACGCCTCCTCTATCATAGCCGGAGACCATATGACCTACTCCCCGCGCCAGTATGCGCTGGGGTATATCGAGCATATCCACACTGATAACGTGTCCCCTGCATGGCCCTACGAAGCGCATAACACGTACTCCCAGCCGGGTTGCCAGTCGCCCGTCCTGCGCCAGTCTTCCTCCACGGCCTGTTCCCACGTCTGGCCCTTTAGGAGGACCTCCAGGGCCAGTTGGGGAGCCTGGTGGGCGACGATAGCGACGCGTTTCCCCTGACAGTCTGCACCCAGATATTCCAAAAAAGCGGCCATCCTCCTCTCCACGTCCCTGTAACTCTCGCCGCCGGGGTAGGGCGTGTCGATAAAGGTTTTGAGGTCCCAGGTCTTCTTTTTCCCGGTGAGATCGCCATAGTCGATCTCCCGAAGACGGGCGTCCTGGAGTAGGGGATGATCGTCGCCAAAGGCCAGGGCGGCCGAATCCATCGCGCGGCGCAGGTCGGAGCAGTAGACGGCGTCGAAGGTCCTGTCCTCCACCTGCCTGGCCAAGGCTCGCGTCTGCCTTATGCCGGGGGGAGACAGTTCGCCGTGGCGCTGTCCCGTGGCGCGCCCCTCCTCGTTGTCCGTCGTCGTCCCGTGCACGAAATAGATTATCCTGACGGCCATCGTGTCCCTCCGGATGCCGTATGCCAATTGTGGT
>JBKHJO010000096.1:0-6371 GCA_046538105.1 Anaerolineales bacterium | reverse complement strand
GACCTCCAGGGCCACCGATGCGCCTTCCCCGACACCTATACGTGGCGACACGCCGACGCCCACCCTTCCCTATCGGGAACCACAACTTTTGGCGCCGCCCCACGGGAGCATGGTGAAAGGAAAGGATGAGGATGTGATCTTGAACTGGACATCTGTGGGCGTCTTGGCCGATGATGAGTGGTACAGGCTCTATCTGTGGCCTGCCGAGGAGGACGAGCCCGTGGTGGAGTGGACCAAGGCCACCTCGTGGCGTGTGCCGCCCGAGATGTATCCGGGACAGGGGATGTTGAACGCCATCCATTGGCAGGTGACAGTGGTGGTGCGTGCGGACGAGGAGGCAGAGGGGGTGCCCATCAGTCTGCCCAGCGAGCGCTATACTTTTATGTGGCGATGAGGTCTAGCAACCGTATTGTGGGCATGGATGGGTGCCTGCGGTGAGGAGGTAAGTCAAAGGTGTCTCTGACCACACATGAACGTGTGTCCAGGATGTACGCACATCGGGAGGGGGACCGCGTGCCCATGATGGCCGGTCCCTGGGAGTCGACGGTGGCCCGCTGGCGGCGCGAGGGACTCCCCGAGAATGTGAGCGTAAAGGAGTATTTCGGCCTCGACGATATCGGCTATCTGGGGGGGATCGATACCAGCCCCCGCTTTCCGGAGGAGATCATCGAGGAGACGGACGATTATATCATCGATCGGGATAAATGGGGCTTGACGAAAAAGAACTTTAAGCCGGTCAGCACGACGCCCCTGAGCATGGAGCATGCCATCAAGGATGCCGATACCTGGCAGGAGGCCAAAGAGCGCATGGCGCCCAGCCGCGATCGCATCGACTGGGATCTACTGGATGAGCAGTACAGAGCGCTGCGCGACGCGGATGGCTGGGTGGGCGTCGCCCCCTGGTTCGGCTACGATATCGTCAACGCCAGGATGGTGGGAACGGAGACCCTGTTGCTGGCCATGGCGGCAGAGCCTGGATGGGTCGTGGATATGCTCGATCATATGTGCGATCTGGCGCTGGCGCTGCTGGATATGGTCTGGGAGGCGGGGTACGTCTTTGACGAACTGATGTGGTTCGATGATATGGGATACAGGAATGGCCTGCTCTTTTCCAAATCCATGTGGCAGGATATGGTCAGGCCCTACCAGGTGCGCACCATCGAATGGGCCCATGCCCACGGCGTCAAGGCACATCTCCACAGTTGTGGAAACATTATGGCGCTGGTGCCAGAACTGGTGGATATGGGGCTCGATGCCCTCAATCCCATGGAGGTCAAGGCGGGGATGGATCCCTTGGGCATCAAGGAGGAATTCGGGCAGGATCTCCTGCTTCGCGGGGGCTTTGACGTGCGAAACTGGAACGTGTACGAGGAGGCGGAGGAGGCCATACGGGCCAAGTTGCCGCTCATGATGAAGAATGGCGGATATATCTTTGCCTCGGATCACAGTATCCCCGACAGCGTGCCCTTTGAGACCTACAGTCGCATCGTGGAACTGGTCAAAGAGGTAGGGCGGTACACCTGAAGGTGGGCATGCGTTTTGCACCGATAGATATGGGACTGTCCGATTACCTTATATCGATGGAGCCGATCCCGCCCTTGACTTCGATCTCAACCCCCTGTCCCTCTTGGTATTCTTCCGTCACATAATAGTCTCCACGACGCTGGAAACGTTGGTTGAGGTTAACGGAGCCCAGTCCGCCCTCGACACGTATGCGCGCCTCGACCTGCGGCGGAACGCGCAGTTTTAGTTGGCCCACACCGCCCTCCACCACTACCTTGTACGGGATTTTTTCAGAGAGGACGAGTTCTGCCTGCCCCACCCCTATCTCCAGGCGGATCTCTTTCAGCGTCAGGCCTTCGAGGTCGAGGGAGGTCCTGTTGACGCCACCTGCCACGTGGAGGGCCATGGGTACGCTGGTATTCAGCCCCACATTCCATGCGTTGTCATTCTGGTCTCCAAAGGGCATCCAGCCGCTTGCGGTGGACCTGGCTTCCAGATGCACTGTGGCCTCGCCGTCGACCATGTCCACGTCCGAGGTGGCTCGGGTGCGTGTCCTGTTGTAAGAGGCGTCCGCCTCGAAAAGATTTCCCGAATCCTCCAGAGGATATACGTCTAGTTCTCCCACGCCCATGTCCAGGTAGATATTGGCGGTGTCCACTCCGCGAGCGGGATGATCAAAGGTCTGATGATCAGGAGCGACCCTTTCCTCAGAGGAGGCGGGCAGGAAGAGGATGGCCAGTACGATGAGCGCTGTGGCCAGGATCAAAAAGATCACGCTTCCCAGCCGGGATCTGCTGAGGATGATGTCCAGGCCGATGAGGATGAGGAGTAGGGGCCAGAGCCGCCACAGGCGGGCCCACGAGAACTCCCATATGCCCAACTGTCGAAGGAGCAGGATCACGCCGATCACGATCAACATGAGCGGCCAGAACAGTTCTCGGTGCTTTCGCTCTTTCATCATCCTTTTCCTCTCATGTTCTTAAGCAGCAATACCGCCCCGATGGCGATGAGCACCAGGGGCCATAACAGGGTGCTGAGCCAGTGCAGCAGCCCAAAGTTGCGCATCAGGATCAGTATGCCTAGCACGATGCAGATCAGACCAGCAACAAAGGCTCCGTCGTTTTCTTTGGGCACGATATCCCCAAGGCCCCCCTTTCCGCCCAGAGATTCCTGGGCATCTCGGCTTATTGTGCGAGCCCGGTCTCGTATCTCGCTGATGTTCTGATGTATCATCTCTTCCTGATCGCCATATTCAGCGCTCTCTGAGGGTACAAAGATCCATAGAAGGATGTAGACGACCAGACCGACGCCGTTAGCCATGGCCCCAACGACAAAGAGTATGCGCAGGATAAGGGGCGCCACGTTCAGGTGTTGTCCCAATCCTCCGCACACACCCCCGATAATCCTGTCGTTCTCACTGCGAAAAAGCCGTTCCATTTCTAACCCTCCTTCAATCTCCCGATGGGAGCGCATACGCGGGGCACGGTCTGTGCCCTCTTGCTTTCGTATTCCTGTATGTCCTCGACATCGAAAAGTTGATGATCATCAGCGTCGTCCGAACTCTTTTTCCAGTTGTGCCTGGCTCAGATGTACCATGGTGGGACGACCGTGAGGGCAGGAATGGGGCAGGTCGCTTTGCTCCAGTTGTCGTACGAGATCGCGCATCTCTCCGAGGGAGAGGGTCTGACCGGCGCGGATGGCCGTGTGACATGACAGGGTTATCAGTGCTTGATCTTCCCACGAAAATCCCTCGCTCCCCTCCAGGGCCGCGTCCAGCATCTCCCACAGGGCGGCAGATACGTCCTCGCCGCGCAGACTGGCCGGCACGCGCTCGATGGAGAATGTGGTATCCTCGGCGGGTCGGATCTTGAAGCCATAGGTCTCCAGGGTATCCAGACGATCTTTCAGCAGTTCGGCCTGCTGGGGGCTCGCCGTGATGACTTGGGGGTCCAACAGTTCCTGCGAGGCGATCTCGGACGCTGCTTGCTGGGCTTTGAGGGCCTCGTAGCGAATGCGTTCGTGGGCCGCGTGTTGGTCGATGAGATACATGCCGCCGGGGCCCTCGGCGATGATGTAGGTCTGGGCCACCTGTCCCACCACCCGCAGCATGGGCAGGCGCGTTTCCGAGGAGGGACGCACAAAGGGCGATTCCCCTTCCATGTCCGCCGTGCGGTGGAGTTCCAGGGCCAGTCGAGACTGGGCGGTTGTAAGAGCGTCGTCTCCAGAACGCCCTTGTCTGAATCGCTCTGGGGGCATCTGTACGTGGGGCACCGGTTGCTGGGACATCAGTTTGCTTCTCACGGCACGCTGCACCGTCCTGAACACCTCTCGGGGATTGCGAAAGCGCACCTCGCGCTTGGTGGGGTGGATGTTGACGTCCACCTCTTGCGGCGGCACGCGGATGTTGAGCAGCAGGAGGGGATAGCGCCGCTCGGGAATGAGGGTGCGGTAGGCCTCGTGCACGGCGTAGGACAGGGATCTATCCTGAATCCAGCGTTGGTTGACGAAAAAGATGATATCCTGGCCGTTGGATCTGTGCAGCGAGGGCGCACCTATGTAGCCCCACACGTGGATGGGCTCCTCGTCCTGGGAGCGCTCTATCTCCAACATCTGCTCCGCCACGTCCAGTCCGTAGAGCGTCACCAGTACGTCATACTGATCGCCGGTACCCGTGGTGCGCAGGCTCGTGCGCTTGTTATTCTGCAAGGTGAAGCGTCTCTCGGGATATGCAAGGGCGTAGGCGCTGATCAGGCGGGAGATGTGTCCGGCCTCGGTGGACTCGGTGCGCAGGAATCTGAGGCGCGCGGGAGTATTGTAAAAGAGGTTCTCCACCTTTACCAGGGTCCCTGGAGGACGAGCCACGGACTTGCGACGGGCGACATCTCCCCCCTCAAATCGCACCGACGTGCCCACACTCTCCTGTTGCGTGCGCGTGGAGAGGCTCAACTGGGACACGGCCGCGATGCTGGCCAGTGCCTCGCCACGGAAGCCCAGGGTACGGATCTGGTAGAGGTCGTCGGCGGAGCGGATCTTGCTCGTGGCGTGGCGGGCAAAGGCCAACTCCACCTCGTCGGCCGGGATGCCCTCGCCATCGTCGCCGACCTGCACGAGGCGGCGTCCCCCATCGGCGATCTGGATGCGGATATCGTCGGCTTTGGCGTCGATGGCATTCTCCACCAGTTCCTTGGCCACCGACACGGGGCGCTCGATTACCTCGCCAGCGGCAATCTTGGCGGCCACGTTGGCGGACAAGACGCGAATGGACATGCTCTCCTATTATCCTTTCATCTCCGACACTCTAACCTCATTTTACCACGGGGCGAAGCGCTTTGCGATTTTCCGAGGCGATTCGCGTTTGGAACAAGGACCGTTCACAACGGTCTCACGTCGCTCCTTTGCGGCCCACGATGATGAGGTAGTGGCCGATAAAGGCAGCCTCGGGCGTGCCAAAGCCACGGGGACGCATCCATTCCACGACAGCGGGTGGCGCTTCCTGGACTATGGTGATCAGGCGCGCCACCGTCTTCTCCGAGCAGTCCTGGCGCTCGGCCCAGGGAAGAAAGGGGTGCTCCTTGATGACTTTCTCCATTCCTTCGACCTTCAGATTTGCGGCCTCGAACATGGCCACCCACTCGGAGGCGGCATAGGCGCGATGGTGGCTGGGGTCCCGCAGCCGCTCAAAGGTCTCGATGTACTGGGCGGTGTCCTTGTCCTCGGGAAGGAGGTGATCCTGCACCAGCAGCAGGCCATTGGGCTGCAACACGCGGGCGCTCTCCTGCACGAATCGGGAGCAGTGGGAAAAGTGGTGAGGGGCGATGCGGCAGGTCACCAGATCGTACGTTGCGTCGGCAAAGGGCAGCGCCTGGGCGTCGGCCGCCAGAAAGGCCATATTGTGCGCTTTCTGGGCGGCGAGAAACTGTCGGGCAGCGACCAGCATCCGGGGAGTGATATCCGTGGCCACCACGTGGGTGGCCACGGAGGCCAATTGGAGGGCCGTGTGGCCTCCGCCCGTGGCTATATCCAGGGCCCTGTCGTGCTCCCGTGCGCCGGCGAGGGCGGCGAGGCGCTCCAGATCGGTGCCCTGGGCATGGGTCTGGCTCCTCACATATCGTTGGGCGAACCGACCAAAGCGCTGTCGTGACGGGTTTTTCACGTCCTGATGTTCCATTCTCGTCCTTCCGTGTCTCTACGTCGCGGCGGGGAGCATTATACGTCTTTGTGATCCGTATGACAAAGAAATTTCACGCCGCGTCAGGTAGTTTACGGGCATAGGATGGTGGAACTTTTTTTGTCCCCTGTGCGTCTTACATATGGATACGGAAAATATCAATATTGAAGAGAATGGAGGAACAAGATGAGAGCAAGACACGTTGTGGCGATATTGATGATGAGTGTCATCGTATTGGCGGGTTGTATGTCGGCCTCTGGGCAGGAGGGCTATGGCGATGCCCAACCGCTGGTGGATGAGGCGGTTGTGGACCTGGCAGGGCGCATGGGGGTCGACGTTGAGGAGATCGAGGTACAATCGGTGGAGGAGACCGAGTTCCCCGACGCCAGCCTGGGCGTGCCAGAGCCGGGCGAGATGTACGCGCAGGTCATCACGCCCGGTTACGTCATCCGCCTCTCGATACAGGGCGAGACGTACACCTATCATGCCGCTGGTGAGCGAGTGGTACTGGTGCCTGGAGGGGGAAGGAAGGACAGTAGTCACTCCCAACCTCTAGTGGACAAAGCCATCGTCGATCTGGCAGGGCGCATGGAGGTTGACCCCGGAGAGATCGAGGTGCGGTCGGTGGCGGAGACCGAGTTCCCGGACGCCAGCCTGGGCGTGCCAGAGACGGACGAGATGTACGCGCAGGTCATCACGC
>JBKHJO010000035.1:0-27507 GCA_046538105.1 Anaerolineales bacterium | reverse complement strand
CGTATAATGTGCGATACCCCCTCTATAGGGATAAACGGGACCGATAAGAGCGATTTTGAGAGGGTTCATCTGCTTCTGGAAGGGCTTCTCGTATCCATCGCCTGTTTGCTCTAATTCCATCTCGTGTGCCCAACGTGCATCGTTACCGCCATATTCCCACGGTTCAGAATCAGAACTTGTCTCGTCCTCCTGCTTTGCCGTTCCACGCTCTACAGTCATTCGGCCATCTATTTGCTATCGAACGATTGATTATATTTTCAATTTACTCTTTTCATCGTCTGTCCGTCACCCCATAATCCTGCCACAGCTACGCCCGCATGTCATTCCCCGAGCGCTCTTTCAGCAGGATCGCGGCTGCATTGATCAGGGATATGGTGTGTACAGTATCCCCGTCTCCAACGTCTCACCGGCCTCCACCTCTAGCTGCAGGGAATGATCTTCTGTGGAGGGATCTTTAAGCAGTACGGACTCGCCAGCGTTCCAGACGATCAGGCTATAGGTCCCGGGCGGCACTTTGGAGAGGCAGAACCTTCCCTCCTCATTGGTGGTCACATGCATGTCGCGGGCGGGATCCAAGACCACGATGGGATTCGTCGTCTCAAGCCCCGCATATTCACCCAGGTACAGGATGGAACCCGCCGAGGAACCATCTCCCTCCAAATGCAACTCGCCCTCTATGGCGCCAGACTCGGAATCTGGCGAGCAGTCCGGCATATTTTGATAATCTTCCTCCGGTGATGAAGAGGGTTGTGGATAAGCCGTAGTGGTGCCATCACCCGATGACTCTGTGGATGTGGGCAAGGGGTAGGCCGACGAAACGGCCAATTCAGCCTGAGTTGGGGAAGGAGGAGGTGAGGGGGAGACCGACAACGACGGGGAGGACGTGGGGTGTGGGGACGCCACCGCGAAAACGGTCTCTGTGGGGATGTCTCCCCCGTAGCTACAGGAAACTAAAGAGATACAGATCAGACAGATTATGATAAGAGAGATAGACCTTGGTTGCAAGTATCTTCCCTTTCGCAGAAGCAAGATAAAGCGGAGGAGGCGTTGATAGCCCCCTCCGTTTTGCTATCGTATAACCAATGCAGAAACTACTCCGTAACCGGGACCGAGAAGCCGTTATACTGTCCGACGGTGTCTCCAGTGCGGTCCAGGCCGTGTTGGCTGCCCAACGTGACCACAGGCTGATCCGAAGTGATCCGTACCGAGCCTTGCCAGCCTTCTCCCAGATCTTCATCGTCGTTAGGCTGATACCTGTTGACGACGGTGAACGGATCTATCTTGTTCTCTCCATCGTAATTCACGGTCTTTACCGGTACAGGATCGCCCGGCTCATAGAACTCGACCGTAACGCTAGCGGCAGTGCTCCCTGCATTCATGATCTGGAAGCTGGTAACAAAGTTGCTTCCGCCAAAATAGCGCAACACGGTGGGCAGCACTGTCTCATCGGCTCCAGCTGCCGCGCCGCTATATATCGAGGCCAAGCGAGTACCGGCTGCGCCGCTCGACTGGCTGCCCACCGCCACCACCGGCTCGGTGGACTCGACGACGACTGAGCCTATCCAGTCATCGCCAAGATCGCTGTCGTCGACCGGCTGATAGCGGTTAAGCGACTCGTACGGAGCGAGCGTTTCTGTGATCGTCTTGGTGGCAGTGGACTCGCCCGAGGTGTAGTACGTCATCATGACTTCGGTGGTTTCAGAACCCACGTTGAGTACCTGGAAGCTTGTGTTCCAGTTATTAGATCCGTAGCCTAACAACAGTGTAGGCAGATACATGGTGGTCGCCCCGGCCCCGAATCCGTTGTAGGTCTCCAACCTGCCGTCGGCGCTCATAACGTCCACGATGACGGCGACCTCGTCGCTGGCCTCTAACACCGCTGATCCAAGCCATCCATCGTCAAGATCCTCATTCTCCTCCTGCCACAAAGTCGTCGAGCCGTTGCCTTCTAGCGTCACATTATCGGTGTCTTCAACGCTGGCATCGTCGTTATAGAAACTGATGTCGATATCGACCTGGCCTTCGGTAGCATTTTGCACGGTGATGCGGCTGCTCCACTCCCCCGAACCGAAATTCCTGTTGACGTTGGGCAGGTAGAAAGAGGTGCCTACGTCCGCCGAGGAAAAGGCCGAATACTGGCTGTTCCCTATACTGCCGTCTTCGTAGGTAACCTGTTCGCTGGCGATGGCCGCGATGGGCTCTGGATGGCTGCCGACCACGGCGGCTCCCTTAAAACCGTCGGGGAGATCGGGGTTTGCCGGCTGATAGATGTTGACGGAGGATCCTTTGGCGACATTCTCCGTATGAGTGGCGGCGTCAACCAATGTGCCATCCTCATGATAGTACTGCATTGTGATCTCTGTTTCCTCCTCACCCAGATTCATAACCTGGAAGGAGCTCTCCCATGTAGATGAGTCGGCTGAGATGGTACTGGCAAAGACCAACGACAAAATCGCCAAGATGCTCAGAACCTTCAGTACCCCCAGACCGTGGCCACTGGAGCCAAAATAGCTTTTATTCTTCATCTTTTCCTCCATAGAATCTAACTAACAACTGTTATCAGTATACGCTTTGTTGAGGCACTTTTCAATAGTTCGTTTGGGTGATTCTTGTGGCTGTCATGACACAGTTTTTCTAACAACTGAATTAGTGCGTCACACTTTCGTGTGATTTACCTATTATATTGTATTCTACACGCAGATCTTTATATCTTGCTCCTGCGTACGATAAGGTCTGCCAGCAGCCCTATGGCCCCCACTTGCAGGGTCGTAAAGATGATCACGAGAGTGGACGGAGCCAGGTGAAAGTTATAGACAACGATATCATGGATGGCTTTTCCTATGCCGATCAAGAGCATGATCAAACTGAGGGGGAGGAACACGCGCAATGGATCAAAATACATGATGGCGCGAACGACCAGCGATAGATAGTTGTACGTGTCAACGATGGGATGAAAAGTGGATGTGCCGATGCGCTCGTGGTAGGTGATGGGCGTCCACTTGACCAGGTAACCGTTGCTCAGAAAGGCCAGGGTGATGGTGCTCACCCACGAGTGGGTGGTGGGCAGTATGGGCAGGAATTCGAGTACCAGATTCCGTTTCATGGCCCTGAGCCCCGAATTGAGATCGGGGATATCCGTACGCGTGAGATAGGACGCCAGTCCCTTGATAAAGTTCTTGGCCGCCGAGCGTATCCATTTCAGGGTGCCCATCTCCCGCTCCCGGGCTCCGATGACCATGTCACAGTCGTCCAGCATCTGAAGCATGGTGGGGATGGTATCGACGGGGTAGGTGGCGTCGGCGTCGATCATCACCACATAGCGTCCCTTTGCCCGGCGAACCCCTGTGGTGCGCGCCGCGCCTGGGCCCCTATTCTGCCCATGGGTCACCAAGACGATGTCCGAACGCGCGCGGCAGAGATCCTCGCTGTCGTCTGTGGAGCCATCGTCCACAACGAGGATCTCGTACGACCAATCGAGGGGCTCCATGATGCTTACGAGATCGTCCAGGACACCTGCTATGGCTTCGCGTTCGTTATAGACGGGGATAACGATGCTGACGTCGAGGGGGACCTCGGATTCTCTGGGTCTCAATTCGCGCTCTGCTTCCATACTAGACAAGTTTCAGGACTGTTGGGGAGTGGAGAAGGGAAGACTCTCTCTCGTTGGCTATCTCGTGCTTTTCCGATATAATCATCTATGGTCTTTGGTCAGTCAATTTGATCGACAATGTATGGCGTCTCGGGAAAAGCGACTGTACCCCATCCACAGATGCTGATTATACAGACCTTCATCTTTGATGGCAAGGAGCCCAAGGCGGACATTCGCCTGAAAGGGTCAGACCTATGGGGCTCCTGCTGCGGCGCTCCTGGAGATTGTGAGGCGATAAGGGGGAGTCCTTGCGACCGATCATCTCCTTCCCCTATTGGCCCGGATGACGTCGACAGTATTGCCGTCTATTGTGAGGAGACGAGCGAGGTCTATGCCATTGCCAAGTTTCAGTGAGGAGCGACGCTGTTGTATGAGGATTACAGACATATGAGGGTAGGGCAAGGGATGGACTCGGATCTGTGTAAAGCGCTGTGCCGCGTGTACGGTGGCTCGTCGGAGCAGCTGAGCTCTCAGGTTGCGCGCTATGAGCGGGGTTTGAGGGTCTTTGCGGAGCGTTATGGCGCGGGAGAAGTGGCCGTGTTTCGGGCTTCTGGGCGGGTGAACCTCATTGGGGAACACACGGACTATAACTATGGGTTCGTATTGCCCATGGCGTTGGACAAGGATATACTTATCTTTGCCAGACCCCGTAGCGATCGGAAGGTGCACTTGACGAATGTCGAATCCCTTTTTGATGATAGAGAGTTTGTCATCTCTGAGGATATCCCGCGCCGTACCGTCGGCGATTGGGCCAATTATGTGCAGGGGGCCGCGCAGTTATTGGAGCGCGAGTACGGTCCGGGCCTGAAGGGGTTCGATGCGTTGGTGCAGGGCGAGGCTCCCCACGGCGTGCCACGAGGAGCGGGTCTTTCCTCGTCATCGGCCCTCACCGTAGCCGCTGCGGCGGCCTTGCTCGGCGTCAACGGAATAGAGGTGGACGGTCCCGCCTTTGCCGAGGCTTGCAGCCGCGCCGAGTGGTATGTGGGCACTCGCGGGGGCATCATGGATCACTTTACGTCAGTGCTGGCCAGGCAGGGGCACGCTCTTTTTCTCGATTGTTGTCCCAATGGCAAAGGGGACTATTCCTATCGGCATGTTCCCATCCCTGAGGGATACGCTGTGGTCGTGGTGGATAGCGGGGTGCGCCACAAGAACACGGGGCCCCACTTTAATCGGCGCGTGGCAGAGGGGCGCATCGGCGTACACTTGATGAAACAAAAGTATCCTGGCATCACCTCTCTGCGCGACGTGCAGAATCTGGGCTGGTCGGAGATCGCGCTCCTGTTACCAAAGGAGATCGACCGCCGGGCGCTGGCTGAGATGGGGATCGATCCCGAGGGGATGCTGGATAGCGAGGTACAGTTGGAGACAGACGTCTTCTGCGTGCGCAAGCGCTGCCGGCACGTGATCACCGAGAACGAAAGGGTTCTGCAGAGTATTGACGCTCTGGAGCGTGGAGATATGGAACGAGTTGGAGCGCTCTTGCAGGAGGCCCATGCCAGTGCACGGGATGATTATGAGATCAGCACTCCGGAGATAGAGACTTTGGTATATCTAGCCGAGAGCGTTCCTCAAACTCTGGGTGCTCGCCTTACGGGGGCGGGTTGGGGCGGGTGCATCGTGGTACTCGTGGAACGGGATGGCGTGGGCGCCTTGCGTGAGACGGTGGGAAAAGGCTACCGTGAGGAGATGGGGCGCCGAGCAGAATTCTTTGTGTGCCGTTCAGCGGCTGGGGCGGGTGGCATATGGCAGACATCTATATAGGAGAGGAATTTAATGCAGAAAGCAGATTTGAAGTATGTCCTAGAACGTGCAGAGCAGGTCTATTTTTCAGGGCATCATTGATCAGAGACCGTCGTGCTCGCCGTGGGCGAGCGTTATTTTGACCGGGTACCGGATACGTTGGTTCGCGTGAGTTGTCCCTTTGCTGGAGGTATGGGATGTGATTACAAAGAAGCCTGCGGCGTCCTGAGTGGGGGCATCATCGTGCTGGGCGCCCTTTGGGGACGCGTCTCCACCCAGGAGAACGATGATTGGCTTCAGGGTCTCACCTGTCAGTACCGGGATGCCTTTGTGGAGGCGAACGATGGCACCTCCACCTGCCAGACCATCCGTGACCGCATGCCAGAGGGGGACAAGCGGTGCTTCCCCATAATACAAAGGGGAATTCGAGTTCTCGTGCCGTTGATTGAGAAAGCGCTAAAGGATCATCCCCCTTTGGGGGATTTGTATGATGCTGGCGCTGCAAACCAGGAGAGGGGGCGATGAAAGAGCGAGTGCAGGAACTCCGAAGTATGTTGGAAGAAGAGGGGCTTGACGCACTCCTGGTGACACGGGCGGAGAACAGGCGCTATCTGACGGGCTTTACGGGATCGGCTGGGGTGGTGCTGATCACGGGAAAGAAGGCGCTGCTGGCCACCGACTTTCGTTACTATGAGCAGGTGCAAAAGCAAGCCTCCCAGGTCGAGTTGGTGCACGTCGAGGATTCGACGCCCTCGGCCCTGGCGCCGCATATCGACGAACTCGGCATACAAAACCTGGGTTTTGAGGGCCACGATATGACGGTACGGGATTATGAGCGCTGGAGAGAAGCGTTGCCCCAGGTCGAATGGATATCTACCACGGATTTGGTTGAGGGCCTTCGTATGATAAAGGACACCGAGGAGATAGCGCTTATTGAGGAGGCCGTGCGCATCGCGGATGAGGCCATGGAGCATGTCCTAGACTGGATTCATCCGGGGTTCACAGAGAGTGAGGTAGCCTGGGAACTGGAGGTATACATGCGCACCCATGGTGCCGCGGCGTTATCTTTCACCACCATCGTGGCCTCTGGTCCCAACAGCGCCATGCCCCACGCCACTACGACAGAGCGTGTCATTGAACGCGGAGAGCCCATCGTCATCGATATGGGCGCACGTTATGAGGGATACTGCTCCGATATGACGCGCTCCTTCTGTCTTGGGCAGGCGAACAAAGAATATCTAAAAGTCTGGAATACGGTGCTGGAGGCGCAGAAAGCCGCGGAAACGGGGATCAGGGCCGGCATGTCCGGTGTGGAGGCCGACGCCATAGCACGGGATATCATCGATGATGCGGGATACGCCGATAACTTTGGCCATGGACTGGGCCATGGCGTGGGGCTGGCCATACACGAGGGGCCGCGCGTCAGCCATACCTCGGAAGACACTTTGCAGGAGGGGACCGTGGTGACAGTCGAACCCGGCATCTATATCGCAGGATGGGGGGGTGTCCGCATCGAGGATACGGTGATACTCACCGATAAAGGATGTCGCGTCCTGACCCGGACACCGAAAGAACCGGTAGTTTGCAAAAACTGAGAACTCTCGACGAATTCCCGCCTTTTTGATAACAAGTTGTGAATACAGGAGGCCAGCAACCCTTTAGAAGGCGCCGCCCGGGAAGGAGCTTGGGGCCTGCTGCAGGAGTGTGGCCAGGCGCATTTTCGCCAGGACGTACAGGGCGTCCTGGCCCGCAGACTGGGCCAGATCCGCGGAGCGCTGGAAATCATCTATGGCTTTGGCCCTTTCCTCCATACTCTCGTAAATGCTGCCGCGTACCAGGTAAGCCCGAGCCGCCTCGGGATCTATCTCGATTGCCTCGTTGGCTCTATCGAGTGCCGTATCGTATTCTCCGGCCGTCATGTAGGTTTGTGCCAGGGTCATCAGAAACTCCAGGCGGTCATCTATCGTCTCTTCGGCCGCGTTGAAAGCTTCTTCCGCCTCCTCTGAACGGCCCTGCAGTTCGTAAAGGACGCCCAGTGTAATCAGTGTCTGGCCGTCGGAGGGCGTTATCTCGACGGCCTTTTCATATTTCGCGATGGCCTGTTGGTAATTTCCCTCTCGGAATTCTTGTTCTGCTTCATTGGTATAGATCCTGGCCTCCTTTTCCCGCGGACTCAGGCCAAAGAACCTATCCATGAGGAAATTTCCCGTGATGAGCACGATCAGGACGCTCACGACGATGGTGGCTGTCTTGATGATCTTTTTTCGGCGCTTTTCGGCCACGAATTCGTCGAGATACCACCACCAATGTGATTCTGGAGGATGCTCCTTCTCACGTACCGACTGCAGGCCACCTGCCGCTCGTGCTTCGCTTGCGATGGTGCTCGCCTCCCGGGAGAGGATATTATCGATGGTCTCTATGCGTGTCTTTTCTGGACGCAGATCAAGCCCCTGCGATTCTAAGCGAGATACCTCTTCTCCGATTTTGTCGCGTCTTCGGAGTAAAGCGATGACGTCCCCTCCTGCCTCATCCAGGTCAACAAGGTCCGTCTCGAATTCGTGGAGCATGTCTCGCAGTTCGGCTGCCGCCGTGGAGACCCTTGTATCCTCTATAGCGCCCTTGGGCATTACAATAGCCCCCCGATCCCGTACGAAATGATAGAAACGAGTGCCAGCTTACCACATTATCCACACTATCACATTATCGTTCGAAGGCCTTGCCCTGTCAAAAAAGCGGACTCGGTTGCAAAGTGTGTCGGTGACTTTTCTAAGCCTCGCCTGATGCTATATATGGGCAAGAGAGCCCGACAAGGCCCATATTCGGTGTACGGTGAATGCAATTCGCTGCACCAACACAAGATGGAACCGAAACAAAGAGCGGGTGAGGAATTGGAAAGCCTTGTTTTTGCTCTTTTGACACCCCCCACCAACGCATATATGATACTGGATGATTTGGCTATTGGACGATGGTGTTCCGTATGGCTTTGTCGCATTGTCGCATATCGTGGCGATACCATATCCCAGGCTCAAAGGGAGCTTCCCTCCCGTTGTCCTGGCATCTAGAATGTCTCTAAAGGGTCTCCCGGGGTTCGGGGGATCTCAGAGAAATCTCATTTTTATGGATTGTGGGAGGTGGAAATGGTTTGGGAAATCGTAATACTTGTCTCCAGTATAGTCTCCATAGCCGTGGCGCTATACCTATACAAGTGGGTTTTGGCGCAGGATAATCGAAATGAGGCAATGGAGCAATTCTCGCAAGAGGTACAGGAGGGGGCAGACGCTTATCTGAAGCTTCTTTTTGGGGCTCTTGCCTTATTGGCCATCGGCATTGCCTTGCTCATACTCGTTTTGATGGGGTGGCGGATGGCCGTGGCCCTTTTGTTGGGAGCGGCTAGCTCGGGCACGGCAGCCTATATAGGGACGTTCGTGGCCACGCGCGCCAATGCCCGTGTCGCCTGGGCAGCGCGTTCTGGTCTCAGGGAAGCCTTTCCTGTCGGGTTCTATGCTGGAGGGGTGATGGGTTTATCCGTCGTCGGTTTTGCCGTTCTTGGAATGACGGTCGTGTATATGATCTTTCGTGATCCGCACGTCGTGCTCGCGTTCAGTTTTGGGGCCAGCACCGTGGCCCTGTTGGGAAAAGCGGGGGGAGGTATATACACAAAGACAGCCGATATCGGGGCCGACCTCGTCGGTAAGGTGGAGTTCGGACTGGCGGAGGATGATGCCCGGAATCCGGCCGTTGTAGCCGATAACGTGGGTGATAACGTGGGGGACGTGGCAGGCATGGGGTCTGATATGTATGACTCCTATGTAGCCGCCGTTGTGGCCGTCATGATCCTGGGCGCTGTGCTCTATAGCGAGCCGTATGTTCTTTACCCCCTCGTGGTCAGTGCAGCGGGCATATTTGCTTCACTGTTGGGCATGCTATTTGTGCGCACCGGTGGCACGGGCGATCCCGGGCGGGGGCTCAACGCGGGGACGATTGCTACTACCTTGATCTTTGCCGTGTTTGCGTTGGGTGTCGTTTTCGCCATGGATATCGACCATCCGTGGGGTGTCTACTGGCCCACCATGGCTGGGCTTTTGGCTGGCATTGTGATCGGATTCACCTCTGATCGCTATACGGATATAGATCAGGGGCCTGCACAGACCACCGCCGAGTCTGCGCAGACGGGTGCGGCCATCGTTATCATTAACGGCTTTTCCTTTGGGCTTGTGAGCCTGGTACCGGCTATCTTGGGCATCTGCGTGGCCATGATAGCGGCCTGGTTCCTAGCCCAGCGATTTGGCGTTGCGGGCGTCTACGGCGTATCGGTTTCCGCCGTTGGCATGATGGCCATCACGGGCATGATCATGTCCTCCGACGCCTATGGTCCCATCGTGGATAACGCCAGAGGATGTGCCCAGTACGGTGGCGAGGATGAGGAGACCATCGCTGTCTGTGACCGCCTGGACGCGGCAGGCAACACGGCCAAGGCCATCACCAAGGGGTTTGCCATTGGTGGGGCGGCATTGACCGTCCTGGCTCTCTTTGCCTCCTATGCGGAGACGGTGGATGTCAGGATGTTGGATCTGCGTACTCCCAACGTCATGGTGGGCGTCTTTTTGGGCGCTCTGATGCCTCCTCTCCTTTCTGCCCTGCTTATGCTTTCTGTGGGGCGCAATGCAGAGTTGATGGTGCAGGAGATCCGTCGACAGTTCAACGAGGTACCGGGCATACTAGAGGGAACGGTCCGGCCCGATTCTGCCAGGTGCGTTAGCATCGCCGCGGGTGGGGCGCTGAAGGAGCTTATCCTGCCAGGTCTGTTGAGTTTGCTTACCCCTGCCCTGGTGGGCGTGTTCCTTGGCACGCACGCCCTGGGCGGTTTCCTGGGGGGGTCGATCTTGACGGGCATTATCTTTGCCCTGTTCATGGCCAACTCGGGCGGGCTTTGGGACAATGCGAAAAAGTACATCGAGGATGGCGCCTATGGTGGCAAGGGGTCCGAAGCACATGCGGCTGCCGTCATTGGCGATACCGTCGGTGATCCCTTTAAAGACACGGCGGGGCCGTCTTTGAATACTATGATCGTTGTGATGTCCCTTAGCGCCAGTGTATTTGGACCGCTTATCGCCACGACCGGTTTATCTCTCCTGGGTTAAAGTCCGATGAGAACGGTGTGTATGAGGTATTCTGTCTAGAAGTATGTTGAAGGATGCCGAAAGAAAAAAAAGTCCCCGCTTGATATTATCAAGCGGGGACTTTTGATAGTGTGGATATCCATCTAACCACGGTGGTAGTAGACGTCCCAATCCAGGTACTTGGTAAAGGCTTCGTTGAGGGCATCCGCTGTTGTGGAAAGGTTGGTGGCCACGTGATGCTCAAATCCCTCCTCGCAGATGAAGCGCAATAACTTTTGAAAGTCCGGTACCTCGATAACGCCATACCCACCAAAGGTGTCCACCGAATCGTCAGTGATCCGGGCCTCGCCCAGATAAGCGCGGATATTCCCCGTCAGGTCGTCGGTGGAGACGCGGCAATAGGTAACGTCGGCGGGTTGCACTCTTCCGACGATGGTGCCGTATGTGTTTTCCTTACCTACATCCCCGGCGATGATCTCCTGGTAGTCCATGACCCCCTCGTTGGCAAAGAATGCCTGGGGGATGTTGCTGCAGTGGAAAACGACGGCCTTGTTGGGATCCTCGCCATAGTTGTTGTTCCAGTCGAACAGGGCGCTGGGATGCCCCGAGGCAAGGACCATGGCGTACATGCCCAACAACCCTGTGATGTCGGCCTCGCAGGCACTGGGCACCAATTGGTTACTCAACATGCTCATGACGGTGCAGGGTACCACGCCATAGTACTCTTGCATTGCTGTCCAGCACTGGATGGCCGTGCCCACGAGCTCATACTCCTCGATCCATGTCTCCAGGACGACGGCCAATTTGGCCATTTTGGTGAGGGCGTCCTGCGGAATATTGCCTGTGTTCGTATATTCCACAATTTCCTGCCGTTTATCCTTTACGCTCTCATCATCCTCGGGAAGGGCACCTATCCTGCCAAAAATCTCCGATAGGTCTAAGGTTTCCACAGAGATGCCCGCGTTTTCCAGGATCTTTTCGCTGTATCGAACGGTGTTAAAGTTGCTTGGGCGGGCCCCCACCTGGCCAAAACGTGCTCCGCGCACGCCGCCCACCACGCGGCAGACGGCTGCAAAGTTGTGCAGATCCCTGCGAAAGCTCTCGGATTCCGGATCTACGGTGTGAAGCGTCGTAAGGCTGTAGGGTATACCGTACTGACTCAGGTTATTGCATGCTGACATCTTGCCGCAAAAGCTGTCGCGCCGATGGTCGATATTCATGTTGCCCAACTCGTCGGGGAAGGCCTGCACCAGCACGGGGACATCGAGATCTGCCAGGCGGAGCGTATTGGCGATGGCTCCCTCATCGCCGAAATTGGGCAGCGTGACGATGATGCCATCGATTTCCTCCTCGTGGGCGCGAAAGAGTTCCGCGCACTCCTTTGCGTCTTGATAGGTCTCCACCGAGCCGTAGGGCGTATCGTTAGGGGATAAGGCGATTGCCTCGTATCCTTCCTCCTCAAGGACTCCTAACATCGTTTCACGTCCGCTCTCGCTCAGCTTCGCGGGGAAAAACCCCCGATTGCCGACGATGACACCAAACGTGGTCATGTAAATGCCTCCTTCACGAATGTACCCATCTTGTTCCCGTACTTTTATTATCGCAGGAAAGATCGGCTTTGTCCAATTATCCGGGGTACCGATCAGAGGATGAAGGAATATTCCCTTCTTTCGTTTCATGCTCGCCATAAGCTATCTCTAATGCCTTTTGCGAGACGCGTTGATAGATTTGCGGAAGGTTCTTCTCCAACATTTCCTCGTTCACAAAGGAGGGAATGCCCAGCAATTTTAGGACCTCCATATGGATTTCTGGCGGCTTGACGTCTATTTCCACGTCCTCTATTTGTGGTCCCATTTTCCAGAACGTGTGACTGTCGCTGGGGAGGGAGATACTGGCCAGAGCACCTCTTCCCTGCTTTTCATGACTTTGGCGTTCTCGCTCATGCTGCGAACGGCTTGCCCTCCTGGCACGAAATCCGGCAAGCACCTGCTCGCGGTTTTGTCCCCGCATATGGAAGAGGAGGAATGGATCTCTGTCGAGACGCTGTGCCAGTAGGTGATACACGCCCGCCACGTGCTCGCAGGGGACGATGGGAGAGCCGCAGGAACAATGACTCCGCAGATCGCTTCGAGCACCCGGAAACAGGGAAAGGCCAACGGAGCGAAATACGACTTCTATAGCGGGAGGCATCTCGTCATTGAGTAGATGGGCGGCATATCCCGCCTGTTGGAACATGGCATCCAGAGCCCGTTCCCACTCTTTATCGCCAAAGGTATCGATCTCTATATGGATCTGATAGGGCTGTAGGGCGGTCCCCTTTATCTGGGCCACCACCGAGCCGGAATTTATTGTTAGGTTTGCCGGATAGTCCTGCCCGACATATTTTTTTCCTTCAGCGAGTCTCTCCGCATCAAGCCACTGGCCCAGTGCTCTCAGCCACTGTTTGGCCCACCAACTTTTAAGGGCTGGCTGTTGGTCCGGGAGCGTCTCGCCGTCCTTGCCGTTACCATGCGATGTATCGAGGGTGTCGTCTGGGACCATTATTCTATTCCACCTCCACGGCTTCAGCACGTAAAGAAATCAGGTCACGCAATTCTTCGGTATTCAGTTCTGTGACCCATCCTTCACCCTGCCCCACGATATTCTCGGCCAGGGCGCGTTTGCTTTCGATAAGGTCATCGATCCGCTCTTCCAGCGTGCCCAGGCAGATGAACTTGTGTACCTGGACATCCTGCTTTTGGCCGATGCGGTAGGCACGGTCGGTGGCCTGGTTTTCCACGGCCGGGTTCCACCATCTATCGTAATGGAAGACATGGTTGGCGCGCATGAGGTTGAGCCCCGTGCCCCCTGCTTTGAGCGAGAGTACAAAGATGGCTGGCGCATTGAGATCTTCCTGAAAGCGCGTGAGCATCTTTTCACGCCTTTTCTGTGGCGTGCCGCCATGGAGAAAGAGCACCTCCTGCCCAAAGTTATTCTGCAGATGGCGTTGGAGAAGTTCACCCATCTGTGCAAATTGGGTGAAGACCAGCGCACGCTCTTTGACTTCCAGTATCTCCTCCAGCATTTCGCAGAGGCGATTCAGTTTTCCAGAGCGCGCGGAGGTTCGAGAGCGGTCTCCGAGGAAAAGGGTGGGGTGATCGCATATTTGCTTGAGCCGCGTCAACATGGCCAGGATGACGCCACGCCGCCTCATCCCGTTCTCTCTATCTTTCTCCAGCGTATTCATGGCGTCGCGCACCACGGCCTCGTACAGCGTCGCCTGTTCGCGGGTGAGGTTGCAATAGACTTTGTATACGAATTTCTCAGGGAGATCCTGGATGACTTGGGGATCGGTCTTTAATCGTCGCAGGATAAAAGGACGCACCAATCTGCGCAACTGTGCAGCAGCCTCTTCATCCCCATACCTCTCGATGGGGATGGCGAAATTGCGGCGGAAACTTTCCAGGGAGCCCAGATATCCAGGGTTAAGAAAGGACATGATGGACCACAGCTCGGTCAGGCGATTCTCTATAGGGGTGCCCGTCAGCGCAAGGCGATAGTCGCCCGGGATGCGACGAATGGCCCTCGCCTGCTTGGTATGAGGATTTTTGACATTTTGAGCCTCGTCCAGGATGACGTCGCTCCAATGGACGCGCTGTAAGTCCTCGATGTCTCGCCTTGCCAACCCATAGGTGCTGATCACAAGATCATGCTCTGCGCTCTCCTGGACGAACTCATCGCCCTCGGGGCGGCTGCTTCCATGATGTACCACCACTCGCAGTGAGGGTGCGAAACGGGATACCTCACGCTGCCAGTTACCCACCAGGGAGGTGGGGCAGATCACGAGGGAGGGAGGAATGTCGGGATTCTCCTGTCGTTCATGCAGGAGCAGTGTGATAGTCTGTATTGTCTTGCCCAATCCCATGTCATCGGCTAGACAGGCGCCAAGCCCCCACTGGCGGAGAAAATATATCCACGAGAAGCCGCGAATCTGGTAGGGACGAAGAGTTCCTACAAATCCCTCGGGAGGGTCGAGTTTTTCTACTCTTTTTTCCTGCTTTAGAAGCCCTGTCAGTTCGGATAACCAACCGTCGGATTCAACCTCCCGAATGGAAAGTCCGTCTATTTCGGTCTTTGTCCCCAGGGCGATCTTTAGTGCTTCATCCAGAGAAGTTCGCTCGTTTTCTCTTTGCTTCTCCCAGAAGGTGATGGCCGCCTCTACCTGATCCGGTTGGAGCAGCACCCAGCGTCCTCTTACCTGTACGAGAGGCGTCTTGAGGGCTGCCAGGCGCTCAAACTCTTCTTCCGTGAGTTTCTCGTCTCCCAGGGCCAGTTCCCAATCGTAGGATACCAGAGATTCCATATCCAGGACGCCCATATTGCTCGATGGGGAGTCACTCTGAAACTTGACCCGTACTTGGAGACGTGTGTCTGGCTTATTCCACCAGGGGGGTACCTGTACGCCAAAGCCCGCTCGCTCCAGTAAGCGGACCGTCTCGCGCAAAAAAGTATAGGCCTCGCGATCTGTCAGCATCGTCGACTCGGGAGATTCCTCCTTGAGGCTGCGTCGTATGGCCGGGCACAGACGTGCGGCGATGCCGAGGCCTTCCAGGAGCGTTTCCTGGGGATGATTAAAGTGGCGATTGAGGTAACTGAGTACACTTCCCCGTTCTTGCCATACCTTGCGGGCGGGGATTAACAAACTTGGGTCATCGACAGCCTGCAAGAAGTAGCGCAATTCCCAGTCGGGAGAGATGATACGTTTTTGGTCGGCATCGAATTCTGGAGGCGTCAGCCGAAAGCAGACGCGAAAAGAAGATTCCTCTTTCTGCTGTTCGCCATAACTCCAGTTTTGCCATTCCTGGTACAAGCCCACCAACGAGCGACGTTGGGGTGTGGGTAAATTCACCTCTCGCTTCTCGGACCAGAGTGCGTGCCACCAGGCCTGGGTGGGGTCCGAGTTGTCATCACGCTGGAGAGAGGATGGTTTTCGATAGTTTTCTGCCGAGTCGGCTCCCCATTTGCGTACAAAGTTATCGACCAGTTGCTCCATAAAGGATTGAAGCAACGTCTCCTGTTGTGCGACGTGGTCGAAGGCCATTTTGGCCCGCTCCCGAAATATCGCGCGGCAGGCGGGAGGCATAGCCCTGGCCAGGTTGAGAAGGCGTTGATGATTTTCGGGCTTCTCCAGCATGGGCACCCACATGGCGCGCATGGCGCCATTTTGAGGGCGCAATCCGGGGAGGAAGCGTTCCCGCGCGAGCAGTTCCAGAGTAAATTTGGCTACAAGACCCCAGTAACAAAGATCGTCTCCCAGCCGGTTAGCGGTGACCTGCGTATCACGCAGGGGGAGAGAAACAAGTATGTCTAGTATATCGAGTACGGATAGATCCAGCCCCTCGACGCGCCAGGGTCTGAGGGTTACTTCCCCTTCATGATCTCCGTCCTCTTCGGACAACCAGCGCGGTACGACGGGCGCTCTCTTGTAGGAGGGCAGCAGCGCAATGCGCGTGACGCGCCTGGCATTTCGCCAATCTGTATCGGGTGTGTAAAGAGGGAGCAGATCGGCTATCTCGATGGCTGCGGCAGCGTAAAAGTGGCGATGAACGCGGTTGCCGTTGGCTTTGGGTTCACCGCCCCGCGCTGGCCGCTCGGCCCATACAAAGAACGAGCCATCATTTCCGTCCTCTGGGGCCATAACCCAGGTTCCATGTAAGACTGATTT
Organism: Anaerolineales bacterium; assembly: GCA_046538105.1. Lineage (GTDB taxonomy): Bacteria > Chloroflexota > Anaerolineae > UBA1429 > UBA1429 > JAWLEV01. The sequence goes on along the minus strand of JBKHJO010000035.1, from coordinate 11,291 downwards.
CATAAAAGGGTACACTCCTTGGAGCGAGTGCAGTTATCAGGATCGAATAGATAATTATATCGCACTTGAGTTCTTCTGTCCAGAATTCAAGATCCCCTTCTTGGGATTTCGAAGACTGGCTGTTCCGAGGGAAAGCGCAGGCGTTCGGAATGTAGCAGGCAATCTTGTGTGGTAACAGGACTTAGTTTACGTAATAAAAAAGGCTGAACGTGTGACTGGACAGGATCTCTGCACACCTTTTTATGGCCCGGGGTTGACGTTGTACCTATAGGAACTATAATGCGCCAGTAGGAGATGGCAGTAACGGTGGAAAGTAAGGATATCACAGGAGGTGGAGCATGGATTTGAGGGATCTGTTCGCGTCCACAGATATGGAGGAGGTAGCCTCGGGATTCGAGTTTACAGAGGGCCCCGTATGGCATCCTGATGGTTATCTGCTTTTTAGCGATATTCCGGCCAATACGATCTATCGTTGGCAGGAGGGAAGGGAGCCCATATCCTGGCGCGAGCCAAGCGGGCATTCGAATGGGCTCACCTTTGACCGGCAGGGGCGGTTGGTGGCCTGCGAACATGGTAACCGATGCGTTTCGCGTACAGAAGTGGATGGTACCCTCACGGCGCTAGCGACGCACTATCATGGGAAGCGATTGAACAGCCCCAATGATATTGTCGTGCGTAGCGACGGTAGCGTCTACTTCACTGATCCTCCCTATGGCGTGGATCCCGAGGAGAGAGAGTTGGCCTTCAGCGGCGTCTATCGCATTCCGCCAGATGGCGGCGATCTGGAGTTGTTGATGGACGATTTCGAACGGCCCAATGGGCTTGCCTTCTCGCCGGATGAGAGAATCTTATATGTCGACGATACGTGGAGACGGCATATTCGCGCTTTCGATGTGGCGGATGATGGGGGATTATCCAGCGGACGGGTCTTTGCCGAGATGCCCTCGGATATGGAAGGAGGACCAGATGGGATGAAGGTGGACGTGGAGGGCAATATCTATTCTACAGGGCCAGGAGGCTTGTGGATCTATCAGCCCGACGGTCATCTTGTGGGAACTATCATGGGACCTCATCCTCCGGCTAATCTGGCCTTTGGTGGCCCGGAGCGAAAAACTCTATATCTCACGGCGCGTACCTCGCTGTATAGGCTTACGACCAGGATTGCGGGGATGCCCGTCTTTTAAGGAGATCTTTTGCACTGTGCAGAGATCGGGGGATTCCCTGTCGGTACCTGGTTGTTGATGGTCCGATGGGCCCGGTGGGCCGTTGATCTGGGCTTTGGGGCTCTATAAAATGCTCATCATGTCGATGGATGGAAGATGATGAAAGGAATGATGATGACTGATGTAGAGGGTTATGATCTGCTGAAACGCTACAAGTATTTACGTGTAGTGGACGTGTGTGATGCGATGGATGGAATGGGCTATTTCGATATTGGTCTCGTGGACCCCGATATAAGACCTCTGTGGTTGGGGATGCGGTGGTGGGGCGTGGCTGTGACCTGCAGGTGTGTACCGGCGAATCGCCCCATGTGGCCCCTGGAGAGCACCGAGGATATCGTCAATGCCCATGGGATATGGTTCGACGAGGTGGGGCATCTCAGTGTGGGGGAGCATGTGCGGAAGGGCAGCGTCGTCATGACCGATACAGGGGGCGGCGGTGAGGTCGGGTATTGGGGATCGAACAATGCCCTGAGCATGGTGGCCAAGGGGGCCGTGGGGATCGTCACCGATGGTTATTGTCGGGATACCTATGAGTTGAGGCTCCAAAAGACTCCCGTGTGTGCGCGAAAGCGCGGGCGCCCCATCATCCCCGGACGGATCGAGACGGTGGAGATCCAGGGGACCATCGCCTGTGGCGGCGTACAGGTGCGACCGGGAGATCTGGTGGGATGCGACGACGATGGCGTTCTGGTAGTACCATTTGAGATCGCCAGAAAAGTGAGTGTGCATGCGGCGGCAATCCTACTTGCGGATATGAGGGGACGGAGGGCGCTCTATGAGAGGCTGGATATGCCCCTGGATGAGACGGTGGATGTGGAAGAGGTAGAGGAGTACTATAGCCAGTTCTAACACAAAGGTGGCCAGACGGTGGATCCACCGTCTGGCCACCCTTCCCTCCAGATTATCAGCGTGTTGTTGCTAGGGCTTGATGACCGTGCCGTCAATGCGACGAATTTCGGGCCAGGCGGCCGATCCCTCTGGGAAGGGGTATTCTGCCGCCAGTTCCTCGTCGATATCGATTCCCCATCCCGGATTGTCATTGGCCCACATGGCTCCATCGTGTACCTCGGGACATCCAGGGAAGACCTCTTTTGTTTCCTCCCTAAAGAGGGACAGTTCCTGAATGCCGAAGTTGGGAATAGCCAGGTCCAGGTGCATGTTGGCCGCGTGGCCGACCGGAGATACGTCGCCAGGACCGTGCCAGGCGGTGCGTACTCCCATAAACTCGCAAAAGGCAGCCATCTTGCGTGCCATGGTAAAACCGCCGATATCAGAGATGTGCACGCGGATAAAGTCGATGAGGCGATCCCTAATGAGGGGCTCATACTGGTTATGGCTTACAAAGAGTTCTCCCATGGCGATGGGCGTTGCTGTCTGTTCGCGAACCATGCGGAAATACTCGATATCCTCAGGAGCGAACATGTCCTCCAGGAAAAAGAGGCGATAGGGCTCCAGGGCTTTGGCCAGCCACACGGCCTGGATGGGCGGTATGCGCTCGTGTACGTCATGAAGCAGTTCGATATCCTCTCCCAGTTCCATACGCAGGTACTCGAAAAGTTCTGGTATGCGCCGCACATAAGGCGTGGGCTCAAAAGTACGTTTTTGATCGGGATCCAGGGCCTCGACGACCTCGCCCCCCCTGCTGCCATAGGTAGTCAAACCGGGAATGGCCATCTGGCAGCGCACATAGCGGTAGCCCTGTTCCATATACTGCCGCGCTCTGTCCGCCACCTCTTCTTTTGTCTCGCCTGAGGCGTGAACGTAAACGGGTACTGCCTCGCGACATTTGCCTCCCAAGAGTTGATACACGGGCATGTCAGCGCGTTTGCCCTTGATGTCCCATAAGGCTTCGTCTATGCCGCTGAGGGCGTTGTTGAGCACGGGACCCTCACGCCAGTAGGAACTGACATAGGCAGCCTGAAAGATATCCTCGATACGATCCACGTCGCGACCTATGACAAAGGGTTTCAGGTAATCCTCAACGGCCGAGGCCACGGACAGGGGCCGTTGCGTAAAAGTCGCACAGCCCAAGCCGTAGAGTCCGGGCTCGCTGGTAAGCACCTTGACCACGACCAGGCGAATGCCATTGGGCGCGGTCAGTATCACTTTGACATCCTCGATCTTGACAGGGGGAACGCCTTGTTCGGACATGATAATCCTCCGTAGAATAGTGTGCTAGCGAATCCATCTTCTGTCCAACACGGTCTACTATACAATGGTTTCAGATATGCTTCAAGATGAGACCCACTTTCCTGTTCGATAAGAGTGGGCAATTCATTTTGTCTACTTTTTGCCAGAGTATATAATGTAGAGACTACCTCGCTTTCGTGTCCATATACGGAGGAATTGGCGATGCTAAAGACGCATACGTGTGGAGAGTTGAGACGTGAGGATGTGGGGAAAAAGGTCGTCCTGGCCGGGTGGGTCGACCGCCGGCGAGATCATGGGGGCTTGATCTTTGTCGATTTGCGGGACCGTTGGGGTATGTCCCAGGTGGTTTTCAATCCCGAGGTATCTTCGAATGCCTATGAAATAGCCGCTGATCTCCGCAACGAGTACGTCATTCAAGTCCAGGGCGAGGTGGCCCTCCGGCCTGAGGGTATGGCCAATCCCGATATGGATACGGGCGACATCGAGATGTATGCGGAGGATGTGACTATACTGAACGAATCCAAAACTCCCGTCTTCTATATCAACAAGGAAGAGGACGTGGACGAGACACTGCGGCTGCGCTATCGGTATCTCGATCTACGAAGAAAACGGATACAGCGTAACATAATACTACGACATCGCGTGGTGCGCTTTATTCGGGATTATCTTTCGGAGCGGGATTTCCTGGAGATCGAGACTCCTATCCTTATCAAAAGCACCCCAGAGGGGGCAAGGGACTATGTGGTGCCCAGTCGTCTGCATCCGGGGCGGTTTTATGCCCTGCCACAATCCCCCCAGCAGTTGAAACAGTTGCTCATGGTGGCGGGGTTCGAGCGCTATTTTCAGATTGCCCGCTGTTTTCGTGACGAGGATCAACGAGCCGACCGTCAACCCGAGTTCACTCAGCTTGACCTAGAGATGGCCTTTGTGGAACAAGAGGACGTGATGGGGCTGACGGAGGCACTGTTCACGGCGCTCGTAGAGACGCTCTCGGATAAGCACCTCTTGCATAGTCCCTTTCCGCGCTTTACCTATCGAGAAGCCATGGAAAAGTACGGCACTGACAAACCAGAGATTCGATTTGATATGTTTCTTGTGGATCTGTCGGATGTCGCGCGGGAATCCGAGTTTCGCATCCTTAGTGGGACGGTTGCGTCGGGGGGGGAGGTCAAGGCGATTTGCGTGCCAGGCTGCGCGGACTATTCCCGCAGTGAACTTGATGCCCTGGAAGAGAAGGCGAAAGACTATGGGGCCAAAGGGTTAATCTGGGTGGCTTTGGAAGAGGACGAGGTTCGTTCGCCAGTCTCCAAGTTTCTGTCAGACGGCGAGGTAGAGGCCATGGTGAAGCGCACGGGAGCGGGGACGGGGGATCTGATCCTCCTTGTGGCCGACGAGCCTTCGGTGGTGGCCAATGTTCTGGGGCAGTTGCGATTGGAGATGGGACGGCGTCTTGAACTACTCGATGATGACGTGCTTGCCTTTGCCTGGATCACCGATTTCCCCCTTGTCGAATGGGACGAGGATGAGGAACGCTATACGGCTGTTCATCATCCTTTTACTGCTCCCCACGATAAAGATGTGCCCCTTTTAGAGACCGTTCCTGAGCAGGCGCGAGCCAAAGCGTACGATATTGTGGCCAACGGATACGAGTTGGGGGGTGGAAGCATTCGCATTCATCAGCGCGATGTGCAGGCAAGCCTGTTCCGGGCCATTGGATTGACGGAAGAGGATGCCGAGGCACAGTTCGGGCATATGCTGGAGGCCTTTGAGTATGGGGCGCCCCCTCATGGGGGGATCGCTGTAGGCATCGCCCGTCTGGTCATGCTCCTGGCCGATGAGCCGAACATCCGTGAGGTTATGGCCTTTCCCAAGACCCAGAGCGCCGTGGATCTGATGACGCAGGCGCCATCGCCCATATCTGAGCGGCAGATTGAGGAGTTGCATATCAGGCTGTCCCTCGCGGATTAGGTGGGGTGGCTGGGATCAGTCCAGGGGAGATATGATAGGTGACTGAGCGAGACAAGGCACTAGCGCGTTTTCAATCCCAGATAGACATACGTTTTGAGGATGTGTTGCTTCTCGACGAGGCGTTGACGCACAGTTCCTTTACGAATGAACATGCGGATTGTGACGCTGGCGACAATCAGCGTCTGGAGTTTCTGGGAGATGCCATCCTCGATTTTCTGGTGGGAGAATGGATTTATACGCATTATCCCTCTGCCCGGGAGGGTGTCCTTACGAGCGTGCGTGCGTATATCGTGCGTACCGAAGGGTTGGCCTCCTTTGCGCAACAAATCAATCTGGGAGAGTATCTGCGTCTTGGCAGAGGAGAGGCTGCCAGCGGCGGTCGGTCGCGGGCTGCCAATCTCTGTGCAGCATTTGAAGCGTTGGTAGGGGCCATTTACTTGGATCGGGGCATGGAGCGGGCGCGCGCCTGGGTGCATCGTTTCTTGGAGCAGCGGGAAGAGGAGATTGCGCGCCATTATGATCCAAGAGATCCAAAGACGACGCTGCAGGAATATGTGCAGGGACGCCTTCATATCACTCCCAACTATCGTATCGTTCGCGAAAAAGGCCCCGATCATGCCAAGATGTTCACCGCACAAGTTCTAGTGAATGATAAAGTTTGGGGGGAAGGAGCAGGGGCCAGCAAGAGGGAGGCGGAAAAGGCTGCTGCTGATGCCGCCCTGAAAGTCCATGGTGTCTAAAGTTTCTCGTTCATCTTTGCTCGCTGATAGCAGAATAGTATGCATCTGAAGACCCTAGAACTTTACGGCTACAAGAGCTTTGCCTCGCGGTGCGAGTTCTCCTTTCCCAAAGGCATCACGGCCATCGTAGGACCTAACGGCAGTGGCAAGAGCAATATCGCCGATGCCCTCCGCTGGGTGCTTGGGGAGCGAAGTTTTAGCCTCTTGCGGGCCGGATCCACCGATGACATGATCTTTGCCGGCAGTCATCACCGGCCAAGGTTAGGCATGGCCGAGGTGCTGATCACCCTGGATAACGAGGATGGTGCGCTTCCCATAGAATACAGCGAGGTAACCATCGGGCGACGGGCGTACCGCTCTAGCGAGAACGAGTATCTTTTGAATGGCAGTCGTGTGCTTTATCGCGAGGTGATGGACCTGCTGAGTGAGGGGGGATTGGCCCGCAGTACATACACGGTGATGGGACAGGGAATGGTGGATGCCGCCCTCTCGCTCCGTCCCGAGGCGCGGCGGGATCTTTTTGAGGAGGCGGCGAACGTTACGTCTCGTCTTCGCAAGCGCGAGCGCGCTCTGAGGAGGATAGAAGAGACGGAACATAATCTGGAGCGCGTCACGGATATCTTGCACGAACTGCGGCCCCGTGTCGACATACTTGAAGAGCGGGCTGAGCGGGCGAGAGAACGTTCACTGCTGCAGCAGGATTTACGCGAACTACAGCGTATCTGGTATGGATATCGCTGGCAGCAGTGCCGACACGATCTGGTACGAGCCGAGGAACGGGTGACAAATCTTCGGGAACAGTTACACACACGGCGTGCGCGGGTTCGCGACCTGGAGCGAGAGCGACGACAGAATGAAGCGCAGAGGGTGTCACAGCGGGAGGCCATAGAGGATGGAAGGCGACGGGCCTCCAATTTGCGGGAGCAAGCGGATACGCTGCGTCAAGAACTGGCAGTTATGGAGGAGCGCAAGCGTCTCTATGAGAGACAGCGCGAGGCCTTGATAGCGGAAATCGATGATATGCATTCGCGTTGTGCCGTGTTTAAGGAGGAAATTTCCCGCGCGGAGGAGGAACTGGCGGAGCAGAAGGGCATCCGGGATACGGGGAAGATAGAACTGGCCCGTATCCGCGAACAACTGGCCGATGTGGACAGTAGACGGGTGGAACTGCAAGAGGGCATCGACCTGCAACAGGAGAAGATCGGAGAAGTTGCGGCCTCTATGGCCGACAGTCGGGCGCGTTTGCGACAACTGGATGAGCGCCAGGAGGAGATAACCTCCGAGATTCGGGAGATGAAGAGGAAACTGGAGCGTGTATCGAAGCGTTTGAAGAAAGCCAACGCGCTGAGAGCTCGACTGGAAGATCGGGAACAAACCCTGCGGGAGCGGGAAGACGAACTGCGGGACGAGCGGGGTGATCTGGAAAGCCGGATAACGCGCCTGCGGACCGTCTTGCAGGAGGATGAAGAGGAGATATCGCGGATCAAGAACAGGAGAGACGGACTCGTGGGGCGTCAGGAGGTGCTGCGGACTCTACGAGAGGATCTGAGTGGTTACTACCCGGGGGTGCGTAGTGTGCTCTCGTCCGATGCAGGGCTCTCGGGATTGCTGGGTACGGTGGCCAATCTGATAAAGGTGCCCCAGAGATTAGAGCGGGCCATCGAGTCCGCGCTGGGATCGCGGCTACAGAATGTGGTGGCGGAGACGTGGGAGGATGCCGAGGCGGCCATCAACTATCTAAAGCGCCGACAAAGTGGTTGGGCTACCTTTTTACCTCTGGATACCGTGAAACCGTCTTCCGTCCTGAGAGCGCCCCAAGTCGAGGGTGTAGTGGGGGTGGCATGCAGGTTGATCGGCTTTGCGCCGCATACGCGTCCCGTGTTTGAGTTGCTACTGGGGCGCGTGCTGGTGGTGGAGGACTTGGAGGCGGCGAGGCGTCTGTTAAGCGAGGATTTCGGCGTCTCTCTGTTTGTGACCCTGGACGGAGAGACGGTGCGTCCGGATGGCAGCCTGAGTGGAGGGAGTCGCAAGGGGAGAGATCGCTTGTTGGCGCGGGAGCGCGAATGGCGCGAGTTACCAGAACGTATCAGCGCCGTCAAAGATGCGTTGGCTCAGGCGTCGCTAGAACATGGCAGACAAAGGGAGCAATTGCAGGAGTTACAGCGTCGTCTTGTATCCTGTGAAGAGCAGATAGGTCAGGTCCGATCTGGCCGTGAAGCCGCTCACGACTCCTTTGTACAGCACCGAGAGGATGTGCGCGAGATGGAACGTGAACGCGAATGGTTGATCTCGCGCGTCGAGCAACTGGAGGAACAGCGCAGCCGCCTGTTGGTTCAGCGGGGAAGGATACGAGAGGATCTGGGCGGCGCGCAGGCGGAACGGGATGCCATCCAGGAAGTTTTGGACTCTTTGCAGAGGAAGATCGTCTTGGTGGAGAATGAGGGGCTGCGCGAAAAAGTTGCCAGAGTAGAGACTCAAACGGCTGTAGCGAACCGAGCAGTTTCCAGCCAACAGGAGTTGCTCGAGAGTCACCGAAAAAGCCTGAGACAGCTTGAAAAACAGGTTGAGGATAAAGCATCTCAGAAGGAGCATCTCAAGCGGGATTTGGACGACCTGGTCCAAGAGATCGAATCCAAGACTGTGAAGAGGGAGGAGATCCAAGGGAAACTGGCCGATGTGCAGGATCGTGTAGAACCTGCACGGCAAAAATTGGAAATCCTGGCACGGGCCCTGGAGGATATCGAGGAGCGACACACGCGGGCACAGGAGCAGATCCATGAGGCGGAAACGGCACTTAATGAAGCACTCCTCGAACGCCATCGTGTAGAGGATCGCCGGGAAGCGCTGGCACGGGACATCGAGACCGATCTGGGGAATGTTGTACTTCCAGATGAGACGGTCCACCAATTACGGTTAAATCTGGGGGGGGATGTGGTGGAGATCCCACCAGTGAGGGACATTCCTCCGCGCCTGGAACAGGAAATCCAGCACCTCAGGAGCCGTCTTCAGCGCTTGAGAAATGTCAATCCTCAGGCCCCTCAAGAGTACAGGGAACTGTCGGAACGGCAGGCCTTCCTTGAGACTCAGGTATCGGACCTTCAAGAGACCGTCGACGCCCTGTGCCAGGTCATTGAGGAGTTGGACCGCACCATCGAACGGGATTTTCTCGACACGGTAGAGACGGTGGGCGAGGCATTTGAGGAATACTTTCATGCGCTGTTTGGGGGGGGAAGTGCACACCTGAAACTGACGGTTCCCGACGATGTGAGCGAGACGGGGATAGAGATCATCGCCTGTCCGCCTGGCAAGCGGACGCAGGATCTTTCCCTCCTTTCAGGCGGAGAACGTGCTCTCACTGGCGTGGCCCTCCTGTTCGCGCTGCTGCAGGCCAACCCAGTGCCCTTTTGCTTCCTGGATGAGGTTGACGCCGCCCTGGATGAGGCGAATGTAGGGCGTTTTCGTGACCTTCTTGAGGAGCAGGCAAAGAGGACGCAGTTTGTGTTGATCACACATAACCGCCAGACCATCGAGGCCGCATCGACCATCTATGGCATAAGTATGGGGGAGAGCGGAGCCTCTCAGGCCCTCTCCCTGGAACTTGGTGATGAGCGGCTTGAACAGTTGGAGATCGCCTGAGCGTCGTGCCTTGAGGGTAAATAATCTATACCTCTATCGCAAGTCCTCGATCTCGGGAAGGTCTGGAAGTTCTTCGAGGGAATCGATCCCAAAGTACTGTAGGAATTCAAAGGTCGTTCCATAGAGGATGGGGCGCCCCGCTTGTTCCAGGCGCCCCACAGATTCGATAAGGGATCTGCCATCGAGAGTACGCAGGACGCCGCTGGAATCGACCCCGCGAATGGCCTCGATCTCGGCCCGGGTGACCGGCTGTCTATAGGCTATGATGGAAAGGGTCTCCAAGGCTGCGGATGAAAGGCTACGGGAGCGGTCGATGCCCAGGAATCTCTCTATGATGGGGGATGCCTCGGGCGCCGTGACCATCTGAACGTGAGAGTTCTGTTGCACGATGCGTACACCGCGCCCCTCTGCATCCCGGGCCAGGCGTGCTATAGCCTCTTTTACCGTGTCGCTATCCGCCTGGAGTGCGCTTGCCAGGTCTTGCAGGCTCACGGGATCTTTCGCGATGAACAGGAGCGCTTCTATGAGGCGCTCAGCGTCTGTCGGTTTCAAATCGCTGTTCTTCATGCACTTGCCTCAAGACGAGTTTTCCTTTGCCTATCCATTCTCAAAAGTAGAGACTGATCCCTCTTTTTGTGCTGTTGTTTCTCCGGGATCAGTCCCTATGAAAGGTCGTCGTACATCACCCTGTCAGTCACCCTACCAGTCGGAGGAAGCCTCTGGGGTGTTCTCGTCAGAAGTATCCTCTCCTTGTTCTTTCCCTTCTCCTGGGATTGTCGGCTCGGGCTCGGCCGATTCGGTCTCTTCCCCCGCCCTTTCCTCCGATGTTGGGATCTCTGTGGTGGACTCTTCACCAAAAGGTTCTGTTGAGGGCATGGTTCCACGGGGGTAGGGTTCATGCCTGACGTTTACCTGCACCTTGCGGTGGATCCTGACCCCAAGCTGACCTTCTAGGATGTCGCGACACAGATCTACTACCTTGGCCGACAGGACAGGGATATTCACGGAGGGACTGGTATCGAGATCGATGGTCACGTCGAGATCCTTGCCCCTGCTCTTGATTCTGGGCTTGACTTTGCGCACTCCAGGCAGCTCATCGATGCGATATTCCAGGCTCTGTGCTACGGAGGAGATGTTCAACTTTGCCCTGCCGCCGCCTTCGATATCGACCTGCACAGATTTTCGATTACGTCTTCGTAATTCGAGCCAAAGGAGAATCAGCAGGATCAGTTCGAGGCCGCCAGTGATAACCAAAAAGATATAGAAAAACTGCTCCTCGAATAGGATCTGCTCAAAGTAATCCAATCCCACCCTCGCAAACCCGACGGCTTCAAGGGGACGTATCATGACAAAGGCGATCACGACCAATGCCACGATAATAGCCAGAATCATAATGATCCGATTAAATGTATTCATGACCTCTCCTCTCCTTCCTAGCATATCAGCGACGACACCACTCCATCACCACCACCCATCAAACTCATTATACACATAGTATGACGATTCGTCTAGCAGTGGGTTCAAAAACCGACAGAAAAGGTGATTGGAAGAGTTCTCAACTTGCTCATGTGCG
>JBKHJO010000095.1:0-6549 GCA_046538105.1 Anaerolineales bacterium | reverse complement strand
GGGGGACTACATGTTTGCTCCCTATCTCGCACGCGATATCGCACATGCTGGAGAAGACCTTACATGTTTTGGGAATTGACATCTTATTCCATCATCCTGGCTGTCTCGGCGGCTATTTGTGTCGGGTTGGCCTTTCTAAGCTGGCGTTGGCGAGAGACGCCTGGGGCTTTTGCGCTCTCCTTTCTCATGCTGGCCATCGCACAATGGGGGTTGCTCGTTGCTTTTGAGAACGCCGCCGTTCGGGAATCGCAAAAGATCCTGTGGTCCAAACTTTCCTATATTGGCATTGCCGCCTCTCCCGTGCTCCTTTTGGTCTTTGTCCTGCGCTATACGCGCCAGGATGAGGTAGTATCCCCGCGCTTCTTTGCCTCGTTGTGGGTCATCCCCGTCTTGACCCTTGCTCTGGTTCTCACTAACGACTGGCATCACTTGATCTGGACGCGTGTGGGGGTCCATCTCGATCCCGCCCGAAATGTTCTCCTCTATGAATATGGGCTCTGGTTCTGGTTTTGGACGGCCTATGCATATTGTTTGTTGGTTGCCGCCACCTTTTTTCTGGTCCGCATGATTTTACGATATCGGCACATCTATCGTCTGCAGGCGGCGCTGCTTCTTCTGGCCATCCTTTTTTCCTGGCTGGGCAATGTTCTCTATATGGCCGATGTGGGGCTCTTGGCGGGGCGGGATCTTACACCATTGAGTTTTGCCCTTGCGGCCACCCTGTTGTTTCTTAACATCCATCGTTTTCGTCTCCTCGATCTTGTACCCATCGCCCGCGAGGCTGTTATCGAGAACATGGAGGAGGGGGTACTGGTAGTGGATAGGGAAAATCGCATTGTAGATGCGAACCCGGCGGCCCTTGAACTCCTTGGCCTCGACCCCTCGTCGATAGGGAAAAAGGTGGAAGAGGCATTGTCCGCGTGGCCCGAGTTGGTGGATGTGTATCGTGATGAGACCGAATTGCGGTGCGAGGTATGCCATGAGGGGGCCTCTTGCCACTATTTGAATGCGTGTCTCTCGCGATTGCATGACGGGCGCGGGCGATTCAGGGGGCGTCTTGTCGTCGTGAACGATATAACGGCCCAAAAGTTGCTGGAGGAGCAGTTGCGGCAGGCACAAAAGATGGAGGCGGTGGGACGTCTCGCGGGGGGTATAGCCCACGAGTTCAACAACCTGCTGACGGTGATCAACGGCTATGCCGAGATGTCCCTGACGAGCCTTGACAAAGGTGATCCCATCCGTGAGGACCTGGAGCAGGTACTGGAGGCCGGGCGGCGTGCCGCCAGATTGACCGGTCGTCTGTTGACCTTTAGCCGGAGGCGGTCTATGGAAGTGGAGGTCGTGGATCCTCGTGATGTCCTGACGGACATCCACCATATGTTAGAACCGGTTGTCGACAAGGATGTGCGATTGGAGACAGAGATAGCGGAGGCACTGGGTAAAATAAAAGTGGACCGGGGACGTCTGCAGGAGGCCCTTCTCAATTTGGTGACCAACGCCCAGGATGCGATCGGGGAAAAGAATGATGGGGAAGGGGTGGTCACCATAGGGGCGCGGAACGTGGATTTCGCCACGCCCGTGAAAGGCTATCTTCCGGTGGAGCGGGGAGAGTACGTGCTGATGGAGGTTCGCGATACGGGGGTAGGGATGGGCGCCGACATTCAGGAACGGATCTTCGAACCCTTTTTCACCACCAAAGAAGTGGGCGATGGGACGGGACTGGGGATGGCCATCGTCTATGGCACCGTCGAGGCCTTTGGGGGAGGTATTGAGGTGGACAGCGCCCCAGGACGGGGCACGTCGGTTCGCATCTATATCCCCCGGGTGGGATAACGCCTTATTTTTTCAACAGCATCTTTAACTGTCTTGCCGTATCCACGGCCTGCCCGCGCCAGTGGTTGTTGGCAAAGACGAACGTCTCCTTGGAGTGGTCGGCGAGGTATTCGATCTTGGGTATCCAGGGGCGCAATTCCTCCTCGGTGTAATGGTAATCGTAGCGCTCCCAGGCCTCGTCGTGGCGCCACCATTTACCCGCGTTGCGCCCATGGAAGCGGACATAGGTCACGTCGGACGTGGCGGCATAGACGCGGTGGACGAGGGTAGGGAGACGGGGTTCGTCGACGCAGCAGTATCCCAGATCGAGTTCCCGCAGCAGGGCAAAGATCTCTTCCTCAATCCAGTCGCGATGGCGAAACTCGACGACTGTGGGAATCTCGCCCATGCGCTCGCGAAAGGTGCGTAAATAGTCGCGATTACCGGGCGTGTTACGAAAGGAGTTGGGAAACTGGGCCAGTACGCAGCCCAGCCTTTTTCGCTCGATCCAGGGCTCCAGGGCAGTGCAGTATCGTCGAAAGACCGCGGCGTTGTCCGTTCGGTCGTGGGTCATCTCCTGATGAGCCTTGATGGTAAAGATGAAATCTGGAGGTGTCCTGTCGGCCATGGAGACCAGAGAACTGGCCGAGGGGATGTTATAGTAGGAAAAGTTGATCTCCACCGTGTCAAACATCTGGGCGTAAAAGGGCAGTCGCTGTCTGCTGGGCAGATCCTGGGGGTAGACGACGTTTTCCCAGCTCTCGTAACTGAAGCCACTGGTCCCAATGTGAATCATGAGTTTTCCATCTCGGTCCTTTTCTCGGTCGCTGCCTCCGCCTGTATCTCATCGTCTTTCTCGTTGACGAGCACGACGCGGGAGCGCCCGCCGGAGCGCTGAGGCCCCACCATGCCTCGCTTCTCCAGTTTGTCGATGAGGCGCGACGCGCGTGGATAGCCGATGCCCAGTTTGCGTTGCAGGAAGGAAGCCGAGGCGTGATCGTGTTCCTGGATCGTCTCGATGGCTTTGTCCAGGATCTCCTTGTCGGGATCCTCCTCCAGGGTGATGTCCTCCCAGGGCTCCTCCTCTTCCTCTTCTTCCAGGGTAAGTTCCTCAATGGCCTGCCGCCGCCAAAAGTTGACCAGGGTCTCCACCTCTTTATCCGAGACGAAACAGCCCTGAATGCGCTTGAGTTTGGGCGAATCGGAGGCCATATACAGCATATCGCCCTTGCCCAGGAGGTTCTCAGCGCCGGGGCTATCCAGAATAACCCGCGAGTCGACCTGGGAACTGACGGCGAAACTGATGCGGGAGGGAAAGTTGGCCTTGATCAACCCCGTCACCACATCTACAGAGGGACGCTGAGTGGCGATGACCAGATGTATCCCCGTGGCGCGGGCCATCTGGGCCAGGCGGCAGATGGTGCGCTCCGCATCATCGGGTGCGGCGAGCATAAGGTCGGCCAACTCGTCGATGATGACCGCGATCATGGGGAGGGGATCGAGACCCTGGGCGGCGACCTTTTCGTTATAGCCCTCCAGGTCGCGCGCGCCGGCATCGGCAAACTTTTTGTAGCGTTCATCCATCTCGTGCACCAGCCACATCAACGACTTGATCACCTCGGGCACATCCACGACGACGGGGGCCAGGAGGTGGGGATCGCCATTATATTTTGTCAGTTCGACGCGTTTGGGATCAATCAGTAGCAGGTTGAGTTCTTGGGGCCGATTCTGGAAGAGAAGGGAGACGATAATGGAGTTGAGGCATACGCTTTTGCCCGAGCCGGTGGCTCCTGCGATCAGCAGGTGGGGCATGGTGGCCAGATCGGCCGCCACGGGCTCGCCCGAGACGCCACGTCCCAGGGCGATACACAGAGGTGAGTCTACCTCTTTGACTTGGGGCGATTCCAGAACGTCGCGCAGGCCCACCAAGGTTTTGTCGGAATTAGGCACTTCGATGCCCACCACGGGGCGTCCCGGCACAGGGGCTTCCATGCGGATGGGAGCCGCCGCCAGGGCCAGAGCCAGGTCCTTTTTGAGGGAGAGGATCTTGCGCACGCTGATCTTTTTTCGATCATTGTTCCCCTTTTCCTTATAGCCCGGCTCTATGCCGAACTGGGTGACTACGGGGCCACGATTCCATTCCACGACCTGGGCCGGCACGTCAAAGGCGGCCAGCGTCTCCTCGATGACCTGGGCCTTGTGGCGCACGTCCGCCTCATCCCCCGCGGTGCCCCTGTCGGTGACCAGGAGATCGAGGGGAGGCAGGGAGATCTCCTGGGACGCGGTGGAACGCGCCCGTTGGGGATTGCGACGCGTCTTTGGAACGGAGGATCTGTTTGACGTGGGCTCTTTTGCGGGGGCCGGCTGCCGCGTCCCGCGCCGTTTTGATCTGGAGCGGGATCGTGGTTCGGGTTCTGGCTCTGGTAGGGGCGCTGCGGCAGCTGCCTGGGCCTCTCTTTCACGGCGCGCGGCGATGAGGGCGCGTAATGTTATGCCGGTCTGGGCCAAAAGCCATCTGGTTCGCCAGAAGAGGAAACGCCAGGGCACATCCAGCGCCAGGTAAAGTCCGCCGAATACCATCAGGAACAACAGAATCAGGGTGGTCACATGGCCAAAGAGGGATACCAGAAACTGGTGCAGGGCCCACCCCATATATCCTCCCCGTACATTCAATTCCGCAAGCGCGAACGGGGTTTCATTTCCTATGGCGTGAAAGAGCCCCAGGCTGCCAAAGAAAAAGAGCTGTCCCCCCACCACGATCTGCCAGGTGAGGGTGACAGATTTTGAGAGCGAATTCTGGAGCAGAAGCAGTACGCCGCTGGCAATAAACAAAAGCGCCACAGGAAAAGCCCCCACACCCAATATCTGTCGCAGGAGGTGGGCCCAGGCGTTGCTCAACTTGCCCTCGGTGCGCACGGTCAGGGCGATGAAGGTGATCAGCCCCGTCGTCGCCAGGACGAGCCCCCATATTTCGCGCTGCAAGAGCCAGCGCTCGATATCGAATGCATTTTTCCCCTTTTTCTTGGCCATCAGTTCCTGCCCCAATAGCGGGATCGAATACTATAGATATGATGACACGTATGGGCTTGTATGTCAAGAAAAAGGCACATTTCAGAAGAGGGAGATATATTTGACTGCTTGCTCAATTAAAGTTATAATCTATTGACGTTCAAAGATATGAGGATAGGGGGGCAATATGCGTTTTAGAGAGAATGCCGATGTGCTCAGCGCGGACGGTGAGAAGATAGGGGAGATGGAGCGCGTGGTGCTGGATCCCGAGGATCAGCAGGTGACCCATATCGTGGTGCGGCAGGGCTTTTTGTTTGCCACGGACAAGATCCTGCCCGCCAATCTGGTGCAGACGGGCACCGAGGAGCGGGTGATACTCCGGCTCGATGCCGACGAACTGGAACACCTGCCGGATTTCAAGGAGAAGAATTTCGTGCCCCTCCACGAAAAGGAGGAGGCCGAGGGCCGTGGTGTACGTTCCACCTATTGGTATCCACCGGCGGGTACCGCCTGGGGAGTTACCGCCGGGGCGACCCTGGGCGTTGGTGCTCCCACGGTCCCTCCCTATGTGGTGGAAGAGGAGGAGCAGATACCAGAGGGCACTGTGGCCCTGCAGCGGGGTGCTACGGTGGTCAGCAGCGACGGGGAGAAGGTAGGGAGTGTAAAGAGCATCCTCACGGAGCCCGACGAGCATCGGGCCACGCACCTGGTGATCGCCCGCGGACTCTTTTTTCAGGAAGAGAAACTGATTCCCACGATTTGGATCGCCGCGGTCATGGAGGATGAAATTCTCTTGACGGTAACGTCGGAGACGCTGCAGGATCTGCCCGAGTACGAAGCCACTTTCTAGGGCATCGGGGGGCATAGGGTTTTTGAACTACCAGCACCACCTCCAAGGTGGTGCTGGTAGTGTCGTCTATCGTGATCCCCGTAGGGCACGGGGATTGGGTAGAGGTGGTGTCCCTTGTTGTGGGGGACGCCCCGTGTGGCCGCCGCCTTTTCGCTGCTACGGGCGCAGAGATGAGATGGGGCAAGGCGCGGCATCCCCATCGTCAGGGCCGCCAGGCGCGCGGTGGCGCTGTGGGAGAGCCTGCGTTTCAGCGTTTTCGTGGAGCGGCGTGGCAATCCGCCATCTCTGTCCCGTTCTATGTCGATATCTGGCAGCGACGAGACAGTTGGTCGGTCAGGACGCCTCCTGGGGATGAAAAATGGGTTCGTTTCGTAAAAAGTGCTATGGGATGATTGGTAGGTGGGCGGGTGGCGGACGAGAATGTGACATAATCCATATCCTCCTGGCCGATAACAGAACATTTGTTCTATTATACCATGAGATCTGCGCTGTGTCAAGAGGGATGCAAAAGCCGAGGGCAAACGCAGGGCCTCCGGTTCGTTTCCTGCTCTCTATGTAATCCGCCCAGGTGGGAATAGCGGTGCGAGATAAGGGATGTTGTCAAAAAGACCCTAAAGGTTTCTAAAACCTTTAGCCTAGATTCAACACCTTGTCAATTTCCATTCTCTCAAGACGCGCAAAGACCGTTCAGAGAAAGCTTAGGACCAGTTCCGTAGGGTATCCTTTGCCGAAAAGACTTCCGAAGTCTAATCATTGTAACACTGCACAACCAAGAAGCGCTTTCAGGATCGGCGGCTGCAACAGGAACACGGTTTCAGAGACTTCGGAAGTCTCATTTTTCACCAAATCACGTTGTATGGACCATTTTCGCTAATCAC
>JBKHJO010000034.1:0-28793 GCA_046538105.1 Anaerolineales bacterium | reverse complement strand
AGGTCATTGCCAGGGAAACTCGCTTTTTGTATGTCGCAGAAGTGGATGGGCGGGGATGTCCCCCGCCTTTTTTGTTGTTCCAAGCCATTTTCTCCATAATTGATAGTTGGTAATTGTGAGTCTTCTAGAATACTGATGGTGCCCTGATATGACATTGAAAAGGGTCGGCCTGGCAGGCATAGTTCTCTTTTTGTTGCTACTCGCGGGCTTTGTGGGATATCGCTATGGTGGACGTCTGTCTTCCTGGTTGGGGAGAACGCTTTCTCAGCGGTTTGTGCGCCCTCAGGTCACGGAGACCCCGATGGATTCAACGGTGCCCGTTCCCTCGGCCACGACTCCACCCCCGGTGACGCCCGCAAAGGATGAGCAACTCCTCCTGCCCCTGGTGCGAAAGGAGAAACCAGAGACGCCGACGCCCACGGATACGCCCGAGCCGACCGATACCCGACCACCCACGCCAACGCCAACTCCAACGTTGCCCTGGCCCCCTCCTCTGGAGAAGCCGCCAGAGAGCAAGCTGGGGATTCATGTGCAATGGAATAATTCTTCCGAGATCATGGATTTTATACGATATATGAAACCCCGCGCCCTCAAGGTGGTGGGGGATTTTGGGTTCTGCGCTGAGGTAAAGGAGGCATCACCCTCTACCGTCATCGTGGGGCGTGTGCGGACGGACCAGAGTTTGGAGGGAGACCCCAGGCAGGCGGCACAGACTTTTGTCGCCCATCACCTGGAGATCTATCAACTCAATCCCGCCATCGACTATTGGGAAGGGGTCAACGAGCCCGATATCAAGGGCAAGATGTCCTGGTATGCCGAATTTGAGGCCGAAAGGGTGCGTGTGATGGCGCAGCACGGTTTCAGGACGGCGGTTGGCAGTTTTTCGACCGGCGTGCCCGAATGGGGCGAATTCGAGCAGTTTCTCCCCGCCATCCAGGCGGCGAAGCAGCATGGCGGCATCCTGACCCTGCACGAGTACGATGCCCCTACCATGGATCGCTCCATGGGGGCGGGTCTTCCCGGCCATCCCAATCATGCGGATCGGGGCGCCTTGACCCTGCGCTACCGTTGGTGGTATGAGGATTTCCTCGAGCCGCGTGGTCTTGTCATCCCTCTGGTGATCTCTGAGGCGGGGGTCGATGGCCTGGTGGGCAATCGCCCCGGCCCCTCCGATGGCAGAGGATGGCAGGATTTCCAGGGTTATTGGGCTCAACAGGGGCTGGATGGCGATCCCTACCAGGTCTATATTCGCCAACTGCGCTGGTATGATGATCAGGTTCGTCATGACGATTATGTCATTGGTTGGACTCTTTTCACTGTCGGGGCCATGAATGAGGATTGGGAGAGTTACGATGTTACGGATATGTTGCGACACATCGCTCATGAAATCATGGTACCCAGCGCCCAGTAGGTCAAAGAGGAGAGCGGACAAGTGACACCTCCCTCTCCCAGACGGGTTGGTGCGCATGCTGGCGTCCGAGGGTTTGGACGGGGCTCGTGAGATATGGGAACGGGTGGACTCGCTGGGGTGGCGCCTGTACTGATATTGGCGTCTTCTCATTTGCCATCTCACCCCCGTTATGATACAATTTTCCGTGCGTTGGGGCGTCGCCAAGCGGTAAGGCAGCGGCTTTTGGAGCCGCCACTCGGAGGTTCGAATCCTTCCGCCCCAGCCTTTTTCTTATTCCTAGCGCTGGACAACGCCGTCCAGGAAGCATACAATAGACCAGGCCTCAGGCCTGGTCTATTTTCTATTTGGGAGGATGATGATCCATGAGCAAGATCGCCGCTGTGATTCTGGCTGCCGGAGAAGGAACGCGCATGAAATCCTCGCGCCCCAAGGTGCTCCATCCCGTGGTGGGGAGACCCATGCTCCTCTGGGCCGTGGACAAGGCGCGGGCCTTGGGTGCCGAGGAGGTGGTGCTCGTCGTGGGCGAGGGCGCCGAGGCGGTCAAGGAGACGGTGGGAAGTGACGTGCGGTACGTCTTGCAGGCGGAGCAGTTGGGCACGGGGCACGCCGCCCTGCAGGCACGGGAAGCGCTGGCGGGGAGGGCGGATAGCGTCCTTGTCCTCTATGCTGACATGCCCGCCCTCCGTGTAGAGACGTTACGGCGCTTGGTCCGGCGCCACCAGGCGCGGCAACCTGCGGTGACCATGCTCAGCGTGACCTCGGAGGATTCCATGGGCTTTGGGCGCGTGGTACGCGACGAGGCGGGGAACGTGAGGGAGATCGTGGAGGAGGCTGTGGCCGGCCCCGAGATCCTGGCCATCGAGGAGTTGAACTGTGGTGTCTACTGCTTTGACGCGGCCTGGCTGTGGGAGCGGCTGCCCGACGTGCCCGTTACCCAGCCCAAGGGCGAGTACTATTTGACGGATATGGTCGGCCTGGCTGTGGAGGACGGTCGCCCCGTGGACGCAGTGACCATCGGCGACGTGGAGGAGGTGCAGGGTATCAACACCCGGGTGCACCTGGCCCGGGCCGAGGGCATCCTGCGGCGGCGCATCAACGAGGAGATCATGCTTGCAGGCGTGACCCTCGTCGATCCGGCCACCACGTATATAGAGGCTGGCGTTCGGGTGGGACGGGACACGATCATCCATCCCAACACCCATCTTCAGGGAGAGACTGTCATCGGCGAGGGATGTGTCATCGGCCCCCATACTATGGTGCGGGATACGCGCATGGGGGACCGCTGTGAGGTCATGGCTTCTGTCCTGGAGGAGGCCGTGTTGGAGGACGACGTGGACATCGGGCCCTTTGGCCATCTGCGGCCGGGCGCCCACCTGGGCCGAGGTGTGCATATGGGCAATTTTGGTGAGGTCAAGAACTCGTACCTGGCGCCGGGCACCAAGATGGGTCATTTCAGTTATCTTGGCGACGCCCAGCTGGGCGAGGATGTGAACGTGGGGGCGGGAACCATCACCTGCAACTATGACGGGCAGCACAAACATCCCACGCTTATTGAGGAGCGGGTTTTTGTCGGCAGCGGAACCATGCTGGTGGCCCCCGTGCGCGTGGGCAGGGGGGCCAAGATCGGCGCGGGCGCCGTGGTGACCCGGAATGTGCCAGAGGAAACTCTGGTATACGGTGTCCCTGCGAGATACCAGGGGCGGGTAGGGGAGACGGAGGATGACGACGAGGACTAGAAGTCGGGATCTGTCTGGAGAGGACCGCAATCTGGTCGCCGCGGCGTTGGAGGCGCGGGCGCGCGCCTACGCCCCCTATTCGCAGTTCGCCGTCGGGGCGGCAGTGCGCACGGCATCGGGGCACATCTTTGCCGGATGCAACGTGGAGAACGCTTCCTTTGGGCTCACCGTCTGCGCCGAGCGGGTGGCCATCTGGAAGGCGCTCTCGGCAGGCGAGCGCGCGTTGCAGGCCCTGGCCGTGGTGAGCGAGGGCGGCGCCACGCCCTGCGGCGCCTGCCGCCAGGTGATGAGCGAGTTCGTGGAGGATATGATCGTCCTCGTGGCCGATACCGACGATCACGTGTGGATCACCTCCCTCCAGGCGCTCCTGCCCGATGCTTTCCCCCGCATCAGTGTGGAGGACAAACGGCGCTCGTGCCGGGGCCATGCGTAGGGTGGAAAGTCACTCCGCCGAGAGTCCTGCCAATGTTGTCGGGATATCGTTTCAATCTACAATCTATAATAAACCGAAGGAGTCAACATGTCAGAAGATTTTGAACGCGAACAGGCCCTGCGCCAGGAGATCGTGCAGGTTTGCCAACTCATGTACGACAAGGATCTGATCGCCGCCACCGATGGCAACGTCTCGGCGCGCTGGGGCGAGGACCATCTCCTCGTCACACCCAGCGGTGTGAGCAAGGGCCTCATCGGGCCCGAGGATGTACTGCTCACGGATCTAGAAGGGTGCCCTGTTCGCGCTCGCGCGAACACACCGTCATCAGAGATACGCCTGCACTTGGAGGTCTATCGGCAGCGTGCAGACGTGCGCGCCGTGGTGCACGGCCATCCACCCATCACCACGGCTCTGACCGTGGCCGGCATCTCCCTTGAGCCCCCGGTGCTGCCCGAGACCCTGATCACCGTGGGCGTCATCCCCACCACAGAGTATGCCACGCCCTCGTCGGCCCAGGGGCCCGTGGTGGTACGCGAGTTGATCCTCGAGCACGATGCCCTGGTTCTGGATCGCCACGGTGCGGTGACGGTGGGGGCGACACCCCTGAAGGCCTATTTTAAACTGGAAAAGGTTGAGAACACGGCCGAGATCATCCTCATGGCCCGCCTTCTGGGCCGCGTGCAGACCCTGCCTGAGGGGGAGGCCCGTCACCTGACGGAACTGCGCGCCGAGATGCTGGGACCCGACGCTCACTTTGCCTCGCCCGACGATGACCTCTGCGGTCTGGTGCAGACCTTTGGTGTGCAGGCCCTGGACGTGGAGGCGCTAGCGGACGCGGTGGCCCAGCGCGTGCTGGCCCGGCTGGACGAGGACTAGGAAGGACGCGCCGTGGCCAAGCCCCGTCTCTACCGCACCGAGGCCATCATCCTCCGCGAGATAGACTATGGGGAGGCGGATCGCATCCTCACCTTGCTCACCCCCGGCGGCCAGGTGTCGGCCATCGCCAAGGGTGTGCGCCGCAGCACCAGCCACAAGGTGGGCCACGTCGACCTGTTCTATCGTGTGGAGTTCATGCTGGCCCGGGGGCGCAACCTGGAGGTCGTCACTCACGCCGAGTGTCTGGAGTCCTACGAGGGGCTGCGCGGTGATCTCCTGCGCTTCAGCTATGCCTGTTACGCGGGGGAGTTGGTGTGGCGCTTTGCCCAGGAGGGCGAGGAGAATGAGGCCCTGTACGATCTGACGGCCCAGGGGCTGCGCTGGTTGGCCAGGGGCCACGATACTCACCTCTGGATGCGCTACTTTCAACTGCGCCTGCTGGCCTGCAGCGGCTATCAGCCGGAACTCTTTCGTTGCCTGGGCTGCGGCGGCGAGATTCGACCGCAGACGAATTATTTTAACTTTGCCCAGGGCGGACTCCTCTGTCCCGACTGCCGCACCCAATATGGCGATGCCGAGGCGGTCTCCATCAACGCCCAGAAGGTGATGCGTTACCTCCAGACCCACGGGCCGTCCGACATCGAGACGCTCCGTCTGAAGATGACCACTTTGGATGAGATAGAGGCGTTGCTGCATGGCTACTTGCAATATACCCTGGAACGCGAGATTCGCTCGGTGGTCTTTTTGCAGCGCCTGCATGGGGACAGCGAACCGGCGAAAAAGGCTGGCCAGGGACGTTAGCGTTCTGCAGCCGTTTAGTTGTGTGGCACTTGTGCGGGAATCTGTGTAGAAAAGCAGCCTTTGCACATCACAACAGCAAATTGCTGGAGGGCGATAACAAGTGCCGCGCAACGCATGGAACTTTTTTCAGTAGATCTAAAAGGGAGAAAGGTCGATGAAACTGATCAGACGTGAACATGTGCCCCAAAAGTCCTTGCCTGGTAGGGTGATTCAACTGGTGGTGGGTGATGAGGGCGCGGTGTCGGCCAGCGACGTCATGACCATGGGCTTTGCCCGCTACTCGGGCGAGAGTGGACCCATGGCGCCCCACCAACACGAGGAGGAGATCGTTTATGTGCTCAGTGCCCAGGACGGCTGGACGCGCTATGGCGGCATCGGCGACGCGCCGGATGAATTGGGCGCCCCGGTACCCCTCGAGCCGGGCATGACGCTGCACTTTCCAGAGGACGAGTGGCACGTGTTCGGGTTCCATGAGGGTGGCCACGTGGAGATCATCTTTTTCTACAGTCAGGCGGACGTCTACTCCGAAAAATAGGTCAACGGACCATGAGACGTACCTCGGGCGTGTCTCATGCTCCACTATGTTTCAACGGGGATTAGGGGACGGCCGTTCTTGTTGGGCGCCATATCTCGACGTGCGAGGGGGCAGCATTCCTCGCCAGTTATGACATCCAGATTTACGGGCTGCTCTTATCTGCACCCGCCAGTTGTGCCACCGTTCTGAGCGTTTGTATCATGTTGGCCTCTCGCGCTATGCCGTTTCCGGCGATATCATAGGCGCTCCCGTGGCCCGGGGTGGCGACGATCACGGGCAGGCCCGCATAGATGACCACCCCCTCCCCAAAGGCGACGGCTTTCATGGCAATGTTTCCCTGATCGTGATAGAGGAAGACGATGCCATCGAATTCGCCCTGCTGTGCGCGCACAAAGACCGTGTCCGCAGGGATGGGTCCCTTTACGTCCATACCACTTTCGGCCAGGGATTCGACGGCGGGGGTGATGATCGTCCGTTCCTCATCTCCAAGCAGGCCTCTATCGCCGGCATGGGGGTTGAGTGCCGCCAAGGCCAGACGCGGTTGCTGGATGCCGAACCTGACTATCGTTTGCTGTAGAACGTGTGCCGCATCCACGATCCCGGATGATGTGAGGTGTTCCAGGATCTCGCGAAAGGGAATATGTCCCGTCACCGTGGTGCGAAAGATGCGCTCCCATTTTACCACGCCCCAAACTCGCTTCACGCCCGTCAGGTCAGCGAACAGTTCGAACTCGGAATGATAGTCGGCCTCGGCTTTGGCCAGCGCCTCCTTGTTGATGGGGGCCATCGCGATGCCGTCCAGTTCCCCATCCAGGGCGAGTTGAAAAGCCATCTGGATCGAATCCAGAACGATCCGGCCACCTGCCTCGCTGGCGCGTCCTATCTCGACCGGTCCATATTCTGCCCCAAGATCCCTGACCTCCACGGCAAATGGCGCGCTTCCCGTGCCTTCCCCCTCATCCTCTTTACGGTAGAGCGAGACCTCGGGCGCAAACTGCGATGCCTGTCGTTCCAGTATGTCATGATCGCCTATCAGAATGGGACGACATATATCGTGAATCTCTGGCACCGTCATGCTTTTCAGTGCAACTTCGGGTCCGATGCCGGCCGGATCTCCCATGATGATGCCGATCGTCGGCTTTTTGTCAGTATTTATCATCTATTTCTGCCTTTCACCGTTGTATTTACGAGCGGAATCCAGGATACCGCGTATACTCCAACATCAGGCAACCTCTACTCGTCGCCGCTGAGCGCGCTGAAGCGCTGTACATAGTCGGCGTTCAGGCGCACCTGGTCCTCGTAAACGGGATACATGCCCACGATTACGGCGTCGTTCTTCTTGATGTGCCGGAAGGTCTCCCGAAAGGCCTTCTCCACTGTCTCCTGCCGCTCACACAGGCGGCCCGCGGCCAGGATCTTGAAGGCCAGGCAGGGTTTGGGGGTCTGCTGCATGGCCTTCCACATACGGGGCGGGTCGTCCTCCAGATATACCTCCGGTATGCGGATGGGCATGTGGCCCAGGAGCTCTTCCAGCGCCTCACGGCTGCGATGCCGCTCGTAGACGCAGGTCATGTAGAAATCCACGTCCCAACCCGTACTCTCCACGTAATCGACCACCGCGGGCATGTGCGTGGAGACGCCTACCAGGCGCCCCGTGTCCCGTATGCGCTTCAAGGAATCCTCCATGCGCTCGATTTTCCCCTCCTTGAACAGGACATCGGTCACCTCGCCATGGTGCGCGATGCCTATGGTCCCAGCCTGCACGATCTGGGGCAGGGTTTCGGGATGTTGGGGATTGTACAGCGAAATATAGTGCATACCGCCCCCGTCCCCCCGATGTTGTTCGTAGAGATCGAGATTTTGGGGTCCTGACTGCCAGGTGTTGATGCCCGCCGCCTCGCATCGTGCCAGCAGATCCAGCACGCGCTGTGGCGTGAAATAGCGGCGCATCTGTTGATCCACGAAACGGGAGAGGTGGGAGCCCCCATTGATGGGGTTGGCGCCCAGGATCAGCCGCGAGATGCGGTGGGGACCAAAGGGGATGGTGGGTATGGTCGCCGTGTCGTTGTCATGTGAGATATCGTTCTGCATAGTCCTCCTCTTTGCTATTTGTAGGGCGAACGGCTTTCCGCTCTACATTACACCAATAGCGCTTCTTTAGGATGGTATCGCGACATTGGGAAAGCGCTCTGCGCTTTCCTACCGGCACTCAGGGAGGTTGACGAACCGACCTCCCCTACGTGCCTTACGACGAACCCGTGGGCGAAGTAACACTTTGCCCTACTTTACCTCGAACTGGCCCGTCACATAGTCAGCGGCGCCTCCCTTTATGGGCTGGCCCCCGCCGATGGAGACCGTAAAAGTACCGGGCTCGATGCGGGGCTTTCCCTCGTCATCGTATACCACCATCTGGTGCGGGGTCAGGGTGAGGGTCACCCTCTGCGCCTCGCCTGGCGCCAGATATAGCCGCCGAAAGCCCTCCAGATGGCGCAGGGGCACGGGGAAGGTGGCCTCGTCATCACGTAGGTACAGCTGTACTACCTCGTCGCCTGCCCGATCTCCCGTGTTCCGCACCCGGGCGCTGATGGTGATCTCCTCGCCGGCCTCGATACGGGCGGGCAGGTGCAGGTCGTCATAGGTGAAGGTGGTGTAACTCAGCCCATGGCCAAAGGGATAAAGGGGTTCCTGCGCCATAAAGCGGTAGGTGCGATCCGCCATGGCATAGTCCTCAAAGGGAGGAAGCTGCTCCACCGACTTGTAAAAGGTGACAGGCAGGCGGCCCGCGGGATTATAGTCGCCAAAGAGCACCTGGGCGATTGCCGTGCCGCCCTCCTCTCCCGGATACCAGGCCTCCAGGATGGCCGGCGCGTGGGCCTGGGCCCAGTTGACGGCCAGGGCGCTGCCGTTGATGAGCACAACAACCAGGGGCGTCCCGGTGTCGTACACCGCTTTCAGCAGATCGTCCTGCACGCCGGGAAGGCCCAGTTCAGTGCGGTCGGCCTGGGTACCTGCGCCTTCCTCCCCCTCTATTTCCTGGGAGATGCCCATGCAGGCGATGACCACGTCGGCCTCCTCGGCGGCGGCCACCGCCTCGGAAAAGCCTTCGGTGGATGTGCCGGTCACCGAACAGCCCTGCGCATAGCGCACCGTGGTGCCCTCGGAGACGATCTCCCGAATGCCCTCCAGGGGCGTGGTGGCGTTGGAGGGGGTACCGTTATAGTTGCCCAGCAGCACTTCCACACCATTGGCGTTGGGCCCGATGACGGCTACCCTGTCCAGTTCCTTGGACAGGGGCAGCAGATCGTCCGCGTTCTTGAGCAGCACCATGGATTCCTGGGCCACTTTTAGTGCCAGTTCGCGATGGGTGGTGCAGTCGTTGACGCTGTAGGGGATCTGGGCATAGTCCACCATTTCTGGGGGGTCGAACATGCCCAGACGGAAACGGGCCCTGAACAGGCGCTGCAGGGAGCGGTCGATGGTCTCCTCGTCGATCAGTCCCTGCTCCAACGCCTCCAGCAGGAAAGCGTACACCTCGCCGCAGTTCAGGTCGCAGCCCTTTTTCACGGCCAGGGCAGCCGCCTCCTCCGGCGTATCCACCAGTTGGTGCCCTTCACAGATGTCGCGAATGGCGCCACAGTCCGAGACCACATAGCCCTCGAATTCCCACTCTTTGCGGAGGATGTCGCCCAGCAGGGTGGGGCTGGCGCAGCAGGGCTCGCCGTTGGTGCGATTGTAGGCGCCCATGACCGATTCCACGCCCGCTTCACGTACGGCGGCCTCAAAGGCCGGAAGGTAGGTCTCGCGCATATCCCGGGCCCTGGCCCGCGCGTCAAAGTGGTGCCGTGCCTCCTCGGGGCCGCTGTGCACCACATAGTGCTTGGCCGTGGCTACTACCTTTAGATAGGCGGGATCATCGCCCTGCAGGCCCTCGATAAAGGCCACGGCCATGCAAGCCATAAGATGGGGATCTTCCCCGTAGGTTTCCTGCCCCCGTCCCCAGCGGGGATCGCGAAAGATGTTGATGTTGGGCGACCAGAAGGTGAGCCCCGTATAGATATGGTGTATATCGTTGCGCAGGGCCTCGTGATGCTTGGCCCGCGCCTCGTCGGAGGTGACCTCCGCCATGCGCCCGATCAACTGCGTATTCCATGTGGCGGCCATACCGATGGCCTGGGGGAAGACGGTGGCCACGCCCGCCCGGGCCACGCCGTGCAGACACTCGTTCCACCAATTGTAAGCCGGCACGTCGAGGCGCTCGATGGCCGTCGCGTCGTGCACCATCTGGGAGACTTTTTCCTTCAGCGTCATATGGGAGATCAGATCTTCCACGCGCTCCTCTACGGATGCCGTGGGATCCTTGTAGCGCGGTTCGTTATTGACGTTCATCGCTTCCTCCTTGTTTTCATTGTGGAGTGCCGCTTCGTCCTACGTCAGGCCGATGCGTTCCAGCGTTGCACGTATCTGCTCCCTCTGTTCGGCGTCCACCGGTGGGATGGGCCGCGTGGTGACGGGCTGGCAGAGCCCCAGCACGTTCATGGCCATTTTGAGACAACTCAGCCAGTACCCCTGACCATAGACGCCCTTTCGGTAAGCGGCCGCCTTTTCGTCGTAGGCGCGCACACTCTCCATATCCTCTTCCTGGAAGGCATCCCATAGGGCGGCGAACCATCGGGGGGCCACGTTGGCCGAGGCCGAGACCAAACCGTGGATGCCCAATTCCAGGCTCTCGATGAGGGCGCGCTCCGAGCCCTGGAGTATCCCGAGTCCCGAGGCCTCGCAGAGGGGCGCCAGCCGCCGTAGGTGTTCCATGTCGGCGGAACTATCCTTGAGGGCCACGATCTCCTCTCTCTCACCGAGTTCGGCGGCGGTCTCCGCCTTCAGAAAGGCGTGGGTCATCCCGGGGATATTGTACATGATTACGGGCAGGGGGCTCTGGTTCGCCAGATAGGCAAAATGCTCCCGGAACACCTCCTGATCCTCTGTGCCATAGTAAAAGGGTGGCGTCATGACCGCGGCGTCAGCACCGCAATCCGCCGCCTCCCGGGCGCAGTCCAGCGCTCGCTGGGTGCTCACGGTCATACAGCCAGCCAGCACGGGCACCCGGCCCCCGACAGTCTCCACCACTGCCTCAAGCAGCACGGGTCGCTCTTTCTGGCGTATGGCCGGCCCCTCGCCGGCCGTACCCAGGGCGAATATGCCGCTCACGCTCCCTTCCAGCAGATGGTCGACGACCCTTTGGACGCTTGCCACGTCCACCCGCTCCTGCGCGTCCAGGGGGGTGATCATCGGTGGGATGACGCCTTGCAGTTGCAGTTGTCCTGACATTACGGCCTCCTCTCCTTTTTATGGCATCAACCTTTCGGCTATTCATTCCTTGTGGTATCTTCACTGTTCCGTAGTATAGTGCAGGGGATATGACTTGTCCATGGGAGGCTTTTATCAGGAAGGAACACGTCTTGAAGCGTTGACAGAGGGACACGGCCATGATATATTTCAGTTTGCTTTGGCGATAAAATCAAGAATGCACTATGATTCATTTTTCAATGGAGGTAAGTAGTGGCGAGTCAGCAGACAGATCGCAGCAAGGTGGTGGCCTTTGCCGGTACCCAGGGGCTTTCCATGTTAGTGTCCGCCTATCGGGATGCCCCCTGGGAGATCGTGGGGGTCGTGCCGCCGGCCAACGCCGGAGCCTCTTTTGCTCAACTGCACTCTTCCATAGGGGCGACGGCGGAGGAGATGCTAATGCCCACCCTCGACCGCGTGGAAGTCTGTGCTGAACTCTCTGACGGCTCCCGGCTTGTGGGGGAAGGAGCCATCGCCGAGGGCAAGGAGAGAGAGGCCATCCGTCGCGTGTTCCTGATCTCGGAGGTGGTAGGCAAGCAGGCGTCGGACTTTCGTCCAACGCCCGAGGTGTTGGACGCCGTGGAAAGCGCAGACGCCATCGTCATCGGCCCGGGCTCCCTGTACACCAACCTCATCCCCGCATTGCTCATCGAGGAGATCAACGAGACTATCCGTCAAAGTACGGCGCGTAAGATATTCGTCTGCAACCTGATGACCCAGCCCAATCAGACCGAGGGCTATTCGGTGGCCGATCACGTACGGGCCATCCGTCGTCACTGTGGATTCCGTCTGGACTATGTACTCGCACACCGCAGGGGAACCATAAGTTCCGAGGTGCTGGAGCGCTACCGCAAGAGTTCCGCTGCCCTGGTGGAGCCCCAGGTGGTGGGGAATGACGACTCTCAAGTGATGGTGTTCCCCGGCACGCCCCAGGAGATGGCCCTGATAGAGGGGGCCATCTTTATCGAGCGTGACCTGGCCGCCGAGGTGATGGAGCCGGATCCGGTAACGGGAGAGGAGCGTCTGGTGGTGCGTCATGATCCGGATAAACTGGGCGAGGCCCTTCACACCCTGCTGCACGACTATGCGCTGGAAAAGCGCCTGTCGGTGAGCCGGGCCATCTTTCGCGAGTACGATATTCGCGGCGTGGTGGGATCGGAACTGACCACCACGGCGCTGGAGTCGCTGGGGCGCGCCTTTGGCACCTACATACGGCGCCGCGCGGGCCGTCGGCAGATCGTCGTGGGCCGTGATAGCCGCCCCAGTTCCGATCCCTTTGGTGAGGCCGCCATTCGTGGACTCATGCGCTCTGGCTGTGAAGTCATCGACATTGGGCAGGTGCCCACGCCTGTCACCTCGTTTGCCGTCAATCATTTCTGGGTAGATGGGGCAGTACAGATCACGGCCAGCCATAATCCGGCCGAGTTCAACGGCCTGAAACTGCAGGTGGGTATGGAGGCTCTGGCTGGGGAGGAATTGCAAAATGTGGAACGTCTTATCGCCAGCGGCTCCTTTGCCTCTGGCGAGGGAGACCGCCTAGCGAGGGACGTGGTGTATCCCTATCTCAACTGCATTCAACACAAAGTGGAGCTTTCGGAGCGCTTCAAGGTGGCCGTGGATGGGGGAAACGGCGTTGGGGGACCTCTTGCCGTGCGCCTGCTGCGTGAGTTGGGATGTGAGATCGTGCCCCTTTACTGCGAGCCCGACGGCACCTTTCCCAATCATCCCCCCAATCCCAGCGAGGTGGAGAACCTGACGGAACTGGCCGAGACGGTTGTGAGGGAGGCATGCGACGTGGGCATCGCCTTTGACGGCGATGCCGACCGCATCGGTCTGGTGGATGAAAAGGGGCAGATCGTATCGCCGGATACCTATCTCCTGCTGTACACTCGGGAGGCCCTACGGGAGGGGCCGGGCAAGGCGGTTTTCGAGGTGCGTTGCTCGGAGACCCTGTTCGATGGGGTGCGCAAATATGGCGGTATCCCGGTCATGTCCAAGTGCGGCAACACCTACGTCCTGCCGCGTATGCACAGGGAGCGGGCGGTCATCGGTGGCGAGTTGAGTGGCCACGTCTTTTTCAATGATCCCCCCTTCGAGTTCGATGACGCCCTTTACGCCTCTGCCCTTCTGTTGCAGTATGTGGAGCGTGAGGGGAGGCCGTTGAGCGAGATCTTTGCCTCGCTGCTGGAGGGGCTGCCCGAGTACGTGAGTTCTCCCGAGTTGCGTATAGACTGTCCTGATTATTTGAAATGGGAGATCGTGGAGGCCGTTCGCGAGGCCTTTATCGAGCGCTGCCGCGTGATTGACATCGACGGCGCCCGCATCTACTTTGGTGACCGGGATTGGGCCCTGGTGCGTGCCTCCAACACCTCTCCCAAACTTTCGCTGCGTTTCGAGGGGCGCAGTGAGGAGATGGTTGAAGAGATGAAAGAGGCAGTGCGCGGAGAACTGCTGCAGCATCTGCCCGACCTGCCGGCGTTCTGAGTGTCTATGTCTCACGCTGTGTATGTATGGGGAGTCCTGGTTCCATGAAGATGCTTTGGCCCCTGCAATTCGATCTGATCGGTTTTCTGCAAAGCACGGGCAATTGGATGACTCTGCCCATGAAAGGGTTCACCTTTCTGGGCAACGCCGAGTTCTATATGTTTGCCATGACCGCCCTCTATTGGTGGTGGGATTCCGGGCTGGGATTGCGTGTGGCCCTCATGTTGTTCCTCAGTGCCTGGATCAACGACACGCTCAAGGTGGCTTTTCACATGCCCCGGCCTTATTGGGCAAGTGAGGAGATGAGGACTCTGAGCAGTCAAAGCTCTTTTGGATTTCCTTCGGGGCACGCACAAAACAGTGTGGGTGTCTGGGGGTTGCTGGCCCATGTCTCCAGCAGATGGTGGGCCTGGCCCGTGGCACTCGTCCTGATCCTGCTCATAAGTCTCTCGCGCCTCTACCTGGGAGTTCATTTCCTTACCGATGTACTGGCGGGGTGGCTGTTTGGGGGAGTGGTCCTGTGGGCCTTTTTGCGATGGGAGGGCCCTGTCAGGGCGTGGTTGATGCGTCAGAGTAGTCTTGGGCAGGTCTTCGTGGCCCTGACTGTTTCCATGGCCATGCTGCTTCTGGGATTTCTGAGTCGCGCCACCCTGGGTGCCTGGGAGATGCCCTCTCTGTGGCGGGAGAACATGTTGTATCATACGGGCCGCGTCGCCGATCCCCTGGCCGTGGATACCGTGCTGCAGATCACGGGGGTGCTATTTGGTCTGGGTGGGGGGGCCGCTTGGCTCTCTGACCGATGGGATGATGGGGAAAGCGACACCCTTTGTCAGCGCGCGGGACGCTACCTGGTGGGCGTGTGCGGGCTGCTCCTGATCTGGTATGGTATAGGCCTTTTGCTGCCCACGGGAGAAACGCCGATGGCTTATCTGGCTCGCTATCTTCAGTATAGCCTCATCGGCGCCTGGGTGTCAGCGGGGGCGCCCTTTTTGGCCCTTTGTCTGGACCGATGCTTTTTGGAAGGACTTTTTTCCTGAGCGATCCCCACTCCTCTAGAGAAAAGGCAGTATCGGTTCCGCCTCCGGCACTGGCCGTGAGAGGTGACGATGTTCCACGATCTTTTTCAGGGCGTAACAGCGCACGGCGTCGAGCAGTTGGCGTCCCTCGCCCGTGGTGCGCAGCAGGGCGTGGGCAGCGTGGTTGTCGTAGAATTGGGCTGCCGCCTCCAATGGGATGTCCAGCCGCGCATAGACCCAGGCCAAGAGTCCGCCATACAGCGAGACGTGCTTGAACTCGCCAAAGGATGTCGCCGGTTGACCGTCCCAGGTGAGGCGCAGTTTCTCCCCGATGATGGTGCCTTGTAGGACGGCTTCTACGATGGTGACCGTCTCTGGTCCATAGTGCCAATAGTCCTCGGGGGAAAGGCAAGCCATCTGGGGCTCCTGCCCTATGAAGAGTTCCCTCGCTATCCCCCTGCCATACACCTTGAAGCCACTGCTCAGGTCGGGCATCACGCTGTCCCCCAGACAGTTGGAGAGATTCATGCTGCGGCCCGATCGCGCCAGATGATACGCTAGGGCGTCCAGGGTGATGCGGTCCAGCAGCGTCTCCAGTTCCCCGCGGATCCAGCCCATGGGATGGTGACGGCTGCGGCGGGAGCCGATGGCCATGACGTGCGAGGTGCCATGGGTCTTTGCCAGATAGGCGCTCGTGCGCACTAGGGAGGGAACCTCGCTCATGTCGTGGTCTCCGTCCCCGTCGCGGATGACGAAATACTCCAGCGTCGGTTCGGCTTCCAGCAGGAGTGAGATGCCCTTTTTGATAGCCCAGAGTTTACCCCTGTTCTCGGGCAGGCCGAGGATGTGAAACGTATCTCCGTGCTCGGTCGCAAGCGCGCCCCTTACCTCTCTGATGAGGCGCGCCGCGCGTTCATCTCCATCGACGACGGTGACTACCTGATGGAGGGGTATGTAATGGTGACAGTCCACCAAAGTCATCCACAACAGGTCGCGCACCATGGCATCGGAGGGCTTGGAGGAGAAATAAGCGGGCACCACGACGCCCGTGATCTGCGACAGTTCGGATTGATCCAGCCAGCGATCCACAAAAGACCTCCCCTCTGCTCTTCGCTTACAGCATGGCATGAGGTGGTATCCGTGTCAAATCACATATGGGCGTGATACGGGGAAAAGGACCATCTGTAACGCGAGAGATTACAATCGCTTGAGAATTTGGGCGGACTACAGTATAATGTGGAATGAAGGAAGATGGTCGGGTCTCGTCGAGGCACCAATCCATGACCGAGGGATGGGTTGGTGCTTGTTGCCTTTCAGGAGGTGATGCAGGAAAAAGGGATAATAAGGATGCGTCAGGAAATGTGTGTATCGGTCAACGAAAAACGCACGAGTGCAGAGAGGGGGCAGAGATGGCGGTCATTACCATGTCACGGCAGGTCGGAAGTGATGCGGAGGAAGTGGCCTATCGGATAGCCAGTGAGTTGGGCCTGCGAGAGTTTGACAAACGGGCCATGACCCAGGTGGCCTCCGAAGTGGGGATTTCGGCGTCCGAGATCGTGGATTATTCCATAGACGAGTATGAGGCGCGTAACTTTTTCGAGCGTCTCTTCAGCCGGCGACGGGAGGTTACCAAGGTGACCTCCTGGGTGGGGCGGGGGGGCACGCGAGCCACGCGCGTGCTTGATGAGGCGGGAGCCATCGATCTTATCGAGGCTACCATGAACGCGGCCTATAAGCGGGGGAATATGCTTATCATCGGGCGGGGAGGCCAGGCCATTCTCGAGGATAAACCCGATGTCCTCCACGTGCGTGTGGTGGCACCTCTGGAATATCGGGTGGAGCGGTTGCAGGTGGAAAGGGATATGACAGCGGCGCAGGCGCGGCGGTTCATAAGAGAGCGGGACGAGGCAGCCGCCGAATATCTGCGCGAATTTCATTTTATCAACTGGGATGATCCCGCCCTCTATCATCTGGTGGCGAATGTGGGAAAGTTGGGTGTTGACGAGGCGGCGACGCTGATTATCAGGGCAGCCAGGGACCTGAAAAAAGTCACGACCTAGTCGCCATTGTAAGAACCTCACAGTTGGAATAATCTTCCGACTGTGAGGTTTGCGTGGTTCTGGTCCTCGCTTTCTTTGCCCCACACTCTGGGCGGACTATAATAGGCAAAAGTCAGGGCAAAGGAGGCATATGATCGCTCCCATCGTCATCGTTGGGCTGGGGCCCGGGGATCCGGGCCAGATTACCTTGGAAGCATGGAGAACACTGGAGAGCGCCAACGAGGTCTATTTACGCACAAAACGCCATCCCTCGGTGGAAAGCCTGCCTGAAGGAGCCCGTTACCGCTCCTTCGATGAGGTCTATGAAAACCACGACTCATATGAGGAGATTTACGAGGAGATCGCCACGCGGGTTGTGACCCTTGGGGGGCGTCCCCAGGGGGTGGTGTACGCGGTTCCGGGGCATCCTTTTATGGGGGAGACGGCGGTGCCCCGCATTCTGGAACTGGCGCGACAGGAGGGGCTCTCCACGCGCGTCATAGCGGGGGTCAGTTTCCTGGAGCCGTCCACGACGGCTTTGGGAGTCGATCCCTTTGATGGATTGCAGATATACGACGCCATGCTTTTGGGAGAGCAGCATCATCCGAACCTCTGTCCGGATGTGGGAGCCCTCATCGTGCAGGTATGCGATCGTTATGTGGTCTCGCGAGCCAAGATCACCCTGATGAACCTCTATCATGACGACCAGCCTATCCGCCTGGTGTATCGTGCGGGAACGAAGGAACAGGAGATTCGCGATATCCCCCTATACCAGCTGGACCGCCAAGAGGATCTGGATCATCTGACCACAGTGTACATTCCCCCTCTCTCCTCGTCTGTCTCTCTCTCCAGTTTTCAGGATGTGATAGCCCACTTGCGCGCACCAGGGG
This sequence comes from Anaerolineales bacterium, assembly GCA_046538105.1. Taxonomy (GTDB): domain Bacteria; phylum Chloroflexota; class Anaerolineae; order UBA1429; family UBA1429; genus JAWLEV01. The sequence goes on along the minus strand of JBKHJO010000034.1, from coordinate 11,229 downwards.
GCTGTCCCTGGGATCGTAAGCAGACTCACCAAACGCTCCGTTCGGAACTGCTGGAGGAGACCTATGAGGTGCTTGCTGCCCTGGACGCCGATGATATGGAGGCTCTGGAGGAAGAGTTAGGTGATCTTATGTTACAGATCCTCTTTCACGCCCAAATCGCCGCGGAGGATGGCGATTTCAAGCTCATTGACTCCACCCAGCATGTCATCGAAAAACTGGTGCGGCGCCATCCGCACGTCTTTGGCGAAGAAAAAGTCGAGGATGCGGATAAGGTGCTGCAGAACTGGGAGCGTATCAAGCGGGAGGAACGGGGCGAGGAGGCCTTTTCCTCGATGCTGTCGGGCATCAACCGAGCCCTCCCCGCCCTCTCGCAGGCCATGGAGATACAGCGGCGGGTGGCCCGTGTGGGATTCGATTGGGCCAGTGCCGGTCCCGTAGCGGCCAAAGTACGGGAGGAACTGCAGGAATTCCTCCAGGCCTCCGATGTCGATGAGCACCTGGCAGAGATGGGCGACTTGCTCTTCAGCCTGGTCAACGTGGCCCGTTGGCATGACATTGATGCCGAAAGCGCTTTGCGCCAGGCCAATCAGCGTTTCATGGATCGCTTTGCCGCTCTGGAACGCCGTGCGCAGGTACAGGGTAAGCCTCTGGAAGAGATGACTTTGGAGGAGATGGATGCCCTGTGGGAACAGGCCAAGGGCGAATGCCAGGATCACCCATGAGTCCCCCCCAAAACGACCTTCTCCCTGAGCCCCCTTGTATTCTCCATACGCTGAACCTGCTCTACTCCCCATGCCAGCCATTGGCAGTGTCGTGAAAAGCAAAGCACGGGAAGGAGGGATAAAGAGGCGAATGGATGATCTCATTTGATGCGTCAATGGCCCTTTTCAGGAAGGGAAATAGGGTTTATACTATGCTGGATCATTCCACTTTTGATCCAGTAGAGATGCAGATTTCTGTCGAGCGTGAGAGCAGCACCCCCATATATCGTCAGATCGAGACACAGATCCGCTCCCTGATACTAAAAGGGCGCCTACCCCAGGGTAGTTATCTCCCCTCGGAACGCATGCTGGCGCATCATCTGGCCGTCAATCGCACCACCGTGGTCAACGCCTATCGGGAACTGGCCGCCGATGGCCTGGTGGAGGGGCGTGTCGGGGAGGGAACGGTCGTTCTAGGAACAGAGTCGGGGCAGGCCGAGGAGGAGGCGCCTTCTACTGTGCCTCTCTCATGGACGCGGTTGATCCGGCCCGAGGTCCGCGAACTGCGAGGCTCCCTGGTGCGCCGTGTGGAGGACCTTTCTATGCGGCCGGGGGTGATCTCTCTGGCCACGGGGGTTCCCAGGACCATCCCCTCGCCCCATCTGCATCTTAAAGATCTCTTCCAGCAGGTCCTTGCTACCAGTGGACAGTCTCTGTTCCGGGATTCGCCCGCAGCGGGCCTTGCGCCTTTGCGGGCCGAACTGGGGCGTCGCCTGGCCATGAGAGGCTGCGTCAAGCCCTCTGCGGAACGTATTTTCATTCTTTCCGGCTCACAACAGGGCCTTTATCTTGTCGCGCATCTGCTTCTACATCCCGGCGATGTGGTATTGGTCGAATCCCCCACCTATCTGGGGGCCCTGGAAGTCTTTCGCGCCGTCGGTGCCCGATTGGTAGAAGTCCCTCTGGATGATGAAGGGATGCGGATGGAAGCGATGGCGCGGATATTGTCCCATATCGACGTGCATCTCATCTATACCATCCCCAATTTCCAGAATCCGACGGGAAGCACCATGAGCGCTGGACGTAGAAAGGCTCTGCTGACCCTCGCCCAACGACATCAGGTGCCCATCTTGGAGGACGATCTCTACGGTGAGTTGGCCTATGACGGCGCTCCGCCCGCTCCCCTGCGAGCCATTGATGAGGAGGAATGCGTGCTCTATTTGAGTGGACTCTCCTCAATACTTGGACCGGGGCTCCGACTGGGCTGGTTGCTCGTGCCGTCAGCTCTCGTCAAGCCCCTGACGGCCCTGCGTCAGGCTATGGATCTGCACCCCGATAACTTTGTCCAGGAAATAGTCCACACTCTGTTGACCGAGGGCGGCTTTGATGCCCATCTGGAATGGGTGCGATCGACCTATGCGCGGCGTCGAGAGATCATGCTTGGGGCCCTGGGAAGATACATGCCGCCAGGTGTACGCTGGAACCATCCCCAAGGGGGATTCTATATCTGGTGCTCCCTTCCCCAATCCCTCAACAGCGAGGAACTGCTGGACAAAGCGGTGGACAAGGGGATGATCTTTGTTCCCGGCGGCGTGTTCTTTTCTGATGGCCGAGGGGAATGCTTCATGCGCCTAAGTTTCGTATCCCCCTCGGCGGGGGATATAGAAGAGGGAGTGCGCCGTCTGGCTGCAGCCGTCAAAGAATTGGGAGAGAGCACAAAAAAAGCGAGATCATCACTTTTCGGGGCGGGACGTCCGGTCGTCTGATCCGCGTGTGGCTCTCGAGATCCCAGGACGGTGCTTGTCGTGAGTACGGGGGCTTATCTCCAAACAAGGATGTCGTAACGGTTGTTAGGATCGCTATTTTTCAGGAGGCACGGTCATGAAAAAAGTTACGCCGCTTGTCATAGCCGTCACGGCTATTATGATCGCCGTCGTCGCTGTCTTTACCATGGTGGCCCGGGTGCCCATCCCGGCCACCCAGGGCTACTTTAATCTTTCCGATGTGGCCATCTATTTCAGCGCCTTTAGCTTTGGTCCTTTGGTTGGTTTTGTCGCCGGGGGCGTGGGGGCGGCGTTGGCCGACCTTTTAGGAGGCTATCCCCAATGGGCGATACTGACGTTCCTGGCCCACGGGCTCGAGGGGTTGGTGGCCGGCGCGCTGGCGCGAGGCAAGGATTTCCTTGGGTTGGTGGTGGCCTGGGCGGTCGGGACTATGGTCATGGTGGGGCTCTATCTTCTGGGCGAGGGACTGGTGCTTACCGGATGGGGACCGGCACTGACCGAACTTCCCGTCAACCTGTTGCAGAACGTGGTGGGAGGCGTGGTGGGCATCCCGCTGTTTTACGCGGTGCGCCGAGCCTATCCTCCCATCAGACGTTTGGCTAGAGGGCCCGAATGGCGCGAAGAGTAGGAGATAGAGAGGACCGCCCTTGAGCGTTGTTCGCATCGATGACCTGCATTATGCCTATGACCCCCCGCTCCCCGGCGGCGAACCCATCAGGGCGCTCTGCGGTATCGATCTCTGTGTGGAACGAGGCGAGTTTCTCTCCGTGATAGGCCCCACCGGAGTGGGTAAGACCACCCTGTGCATGGCTCTCAATGGATTGGTCCCTCAGGCCACGGGGGGGCGCATTCGCGGCAGCGTGAAGGTGTTGGGGTGCGACCCGCGCCATATCCCCGTGGAGAAACTGGCCGCCCGTGTGGGCATCGTCTATCAGGATCCCGAGAGCCAACTCTTTTGCACTACGGTGCAGGATGAGGTTGCTTTTGGCCCGGAGAATCTGGGGATAGCACCACAGGAGATTCAAGAGCGCGTGGAATGGGCCCTGAACGTGGTGAAGATGGCCTCGTATGGCGATCGCTCCCCTAACCAACTTTCCGGGGGGGAGAAGCAGCGAGTGGCTATCGCGGCCAGTCTGGCCATGATGCCAGAGGTGTTGATTCTGGACGAGCCTGCCGCGAGCCTGGATCCCGTGGGCCGCTTTCAGGTGTTTGAAGCCATCGAGGCCCTTTGCCGGCAGCGGCGCATGACCATCATCATGGTCAGCCACGATGTCGAGCACGTGGCCCAGTTTTCCGATCGTGTGGCCGTCATGTGGGAGGGCTGTATCGCCAGAATGGGCGCGCCAGAGGAGATCTTTTTTGATCGCTCCCTCAGGGAGCGGGTGGGCTTTGCCATCCCCCAGGTGAGCGCACTGGCCATGGCTCTTAACGATCGCTATGGCACTGGCTATCGTTTCACACGTCTTGACGAGGCCGAGGAGATCCTGCGCCGTGATCTCGCGGAGCGAAAACTATCCTCATGAGTGATAACTCCTGTGTGCGCACGCGGGATCTGTGGTTCGAGTACGACGCCGAGATTCCTGCTCTGAATGGCATCGATCTGAGTATTCCCGACAATGCCTATCTGGCTATCGTCGGTCAGAACGGTTCGGGCAAGACAACTCTGGTAAAGCATTTCAACGGCCTGCTCAAGCCGACTCGTGGAGAGGTTTGGGTCTGCGGCCGTTCCACGGAGACGGCCACGGTAGGCGAGCTGGCCCACCAGGTGGGATACGTCTTTCAGAATCCCGACCATCAGATCTTTTGCGCTACGACACAGGAGGAGATAGGCTTTGGGCCGCGTAATCTGGGCCTGACGCCCGAGGCGGTGCGCGCCCGCGTCGACGACGCTCTGGAGACCTTTGCCCTCGCCCCTTATGCCGATACGCCGCCGGCTGTGCTGGGCTATGGGCTGCGCCGCAAGGTGTCCATCGCCGCCGTATATGCCATGCGCCCTCAGGTTCTCATCCTCGACGAGCCCTCCATCGGCCTCGACTGGCGCAGTGCCCAGGAACTGATGGTGCTGGTGGACGATCTGCACGCCCAGGGACATACCATCATCCTCGTCAGTCACGACATGCGTCTGGTGGCAGAGTATACACAGCAAACGCTGGTGATGCATGAGGGGAACGTGCTGGCTTATGGGCCAACGGAGGAGGTCCTTTGCCGAACAGAGCAGTTGGAGCAGGCACAAATCGCCCCACCCCAGATCAACCGTCTTGCCCGCCGCTTCTCTGACCTGGGATTCGACGGAAGGATGTTGAGTGTGGAGGCGTTCTGTGCGGCCTATGGTGAGATTCGGGGGGGAAAGGCATGAGCGGCATGTACGATCTGTATCAGCCAGGCGACTCGTGGCTGCACCACCTGGATCCGCGGGCCAAACTCCTCTTTGCTTTTTGCGGGTGTTTGTTGTTGCTGCTTTACAGGAATTTGTGGCTCATCATGGGGGTTCTGGTGCTGATCCACCTGGCTCTGTTGAGCGCCGGCATCGAAGGAGAGCGGCTGGCGTGGGTATGGCGTATCACGGCTCCCACCATGATCATGATCGCCCTGCTGTGGGTGGTCTTTTACCCCACGCCGGATGAGGCTTTCCTCTCCTGGCACTTTTTGCGCGTCGGCGTTCATAATCTGGCCGAGGGGATCGCCATGGCCCTGCGCATCGGGGCCCTGGCCTTTGCGCTCTTTTTCTGGCTTTTCAGTACCGATCAGACGATCCTTGTGCGCAGTTTGGTGGTTCTGGGGCTGCCCTATACCTGGGGGCTGATCCTGGCCATGGCTCTGCGCTACATCCCCACCATGACTAGCAACTTTCGCATGATCTCCGATGCCCAACAGGCCCGGGGTCTGGATCTGAGCGCCCGTAACCCCGTCAAGCGCGCCCGGGCCTATATGCCCATCACCGTGGCCATGTTGATCACGGCCTTTCGCACCGCTGAGAACCTCTCCCGCGCTCTGCAGTCCCGGGCGCTGGGGGCTTCACCAAAGCGCACCTTTCTGCGGCAACTCCATATGCGCCCCGGTGATGTTGCCTTTATGGTGGGCGTTGTGCTTGTGGCGATCTTTTTGCTCTGGCTACGCTTTGCCGTGGGCTTGGGGGCCTATCCCCTGCGTTTGTGGGGATAGCGGGCCGTCATCGTGAGTGAGTCTCGGCTGCGTTCTCGTGTTCCCCCTCTCCTCCCCATGGGAGAGGGGGAACCTTTTCTGGGGATTACGCTGTCCGGTGCGCCGGCAGCGAGAGATCAAAGCGTTCGGCCAGTTCCTCGAAATCCTTCCACGTGGCATTGGGGATGGCGATGCCCTCTTGGCTCCGGGCGCGCCGTGTGTTGACCTCCGGTTCGCCGGGGATGAGCACCTCGTCAACGCCCTCTGCGGGCTCGACATCCTTGGCCGCGGCCAGGGTCTCGTCGGTCATGGCCCGATAGTGCTCGGTATCTCCGAAAAAGGCCGGGTCGATGACCATCAGGAACACGCCGGCGATCTGATCTCTTGTGTCGTCCACCTCTTCCACCACCGAAGCCCCGATCAGGGTGTGCTCCTCGTCGTCGATCATGCTCAATCCCCCGATGAGGGCGGAGGCCATGGCCAGGCCATAACCCTTGTGACCGGCGACCTCGCCCCCCAGGGGCAATAGGGCCCCGCCGTCGTAAAAATCCTCGGGGTTGGTCGTGGGTTTGCCGTCACTGTTCTGGATGCATCCCGGGGGCATGGGGGCTTCCTTGGCGCGGGCAAAGCGCACCTTGCCCTCGGCCACGGTGGCCGATGAGCCGTCATAGATCATGGATGGTTGCTCCTTGGCTGGGATCCCCATGGACCACGGGTTGGCGCCAAAGAATCGCTGCCGGCCGCCAAAGGGCACCAGCCCGCCCACACCGCGTCCGGCGGACCCCACCGTCATCATGGCGATCAGCCCGCTTTGAGCCGCCCTCTCCGTATATTCTCCCACGCGGCCGATGTGGCTGGAGTGTCGTATGGCGGCGGCCGCTATTCCGTGTTCGTGGGCCTGCTTTATAGCCCAGTTCAGGGCATAGGCGGTGGAATAGTGGCCGAATCCCCGTTTAGCGTCGATGAGGCTTGTTACGGGGGACTCGCGCAGGATGGTGGGATGGGCGTTGGGGACAAGTTCGCCACTGTCCACTTGCCCAATATACTGGGCGATGCGCAGTACGCCGTGGGAATCGTGCCCCGAGAGGTTTGCGCGGACCAGATGATGGGCCACTTCGGTGGCGATCTCCTCGTCCGCTCCCAGACCTACGACGATGCCTCTTATGAACGCTTCCAAAGGTTCAGGTTCACAGATATACATGTGTTTCTACCTCCCGATTCTGATATTTCAATCCAGCAGGTGCGATTTCGCATCAACAATCTTTGATATCGCTGCCACTCCAGGGAGCAGCAGTTTTTGCTGTTAAAGGGACCCCTTTCTCGTCCGCCGACCGGACGTGGCGTCATACCTCTAGGGCTGGGGATTGGCCCTCATTCTCCGCCCGGGCCACGGCTTTGCCCTCCTCTACGTCCACCTGGGTCAGCAATAGAAATCCGGCGATGAAAAAGACCATGAGGGAGACGATGGCCAGCCGGCTGGTTTCTGCAAAAGAGGCCACGAGACCAAAGAGCAGGGGGCCGGCGATGCCCGCGAATTTGCTGCTTATGTCGTAAAAACTAAAAAACTCGGCCGAGCGCATCTTGGGGGCCATGGCGCTGAACAGGGAGCGGCTCAGGGCCTGGCTACCCCCCTGCACAGTGCCTACCGCGGCAGCCAGAAGCCAGAAATGCCATGGAGTATACATAAAGTATCCGCCGATGGAGATGAGGGTATAGACGCCGAGGGCGATGTAGATGGCCTGTTTCGTCCCCAGACGCTCTGCCAGGTTGCCAAAGAAGAAGGTCATAGGCACGCCGATCACCTGAGTGAGTAACAGGGCGGCTACCATATCGGACATGCCGATCCCAATCTCTGCACCGTAGACGGTAGCCATCTTGATGATGGTGCCGATGCCGTCGGCGTAAAGCCAAAAGGCGATGAGGAATTTGAAGAGCTGTTTGTAACGCTTGATCTCCCGAAAGGTTCGCTTCAGGCGTCTGAATCCGGCCTGCACGGGATTCATGGTCCCAGCCTCAAGGGAGGGAGGCGGTTCGGGCACATGCCGAAAGAGGGGAATGGAAAAAATGACCCACCAGATGGCGACGCTGAGAAAAGAAGCCCGCACCGCCACGTTGCCATCTGGAAATCCAAACCATTCGGGTTTCATGTACCAGAGAAGGTTCACTACCAGCAGCAGGCCCCCTCCCAGGTATCCCAGGGCGAATCCTTTGATCGAGATCTGGTCGATCTCATGGGGACGTGCCACATGGGGCAAGAGGGAATCGTAAAAGATGTTGGCCCCCGCGTTACCTATACTGGCCAATATGTAAAAGGTCACGGCGGCGCGCCAATCTCCCTGACGTACGAAAAAAAGCAGCCCAGTGAACAGGACGGCGACGCTGAGAAAGGTCAGGATGAAGCGTTTTTTGGTGCCCTTGTGATCGGCGATGGCCCCAAGGATGGGCCCGAGGAGAGCCGTAAAGAGCATGGAAAGGGCGACGGCGTACCCCCATATACTGGACGCCTGATACTTGGGCAGGTGGGCGGCGGCCACGTTGCTGAAATAGGGCGGCAGAAAGGCGGCCATGACGGTCGTCGCAAAGGCCGAGTTGGCCCAATCGTACATGCACCAGGCATTCACGATGCGCTGATGTATCCCGTTGTCGTCTGGCTTCATGAGGGCTTTCTCCGTCGCTTGGCCCCTAGAGTGGGGGGTGAGGCAGAGTTGATAGGCATTCTATGCGCTCGGAAAAGGGATGTCAAAAGAGATTCAGGTAGCATATTCTCTTCTCTTATATTACAATGCCTCTACGGCATATCCTCTCTTGGGGCTGGAAGGGCAAAGTGGATGCTTTTGTGCCCGATCGGGAATAGGGAACGTCGAGATATGACCCTTGCTGTACGAGCGATAGTAGAGGGCTGAGGGATGAGAAGATCCAGGATATCGAGTCTTTTGGTATTGTTGCTGTTGATCGTTTGGCCCATGGTCGTCCGGGCGGCGAACGGGCCGGTGATGGTGCTCCAGGTACGTGGTGTGATCAACCCCCTATCGGCCCGTTATCTCCAGCGCGGCCTGCATCTGGCGGAGCAGCGCGATGCACACGTGGTACTCATCACCCTCGATACCCCTGGCGGGTTGGAGTCGGCCATGCGTGAGATGGTACAGATGCTTCTTGAAGCCCCCATGCCCACGGTGGTGTATGTTACGCCCAGGGGGGCACGGGCTACCTCGGCGGGGATGTTTGTACTTTTGGCGGCGGACGTGGCAGCCATGGCCCCGGCCACCCACATGGGGGCGGCCCATCCTGTGCCGCTGGGCGAGGAGATAGGTGAGACGCAGGAGGAGAAAGCGACCAGCGATGCTGCTGCCTTGGTGCGCAGCGTGGCGGAGACGCGCGGGCGCAACGCCGAGTGGGCCGAGCGGGCTGTGCGCGAGAACCTCTCCGTCAGCGCAGACGAGGCGCTGGATCTGGATCTCATCGATCTGCTAGCCGAAAACCGGAGCGAAGTGTTACGCCAACTGGACGGCCGCGAGGTCGCTGGGACGACGCTGCACACGGTCGGAGCCCCCGTACAGATAGAATCCATGAACTTAAATGAGCAGTTCTTCCACGCCATCACTGATCCGAACATCGCCTATCTCCTGCTCTCATTAGGGACTCTGTTCGTGCTGGCGGAACTGGCGGATCCGGGTCTGTCTGTGGCGGGCGTCGGGGCTGTCGTTGCCTTTATCATCGCCTTTATGGCGTTGGGCAGCCTATCCGTGAACTGGGCAGGTATCGCCCTGCTGGGCCTTTCCGTTGCCCTCTTTGTCGTTGGTCTGCTCACCGATACTGAGATCATCGTCTCCATCGTCGGATTGATACCGTTTATTCTGGGGTCGCTGCTGCTTTTTGCACCCTTTACTCCATCCTCGCCAGCAGCGCCGACCGTGCGCGTGAGTCCCTGGCTGATCGGTGTGATGGGTGTCAGTTTCATCGCCTTCAATCTTTTGGTGCTGCGAGCCATTCTGGGCGTTATTCATCAACCACCCCGGGCGGGTGCGGAACGCCTGATCGGGGAACAAGGCGTCGCGCTCACCGATCTGACGCCGGCCGGACAGGTGCGCGTGGACTTGGAGGATTGGAGCGCCGTGGCCGTGGAGGGGGAAATCCACGCGGGCGACCCCGTGCGTGTGGCTGGTGTCGCGGGTGTGCACTTGCAGGTTGTGCCGGTGGAGAAGAAACCTGTAAATCCGTCACAAGTAGATGAGGAGGTATAAAAATGGAGTTGATCATCCTAGGGTTCTTGTTGATCATAGGGTTGGTTATCCTGACCATGTCTGTGCGTATCGTGCCCGAGTACCGTCGCCTGGTCGTCTTTCGTATGGGGCGCTGCCTGGGAGCGAGAGGGCCGGGACTGATCTTTTTGATTCCCTTTGTGGATCGCGGTGTGCCCGTGGATCTGCGGGAGGTCTTTTTCGACGTGCCACCCCAGACCTGCATCACGGCGGACAACGCCTCGGTCTCCATCGATTTTTTGGTCTATGACAAGGTGATCGATCCGGAGCGCAGCGTGCTGGAGGTGGAGAACTTTACCGGCGCGGCGCGCGGGCTGGCCATTACCACGCTGCGCGCGGTAGTGGGAGCCATGGATTTGGACGACGTGCTTTCCAAGCGGGACGAGATCAACCGCATCCTGCACGAGAAGTTGGACGATGTGACCGACCGTTGGGGGATCCGGGTGATGGCCGTCGAGATCCGTGAGGTCGTGCCGCCGCAGCGCATCGAGGAGGCCATGACGCGTCAGATGGCCGCGGAGCGCGACCGCCGCGCCATGGTCGCCGAGGCCAATGGCAAGCGTGAGGCGGCGATCGCTGTGGCTGAGGGCGATAAACAGGCAGCAATTCTCGATGCCGAGGGTGACCGGGAGGCTTCCATCCTGCGCGCCGAGGGCTTTGCACTGGCGCTCGAAGAAGTTTACAAGGTGGCCCAGGGCGTGGACAGCAAGACGCTGACGCTGCAGTACCTGGAGGCCCTCAAGGCACTGGGCGAGGGGGATGCCACCAAGTTTGTGATCCCCACCGAGTTTGTCAACCTGGTGCGGCCGCTGGCCGACAGCGCCCATCAGGCGCACCAGGAATAGAAGGCATGGGCCAATTTGACGCATGAGAGGAGTATGATATAATTGCTGTTTGGCTCATTTGACGGTTGTGTCCAGCAAAGTATACTATATCCATAAGTGAAGCCGACGTAGCTCAAGGGCAGAGCAGCGGTTTTGTAAACCGCAGGTTGTGGGTTCAAATCCCCCCGTCGGCTCCATGTGGCCCTTTGGAGGATTTAATCAGAGTGGTTGGACGTGGGCAGGTACCCAAGTTGGCCAAAGGGGACTGACTGTAAATCAGTTGGCTCAGCCTTCGGAGGTTCGAATCCCCCCCTGCCCACTTTAATATTGTCAGTGCCCACGTAGCTCAGAGGTAGAGCACGTTCTTGGTAAGAACGAGGTCATGGGTTCGAATCTCATCGTGGGCTTGTGGAAATGTGATGCGCGCCGTCTCTAGCGGGCGCGTACGGTGTAGGGAGGTTTCAGGGCATGGCGAAAGAAGTATTTGAACGCACAAAACCACATGTGAACATAGGCACCA
>JBKHJO010000094.1:0-6809 GCA_046538105.1 Anaerolineales bacterium | reverse complement strand
CGGAATCACCTTGGACGAATCGCGGTCATCGGCCACCTCCACCCTGTGCTCCTCCACGCCCCGGGGATCCAGCCGGTGGCCCAGACCGGGTTCGTCGGAGAGGACGAGATAGCCCTCCTCGATGCGCTCGGGTGGATCGAGGAGATTGGCGCGCCAATCGGCCTCCCCCCAGGCATACTCCAGGATCAAAAAGTTGGTCAGCGTGCTCACCAACTGTCCCGTGGCCGCCGTGGAAACCGGCCCCGAGGGGCTGTGGGGTGCCACCAGCAACCTGCGCATGCGCGCCGCACCGGCGATGCGCTTCATCTCCAGCAACCCTCCGTCGTGTTTCACATCGGGCATGATCACGTCCACGACGGGTCGACAGAGAAAGGGGGCAAAGCCCTCCACGGAATAGACGCTCTCAGCAGAGGCCGTGGGCACGGACACGGCGGCGGTCACTCGCTCCAGTTCATCGGTATAGATGTGGGGGATGGGCTCCTCGTACCAGAACAGGTTCACATCCTCCAATTCCCTGGCCACCAGAATGGCCTCAGAACTCTCCATCCGGCCGTGACAGTCGATCAGCAACTCCACCTCGCGGCCGATGGCCTCCCGCACCGCGCGTACCCGCTCCACACCCGGCCGCCAGGCAGCCCTGGGACCCGTGCGCACGTGATCGGGGGGCCGCAGCTCATCGAACGGGGCCATCTTGATCGCCGTGAAACCCTCGGCAACCGCCTGCGCCGCGGCCCGGGCAAATCCCTCGGCGCTGCGATCCGTAACGTGGCGGTTTATATTGGCATAGAGGCGTACCCGCTCCCGCACGGGGCCACCGAACAGGGTGCGTAGGGGAACCCCCAACGCCTGCCCCATAACATCCCACAGGGCCTGTTCGATACCGCTCAAGGCCGTGTGCTCCACGCGCCCCGCGTTCTTGTTATTCAACTCCTGCCAGATCTTTTCGATCTGAAAAGGGTCCCGCCCCACTAGGCGCTCCCCATATTGCTCCAGGACGGACAGCAACAGGGCATCGTTCCCGCTGTGACTGGCCTCCCCTAGGCCGACGATGCCCTCATCGGTCTGGATCTGCACGAAAACCCAATCCCCACGGTGATTGACGTGCACGACGACAGGCTGCAAATCCTCTATACGCATACGCCCTCCTCCAGATGGCTAGATTTCCAAACTATCCGACGGCGAGTATAATATCTTTGTGATCCACGAGCAACCGTAAGAGTCAGGAGGTCCCTTATGTGTCCCGGCAGTTGTCGTGAACACAGGCATCCCAAGACAGGATGGCATGTCGTGCAACTGGAATATCAGAGCCAGGACGACAAGAACCAAAGCGCCCTCTCCTTCAGTCCCGACCGGGGCAGCAACCTCTTTCGTCTGCAGGTCGACGGGCAGGACTATCTATACGGCTTGCAAGAATCCCGGGGAGAACAGACCCTTCTGGGCACTCCCGTCCTCTATCCCACGCCCAACCGAGTGCGCGACGCCACCTTCACCTTTGACGGCCGGACGTACACCTTTGAGCCCAACGATGGCCCAAATTTCATTCACGGGCTGGTCCGGGATGTGTCCTGGACATACGAAAAGCCCCTGGTCACCGATAAAGGCGTCTCGGCCTCCGCGAAAATAGTCTTTCGACCGGGAAAGGAGATCTACCGCCACTTTCCCATCCGCAATACCCTGCAGGTGACCTATACACTGAACCCCAGCGGCGTGCGCGTGGATTTTGCCGTACACAACAAAAGTCACGACAGTCGGTTGCCCTTTGGCCTTGCCATCCATCCCTACTTTCGCATCATCGGTCCCCGCAAGAGCGTGCGCATTCTCTCCCCCGCCAAAAAATGGATGGAGGCCATAGATCTCTTGCCTACGGGACGCCTGCTCGACCTGGAACAGGGGCCGGCCGACCTGCGCACTCCCACATCACTGGAAACCCTCGACCTGGACGACGTCTTTTGGGGGCTGGAGCCGGACAACCCGCAGGTTATTTACTACGATGAGATTGGCAAAAAGATCACCCTAAAAGCCTCGGAACTCTTTACCCACAGCGTCATCTATACACCACCCGGGGCGCCCTTTTTCTGCATTGAGAACCAGTCCTGCTCCACCGACGCTCACAATCTCTATGCACAGGGTATCAAAAAAGCGGCCCATCTCGCCATCCTGGAGCCCGGCGAATCCCTGAATGCGTGGATAGAGATAGAGGTGTCGGATCAGTAAGGGGGTGCTCCTCGCCCAATCTGCCCTCGGCCCCAAGGCCGCAGGCTACACCACAGTTCTTTCGATCCCCCTAGCCCTCAAAGAGGGCGGGGAGCCTGAGGGACAGAGTCCCTTTGTCCTCTGAGCCCAGTGGCTTTAGCCCTGGGCGTGCAGCGATGTCGGCCATCCTTCACCAGATCAGGTCGGGGAAATCGCCCTCCATCTCCCCCGTCTTCAGCATGGTCAGCAACGGCGAATCCTCGATATCCAGGGGGAGTTCCACACGCCCCCGCCTGCGGCTCGACTCATAGGTGGCAAAGATGAGTTCGGTGGCCTGCAATGCCTTGCGCGCCGCCAACTCGGGTTCACGCCCCGTCTTGAGGGCGTCGATGACGTCCAAAACGGCCAGTTTCACATAGTCCTGACCGTGCAGCCCCTCCTCCAGTTCCACCGGCTGCCACGTCTCCTGTCCCTCGATCCAGGTGCGAAGGGACACATCCTGACTGGGCCCCACCTCGATGACGCCCTCGGTGCCCACGAGCCGATTGGAGGCCTCCCAACCGGCCTCAAAGCCCGTGATCATGAGACCGTGAACGCCATTACGATATTTGAAATGGCTGATACCCTGGCCTTCCACCGGAACGCCGAATATCTTTTGCCCGCCCCGGGGCTCGATCTGGCCGATGACCCACTCCACCGGCGTCTCATCGTTGTAGAAAAAGAGCATATCGAACCAGTGGGTGCCCCAGTCGAACATGTTGGAACAAGAGGCCTCCAGACGTATCAGATCGCCGATGGCTCCCCCGTCGAGGAGTTCCTTGGCCCGGCAAAAGGGCGCACCAAAACGCCGCTGATGGTTGAAACTGAGCTGCACGCCCCGCGCCTCACAGACCCGCGTCATCTCCACAGCCTCGCCATAGGTGGGCGCCATGGGTTTCTCGCAATGGACGGCCTTGACGCCGGCCTCCGCGCAGGCGATGACCATCTCGGCGTGCAGATGGGGCCAGGTGCAGATGCTGACGATATCCAGATCTTCTTTCTCCAACATCTCGTGATAGTCGGTATAGATATGCTCGCCGCCATGCTCCTCCTGAAAGGCCTCGGCGCTCTCGATCTTGATGTCCGCCAGGGCAGTGAGTTCCGCGTCGGGCGAGGCCTCGTACCCCTTGACATGTGCGTGGGCCATGCCAAAACCCGTGTGCTCCTCCTCGGCCCGTGGCCGTCCACAGCCGATGATGCCTACCTGATATGTCACTTTTCTGCCTCCTGCATGCTATGATCAAGATGACCGATGGGCATATTCTAGCCTCCCCCGGAGCGCTGTCAACCAATACAAAAAGCGAGGAAAGCCTGTCAGCCCTCCTCGCCCTCCGGCCCCGTCCGTGAAGACCATGTCCCCAATCAATGCCCATGGAACACCAGCGGATACCAGTAGGTCCACGTCTCCTCTGCCAGCACCGGATAGGTGCCAAAATCCAGCCGTCCCGTATACCCCTCGGGTTCTGGGCTCAGCAGATCAAAGTCAGTCCCGCCATGATATTCGATGCCATAGGTGATCGGCTCCGTCGGATAGGACTGGACCCATCCCTCCACTCCCACATTGGACACCACATAGGTCCCCGAGACCACTTCTTTCGGCATCGCCCACTGCCCATAGAAGGGGCTGACGGTATCGGATACCGTCTCTGTGGTGTGGATCTCCCCCGTCTCCTCCCCCCGCAGTTCCACCATCCAGTTACCCAGGGGCAGATCGTGGGCACCCTGCATTCCGTCGGGCTCCACGTCGTAGAAAACCCCTCCAATGTATTGGGGCACGCCCAGACACTTTTTTTCGTCATCGGCTCGGGCATGTGCCTGTGCCACATGCCCCTCTGCCTCAAGGGTCCAGGTCAGGTCGTCCAGCGTCCTTACCCAGATATCAAAGGTGTGTTCGCCGGCCTCCAACACCTCGGGCACCTCCCCCTCCCACGTATCTTCGGGCAGGCTCATCTCGCTGCGCTCCAGGGTCAGGGGGCCCGTGCCCCCATCAAGCCAGGTGTAGGTGAAGCGAGCCATATATCCATCATCCCCCACCGGGGCCACGCACTCCACGCCGGCATCCATATAGGTGGTGGGCGTCGAGTCGCCGCTGACGACCAGGGAACTCCCAATCCAGGAAACGGGCGTCATCTCCTGAGCGTATTTATCACCGAGGATGCCGTCCGAGAGATCGATCTCGCTGGCGTCGCCAGGTGAGCCGACGACGTAAAAGTGGACCACGGCCAGATACCCGGAGCCATTCACCCCAGAGACACCGGGAACATTTCCGATCACCCTTACCCTTCCCGGTGTGATCTCACCCCACATATCGATGGGGATGACGGCACCACCAATCTCCCCGTCGCTGACCCCGATCACTCCAAGGATGGTGGGATCATAACTGACGTCGACCTGAAATCCATCCAAGTCTGCCACCTCGGTGATATTCATGACCGCGGAAAATTCACTGTCCACCTCCACCTCGGATGGCGTGTCGACCCTTACCGTGATGTCCGGGTCGGCCATGGACGCGCCGGGAGACAACTGCAGCAGCAGGCAGAAAATGATTGTCCCACAGATCAGCCGGACCTTATTTCTCATTCCTTTGTCTCCCGCGTTGGCCAATTCTATGCCTCCCATAGATCCACACGATCACGACCGATAGGACTACTATAGGAAGAATCATGATATAAGCCAAAATGGGCAGACCCTTGTCCCCCGCCCCCTTCTCACTGGCCGCGGGCGATGCCGCAGGCGTCTTGGCCAACCCCAAAAGGGATGTCCCCTCGCTCGACGATGAGGCCGAATCCGCCACCCGCACCGCACCGTCCTTCCAGACCACCGGCGCTATGGCCTCCGCATACTTGTCCCCCAATAACCCGTTGGAAAGTTCGATAGCGGTGGTATCGCCCTGGGAACCGATGACGTGAAAGTGGATCTCGGCCAGATACCCCGCGCCGTCCACCCCCGGCACGCCGGGGACGTTCCCAAGAACCCTCATTTTTCCCTGCGCGACCTCTCCCCACATGTCGATGGGGATGGCGGTGCCACCGACATCCCCCGCCGTGACGTCGATCGCCTCGAGTACATCGACGTCATAACCAACGTCGAACTGACACACATCCAGGTCTGCCACCTCTGTGACGTCTATCCTGATGACGATATCCTCATCCGACATCACCTCAACAGGGGCGTTAACGCTCACCATAATCTCCCCGTCGGCCAGGGATAAAAAGGCGAACGGGCTTAACAACACACAGAAAATCATCACAGCACAGACTGCCCAGAGTCTTGTTCTCATCTCCCCCTCTTTCACCTGATCCGATCGGCAAGCCGACAGAGTACACCGCCCAACACGTTCCCGCATAAGGAACCGGGTGATAATAGCGGGCGGGGTTCTTTCCATCCCGCCCGCTGCGGTGAGCGAGCCCCTATGGCTGCCCCATGATGATCAATTCTATGGTGGTCACGTCCAACACGTTGATAGCGCCATCACAGTTAGCGTCGGCTCCGGACGTCTCCCCATCCAACGCGAGGATGATGCGTTCCGCTTTCGTCACATCAAGTGAACTCACTTCATTATCCTGGTTGGCGTCGCCCAGTTGGTGCACCTCGATCGAGGCACAACTCTGGGTATCCACCGTACCAAGGGTATCGGTCACCGTCAGGGTCGGCGTATAGACCCCGGCACTGGCGTAGACGTGGCTGGGGTTCTCGTCAGTGCTCGTACCACCATCCCCAAAGTCCCATGCATAGGTATAGCCCGCCTTACCCCCGCTGCTTTCATCACTGAACGTAAAGATGGTACAATCGGCCGCCCCCTCCGTCGCATCCACCGAACACCCGGCAGACAACGGATCATAGACGGTGATACAATCCGTCTTGGTCGCCGTCGTTCCGACACTATCGGTGATGGTGAGGGTGACGGTGTATGTGCCAGGATCGGCGTAGGTATGGGTGGTGGAATTCTCGTCAGCGCTCGTGCCTCCATCCCCAAAACCCCACTGATAGGTATAGGGAAGCGCGCCGCCGCCGCTCCCATCGGTGAAGGCGAAACTGGTCTCGCCAGCATAGCCCTCCGTTGGATCGGCGGAGAAATCGGCCGTAAGGCCGCTGGTAACCGTGACCGCGTCCCCCTCCCAACTCGCCGGGATCTCCTGGGCGTCACTGTCGCCCAGCATCCCACTTGAAAGGTCGATAGTGCTTGTATCACCGGTTGAACCGACGACGTCAAAGTGGATCTCGGCCAGATATCCCGACCCGCTCACACCAGAGACACCCTCTACATTTACGACGACCCTGACCGCATCATCACCGGAGACACAATTCCAGCCCTTAACTGGGACACTGGTCCCGTCGATATTCCCCTCCGTCACATGGGTCATCGTAAGGACAGTAGAATCGTAGATGACGTCGACCTGCGCGGCATCAAAGTCGGTGACGTCGTCGACGTCAACCGTCACCACGAAACCTGTGGCACCCTCCCCCACCTCGGCCGGGGCGTCGACCCTCACCGTGGGGCCCTCGTACACCGTCACCGCTTTCTCGCAACTGCTCGTGCATCCGTTCGCGTCCGTCACCGTCACACTGTAGGTGCC
>JBKHJO010000093.1:0-6816 GCA_046538105.1 Anaerolineales bacterium | reverse complement strand
GCCCGGATGGTGGTGATACATCCCAACAGTTCGTCCGACCCTTTTACCCCCGACACGTACGCGGCGAGTTGGGCGCGCACGCGCGAGACGCTGGTGATCCTGGCCGAGCGAGCCCGGGAAGCGGGCATCAAGATGCTGCTGGAGAATATGCCTGCCAGGGGACTCTCGCGCCCCGGCTCTACGATCATCGACGTGCTCAAGTTTATTGATGGCCTGGGAGACCATGTGGGCATCTGCCTGGACGTGGGCCACAGTTATGCCAACGGCATAGACCCTGCAGAAGAGATGCGGCAGGCGGGAGGAAAACTACAGGAAGTGCATCTACAGGACAACGACGGCAGCGGAGAAGATCAGCACTGGATCATGGGCGCGGGTGGCATCGACTGGAATGCCTACCACGAGGCCGTGGCTGAGACGGCCTTTGAGGGCTTGCAATTATTCGAGGTACTGCGTGGCGACACACCAGAGGCCCTCATGACTCAGATGGCGCGCCTGCGGCGCGAATGGGAGCAGCGATGAGGGATGTTGATCCCCGGCGAATCAGCCCGCCGTCGGCGTGAAGCAGGAATAGCCGATCTTGTCGCACTGGGCTTTGATTCTCCAGTGAAACCCCTTTTCGATTCCCCAAGATGGCGACACGTGCCCTCTTGTCCAAAGTGTATCGAAATACTTGGGGGATCTACATTGCCACCGGAAAAGGCCCTAAAGCACCTTTGTTGGGCCCTCCTGACTCGGCGTCTTGACCACCAGAAACTGAAGCACTTTTTCTCCCTCGTTAAGCAGTCGATGGGGAATGTCGGCCGGGCTGTGGATCAGCATATCGGATGACACCGCCTCTTGCTCCTCGCCGATCTCCACCACGCCATCGCCCCGCAGGATATAGAAAAAGGCGTCTACCGGCGTCACATGCCGCCGCAGGGCCTCTCCGGGCTGCAAGGTGATGAGACTCACCTGCACGTGCTCTGTCTTGTGCACCGCCCGCGCACTGACATCATGAGGATTGGGTGCCTCTGGGGCTTGTAAAGCGTCGATGATCTTCATATTGTATCCTCCTACTCCTTTGATAATTGAGCGCCGTCGGGGGTGAAATCCCCCGACGGCGCCTCGACAAACTGTGCGTTATGTGCCAGCGATGATGCTCTCCAGATCTTCCTCCACCGTGGAGATGGGCTGCAATTCAAACTTTTCCACGAGCACATCGGTCACATTTGGCGACAAAAAGGCCGGCAACGTGGGTCCCAGGCGAATTCGCTTGACGCCCAGGGATAGCAGCGCCAATAGCACGATGACGGCCTTTTGTTCGTACCAGGCGATGTCGTACTCTATGGGTAACTCGTTGATATCCTCGGCGCCCACAACCTCGGCCAGTTTCTGGGCGATGACCACCAACGAATAGGAATCGTTACATTGACCAGCGTCCAGCACCCGGGGGATGCCCCCGATATCTCCCAGATCCAGTTTATTATAGCGGTACTTGGCACAGCCGGCCGTGAGGATGATGCTGTCCTCCGGCAGCCCCCGGGCGATCTCGGTATAATACTCCCGCGATCTATGGCGCCCGTCGCAACCGGCCATGACCACAAAGCGCTTGATGTCGCCGGCCTGGATGGCCTCTATCACCTGATCGGCCACGCTTAACACGGTATGGTGGGCGAAACCGATGGGAATGGTGCCCTGCTCCAGTTCCTCCGGACTGTCCGACACCAGCGCCTTCTCGATGACGGGGCTGAAATCTTTGGGTTGACCATCCTCCCTGTCGGGGATATGCGTCACGTCGGGCCAACCCACCAGTCCCGTGGTAAACAGTCTGTCCACGTAAGTGTCGCGAGGAGGTACGAGGCAGTTGGTGGTCATCAGGATGGCGCCCCCAAAACTCTCGAACTCTTGGTGCTGACGCCACCAGGAGCCGCCATAGTTGCCCACCAGATGAGGGTACTTTTTCAGTTCCGGATAAGCGTTGGCCGGCAGCATCTCGCCGTGGGTATAGACGTTGATCCCCGTCCCCTCTGTCTGCTCCAACAGTTCCTTGAGGTCGCGCAGATCATGGCCGCTGATGAGGATGGCCGGTCCCTCTTTGACGCCGATGTCGACCTCTGTGGGTTCGGGATGTCCGTAGGTCCCTGTATTGGCCTTGTCCAGGAGGGCCATGGTTTGCACGCCCATCTCGCCAGCCTTGACGACCGCAGCGAAAAGCTCATCTACGGCAGCATCCTCGTTCGCTGCCATAGACAGACCTTCCTGAAGGAAATCGCGTACCTCCTCATCCTCATAGCCCAGAATCCGGGCATGGTCATAATACGCCGATATTCCTTTGAGCCCGTAGGTGAGCAACTCTCGCAGGGCGCGCACGTCCTCGTCGAGATCGGGATCTGCCATGACGCCGACCTCCTGGCCCTTGGCGATCAGTTCCTCCAGATCGCCGCCCTCGGGCGTCCAGGTGGCCATCTCGGGCAACGTCTCATCGAATGCTTTCCCATGTTCCTCTTCATAGGCGGAGAGGAAACGTTCTCTCAATTCCTGGCGCATATCCAGCGCCTCGTGGATCCACTCGGCAAAACGTTGGGGGTCAAAATCCACATTGGTGATGGTGCTGAAAAGGGCCTCTGAGATAAAGTCGCCAACTGCCGCGTCCTCTATTCCCAGATCTTTAGCCCGAACGCCATACACCGAGATCCCCTTGAGCAGATAGATAAGCAGATCCTGTAAGGCCGCCACGTCTGGTGGTTTCCCGCATACGCCGCGTACGGTGCATCCTTCTCCTTTGGCCGTCTCCTGACACTGATAACAGAACATCCTCGTCACTCCTTCCATAAATTCTTATCTCTCGTAAGTTATTATGCCACAACGGGGGCGCCCCGTATGTGACAAAAGTCGCACCTCAGGGCAAAGGGGACATCGTATTATCGATCAGGGAAGGAGCCATGCCACGTGTCATAGCGAGGATAAAAAAACCCCCCTCTATTGAAAAAAGAGGGGGATATTGTGGGCGCGAGAGGACTCGAACCTCTGACCTCACGGATGTGAACCGTACGCTCTAACCAACTGAGCCACGCGCCCAACAAGAAAAAGTATAGCACAGAGGGTAGTGGGATGCAAGTTTGAGAGAATATCCAAAGAAAAACAGTCCTGAACAGGCAAAACAGTTCAATCATCGAGGAATTGACGAACAGGGAAATGTTTTATATCATCTATTCTTAATATATAAACTAGACTTATAGCAAGTGAGCGATGATGAGGCATCCCTCGTGTGCCGAATTCATTCCGGGCTACCTGATGGGTACACGAAAGGAGCAGCGAGCAAACGGTCAAAGGAGGCAAATCTGTAAAATGGCCAAGTTAAAGTATCGTGAGCAGGAATGGGAAGTAGAAGATGGGATAACGGTGCGTGAAGCCATCAAAGAGACCGGTAAGGATATCCACAGCGTCCTTGCCCTGCGAGACAAGAAACTCATCAAGGGGAAGACGATCATCGAGCCGGGAGACGAGATCATCCTCGTAAATATCGTCTCGGGAGGCTGAGGACGATATCGCGCATTATAAACGAAACGTGGCACCTGCCGTTTTGGCAGGTGCTTTTCCATATTCGATCCCCACGTCGCCCACCCGGGGTGGCGCCATCATATCCAGGAGAATCGCCTCCCTACACCACCGAGAGGATAGCCAAGGAGACCCCCTTTTCAGCGTGTATCCGCCTCCTGGGGCGTCCAAAAGAGGTATCTGAACAGGGCGCGTACCGCGGGCCAGCCATCTCGCCAGGGCGAGAGTTTCTTTTGCTCCCGGGGATCGTAGGAGATGGGGACCTCGTATATCTCGTATCCCAGGCGTGCGACCTTGGCTGTGATCTCGGGCTCGAGGTCGAACCTGTTACACTCCATATCCAGTCGCCGGGCGATATCCGTGCGCATCACCTTGTAGCAGGTCTCCATATCCTGCAACCCGACACCATAAAGAAGGTTTGTCAGCGCGGTAAGGAGTTTGTTCCCAAAGCGCAGGAGAAATTTCTGTTCCTCGAAACTGCGCACCCCATATACGACGTGGGCCTGTCCGGAGATCAGGGGTTCCAAGAGGGCCCCGTAATCGCGCGGGTCATACTCCAGATCGGCATCCTGAATGATGATGGCATCCCCGGTGGCCGCCTCCAGCGCCGTACGGATGGCTGCCCCCTTGCCTCTGTTGGTCTCATGGCGCAACACGCGCAACCCGGGCACGTTCAGCGTCTCCAGGATCTCGGGCGTCCTGTCATCGGAACAATCGTCGACGATGATGATCTCTTTTTCCACATCCACGGCGGCCACCCGGCGAACGATCTTTTCCAGCCCCGACTCTTCGTTGTAAACGGGCATAAGCACCGAAAGTTTCATCTAACGCCCACCCTCGAATATACTCCACTCAGCCCTCTCAATGTACCAGCGTAAAGCCTCGCCCCGACACAAAAGACACCACTGTATCCCTCATGCCGTCAGGTTTCACACAGTGTATAGATGATACATACCTTTGAAAGACAGGCCAAACATGGTCCCGGGCCATATCTGATGCTCCATACTTCTCTTTCTCCTCAGGACATGTAATAATCCATGCGCGCGCCGCAAGCGTCTACAAAAGGGCTCTATCCTTCATCGCAACGCATACAGGTAGACCTTGCTATATACCACCGACCTCACAGGTATATTCCCCTCCAGCACATGGGAGATGTGCTCGTCGTGCCAGAGATCCTCCTCCAGAATGATGCCGACAAATTGCAGGCGAGGTGAGGCATCGATCTGACGCCGCACCATATTCCATGTCTGGTCTTCCCCGTCGCCCCAGCCGGCGTCATAGGCTTCAGAGGCCACGACGACGTGGGTCACGCCCCAATCCTTGAGCAGAGATAGACACTCCTCATCGGGAAAGGTCTTGAGGACGGGCATGGCATAGCGGTAACTGGGCGGATAGGATGAACTATACCCATAGGTAACCCGCTTGGCGTGGTACTGCGTGCGGTACAAAGCGTCGCCGTTCAGGGCGCGCGGCAGGGGAAACTGCATCACGACCACGTCATCCGGCTGCGCCGCCAGCCAGCGATCTGTGGGTTGTGACCTCACATCGGTAAATCCATAGGGCAAAGGGGCGCTGCAAAAGTCAAACAGGGTCAGCCCCAGAATGAGGATGGATGTCAGAACGACGCCGGGGGAGCGCTGCCGCATATCCAGCCCATAACGCTTGTGGGACCGCTCCTCCTCCAGATCCGCCAGCGGCCTGAGACCGCCCAGGATCCTGGCTGCCCCCATCCCCGCCAGCACGGCGAGGGAGAATATCACCATCACGCTAAAATGATACAGAAAGCGCAGTGTATCTCCCAGGGGCAAAAAGAGATAGAGCAACAGTGCGGGTAGCGACACAGGAATGGAGCCCTCGCTGACGGCGATCTCATGATAGGAGGCCCTGTTCAGCGCCCATTGGTTCATCAACGCGGATATATGCCGGACAAAGAATCCCTCGACAGAGGGGGGGACCCCTATCTCCACGGCCTCGCCCCGCCAACGGAGCACGACTCCCAGACCGAGTATCAGGGAGATGACACCCATCCACACAAAGGCACGGATGAGATCGCGGTCCATACTGACTCCCAGAATGCCAATCAGGGCCAGGATCAGAGTCACCGCACCCACATAGACGGCCCCGGGAGCATACCAGGGATAATGCGGGGCATGGACACGGGACTTGAGAAAGAACTCGCCCCATATGGGATGATAGACGTTGGGCAGGAAAAAGTCATCGGCGCTCGCGGTCCATCCTTTCACCTCCTGAAGCGACCAGCCCATCTCCCCGGAACGTCCCAGAAGGACGGGCAGGACGATGGGGGCGATCATGGCCACGGCTACAAGACCTCCCAGTGCCAGATGGCGGGAAAGCGGACCGGTTATGGCCTTCTTTTTGCGCCAAAAACGTAAACGCAACAGTGTAAAGAGCAATACCATGCTGCCCACGATGAACAGATATCGCCGGGCAGAGAGGACGGTCAGGCCCATAAAAAAGCCGGCTGCCAGGGCATGACGCACCTTTCGCTCACGAAAGGTGCGTTCCAGATACAAAAAGATGAGGGGGATCCAATGAGTGCCCAGCAGAGGTAGCCCCCCGGCAGCCATGGAATGCATGCGATAGGGACAGAAAGCAAAGATGGCACCTCCTATCATCGCCGCATGGGGGTTGTCCGTCAGATAAGCAATGAGCAGATAGGTAGTATACCCCGTGAGAACGAAACTGAGCAGCAGGAAGACGTTGTAAGCCACTACCTCGTCCCCCCAAAAGAGCAAGGGCGCCATCAACGCCTTGTTGGCATACATGGTCTCCGAAAGGCGAAGATCGTGACCAAAAGGATAAAAGATGGTGGGATTGTGGGCCAGGTGTTCCATCATCGAGGGGGCAGACTCGACGACGGTATGCCGAAACCACCACAGGTCATAGAGCCAGGCGAAATTGTCAAAGGGAGGTCCGGGAACAGCCTCCAACAGGTTCAACAAAAGGGGATAGGTCATAAAGAGGCTGAGCCCGGCGAACAATACCAAGGCGAACAATCTGGTAGTCCAGGAGCCTAACCGTCGGTTGATGGATCGTGACTGTCTCCCCTGTTGCTCCATCGATTCTGTGCTCATGATGTTCTCATCCTTTATCAGAGGGCAACGTCCCTGTACGGATCCAAGATCGCGACGGCATCGCGAATGGTCTTTCAACCGCGCACGCCCATGATAACACGGGGTTGGGATGCTGTGCAAGGTGGAAACTCAAAAGTATACATCTTTTAGTGTATTATCCAAGAGCGTGCGGTTTCCTCCCTTG
>JBKHJO010000033.1:0-29192 GCA_046538105.1 Anaerolineales bacterium | reverse complement strand
GACACTCACGCACACTCTTACAAATACCCCGACGCCGACGAGCACTCCCACGGCGACTCAAACGCCAACGTCGAAAGACGCGTCCCTCCCGGCGCACACAAAAGGCCCACCGATGCAACAAGCCAAGTCAGAAGGGGTCAAGGAGAGGTAGAGGACGCCCAGGTGACGGGCAGCCAGAATCGGGGGGAGGGAGCACGGTATGGAATATGGGCGTTCCACGGGATTGGTCAATGCCCAAAAGATGGGGTAGTCTGCCGGGTCGAATCTGGGACCCAATAGGCATAGATCGATAAACTGTGTCACGAGCGTGGTGAGAAAGCGGGGTTCAACCGGGAAGCCTTAGGCGAGAACGTCCTCCCGGTCGATCTCGTCTCCCATCTCGGATAGCACTTGGGTTATCTTTATCTCGGCGGCATCCAGTTTTTGGTCACAGTGTTTCGCCAACTGCATACCCTCTTCGTAGAGGCTCACGGACTCATCCAGGCTGAGGGTTCCCTCCTCCAGCCTTTGGATGATCTCCTCCAGGCGTTTGTACGTATCCTCGAAACTGAGTGCCTCCAACTCTTGCCGGTCCATGGGAAAACTATACCTCCTCAAAAAGTTCATAGCTAGTTATAGAAACTCTTTCGCATCTCCTTTATGAGATACGATCCTCTTCTGCGTCCTCTACGATGCGGGTGACCTCCGCCCCCAGGGTGCCGTCCGGCAGGTATATATCCACCAGATTGCCCCGATCCATCTGCTGCACGCTCTGGACCCTGTCGCCAGAGACGGCATCCTGCACGATGGCGTACCCCCGCCGCATCACCAGGTAGGGATGCAAGGCCTTGAGGCTGGCCCGCTGTCGGGCCAATTCCATCCGTCTGGTCCTGATCGCCTGGGCCAGAGCAACCCTGCCCCGGTTGACGAGATCATCCACGCGCTGGCGTTCCTCAGCCAGCATTCGTCGTGGATCATGGGAACGCAGCAGTCGCTTTTCACGTTCCAGGCGCTCCCGATATCGCGCGATCTTGTCGGTGGCAAGGGCCGTCAGGTTTCGTCTCATCTCCCCGATCTGAGCCCTCAGTTCCCGTCCGTCGGGGACGACGGACGCCGCAGCCGTGGAGGGCGTCGGCGTTCTCAGGTCGGCGCAAAAGTCCGTGATGGTGAAATCCGTCTCGTGTCCCACCCCCGAGACGATGGGCATCGCGAACGCCGCCACGGCACGGGCCACGCGTTCGTCGTTAAAGGCCCACAAGTCCTCCATGGAGCCACCGCCGCGGGCGATGATGGCCACATCCAGATCCTCCACAGCCTCCAACCGCCTCAAGGCGCGCACGAGATCATCTGGCGCCTCACTGCCCTGCACCAGACTGGGCGAAAGCACCACCTCGACAAGGGGATAGCGCTCCTGCAGCACGTTGAGTATGTCTCGCAGTGCCGCTCCCGCCAAAGAGGTGACCACGCCGACGCGTCGAGGCCAGGGAGGAAGTGCCCGCTTGCGACGCTCGTCGAACAATCCCTCGGTCTCCAGGCGGTCCCTCAACTCCAAGAATTGTCGCCAACGAAGACCCACCCCACCCTGATTCATCGTATCCACATAGAACTGATATGCGCCGCGCTGCTCGTAAACGGACACATACCCGTGAGCATCTACGGCATCCCCCTGGGATGGCGACCAGGGCAGGCGCTGGGCATCCTGGCGCCACATCACACAGCGGATCTCCGACGCGCTATCCTTCAGACTAAAGTAGCAATGCCCGGAGGCGGCACGGGTGAAATTCGAGATCTCACCCTCGATCCACAGATCATCCAGTTCGTCATCTGCATCGATGAGGGCCTTGATATGGCGGGTTACCTCGGTTACGGATTTTACTCGCATGTCCCTATTATAGCATACTTTTGTCGATTCTTGGACCCCAATTTTGGAGCAACTATAGAGAATACCAGCAAGGGCACCATAGGGCCAAATTCCTCCTCATACCAAAGTCTGTTAGATTGATCGGACATTTTAGAAAAGAAACTGATGGGACAGGAGTAGCGTGAGTGCGGCCTTGCGCCATCCAGATGCGTCGACGCAGGTCGACGCTCGGCGCAAAGTGCCTCCGCGCCAGAGTTCATTGGCCGCTGGCCACCGGCGCCCCGGTAGTGCATGGAATAAAGTCTCATTGCACAGGCTTACGGCCAATCGTCCGCCTGCGCCATGAAGAGAATTTCGGTGTATAATAGGCAGTGAGCACAAGCAAGGGAAAGGATAGGGATATGTACAGAATCTGTGTCAGGAGACACTTTGACGCCGCTCACGCGCTGCGAGGCTATCAGGGCAAGTGCGAGAACCTGCACGGACACCGTTGGCAAATAGTCGCCTGCGTGAAACAAGCAGAACTAGATGATAGCGGTCTGGCCTTTGACTTTACCCGGCTCAAAGAGGCTCTGGAGGCCGTCCTGGAAGGCTATGACCACCACAATCTCAACGAGACCCCGCCCTTTGACCGGCTCAATCCCAGTTCAGAACATATCGCCAAAAGCATCTATGAGCGGTTGCAGGAGCGGCTCCCCGAGGTTAAACTAGAATATGTGGAGGCCTGGGAATCTCCCGACGCCTGGGCCACGTACTATGAGGCGTAATGGGGAACCATCCATCGGGTTCCTCCGCGCAGGGCATTTTCGGGCCACCAGGGCTTTTGGGGTATGTGGTGTACCGTACATAGAGGAGACAGAGGAACCTGGGCGTGCATGAAGGGAGAGGCAGCATGAACAATCGAGGAACGCTCTACATAGGGATTCTCCTGATCGCTTTTGGCGGGCTTTTTTTTGCCGCAGAGGTGACGCGGGGCCTGGTAGTCTGGAGGATTCCGCTGGGCTGGCAAGGGCTGTGGCCCTTTATCCTCCTGCTCGTCGGGCTCGCCTTCTGGCTTCCCCTTCTTATATGGTGGGGAAAACGTCAAAGGCTGGTGGGCCTCGTAGTACCGGGCACCATCATCCTCTTCAATAGCCTGCTCCTTTTCTATCAGAACGTCACGGGGGACTGGGAGAGTTGGGCCTATGTGTGGGCCCTCGAGCCCTTTGCCGTGGGATTGGGGCTGCTGATGCTCTATGCCCTGGGGGAGCGTTCGTCCGCCCTGCTGACCGCCGCCGGTATCGTGGGAGGTGTGGGGCTGGTGCTCTTTGTCATCTTTGCCTCCATCTTTGGCGGATGGGTTCAGGTGTTGGGGCCGGCGGTACTGATCATCATCGGCGTGCTACTCCTGACACACAGCATGGTGAATCGGCTCGCAGACTAGAAGACGCAAGGTCTTATCCCGAGAAGCCGCGCCCCCGTCATCCCGCCTCGCTGGCGGCGAGGGAAAGGGACATGAGTTCGGCCTCCTCGAGACGATGCAGGATGTCGAGGAGAGCCGCACGCCATCCTTTCCTGCGAGGAAGCCAAATTCGCGTTCCCTGGTAGCGCAGTCCAGGGAACCGGGACAGGAGTTCCCGCTCCGCACTGGGCATCAGGGGCACGGGGAGGACGATAGTTATCTCTTCCTCATCGCCCTGGATGGAGGTCACGCCCGCCTCGGCTGCCACAAGGCGCACGCGAAGAACGTACAAGAGTTCGCGGACGGGGTCCGGTATGGAGCCAAAGCGATCCCGCAGTTCCACCTCCGCCTCCTGCACCTCCTCCAATGCCTCCATGCGCGCGAGCCTCTGATAAAGGCGCAGCCTGAGTTCCTCCTCGGCTATGTAGGCCTCGGGAATATGGGCCGAGAGGGGTAGATCGACGGGTGGTCCGACATCGAGGGAGAGGGCTCTGGCCGCCGTCCTGTGCTGTGCCCGCCGGACGGCCTCTTTTGGCACCTGGCCCAATTCGCGTAGTTCCTCTATGGCCTGCCGCAGGAGACGGGTATAGAGGTCGAAACCTATGGCGGCGATGTGGCCATGCTGCTCGGGCCCGAGGATCTCCCCGGCACCGCGAATTTCCAGATCGCGCATAGCCACCTGAAAGCCAGCCCCCAATTCGGACGCCTCCTGTATGGCCTGCAGGCGCCGCCTGGCGGCGTCGGTGAGTGGGGGCTTGTAGAGCATGTAGGCGTACCCGCGCTCTATGCCGCGCCCGATACGCCCACGAAGTTGGTAGAGTTGGGCCAATCCGAAATTATCGGCCCGCTCGATGATCATGGTGTTGACGTTGGGCATGTCCAGGCCATTCTCGATGATGGTGGTGCAGAGAAGAACGTCATGTTCCCCCTGGGCAAAGCCAAGCATGGCCTGAGCCAGATCCTCCTCGGGCATCTGTCCATGACCTATCACCAGAGAAGCCTCGGGCACCAGGCGCTCCAGTTTGGCCGCCACACGCTCGATGTCCTGCACACGATTGTGCACATAATAGACCTGGCCTCCGCGATCCAACTCACGCAGGATAGCCTTGCGCACCATGTCCTCGTCATACTCTGCCACGTAGGTGCGCATGGCCAGGCGATCCTCCGGCGGCGTGTCGATGAGGCTCATGTCCCGTATACCACTCAACGACATATAGAGGGTTCGCGGGATGGGAGTCGCAGTGAGGGTCAGCACGTCGACCTCCCGGCGCATCTGCCGCAGGTGAGCCTTGTGGGAGACGCCAAAGCGCTGCTCCTCATCGATGATCACCAATCCCAGATCTTTGAACTCTATATCGCTGGAGAGGAGACGATGGGTACCGATTACGATATCCACCCGTCCCGAGGCCAGGTCTTTGAGTATCTTTTCCTGTTCCTGGGGGGTCCGAAAGCGAGACAGCATCTCGATCACCACAGGAAAAGCGCGTAGCCGTCGGCGAAAGGTATAGAAGTGCTGTTGGGCCAGAACGGTGGTGGGCACCAGCATGGCCACCTGCTTGCCACCCATGACGGCCTTGAAGGCCGCACGCAGGGCCACCTCCGTCTTGCCATAGCCCACGTCGCCGCATATGAGGCGGTCCATGGGCTTGGGGGCCTCCATATCCTCCTTGATCTCGTTCAGGGCCTGCAACTGGTCCTCGGTCTCCTCGTAGGGGAAAGCCATCTCGAGTTCGTGCTGCCACACCGTATCCTCGGAGAAGGCATGGCCGGTGGTCACCTCCCGCGTGGCGTACAGTTCCAATAACTCGCTGGCCATCTCACGGACCGCCTTTTCCGCCTTGGCCCGTACCCTGGACCAGGTGACGCCCCCAAGGCGGTGTATATAGGGCTTGCGGTTTCCCCCACCAAGGTAGCGGGCCACGCGATCGGCGCGGTACACGGGAACGTACAGGCGATCTCCCTCGGCGTATTCGATCTCCAGATATTCGCGCGTGGTGCCATTGATGGTCTTTTGTTCCATGCCATGATAGTGGCCAATACCATGATCGATATGCACCACATAGTCACCAGGCTCCAACTGGGCCAAAAGATCCTCGGCCTCGGTCGCCCTCTGTTGGCGGCGGGGCGTACGCCGCGTCTTTAAAAGCGTCCAGCCAAAGATCTCGGCGTCGGTGAGTAGGATGAGGTCTTGGGGCTCAAAACACCATCCCTCGGCCAGGATGCCGTCGACGAGAACGAGTTCTTTTGTCGGCGTGCTTACCTCGCTCGTCGGCGACGCGAAAATACCATGTTCCCGCAGCAGGTCAGAGATGCGTTCCGCCTGTCGCGTGACGGTCACAACGCGCCGTCCCTCCCGCGCAAGTCGGGCCACGTCCGCCAGGACACTCTGTAACGCACCGGTATATTGAGGCGGCGAGGTAAAGGCTTGGCCGAGATCACAGGGAGATTCCTGCAGTCCATAGCCCAGGCTGGCGGCATATCTCGAAGCCAGGCGATCCTCCAATGCCGCCCAGGACAGGTAAGGCACAGGAAAGTTAGCGGGCAGGCGACCATCCTCGATCATCTCCCCCCGCAGCCTGACCGCCTGTTCCTCCAGTTCGCTCGCCGCGCTCTTTAGGGCGACCACATCGTCCACCAACACGAGAGCATCCTGAGGAAGGAAATCAAGAATGGTGGGGGATTGGGGATAGAGATAGGGCAGATAGTATTCCATACCGCCAAAGTACTCTCCACCTATGATCTTTTCCCGCTCTTCCGCCATGCGCTGCCGCGTCTCTGCGTTGCAATGGGAGAGATCCATGGCCTCCAAGGAGGAGGCGGCCGCCCCGCCCCACTCGGGCAAGGCCTCCGTGGCCGGCGCCAGAAACGCTTCTTCTATCTGTTCCTCCGAACGCTGGGTAGCCGGATCAAAGGTACGGATGGAATCGACCTCATCGCCGAAAAACTCGATTCGCAGTGGGAGAGAGCGGTTGGGAGGGAATATGTCCACGATGCCCCCGCGATGGCAAAAGGTTCCGGGCGTCTGCACCATGACAGCGGGCTCGTATCCGGCATTCACAAATCGCTCTAAAAGATCATACAGGGGGACGACCTGCCCCACCCGCACCGTATGGATGGCCCGTCGAAAGGCCATGGGCGCTGTGCTTTTGGTCATCAGGGCCCAAATCGAAGACACAATGACGGGCCCCTGCGCCGCTTCTCCCCTTGATTCCATCAAGGTGGACAGGGTGCGCACGCGTGCATGTATCGTATCCGAATCCCAGGAAGCGCGATCGTAGAACAGGGTGCTGGGCGCATGGAACTGCAAAACCGCGTCCGCTCGCGCAGACCAGGTGCGCACCTGATCCACGATGAGGCGAGCGCGCTCCGGCTTTCCCGCCACCACCAGGATCGGCGCCGCCCAATCCTGCTGCAACGCGGCGATCAGGGGGGGACGGGCAGCCTCCAAAAGATCCATAGAAAAGATGGGGAAATCCTCCCCAAAAGCATCCTGACGGACCTCCTGGAGACGCTCCCTGACCTCCCGATAGGAGGAAACGTCTCGTATGAGATTTCTTATCCCCTCAAGATTCAAAGTCATTTTCTCATCACTCGCCGCCTGCCATCCGGACCTGCTTGCCGTTAAAGACGTTCATGGCCTCCTGGAGGCCCTCTTCCAAGAGGAGGGGCACCAGATCCACCACCCAGTCGCGTATCGTGTCCATGATCTTTTGCTGCCGGCGATCAAAATCGTTCAAGACATAATCCGCGGGCTCTCCCCACTCGGGACGTCCAATACCTATACGCAGTCGAGCAAAGTCCTCTGTTCCCAGTTCAGAGATGATGGAACGAATACCCTTGTGCCCTCCACTGCCCCCCCCTGGTCGAAGCCGCATCCTGCCCACGGGCAGATCCAGATCATCGTGGATGACCAGGATGCGCTCCGGGGGTATGCGATACCAGTGGCTGATACGCTGAACGGCCTGTCCGCTGCTGTTCATAAAGGTCAGCGGCTTGGTCAAAACGAGGGAATGTCTCTCCACCTCCCCTTTTCCCACAAGGGCATTACATCTTTTTTTTCTCGCAAGCCTTATGTTGTAGGTGCGGGCCAGACGGTCCACACACTGGAATCCTATATTATGACGATTATCGACGTATTCCGGCCCCGGATTCCCCAGCCCCACGATGAGATAGGGAGAGTCAGCAGCCAACGGAGCATTTTCACATCTTTTTTTCATACACCTCACCCATCACTATCCGCACACACGACAAGAAGGGGCTAATCTATACGACTAGCCCCCGACGCGTCCCACTCGTTGTAAAGCAATTTACGGCCTAGAGCAAACGCCGCAGAGCAAAGGCGATACCCAGCAGAACAAAGATCGCTCCCATGGTCGCCCCACCAAACACGAATGCCTGACCCCAATTTTCGGGATCCACGGGCAGTTCCCTATCCTGGCCGGGCCGTCTCAGGGTGGGCGTCGGTGTGGGGGCGGTCAGAGCCTCCGTAGGGGCGATGATATGCAGTGTGGCCGTCGCCTCCGGCTCAGGTTCTTCTCCGGGCTCCTCCTCCGCTTCCCCGGTGGGCCTCGGCGACGGTGTGGGAGTCTCTGTCGGTGTGGGGGTAGGCGAAGAACGATCGTTGGCGACAGTAAGTTGCCGCACATAGAACTCTTCCCAGTTGCCATCCTGTTTGACGGCCTGCAATCTAAGAGTATACACCCCATCGGGAACTGCGTTGGTATCCCAGACTTCAAGTTCCCCATTGATCATCGGCTGATCGTGCAATTCGCCGATGACGGCCCACTGATCCGGATTTGGCCCCACGCCCCATTCCACTTTGTAAAACTGAAAGCCGGGAACAGAGGCAGAGCCTATGATGGGGACCAAACCTCGCAGTTCGTCGTTCATCTCGGGAGAGATGATCTCCACCTGCGTCTGCTCCTGAGCATCAGCGCTGGGCAGGATGAAACCCAAAAATAATAGGGAAAGTATAAATAAAAGCCCGAATGTACGTCTACGCATCCCCACCTCTTGTGAGAAAAACCTGACATCGAATGCTCACTAATAAAGAACCCTCGCAATGGACAGCGCAGCATCATACCCCCTGGCTACATCAATCATAGCCAAGATATGTGCTTCCCTCTCTCTATGAGCAGTCGATGAAGAGAGTAGCACTAAAAGTGTATCACAGTATGGCCTATGGGGCAAGATTTGGTCGCCTACGGTTGCCCACTCCCAAGCGACCGGCATACCATGGGGGTCACCTATCGGCGGCCTATCGCCCCTATCAAGTCAAGCAAGGGGCAAAAGATACACCCATCCAGGATGTTCGGAGACACCATTTGGGAAACGCCAGCCGACGCCCAGATGCCTCGCCATCTGGGCGTCGGCTGATACGACAGCGAGTTGCGGGCATTTACAGTTACTTGCCCCTGGGCTGGCGCCCCGTACAGAATGTTGCGGAGATCATACGCCAGGAGATAGATGGCATAGGCGGCGAGGAACCATCAATCCGCGATAACCCGTAAAAGGCATGAGAATTTGCTTCTTTTGCTAAGGGATGATATATTATGGTCAAAGATCTGTTCCCTCGGTAAAGTGGGCGTGGCCCCACTTTTCTTATTAAAACGGGAAGTTATTCCAAAGGGAACGTTCGCTATCCGGAGGTTTGTTGAAGGTATGAAGAGCGAGTTCGAGATTGCTATCACGCAACTCAGTGCAGATCGCAACCTGGAGCCTGAGGTCATCCTGGGAGCCATTGAGGAAGCCTTGGTATCTGCTTATAAAAGGAATTATGGCTCAGGCCAGAACGTGAACGTTACCATCCATCCACGGACAGGCAGAGCCCAAGTTTTTATCAACAAGGCCGTCGTCGAAGAGGTGGAGGACGAGTCGAACGAGATCTCTTTGGAGGAGGCCAAGACGCATGATGCGGGCGCAGAAATTGGAGATTTTATAGATATCGAAGTTAGGCCTCGGAATTTTGGACGGATCGCTGCCCAAACGGCAAAACAGGTCATCACCCAGCGTATCAGGGATGCAGAACGGGACTCGGTTTATCTGGAATACGCCGACAGAGTTGGGGAGGTGGTGAACGCCGTGGTCCGCAATATGGATTCGCGGAGTCGTAACATCGTCCTCGGCCTGGGCAAAGCCGAAGCGCTTTTGCCCCGTAGCGAGCAGATTTCGCGCGAACAGTATCGCCTAAACCAACGTCTCCGCGTATATATCCTCGACGTGGAGCGTGGGGGGAGCGGCCCACAGATCATCGTGTCGCGTGCCCATCCCCAACTACTGCGGCGGCTGTTCGAACTCGAGGTCCCCGAAGTCTTTAGTGGAGCAGTGGAAATCAAGGCCATCGCGCGAGAACCAGGGAACCGCTCCAAGGTAGCCGTGACGGCCACCCAAGAGGGCGTCGATCCCGTGGGATCCTGCGTGGGGATGCGCGGTGTCCGCATTCGCAACATCGTGAACGAATTAAGTGGCGAGAAGATCGACGTGGTGGCCTGGGATGCGGATACGAAAATCTTTATCGCCAACGCCCTGAGCCCGGCCACCGTCACCGACGTGTACCTGAATGAAGAGGAAAGAACAGCCCGGGTCGTGGTGCCCGACAAAGCGCTTTCGCTGGCCATCGGCAAGGAAGGTCAGAACGCACGCCTGGCGGCCAAGTTGACCGGCTGGCGCATCGACATCAAGAGCGAGGCGGAAGCCGCCGAAGAGGCCGAGCGCCTCGCAGCGGAGCGGGAAAAGGCAAAGCAACGGGAAAAAGAACTGAAAGAGGCGCGCAAGGCGGCAAATGAACTGCTGGCTCGAGCCGAGGCCTCCCTGGAAGAGGAAGAAGAGGGGGCGGAGGAGACGGAAGAAGAAAGCCCCGAACCGATGGAAGCCAAAGACGATGAGGAAAAAGTCCAGGAGGGAAAAGATTCCACAGCGGAACAGGAGCCTCCCGAGGAAATCTCGGAACAAAGCAAAGAAGAAATGGAAGAAGAGGACTCTGAAGGCAAAGTAACGGAATCGGCCACAGAGGAAACCTCGGAAACCCAGGAAAATGAACGGGAGGAGAAAGAGGCGAATGCCGAGGACGAGACGATAGAAGTATCGGCATTCAAAGAGGCTCAGATCAAGGATAAAGAAATTGAATTCGGGGAGCAAGATTTTGAGGAAGGCGATATAAAGAGAACGGGAAGACGTCTGGAGTACAATGAAGGCTTGGGACGTATAGTATCCCGAAAGAGGCGTAAACCCAGTCGCCGCAATCTGGAAGGGGAATGGGAAGAGGATCTACCGTGATAGCCTGTGCGGTAAAGAGCCAAAGATGCCTCATTTTTCACAGTGCGATATGCGGTGAGAGAAATGGATAGGCGTTGTACGGGGTTCCATGGGGAGAAAACCGAAATGGATCGATGAATCAAAGGATTACTCATCGTTCTCCTTTTCCTCCCCCTTGCCGGTTCCTCTCCAGTTTTTGATTCTGGCCCTCCAGATTTTTCTCTTTCCCGTCTGACGTTATCGTTCGATTTTTCATTTTATTCTCTATTGTCCGTTTGAAGTAAAAAAGGGGGACATTATGGCGAAAGTAGAATCCGGAACTCGGAGGGTGGAAGAATCCACCCAAGGCCCCTCCTCGTCCCAGGAGATTCACATACCCGACAGTATAACCGTGCGCGATTTGGCCGAAGAGATGGGCTGCAGCCCCATCGATTTGATAAAAGAGTTGATGAACGCTGGCGTCATGGCCAACATCAACCAGGAACTCGATCACGATACAGCAGCCATCGTGGCCGAGGATATGGGCTATACGGTAACAGAGCCGGAGCCGTACGAACCGGCAGTGGCGGTGGAAGAGGAGCAGGAAGAAGAGGTCGCCCCTGCGCCTGCGCGTCAGCGCGTCTACAGTGAAGAAGAGATGAAATACGTACGCCCCCGTCCCCCTGTCATCACCATGCTGGGTCATGTCGATCACGGCAAGACCTCGCTTTTAGATGTCATTCGCCGGACAGAGGTCCAGGCGGGGGAAGCCGGCGGCATCACGCAGAAGATAGGCGCGTATCAGGTCTCGGTGGAGGGCAGACTTATTACGTTTCTGGATACACCCGGGCACGAGGCATTCACATCCATGCGCGCCCGAGGAGCCAACGCCACGGACATCGCCGTGCTCGTCGTGGCCGCCGATGATGGCGTACAGCCCCAGACACGAGAGGCCATCGACCATGCGCAGGCCGCCCGGGTGTCCATCATCGTGGCCCTCAACAAGATTGACCTGCCCAGCGCCAATCGCGAGTACGTCATGCAACAATTGGCGGACGTGGACCTTGTCCCGGAGGATTGGGGAGGAGACACCATCGTCGTACCCACCTCAGCCATGACGGAAGAGGGGATCGACACTCTCTTGGATATGATCTTGCTTGTGGCCGAGATGGAAGATCTGCAAGCGAATCCCCAGCGAGACCCCGAGGGCATCGTGATCGAGGGAGAACTGGATCGCTTCCGAGGTCCCCTCGCCACCCTGTTGGTTCAGGAGGGGACACTGCGCATTCGCGACGCGCTCCTCGTCGGAGAAACCTATGGGCGCGTGCGAGCCATGTTCGACTACCGCGGTGAGAACGTCGATGAGGCCGGCCCCTCGACGCCCGTCAGGGTGATGGGCCTGAACGACGTGCCAGAGGCGGGGGACACCTTCCGCGTGGTAGAGGATCAAAGCGAAGCGAAGGTGATAGCGAAGGAACGCGCCGCAGAGCGCGAGGAACGAAGCAGCCGGCCAGTCACCGCCCTCAGCCTGGAAGAGTTATACGCCCAGGCGCAGGCAGGCAACGTGGCCACCCTGAATATCATTCTCAAGGCCGACGCCCAGGGAAGCATCGCACCGATCAAGAACTCGCTCGAGGATATCGAAGAAGAAGGCCTAAGCGTGGAATTTGTGCACGAGGGCGTGGGCAGTATCACCGAGTCGGATATCAATCTGGCCGTCGCTTCACAAGCAGTCATTCTGGGATTCAACGTAGACGTGGACGCAACAGCGAGACAGATGGCGGCATCGGAGGGTGTCAGGATTCGCATCTACGATGTCATCTACCGTCTCATTGAGGACGTGCAACTGGCCCTGAGGGGTATGCTCGAGCCCGAATATGAAGAGGTCGTACAGGGGAGAGCGGTGGTGCGAGAGGTATTCGATATATCGGGCGTGGGCAAGATCGCCGGATCCCAGGTCAGAGAGGGCAGGGCCTTGCGCAACGCTGATGTCCGCGTCATGCGCGGTTCTGAGGTCATCTACGACGGTCCTGTTGGCTCTTTGAAGCGGTTCCAGCGCGATGTGCGAGAAGTGAGCACAGGGATGGAATGCGGCGTGGGCTTTGAGGGACTTGACGATCTTCAAGAGGGAGATATCCTCGAATTTTATACGATAGAGCGCGTCGAGCAAGGTCTGTAAAAGAGACGGTGGGATATGAACGAACATCGCCTGGAAAGAGCAAACAGTTTCATAAAAGAAGAGTTCACCCTCATCCTGCAAAATGCTGTGGCCGATCCGCAACTGCGAGGGATATCGATCACGGACGTACAACTGACACCGGACCGACGCATCGCGCGGGTCTATGTCACGAGCTATTTCAGTCCAGAGGATCTGGAAGAGGCCATGCCGGCCCTTGAAAAGGCCAAGGGATTCTTTCGAGGACATCTGAGTCAGTTACTGGACTGGCGTTTCACTCCCGAGATCGAGTTTCATGCGGATCGTTCCTGGCAGCGAGGCGAGAGGATAGATGAGATATTGGAGGAGATAGCCGAGGAGCGGGAGAGGCGAAACAACAAAGGTGAGTGACCTGTCGTCCGTCAAGCGTATCGTGGAGAACACACAAAAGGCATTGCTCATATCCCACATCGCCCCCGATGGAGATACCCTGGGGGCCGCCCTGGGATTAGCCCGGGCTTTTCGTAAGCAGGGCATCGAGGCGAGGCTTTCCTGCGCAGATCCCGTCCCCAAGGAGTTAGCCTTTCTGCCCGGGAGTGAGGACTATGCTCCGAGAGAGAGAACGGACGAGGATGCCATCTTTGTCATCGATGTGAGCGATCTGGAACGTATCGGTGCCGTATACGAGCCCGCATCCTTTGCCGCCGTCCCCGTCGTCAATATCGACCATCACGTCACCAACCAGATGTATGGTGATGTCAACCTTATAAGGGAAAGAACGTCCACTGCAGAAATCATCCTCGAGATACTCGATTATCTACATATATCCCTGGATGAAACCATAGCCACCTGTCTGCTGACGGGTGTCGTCACGGACACACAGGGGTTTCGCACCAACAACACCTCGACAGACTCGTTACGCGCTGCGGTGACGCTGGCGGAAGCGGGAGCCCCCCTGACCAAGATCACCGATGCGGCGTTTAACCATCGACCCCGCTCCGTCATCGAGATGTGGGGATATGGTCTCTCGCACTATGAGTTGTCCGACGACGTCATATGGTGCGCCATACCGCGAGAGATCCTCCAGCGCGTCGAGCCTCAGGCACGGTCGAGCCGCGGCCTGATCAATTTTATGAGCACGCTGGACGGTGTAAGGGTAGCCATCATCTTTCGGGAACTGGAGGAGGGCCTGGTCGATGTGAGTTTTCGCTCCGTTCCCGGCGTCGATGTCTCCCGTGTCGCCGCTGCGTTTGATGGCGGAGGACATCCCCAGGCTGCGGGATGCCTGGTACAGGGGACTTTGGAGGAGGTCACGGAGCGCATCCTAAGTTCTGTAAAAGGGATCACCGAAGAGCAAACAGCCAAGCACGTCAGGTGAGCGATCTCATAGGCGTTCTGAACATAGATAAACCGAAAGGCTTGACCTCCCACGATGCCGTGGACCGCATCCGAAAGGTGGCGGGATTACAGCGCGTCGGGCACGCGGGGACACTGGATCCCCTGGCCAGGGGCGTGCTGGTAATCTGTTTGGGAAAGGCCACACGCCTCATCGAATATCTGATGGATACGCATAAATCGTACGTGGCGACGGTCGAGTTTGGCACCGTCACCGACACGTGGGATGCGGAGGGCGAGGTAATCGAGAGACAAGGCACAGAAGACCTTTCCCTTGTGCGCATTGAGGAGGCCCTGGAACACTTTTGTGGTCCCATGGAGCAGATCCCGCCCATGTATTCAGCGATAAAACGCAAGGGAGAGCCCCTCTACCGCCTGGCGAGAAAGGGCATAGAAGTGGAACGCGAGGCAAGGTCGGTGGAAATCCATCGTCTGGAGATACGCGAGTGGGATCCGCCCGACCTGGTCATAGAGGTAGCGTGTTCCAAGGGGACATACATCCGCTCGTTGGCCTACGATCTGGGCAGGGCCGTTGGGCCAGGAGCCTATCTAGCAGACCTGGTGCGGACGGCGGTGGGCCCCTTTTGCCTGGAGCGGGCAATCCCCCTGCATCGTCTCACCGAAAAAGGATGGCGGGACCATCTGTTACCTGTATATGAGGCGTTCGAGCATATGCCCCACATTACGGTAGACCAAGAAACGGAAAAACGCATAGGCTATGGGCAGGCGGTGGCGCTGCCGTCAGCCCCCAAAGAGGGAACCATCTTTGCCTATAACGAAAAAGGACGTATCGTGGCTGTCCTGACGTCCGAGGTTGACGATCCTTTTTGGAAGCCACGCAAGGTTTTGAAGACCAACTGAGAGCGGACAAAGGTCATCGCACCAGCATGAAAGTTATCAGAAGCCTTTATACCTATGAGCCACCTCGAGACATCGTCCTGACCATCGGCTCCTTTGACGGGATTC
Organism: Anaerolineales bacterium; assembly: GCA_046538105.1. Lineage (GTDB taxonomy): Bacteria > Chloroflexota > Anaerolineae > UBA1429 > UBA1429 > JAWLEV01. The sequence goes on along the minus strand of JBKHJO010000033.1, from coordinate 14,162 downwards.
ATCGGGGACACCAACATCTGTTGCACAATCTCGTGCAACGCGCCCAAGAGACTCGCCGTTTGAGCGCCGTTCTCACTTTTCATCCCCACCCAGAAGCAGTGGTATACCCCGAAAGACAGCCCCAATATCTGAGCAGTCCTCAAGAACGGACAAGTATCATCGAAAATCTCGGCATCGATATATTATTCCTGACACTCTTTGATCGGGAACTGGCCAAAACATCGGCCCGGGAACTGTTGATCATCCTACACCATCGCCTGCGGATGCGAGAACTCTGGATAGGACGCGACTTTGCCATGGGGCAAGATCGGGAAGGGGACATCCCCACCTTGCGCGATCTCGCCACAGAGATAGGATATAGGCTGCATGTTGTGAGCCCCCTATACGATGCAGGAGAACCTATCAGCAGCACCAGGATACGCACCCTGCTCTCAAAGGGACGGGTGGGGGACGCGGGCGCCCTCCTGGGACGTCTTTATACGATTCCCGGGCGCGTGGTCAAAGGAGCCCAGAGAGGGCGCTCTCTGGGGTTCCGCACCGCCAACCTGCAGATCGATCCCCAAAGGGCCATGCCCAAGAGGGGCGTCTATGCCGCCTGGGCCATTCTGCACGGCGAGCGACAGAAATGTGTTGTCAACGTGGGGACGCGCCCCACCTTTGACGACCAGCATCTACAGATCGAGGCTCACCTACTCGACTATAAGGGTGATCTGTATGAAAAAGAACTCGAAATCGCATTCGTACAGCGGTTGCGCGCGGAGAAACAGTTCCCCAGCGCGGACGCCCTGATCGACCAGGTTCACCGGGACATCTCGGCCGCCCGCAAGATTCTTGACCAGAGGCTGGAAAAAGCCCTGAGCCCATAGCCCTGGGAAAAATACTGGCACCCAGAGAACTCTAAACGGACGTACACGACGAGAAGGAGAGAAGGAAATGCTCACGAAAGACACGCTGACCCAAATCGCTCCTTATCTTTATGAAATACCATCGACTTATAGAGATGACATGCGCGTTCCTGCCAGAATCTATGGAGATGAGGAGATTATAGAGGCGGCCTTGAAAGATCGCTCCATAGAGCAACTTATCAACACCGCGACCCTTCCAGGGGTAGTCAAGTACACGCTGGCCATGCCCGATATTCACCAGGGATATGGCTTTCCCATCGGGGGGGTGGCAGCCACGGCCCTACCGGACGGTGTGATCTCCCCCGGCGGGGTTGGCTACGATATCAACTGTGGCGTGCGCCTGCTGACCAGCACCATCGAGGCTGGAACCATCCGCCCCCATATGGAAGATCTTATGGATATTCTTTTTGGAAATATCCCCACGGGCGTTGGGGCGCGAGGCTCGTTCCGCCTCTCGAAAGGGGAACTTTACCTGCTCCTGGAACAGGGGTCGAGCTGGGTGGTGGGCATGGGGTATGGCCGCCAGGAAGATCTGGAGCATACCGAGGACGAGGGATGTATGGAAGCGGCGGACATAGAAGCCCTGAGCCGTCGCGCCATAGATCGAGGGCACAGACAGATAGGTACCCTGGGCGCAGGGAACCACTTTGTTCAGGTCGATGAGATCGCCCAGATATACGACGAGAAGGCGGCCGAGGCTCTGAACCTGGTGAAAGGGCAGGTGTGTGTGTGGATCCACTCTGGCTCCCGTGGCCTGGGCCACCAGGTATGCACCGATGCAGTCAAGATGATGCAGGAAAACCTCTCCACGTACGATATAGAAATCCCCGATCCAGAACTGGCATCCGTTCCTTTTTCCTCGGAGGAGGGGAAGAAATATTTTCAGGCCATGTCCTGCGCCGCCAATTTTGCCTGGGCCAACCGTCAAGCCATCACCCACCTGATCAGGCGCAGTTTTGAGAGGACCTTGAGCGGGCACGTCGAGAGCTACGATTTGCGCGTGGCCTACGATGTCTCCCATAATATCGCCAGAATTGAGGAATACGAGGTCGAGGGCGAACCGAAAGAGATGTGTGTGCACCGCAAAGGTGCCACACGGGTCCTGGGGGCAGGTCACGAGGCCATAGCGGAAACGTATCGTGTCCTGGGGCAGCCCGTCTTTATTCCGGGCGACATGGAGAGCGGCTCTTATATCCTCCTGGGTACAGAGCAGGGAGATCAAGAATCCTTCCACAGCGTATGCCATGGGGCGGGACGTATCATGAGCCGCTCTCTGGCACGGAAAGAGATCTCCGGAGAGGATCTGCGCAAACATCTGGAGGACAGCGGCATCGTTGTCCGCTCCGACAATATACCCGGCCTGGCCGAAGAGGCGCCACAGGCTCACAAAAACGTGCATCATATCGTGGACGTGGTGGAGGACGCCGGGCTCTGTCATAGGGTCGCGCGCACGGTACCGTTGGGGGTCATCAAAGGGTAGCGGACTGGTTAGGTGCATTGAGGATCATCGGAGGAGATTATGGATATCTGCGTCATCGGAACAGGTTATGTGGGATTGATCACAGGAGCCTGTTTTGCGGATCTGGGCAACAGGGTCATCTGCCTGGATAAAGACAGGGAAAAGATACACAAATTAGAGCAGGGCGAGTTGCCCATCTATGAGCCCGGCCTTGACGAGGTCGTTCAGCGCAACATCAAAGCAGGACGCCTCTGCTTTACACATTCTTACAAAAGGGGGATCAGCGATGCAGAGATCGTCTTTATCGCCGTGGGCACCCCCTCCGGTGTGGATGGTGAGGCAGACTTGACCTATGTACGCCGCGTGGCCGAGACAATCGCCGATGTCATGGATCATCCCCTGATCATCATAAACAAGAGCACGGTCCCCGTAGGCACTGGTGACTGGGTGGCTAATATCATCCGCAAGCGCAGGGATGATGATATGGAATTCTCTGTGGTCTCCAACCCCGAGTTTCTGCGCGAGGGATCCGCACTGGAGGATTTCATGCATCCCGACCGCGTGGTATTGGGCTCGGAGGACCGCACCGCCGCCGAGCGGGTGGCCCATCTGTACCTCCCATTGCGCTGCACGGTGATGTTGACCGACCTGCGAACAGCCGAGATGATAAAGTATGCCTCCAACGCCTTTTTGGCCACGCGCGTATCCTTTATCAACGAGATGGCCTGCATCTGTGACGAACTGGGGGTGGATGTCAAAGAAGTTGCCTTTGGCATGGGTTGTGATGAACGCATCGGCCACCATTTCCTGCGGGCGGGGCTCGGTTGGGGTGGTAGTTGTTTTCCCAAGGATGTCAAAGCCCTGGCACACATGGCCGATCTGCATGACGCCAATCCTCAACTCTTGCGCGCCGTGATGGATATCAACATGGCCCAGCGGCGGCGTGTCGTACGCTGGCTGCGTGGGGCTTTGCGAGGATTGGCAGAGCGAACCGTGGGAATCTGGGGGTTGGCCTTCAAACCCAATACGGACGATGTGCGAGAAGCGCCGGCCATCGACATCATTCGTATGCTGCAACACGAAGAGGCCAATATCAGGGCTTACGATCCCAAGGCCATGCCCCGGGCACGCCGAGTGACGACCAACGTCACCTTTTGCCAGGACCCCTATGAGGTGGCGGAGGGCTGCGATGCCATCATCCTGGCCACCGAATGGGAAGAATTCCGGTATCTCGACTGGGACCGCGTTCTCAAAGCCATGCGGGAGAATATATTGGTCGATGGACGAAACATCTATGACCCCGAGACCATGATTCAGGCTGGCTTTTGCTTCCGTCCCATTGGAAGGGGAATCAGACCTTTAAGAAACGAATGGGGTGTGCCCCAGGCTGTCGACTCGACGACGAAGGATGAGGGGAGAAAAGGGATAGAGGAAAGAGCGTCGGAAACCAAGACATCGTGATGGGAGCACCGATCAATTCCCAGTATCACTGACGATCTGTGCATCTGTCAAGGATCCACAGATCCAAATGATAATCCGATCTACCTTTCAAGGAGGGGATTACCTCATGACAGAGCAATCCCCTCCTTCGATGCGGAAATGCCTAAGCCAGCCGCTCCTTGCCCGAATAGATCTCTTCCACGTGCAGGACCGCTGCCGCTTTGGGTGTCATATCCTCGTTAACGCTCTGCACCCAATCGGCACAATCCTCGTAAAGGGGGCCTTCCGTTTCAACATCCACCGTCCCCTTTATCTGATAACAATCATCGATGGCCTCTCCCCAAAAGGTCACGGACATAACGGGATTGGCATCCAGGTTGTTGCGCGTCTTATAGAAAAAGTTATCTGCGAGTTCCAGGGTTTCCTCGTCGAGAACTCGGAGAAAGGAAACGTAGATCAGGTTCGGTTTCCCCTCCGGTGATGCCGTGGCTACGGGAAAGGGTTTCAGTGCGTCGATATTCTCAACGATTTCAGAAGGAATCTTTGCCATCGGATACAACCTCTCATTCTATACAGGCAGTTTATTTCCTCATTTTATTCCTCATCTTCTTAACTGTCAAAAAATATTGCCTATTGCCTTTTATTATGTCTAATATAGTTTTTACTGTGCCGGATCCAGCGAATTCTATACCTGCAAATAGTTGTTGGAACGCCCCCGCGATGATATAATCCTTAGGAGGACGATGGCTTGGTACGGATTCCCGTGAAAATTCATTTCAGAAAACTATCGAGATTTTTCAAAAATCTTCTAAAGCGTCCCTTCAGAGGCAGCCTTCGCACACAGTTGATGGTCGCCATCGTCGCCCCCGTCGTTACCTTGCTCATCATCACCACCATCGTAGGTATGTTCGGCTTTACGCGGGTGACACAGATGTTGGTGGAGGAACGAGATGCGGACCTGGTTAGACTCAGCGCGCAGCAGATAGGCGATTATTGGGCCGAATCTGTACTCTTGCTCACCCAGATCTCCTCCTCCGAGGCAGTGTGCGAGGGGAACGTGGATACCGCCCAAGAACTGCTCAAAGCCCACACGGCGCTGCAGCAACGTTTCGATCAGATAAGCATCAGCGATGCAGAGGGACGCATCCTAGCGACAGATGGGGGCAGACGGAGCATGACGGTTGGCGACCTGCAGTTTTTCCAAAGGGTCAAGCAATCTCGGCGTCCCGTGCGCTCTGGCCAATACGAGGATAGCGTTGGCAATCGTCTCATCACCGTGGCCGTCCCCATATATGACACGTATGGACGATTTGCAGGCTGTGTCCTCGGCACCTGGAATCTCCAGGGCACACGACTCGGATTTGCGATAGTCAACGTGCTGGCCGAGGAGGAGGGCTTTGCCTATCTGGTAGATGAGCAGGGTTATATCCTCTATCATCCCCGTAGAGATCTCATCGGGGCCAATGCAAGAAATCATCCGGCGGTGAAGGCTTTTCTCGAGGGCGAATCGGGGGCGCGAACCATCAAGAGCGAGGGGGAGACCGTTGTGGTGGGTTATGCGCCGATCCAGATGGGGCGGCTTGCCAGTTCACTCTTTGCCGACCCGTCCTGGCAGGACTGGGGGCTCTTAACCTCCGAATCCTGGAGCGATCTGGTGGCCCCCCTGCAACCTTATATTCGATGGATGCTCATTCTGTTGGGGCTTTTGGTCACACTGCCCATAGGCATTCTAGCCTGGAACAGCGGGCGTATCGCGGCCCCCCTCTCTACCCTGGTGGAACAGACGGGACGGGTAGCCTCCGGAGACTTTGATACTCGGGTCTCCATCGATCAGGGCCCCCTAGAGTTGAGAGAACTCGAGGCCGCTTTCAACAGCATGGTGCAGCAACTGCGCGAGTCCCAGCGCCAGAATCAGAACTATGTGGTGTCGGTCCTGAACAGCCAAGAGGAGGAGCGCAAGCGAATCGCCCGAGAGCTACACGACGAAACGGCTCAGGCGCTGATCGTGCTAGGGCGACAGATCGAGATGATACAGGAAATGATCCAAAACGAGGAGATACAAGAAGAATTAGAAAGCCTGCGTGATACGGTGGACCAGACACTGGAGGGCGTGCGACGCTTTACTCGGGATCTACGTCCACCTCTACTAGAGGAACTGGGGCTCCCACGCACATTGGAAATCCTGGGGGACCGCCTGGATCGCGAGCAGCCCTTTACCGTGGACGTCTCCATCATCGGTGAACCCTATCCTTTGCTGGCAGAAGTCGAACTGGGACTCTACCGTCTGGCACAGGAGGGATTGAACAACGTCCGCCGACACGCTCGGGCTACCCATGCGAATCTGACCCTCACCTACGCGCAGGAAGCCGTCATCCTAAAAGTTTCCGACGACGGGGTAGGCTTTGAGGTACCTTCAGATCAAAAGGAACTCGCCAAATCGGGAGGATTGGGGCTCATGGGCATCCACGAGCGCGCCCGGCTTTTTGGAGGTCAAGCCTCCATCAACTCCACCCCCGGCGAGGGCACCACAGTTCGCGTGGAGATCCCTCTATCACCCCTCGTACTGGCCGAACTGGGGATCTAGGCCGCATACTCGCGCCCTCTCATGTGCAGTGTTCAGGATGCACACCAACGTCAGACGGGCTCTGGCAACGCCACTGAGGACGCTCACCAGAGCCCGCCTTACCAAGGAGGAGAAGAAATGCTGCCTCTCACGCCGTATAGGGAGACAGCTAATGTCACGTCGGTTGCAAGAGGTCGAAATCAATAAAAAGGCTTTCCTCTCACAACGTCTGCCCCTATTATAGAACGTCACAAAGACCTTGTCATGAGCAAAGGCACCAATTCGCGATAAGCATTTTCGCTCAAAGTAACAGTTCCAAGCGTTCACGCCTCTGGATACCGACTTGTTCAACAAGTGGACTCGGTAGGCGGGATCACTGGTCAGAACTATGACAGCCAGGGACCGATCTTTTCTACATCCATATTGGCCGGCACATCCTGTGGGGTATGGGCCAAACTCTGCCTGGCCAACCAGGAAATAGTCGCCGAGGGAATTTGAGGATCAGGAGTCGGCCACAAAAATCGATCCATATGGAGAGATGTACCATAGTTCTCCACTGAGAGACTCACACTCTGAGCCGACCTTCGAAGAACACGCATAGACGCTCGCTTGTCACGCCAGAAACGAGAGCACCGGAGCCCGTTCCCGCTCCTACGCCCTGTAACTCAAACCCCGCCACCACCTCCCAGAATGCGTCGAGATTCTGCTCTCCTTCCAGGAAACGCGCGTAATGCACCGCCTGGTAGCGCTCGCCGCCGATCCATGCTACAAACAGGATGCTTCTCTTGGGTTGGAAATCCGCCTCTCGTAACGTACGAACGAGTTCCAACATGGTAGCCACCCTACTGGCATTATCGTCAGCCCCTGGATAGAGAATGCCGTCAGGGGCCCGCCTCAGACCATCGTAATAAGCGGCAACGATCACCACCTCATCGTTCAAAGTAACATCCATACTGGGCCAAAGACCGATCACATTTTGGACGTTTGTCTTCTGGTACTCCATGGGGGATCCCCAGTCGAGCATGCAAATCCAAGGGCAAATAAAAGGCTTTGCCATCTTTCTTCTCTTTGATCTTCTGTTCCAACGCGTGGAGGGAGTAGCCGCTCACCCGTACAAGGTGCCGGACTAGATCCTCGCTCACCAGGACGGCGGGAACAGGATCCACCGACGATGGAGCCTGTGAGGGCAAGTAAAGGGAGGGGAAAAACGATTCCGCCGCATTTGCAGAATACCCGAGCGCCCAATCCGATATACTTTAGCCGTGCGATCTTTTGCCAGTCGTAGAAGCACGCGATCCCGACGATTGAAATCCCCACGGAGAGACCGTAATCAGAGGCAGCAACGGAATCCGAGGAATAGTTCGGCCAAGGAAGCCCAAGTCACCACGGAGCATTCCCTTGCACAAAGCCGCCATATCGATGACCGCTGCTCGAAGCGGAGCGAAGCATGAGAAAAGCTCTCCCCAAAACTAAAAAAACTCTCAAAAACAAAACGCCTCCTGAGAATCTCAGGAGGCTTCTCTGGGTGAGCGATGGGATTCGAACCCACGATCTTCTGGGCCACAACCAGATGCCTTAACCACTCGGCTACGCCCACCTCACACAGATGATAGTATAGCACGGGCCATGAAATTCGCCAAGTCGGGAAAGCAGATCGGGTAAACATCTCATTGACATCGTGCACCAATACTGTATGATATGAACCGTAGAAGGGGCAAGATGAAACAGGAAAGACGCATATGAAACAGGCTGAGGATCGCCCGTCGGAAAAAGGGCGCGAACTGGCGACATTCGCATACAATGCTCAAGGGCAAAAGAGACCGGCGGCCATACACTGGGAACCGCTGGAGTTCCAAGATGAACCAACTCGCCGCCCCCTGTGGACCATACTTTTGGGCGTCGTAGGCCTCCTGCTGACGGGTCTCATCGCCTACCTGGCCATCGCACAAAAGCCAACGCCCCGCAGTGGCATGATAGAGAGCATCCAGCAGGGCAGCCTCCAGATCTCTCGGGGCCAGGACGAATCCTGGCAATCCGCCGAGGAGGGTGGGACCATTCACCAGGGAAGCAGCATACGCAGCATGACGGACACGTGGGCGACCATCGCCCTCCCTGACCAGAGCCTCATGCGTATCGAGGCGCCCGGCATGTGGGAGGTGATGGAACTCGTGGGAAAGGGCAACCACCTGCGTATCACCATAAAGCAAAAGGCGGGCAGGGCCAGTTTCATCTCCCCTCCTCCACGCAAGATCAATCCGTCCAGATTTCAGATACAGGTCGCGAATATCTCGGCAGACCTGGTAGGAGTGGGCACCTTTATCACCGATAGCGACGGGCGTAGCCGGATACATATCTTGCAGGGACACTGTACCCTGGGACCGATGGATAGCCCCACGAGAATCGTCTCCGGCCAGACGGCGATCATCGATCCCGATAATGGAAGCATCGCCGTCACAGAGAGCGAATAGGAAAGCACAACCGACCGTATGTTTCCTCACCCCTCCCCAGATGGACAACAGAACACCCTTCCCAGACTGGAAAAGGAGGGCGAGAGCGTCCAAGGCATCTATTCCATAGATCGTATCACCTTTTCCAACCCGGAGACGGGCTTTGCCGTGGTACATCTCAAACCCGCCGACGAAGAATCGTCATCTTCTTTTGTAGCCGTGGGAAGTTTTGGCGAGCCGCGCCAGGGTGATTGTTACAAGATCGAGGGCAGATGGCGTCACGACCCCAAATACGGCATACAGGTCCAGGTCTCCTTTGCCAGACCCGAGACGCCTCAAAGCCTGCCGGCCATCGAGCGCTACCTGGCCGGCGCCAGCATAAAGGGGCTCGGTCCCCACTATGCCCGGGCCCTGGTGGAACACTTTGGTGCGGCGACCATTCGCGAACTGCGGAACGGGGGAAAGCACCTGCAAGAGGTAAAGGGCATCGGCCCCGTGCGGGCCCAGAGAATTCGCGAGAGTTGGGCCGAATACGAGGGCATGCACAATTTGATGATCAAGCTTCAGGGGGCTGCTGAGCTTTCCCCCAGGCAGGCGCAACAGATCTATCGTCAATATGGACACGAGGCCTGGGACGTCGTTTCCCAAAACCCTTACAGTCTGGCCCAGGACGTGCGCGGATTTGGCTTTACGCGGTGCGATCAGATTGGCAGGGCACTGGGCATCGCCCACGATGCCCCGGCGCGTATCCGGGGAGGTATCCTCCATCTCCTGGAAGATACCCTATCTCAGGGACATCTCTGGTGTCCAGCAGATGAACTTGTCCAGGAGGCCGGTGAATTGCTGGGAGTATCCGGAGAAAAGGTCGCTCAGGAGATGGAGCACCTTATCGAGGCTCGGCAACTTGTACGCCGTGATGCGGCGGATGGCCCCGAGACGGCCGCCATCTCTTTGCCGCGGGTCGCCCACACGGAGCAGCGCATCGCTGAAAAACTGGCCCACCTGCTCGGCATGCCAGCGGGAGATCCAGATTTTTCTTCCCAGGAGACGCAAGAGATCCTCAATGCCCTGGAGAAAGAAGAACTCACCGAGGAACAACAGGGGGCTATCCGTGGCCTCTTGCAGGGGAGTCGCCTGGTCATCCTGACAGGGGGACCAGGCACAGGTAAGACGACGACTATACGCTCGCTCATCGCCTGTTTGCAGAACCTCCGGGTGTCCTATGCCCTGTGCGCTACCACGGGCAGGGCAAGCAAACAACTGGCCCAGGCCACCGAGCACCGGGCGGCGACCGTGCACCGCCATCTGGGCATAGGAATAGGGCAGGGCGAGATAAGACCGATCAACGAACGCATCCTCGTCATCGACGAGGCCTCCATGATCGACCTGTGGTTGTTCCACCAGATCCTGCGCCGAACGCGGGACAGCACACGCCTGTTTCTGATCGGAGACGTGGATCAATTGCCGCCGGTAGGGCCCGGCGCCATATTGCAGGACCTCATCAGCGCGGGCGAGGAGCAGGGTATCCCCGGCATTCACGTGACGCGCCTGACGCGGATCTTTCGCCAGGAGGCCGGCAACCGGAGCATAATCGTGGTCAATTGCCACCGCATCCGCGCGGGGCAACGTCCCATCCATGAGGTCCCCAAAACCTCGGACTATTTCGAGATGCACCGGAACACCCCAGAAGAGGCCCGCAGGCTGGCCGTTGATCTGGTGGCCAATCGCCTGCCCGGATTTCTGGACGTACCGCCCACTGAAGTGCAGGTACTGGCCCCCATGCACAGGGGAACGGCGGGTATCCGCTCCCTGAACCTGGCACTGCAGCGGGCCTTGAATCCGCCGGCACCCATCAAGGCGGAACTCACACTATCTGCACGATCACCTTCTGCGGGCCAGCACGTGTTCCGCCAAGGGGACAAGGTACGACAGACACAGAACAACTACCAGAAACAGGTCTTTAACGGGGATCTGGGCATCATCCAACGCGTCTACCCGGACGAACAAAGGCTGGTGGTGCGGTTTGACGAACACGACGTCGCCTACAATCACGATGAACTGGATGAACTCGTGCACGCCTGGGCCATGACGGTACACTCGGCCCAGGGATCCCAGTGGCCGGCGGTGGTGATTCTCATGCTGACGAGCCATTATGTTATGCTGGAGCGAAACATTCTCTACACGGCATTGTCACGGGCACAGCGCCTGGCGGTACTGATCACGCAGGAAAAAGCCATACGCATCGCCGTCAATCAAAAGCGCTCCACGCAACGGCGCACGTTATTTGTGTCCCGACTTTGCGAGGCGCTGAGCAGATCGTAGAGCGGAGTTGGCAATCCGCCGATCCTGTCGCCCAAAGAGGACAAAAAGGCCGCCCATATGGGCGGCCTTTTTTATCATTTTCTCTCCGGGACAATCGCCTATGCCTCAGCGGGAGTCAGCGCAGCACGCAGGGCAAGCACGGGAAAAAGTGGAACTATGCCAAAACTAAAGATCGCCACCGTGGAAAGCTCGCTGGCAAGAGTCGAAGAGGAGGAAGGTTCCCCCAACACCCGACTCACAAGAGCATCCAACGTATTGCCCACAAGATTCACAAAGGTGACAAGACGCACATAAGTGATGATATCGCGCGCTGTCCGCCAACCATAGGCATCGACGAGGCGCTGGACCAGATCGGGATCTGGGTCACCCCCCTGCTCCACATAGTGACGGGCGAAAAAGAGGGCCGGCGCCTCATCCACCGTAGCGTGTTCCACCTCGCCGCGCAATAAGGACTCGATTTCTTCCTCTGCCAATCCCTGCCGCAGGGCATAACCTATGTGTGCCCGGGCACAGAACTGATCGTCATGGGCTCCCACAACAGCCAACATCATCTTTTTCGCCAGGGGACGATCGATATACGGATTCGTCCACAGGGATTTGAGTGCCTCCGGATCTCTCCAGAGTGCTCTGAATGCCTCCAGCATACCCTCTTCGCTCTTATAGACCTCCTTTTGAAAAGAAGGCTGCCTCTTTTGGGCATCCACATAGGCCTTGGCCAGTAGATACGCTCCAGCGGCCCCCAACCCCACGCCCAACATGGCCCACCACGTCCGTCTCCCTTTTTTCATCTGGATATCGTCCCCTTTTCCGTGGTAAATGCTAAACCCGCTGTGAAAAACCTCAGTGGACGTACTATATATCCATGCCCCGAAATCTCCTAAGCAGGAATGACGCGATGGTACCGCTTTTTCCCCGCGCGCAACAGAACGCTGCCTTCCTGCAGATCGTCAAGCGTGACCATACACTCTACGGAGGAGATCCTCTCATCATTGACGTATGCCCCTCCCTGCTCGATGAGCCGCCGCGCCTGGCTACGCGAGTCGGCAAGGCCCACCTCGTCGAACAGATTGGGCACTGGGATACCCTGCTTCAGCCGCTCCTCCTCCACCTGGGTGCTGGGCACCGTATCTCCGGCTACCCCCCCACTAAAGAGGCGCCGCGAGGCCTCGCGCGCTGCCTTTGCCTCCCTCTCACCGTGGATCAGACGCGTCACCTCGTAGGCCAACACCTCTTTGGCTTCCTGCATCTCCGCGCCCTCTGCCGAAGCCAGTTCCTCGATCCTGTTCAATGGAAGGAAAGTGTATATCTTGAGGAAACGCTCCACATCGGCGTCGGCCGTATTGATCCAGAACTGATAGAACTCGTAGGGGGAAAGCCGTTCCGCGTCCAGCCAGACGGCCCCCTCGGCCGTCTTGCCCATCTTGGCGCCAGAGGCCGTGGTCAGCAAAGGAAACGTCAAGGCGTAGGCCTCGCCCCCCTCAACGCGGCGAATGAGATCCACCCCGGCCAGGATATTGCCCCACTGGTCATTGCCCCCCATCTGCAAAATGCAACCATACTCCTGATAGAGATGGAGAAAATCATAGGCCTGAAGGATCTGGTAATTGAACTCGATGAAACTCAAACCCGTCTCCATGCGAGAGCGATAGGCCTCTGAAGCCAACATACGGTTGACGCTGAAATATCTGCCGATATCACGCAAAAACTCGATGTACTTTAGAGGCGCCAGCCACTCGGCGTTATTCAGAATAAGCGCCCTTTCCTCGCTGAAATCGACAACCTGCCCAATCTGCTCCTTGATAGCCTGCAGGTTGGCCTCAATCTCCTCTTTGGTCAGCATCTGGCGCATCTCGGTGCGACCACTTGGATCACCGATCATGCCCGTGCCACCGCCAACGATGGCGATGGGACGGTGCCCCTGACGCTGCATATGCGCAAGGGCCATGATGGTGAATAGATTGCCAACGTGGAGGCTGGAAGCCGACGGGTCATAGCCAATGTAACAGGTGATGGACTCCTCCAATGCCGCACGGAGCCCCTCTTTGTCCGAAACCTGCTCCACAAAACCACGACGCTCGAGGATATCGTATACGTTCGCCATGCTCTTCCTCAACTTGACAGAGAACCTGTGTCAGATAGTATAAGAACGATAATCGATACTATGTGACGATCCTTTGTTTGTCAAATAAAAGGTATTGCAACCCTTCCGGTTTTGGCCCCTCGTCATTCCGCATTCTTATGGTGGCGGTGAGCCTCTTGCATGCCTCGCAAGGACCGAAAAGGTGTATCACAAAAGAAAGGATAACGATTGACCGACACCTGGATGCTCGTGGGCATCATTCTTCTCGGCGGCCTCATACAGGGCACTGCCGGCTTTGGGCTCGGCCTGTTCTCCATGGGTGTGCTGGTCATGTTCGTATCTGTCGGCGAGGCCGTCGTCATCGTATCCATCGCCTCCCTCGTGAGCACCATGCTGAACTGGTGGACCGTGCGGGAGAGCCTTTCCTGGCATGAGATGTGGCCTATATTCGCCACCTCGCTCCCCACCACGGCGCTGGGTATCCATGCCCTGTGCAACCTGGACAGCGGCATACTGGAGATAGGGATAGCCATCATGATCCTGGCCGGCTGCGCCGTCGCCCTCTGGCCGTCCCGCACCACGCGCATTCGCGACGCCTTTCCCTGGGCATATGTCGCGGGATCGATTGGTGGTCTTTTTGGGGGCGCGCTCAACATGGGAGGTCCTCCCATCGTCCTCTATACCCTGTTAAGGGGATGGGAAAAATCCAAGGCCAAAAGCATCATGGCCACCTATTTTCTCATGATCGGCACGTTGCGCCTCGTCCTTCTCATCACCGCAGGCGTGGCCACGGAGGAACTGCTTATACAAAGTATATTCATAGTTCCCGCTTCCCTCGTCGCCTCGTATGTGGGAACGCGCATCTTTGACCATATGAGCACGCGCGTGTTTCGCTACGCCGCCACGGTCATCCTGTTGGGGCTGGCCATCAAGATCGTCGCCACCT
>JBKHJO010000092.1:0-7122 GCA_046538105.1 Anaerolineales bacterium | reverse complement strand
GAGGAGGTGACATGGATCGTCCTAATATCCTCTATCTGATGAGCGACGAACACAGTTTTCGCTTCATGGGGCACGTATCCGCTGAGGAGGGCGGCGAGCCGGCCCACACGCCGACCTTTGACCGCCTGGCGTCCCAGGGCACCGTCTTCACCGATACTTATTGTCAGATGCCCCTATGTACCCCCTCGCGTATCTGCCAATTGACGGGCAAGGAGGTCCGCAAATGCGGCGCCTGGTACAACAACAGCGTGCTGCGGCCGGAACTGGAGACGCTGCCCGGCGTGCTGGCGGAGCATGGCTACGAGACCTGCCTGGTGGGCAAGATGCATATGGGTGGTAACCAGCAGTTCGTGGGTTTTCAGCATCGCCCCTATGGCGACCTGACGGGGCGCACGGGCCATCAGGATGAACCACTGATCGATACAAAGACCAACAAGATGCGCGGCCGCACCAAACACGTGGGCGTCACCCAGGTTCCCGAGAGTCTGATTCAGGATGAGGTGGTGACCCATGAGACGGTGGCCTGGCTGCGGGAGCATCGGCATGCACACGCCGATCAGCCCTGGTTTATGTGTGCCTCGTTCAGTCGTCCCCACTTCCCGTTAACCGCGCCCCGGCGGCACTTTTCGCGCTACTGGCCCGACGGCGTCACCGCACCCAGGGTGCCAGCGGCGGGGGACGCCTACGATCACCCCATGAGCGTGGGCATGCGCGAGGGTTTTGAGGCCGGGGCCATCTCCCAAGAGGAGACGATGCGCGCCCGCGCCGCCTACTTTGCCAACGTCAGTTATCTCGATGAGGTGCTTGGTGACCTGCTCCTGCGTCTCGACGCCCATGGTCTTCTCGACAATACCATCATCGTCTATACCAGCGATCACGGCGAGATGGCGGGGGAGCACGGCGTGTGGTGGAAGAATGGCTGGTACGAGGCCTGCACCCGGGTGCCCCTGATCGTATCCCTTCCCGAACAGCGGTGTGGTAAAGGGGCCGCCCGCCGATGCCGCACACCCGTCGGCCTGTACGATCTCTTTCCCACACTGTGTGCCCTTGTCGGCGTGAAGCCTCCCCCCGATCTGGACGGCGTGAACCTCAGCGACGCGGTGCGGGATGGAAGCGCGCCACCGGAGCGACCCATCTTTTGCGATGCCCTGAATCCCCGCTGGGGCACCGGCACCGAATTTCGCATGATCCGCTGGCGGCAGTACAAGTACGTCCGCTTTCGCGACGCGGCGCCCCTGCTCTTCGATCTGGCGGGCGATCGCGACGAGCAGCGCAACCTGATCGAGCGTGGGGCCGAGGGAGAAGCGAGGGAGGCCCTGGATTATCTATCCACGATCGCCGCCGAGTCCATGAATTTTGAGGCCGCTGAATGGGAGCGGGTGGAGCGCGATGGCTCCCTGCACACCGACTATTCCCTGGATCTTCCCCCGGCCAGCGGCAACGTGTACCTGATGCCCCCCTCCGAAAGCGCACCCTCGGGAAGGCTCGTCAACGCCGACGATGCCATCCTGTATCGGCCCATGGTACTCACCGATGATCCCGCCGAGGCCTTTGGGGATTTTCCAGACGCTTGAGGGGGAACCTATCTCGCCGATTCGCTGGTTACAAACCAATATGATAGAGCGGGCAGTTGCATTTTATGCTGTGATGGTGTGTTCATGTAGTAAGAGTGGGAGCATATGTTCTGGGATACCTTCCTCTCGACCTCTTTTCTGGTATTCGTGGCCGAACCGGGTGATCCCGGAGGGGCTCCTGCTCAGGTTCTCGGAGGTCTCTTTCGTCGTCATGGGCATGCTCATGGGGTTGAACGTCGTGTAACCGTGTGATAAGGGAGCGATCCGAGAACCTGAAGGACATCATGCCCCTCAGGATTCCTCCTTTTCCCTTCCTCGCTCTATCTTTTGCCAATGGTAGACATAGAGGGGAGCCGCTATCAGCAGCAGGGTCCCGTTCCCAATCAGCTCGAGGATCGAGCGCCGCCGGTCCGCACGCCGTCGGGCCTCGCGCTGCTCCGCCAGCCGCTCTTCGTCCATCTCCCGTGCTTCCCCGGGGGGCGTCTCATACTGATAGATTATCTCGCTCTGGGGATTTGGATAGATCAGTTCCACCGCTGTCCGCACAGTATTGGTTGTGGCAAAGATGACCATCATCAGGGTGATCAGGCAGACAAGGTAGAGATATATATTCCTTAGCGTCCAGGTCTCTTTAGGCATTGTCCTCCTCTAGATCATTGACTCGTGTATGGTAAGACTATGATAACGCCCCTGTCAGGAGGCGTCAATGCGGTCTCGTTCGGCTGAGGAGGGGCGTACGCGCTGTGAGCGGAGGGGTGTCAATTTGGTATTGGAAGCCTATGCGGAGTAAAATGTAACGGACGCTATGCAAGGGCGCATCGATCTCTATGAAAGATGATAATGTTCATCAGATATAAGGAGACAAAATGAACCTTCGTATTCCCGGCCCGACCCCCCTTCCCCCCGACGTGATAGACGCCGTGGGACAGCAGATGATCGGCCACCGTAGTCCCGCCTTTGAAGAGATGTTCGCCGAGATCACTGCAGGATTGAAGACATTCTTTGAGACAGAGAACGATCTCTATATTCTCACCTCTTCTGGCACAGGAGGTATGGAAGCGGCGGTGGTGAATACCCTTTCGCCCGGCGATCCCGTGCTCGCCGTGAGTGTGGGCGTCTTTGGGGAGCGTTTTGCCAAGATCGCCGACGCCCATGGCGCTGACGTGACGCGACTGACCTTTCCCATGGGCCAGGTTGCGGATCCAACTGTCGTGGAACAAAAGATCGCCCAGGAGGGTCCCTATACTGCCGTACTTTTGACGCAGAACGAGACCTCCACCGGTGTTACCAACGATCTGGAAGCCCTCTGTGAGGCCATTCATGGCGCGGCGGACCCTGCACCCCTCATCCTGGTGGATGCCATCAGTGGGCTGGGCGCCATTCGGCTGGAGACCGATGCCTGGGGGTGCGACGTGGTGGTCAGCGGGTCACAGAAAGCGTGGATGGCTCCTCCTGGTCTGGCCATGGTCAGCTTCAGCGAGCGCGCCTGGGAAGCCTATGAGAAGGCCGAGATGTCCCGTTACTACTTTGACGTTGGTGCGATGAAGAGGTATGCCGCGCGTAATCAGACGCCGGCTACGCCCAACGTTGCTGCCCTGTACGGCCTGCACGTCAGTCTGAAAAAGATGCTGAAGGAGGGGGTGGAGGCCATCGCGGCCCGCCACCAGCGCATCGGTGACTTTTGTCGCCAGCGCGCCCTCGAAGTGGGACTCGGACTTTATGCTGAAGAGGGACATCGTTCCAACACGGTCACTGCCGTCACGCTAAAAGAGGGCATGGATACGGCCGAGGTTCTGGCGGAACTGCGCACCCGCTATGATATCCTGTGTGGGGCCAGCAAGGACCCCGACGTGGACATGATCCGCATCGGCCATATGGGATACGTGACAGAGGACGAACTGGACGAGGTGTTCGACGCCCTGCAAGAGATCATGGCGGACTGAACCTTTCGCCCTTTTCCTTTTGATAACGCATCGAGCGAGGTAGAGATGTGAGAGGCGTTTCTGTCTCGCTCGCTTTTCTATGGCTTTTCGTCAAAAGATACCTTGTATCGTGCTCGGCTACTTTTTTTAGGAATAGCCTTTGAGGAGTGACTTTGTCAGAACCGACCGCGTCGGAGACTATTGAATCTCCCGCTGATGCATCGGCCAAAACTCTCGTTAGTGAGGGAGGGGCCTCCACTTCCATCGCCCAGGCAGCGGGCATCAATTCCCTGGGCAACGTGGCCAGCCGCGTTCTGGGGCTGGTGCGCGAGGCCGTGATCTCGGCCACCTTTGGGGCCACCGGGGGGACCAGCGCCTTCGATGCCATCAGCAGCGTGCCCAAGATGGTCTACGAACTGCTCATCGGTGGTATGCTGAGCGCGGCCCTGGTGCCCGTGCTCAGCGAATACGCCAGTGAGGAGGGAAAGGAAGAACTGGATCGTGTACTCTCCATTCTCCTGAGCCTGGGCAGCGTGATCCTCGTCGTGGTAGTCGTCTTTTTGGAGTTGACCGCGCCATGGATTGCGTCTTTGTTGCTGGGTGGTTTCGATGCGCCGCTGTTGGCCACGGCCACCATGCTGGTGCGCGTCATCGTCCCTGCCATCCTCATTTATGGTCTCTCGGGGATTCTCCAGGCCTATCACTATGCGCGAGGACATTTTTTGTCGCCCGCCATGGGCGCGCCAGCACACAATTTGGGGGTTATCGTCGCCGTGGTCCTGTTGGCGGGCAGGCTGGACATCGCCAGCCTGAGTGTGGGGATATTGGTGGCTGCCACCATGCAGTTCTTGGTGCAATTGCCTGCCCTGCGAGGGACAAACCTATCTTTTCGCCTGCGGTGGCGCCATCCCGTGGTGCATCGCATCCTCGCGCTTTATGCGCCCGTGGTATTGAGCATCGTCGTCCAGAACATGGGTATCATCATCGATCGCAACCTGGCCTCGCGCACGGCAGAGGAAGCCATCACGTGGATGACCAAGGCGACCTTTTTGATACAACTCCCCCTGGGATTAGTCTCCATGGCCATCTCCCTGGCCGTGCTGCCCACCCTTTCGCGCATCGATGCGGAGCAGGAGTTGGGGCGTTTCAAACGTACCCTGAGCCGTGGATTGCGCCTTGTGCTGGTGATCATCGTCCCCGCCGGCGTCGGGCTTTTTGTGTTGGGCCAGCCGATCATCCAGTTGGTCTTTGAGCGCGGCCAGTTCACGGCGGCGGATACCCTGCAGAGTTGGCGGGCCCTGCGCTACTATTTGCCGGGTTTGCCCTTTGCGGCCATCGATCTACCCCTGGTCTTTGCCTTTTATGCCCAAAAGGACACCATGACCCCCGTCGTTGTGGGCATCTTTGGCGTAGGTATCTACCTGCTCGTCGGTCCCGCACTGGCCTTTTTACTCGACCTGGGCTTTCTGGGGCTGGTGATCGCCAACGCCGTGCAGCTTACCAGCCATGCTCTCATCATGCTCTTTGTCTTTGGCCGGCGCTTTGAGGGCCTGGGGGGCTATGGGGTGGCGCTTACAGCGACCAAAGCCCTGGGCGCCTCGCTGCTTGTGGCCGCTCTGGGATACGGGAGCCGTCTGCTGCTGGCCGAAAGAATGCCTGCTGGCACGGTGGGGGAGGCCCTTCTTGTGATCCTTTGTACAGGACTGGCCGGAGGGGGCTACCTGGTCGGAGCGCGGCTTTTGCGCATGGAGGAGTTGGAGATGCTGTGGAGCATCCTGCGGCGACGATTGGGTCTGTCCGGCCCTACGGCTTAGACGTATCCCCCAGAAACCACTTTTCGGGCAGTGGGCTGTGTCTGTAATTGTCGATGTGGTCCAGGGCTGCTGCCGGTGTATCGGCCACGTGGTACAGATGGCGGTGGATTGTCTTGGCAAAGCTCTTTTTGTATAACTGCTCGAAATATGCCAGGAGCGAGTCGTAAAAGCCGGCCACGTTGAGCAACACTATGGCACCATGGATGTATTTTAACTGCTTCAGGGTGAGGGTCTGGGCTATCTCCTCCAGGGTGCCAAATCCGCCGGGCAGGGCCGCATAGGCCTGGGCGCGCTGCTCCATGACGTGCTTGCGTTCGGCCATGGACTCGGTGACGATGATCTCGTCGGCTTCCTGGTAGGCCAGATCGAACTCCTCAAGTCGTCGGGGGATGACGCCCACGACATGTCCCCCCTTTTCTTTGACCGCCCGGGCCAACTCGCCCATCAACCCCACGCGCCCGCCGCCATAGATCAGAGAATGTCCTCTCGCGGCCAAGAGCCCACCGAACTCGCGGGCGGCATCATGGTAGACTTGATCGACGGCGGAACTGGAGGAGCAATAGACACAGATGCGCACAGATGCTTCCTTTCTATGAAATCAGATATGTCGGGAGAACTCTTGGATCTCTTGCAAGAGTCTGGTGGATAGCCTGCCAGCGCGTGAAGCGATGGGGCTGGCAGACCGTGCTAACGCTTCGCGCGGGCTCAGTCTGGGCGACCCTCCTTCTCCCGCTGTTCCATCGCCGTTTTCCATGGTATACGCTTTTTGAGGGGGACGCCCTGCTGCCGTAGGTGTGCCTGCAGATTTTCGATCTCCATATCTGCAAAGGACGACGATATCATACGACTCGCCAGCGCGGCGGCCGCGCCCGCGGCCTGACCGGTGACGGCACAGGTGGGGATGACGCGGGTGATGTCCCAGGCCGAGGCGGAGGAGATGCACCGCCCGGCGGTGATCAGGTTGGGCACGTGGGGCGCCACCAGAGCCCGCAGCGGAATATAGTAGACGGGACCGGCTTTGCGCCAGTCTCCCGTCATGCCCACGCTGTCGGAAAAGATGTGGCGCTCGTGGTGCTCGTCGAGTTCTATCCCCCCTTTTAGACGGCGGGTCATCCTGAATCCGGGAACAGTGGGCAGCAGAAAGGGATAGATAGTCTCCCCATCGGACGCCTGTCGCAATTCCTCCAGACGTTGTCGGATCAGCCGGCGCGTATCCACGACCTGGGCGGTGATGTCTTTGGGCCTGTCGCCAGCGTATCCCCGTCCCCCATCCGGGACCTCTTGACCATAGGGGTCGTAGGGTTTTGTCAGGGGGGCGCGCTCCACCTGGCCGCCGCGCGTGTAAAAGAACCAGCCGGCGCGCACGTTGGTGGCCAGCGACACCGTGTCTTCCCCCGCGCGGGCGCAGACATCGGCGTCGCCAGAGGCGTCCACCACGGTTCGGCAGGCCATGGCGGAGCGTCCGTCTTTGTTCTCCACGATCAGGGCCTCGATGCGCTCCCCTCGCAGGACGACATCGCAGAAACGGGTATCGTAGTAGAGATCGATCCCTTCTTTCAGCACGCGCTCCTCCAGGATCAGAATAAGGGAGGCAGGATTGAAACGTACCTGATAGCGCTGCTTCAGGCGCTGTTGGGGATCGCCCCCGGAACGCCAGCATGCCGGAATCTCGTCGTAGCCGTCCCGGATGGACGCTTTGAGCAACTCCTCGCCCAGACCTTTGATGACCTGGTGTCCTCTCCCGTCGCACAGGGGAAGGTAAACGTTCACGTTTCCCAGGGTGGCCAGGCCGCCCAGGGCATAGGCCTTTTC
>JBKHJO010000091.1:0-7131 GCA_046538105.1 Anaerolineales bacterium | reverse complement strand
TTAGAGGCAGATGTCTATCCAGAGACCCGCAAAGAGTTGAGAGGGGGAAAGGTGTCAATATTTCCGGATCAGGAGATAGAGGCCGTCGTTTATCGCAGATTGCTGAAGTGGGGTTCATATTTAGGACTTGCTTTGCTCATATTGACTTTTGTCATCTATGTCTCGGGATTGGTCGAGCCCTACATTCCCCTGACAGAACTTGACGACTTTTGGACGCTGAGTGTACACGAATACACCGAGGCGGTGGGGCTAGAGACGGGTTGGGGCTGGCTGGGTATGCTGCGCTATGCCGATTTCCTCAACTTTGTGGCCATCTCCTTTCTGGCCGCTGTGACCATCATCTGCTATATAGCCATCATCCCCGTTTTTCTGAGGAATGGCAAGACCATCTATGCTGGATTGGCGATAGCGCAGGTGCTCGTTCTCGTCCTTGCCGCCAGTGGCATCTTGGGCGCGGCCTGATGATGTTTGTCGCCTTATTCTGTGGCTTTTGGGGACATGGTTGCGTCCCAGGGCTCGATGATGGTGACTTTATCCCCCAACACCTCGATACAGTCCTCCAGATCAAAGTATTGTAATACATCGTGCAAGCCGTTGGCTGCCGGCCAGTCCACCAGCGAGACCTGGGTCCATTCATGGTAACTTTTGGGGATGTTTTTTAGCGTCACCGTCGTGGTCCTCCCGTGCAGCAGGGCGCTGAACAGGGCGATGAGAGCGCCCTGACCCCGGCCGTAGAGATGGATCTCATGTGCCCCCTGGTTTACGAGCAGATCCATGGTTTGCAGCACGTCCAACACGCGCCGTCCCAGATAACTCTCGCCGAAAAGCAGACTGTACCCGTGAAGCATATAGTCCATACCATAGGGCTGCCAGAAGGATTCCTCCTCATCGGGGCGCGACTCTCCCAGGCCCCGCACGTCCAGCGCATACAGCGGCATGTCATCTGTCAGAGCGCGCGCCAATGGATCTTCTCGCAGGTCTTTTTCGCTGGCATAGTGGGGAAGGAAGAGGTGAATCGTCTCTTCCACGTCCAGAGAGTGAGCGCGACGTGGCTCATCCATCTTCTTTCGAAGTATAGCGCGGATGCTGCCCTCGGTCTCGATGGCGTATCGGGCATACGTCTCCCCGTTGCTCTCTGTGGGCCTCAGGTTGCGGTGATGGGGCAGCGTTCGTTCCGCCGGCAGATGCAATAACTCGGTCAGTTTGCTTTTCAAGGCTTTGTCAGAGAGGGGTGACCGCTGACGTGCCAGAGTATCGGCCCGTTCGGCGATCAACTGGTAGATGGGTGTCGATCCCGCTTTGATCACGTCCCCCTGGGGCGTCGCGTATAACGCTTCTTCCTCGAGGGACTTTGTTTCATCGAGGTGTTCCACGTCATCCAGGCCCGCATGGTGAACGAAAAAGTCCACCATGGCCTCCTGGTTCTCGCGCCAGTACCCGTGCGGCTGGTCACCCCGAAAACAGGCCACGTTCTCCTCGGGCGCCCCAAGCAGTTCGTAAAAGTGCTGTACCTCGTCACATGCCTCCTGATGTCCCCGTCGATCGAAATAGTCATAGTGTTGACCCAGGATGAGCACGGGCAGGGGGGCGCGGGCGATCAAAAAGTCCGCCATCTCCAGGCCTGCCCCCAGCACGCCGGGCGGATACTGCTCGCAGTCGGCCGGGAGTTCGTTCTCCAGGTTGTGGAGAAAGGTGGTCACAAAGCAACCTGGGGCGGCCATGGTAAAGCGCTCCTCGATGGCCCATAGCCAGGTGGTCATGGTGCCGCCGCCGGAATTGCCCGTGATCCCCACGCGCTGCGGATCGACCTCGGGGCGTGAGAGGAGATA
Source organism: Anaerolineales bacterium (assembly GCA_046538105.1). Classification (GTDB taxonomy): domain Bacteria; phylum Chloroflexota; class Anaerolineae; order UBA1429; family UBA1429; genus JAWLEV01. Next base: position 5,302 of record JBKHJO010000091.1, on the reverse strand, counting down.
GTCCAGGGCGCGGATGCCGTCCCAGGCCCGCCAGATACCGAACCAGTCGCCCAGCAGTTCCAACTGCTTGCCCATCATGTTGTGCGCCCTCGTGCAACTCTCCACCGCCTCCCGGTCCTTGAGCAGGGTGTATTGGTCGCGCTCCCCCTGGCTGATGGGATCGTAGATGAGGGCCACGAATCCGGCGTGGGCCAGACGCTGGCAGAAGCCCTGATACAGATGGTAGGCCTTGCCCTGGGCGCTGTGCCCGCAGGTCCCGAGAACCGCCGGCGCTGGAGCCTCCAGCGTGTGGGGAAGATAGAGGTTCGCCGTCACCTGGAATTGGGGTCGGCTCTCAAAGACGATCTTTTCGATACGGCATCTTGAGCGATCGATGGTTCCCGTCACCCGGGCGTTGAGGGGCGTTCTCGCCGGGCGCGGGGAAAAGGCGTCGTTGATCGCCGCACGGACGTGCTCCTGATAGGCCAGGGCCTCGCGTCTCGTGGAGAGCGCGCGGAGGCGCGCAGTGCGTTCCGCGCGCATCTCGCGCAGTCTGTGCACGTAGGCATCCAGGACCATATGACCGTAGCCGTTACGTAGCATGATGGCTTTCTCCTCTCACCGCCTCTTGGCACGCAATTCCGCTGGCGTCAAGAAATCGGCCGCCACCAGCCCGGCGCCCCGAATCCAGGCCTCCGCCTCCGGTGACATGCCCAGATCGCGGTGATCGTGGGCATCGGAGCCAAAGGTAAAGCGAACGCCCAGGGCTTTCGCTCGTTTTACGATCTCTTTGTACATATTCCCATAGTGGGGGAGATCCGAGGAGGTCACGCTGGAGCCGTTGATCTCCAATGCCACCCCATTCTCGGCGGCCAGCCCCAGTATATCCTGGAGCCGTCCTTTATCCATGGCCTCATAGATGCGCTGCAGGTTGCCGATCAGCGATTCCTTTTCGGCAAAGGGATGGGCCACGGCGTCCACCCACTCTCTACGCACCACGGATTCCAGCATGGTGAGCATGTGGTCGGCCACATCCTCGGGTTTGAAGGTTTTGGGCTGAGGAATACCCGACAGGTGATAATGGGTCGTGGGGACCAGCACAAAGTCCAGACAGGTTGCCGTCTGAGGGCTGATGCCCACCTGATCCACGGAGGGGGTCTCCGTCTCACACCCCACATAGATCTGGCATTCAGAGGGCGTTTCCAGACGTTGCAGTTCGAGCTGTAGATTGCGAATGATGGCCAGGTCGGACCCCTTGTAAAATTGGGGCGCGGCAGGAGCGGCGGGCCACTCGTAAAAGTGATCGGTAAAGATGATGGCCTGGAGATCCAGCGCCTCGGCGCGATCCAGATATTGTTGAGGGGTTGCCAGTGGCTGTCTATCTTGGTCCATCTTGCGCCCGCAGGGGGAATAATAGGTGTGTACGTGGGTATCAAAGGGCAGTAACAAGGGTCTCCTTTAGCGATTTATATATGATTTTCTAAACTTGTGTTGAGGCGCGAAAAATACGTTCTCTCACCCCTCCACGTCCACCAGGGATTGCACCCCCTGGAAGACGACGCCCTGATGGCCCGTCTCCTCGGCTGCGGCCATTAGCCCCTCGATGGTCTCCCGGGGCCAATCATGGGGGGCGCCTCCCCCCTGGATGATGGGATAGGAAGGGGTGTCCGCCGGCAGGTAGAGCCTGGCCTTGGCCATATCCAGGCTTATCAGGTCTTTGAGGGGAACGTTGCGGAACTCGCAGTCGGGGGCGCCCAGGGCGAATTCCTCGATGGTGCGGGGCATCCCCAGATCGTCGTATCCCACGAGGCGATAGATCATCTGCAGGGTCTGGGATTCGCCGAGATCGGGGCACAGGCCCTGCAGAAACTGAGCCCAGGCCGTCATGGTCTGCATGGGAAAGATATCCACGTGGGAGAGGAGGGGGCTGGCAAAATCGGAGAAGGTGTCCCACCGCGTATGGTCGTGCCCCACAAAGGGGGAGAGGGAAGCGGGATAGGTGTCCGTGCCAAAGATGAAATCCTCGCCCGCGGCCCCGTGTACGGCGTCCCGGAAGGCGCCGAATTTGTCGGCCAGCAGTTCGCAGCGGAAGACGAACCACTGCACGATGCCCTGCCGCAGTCCCAGTAACTGCAGGGCGTCAAAGGGCCCCATGGCTCGCGTGCAGATATGGGCCAGGCGCTCCGCGTCCAGTTTCCGTATGCGTTCCTGGGCGTCCAGTATGTCCGCTTTCATGGCCTCCATGTCATAGCCCCTCTTGGCGGCCTCGCGGGCGCATCGGTCACAGGCACAGAGGAACATGCCCCGTGGGTAACTGGTCATGGGAAAGCGGGCGTGGGTGATATCGACCCCCTCCACGGCATAGGCCGTGGCCAGGTGTGTGTAGACGGCCTCGTACCAGGCGTTGACCCCCTGGTGGCTGGGACAGTACATGAGCACGTCGAAATCGTTGGCCGTCCACGCGCCCCCCAGCAGCCAGACCTCCATACCGGCTCCGTGTGCGCGGTCGATGGCCCGACGTAACGCTCCATCATCGCCTCCCGCGTGCATGTGGGGGCCAACCGATCCCCTGGCCGCCCCTAATTTGGTGGTGGAGGGCTGGCCGTCGATATGCTTGCAGAGCAGGGAGCGGATGGTCTCGTCGGAAGGGGGTAACTGATCAAAAGGGCTCGTGGCTAAGATATTTTCTGGGAGTTGGCCGGAAAAGTTAAGGATGACGAGATTCAGTCCCAATTCCTCTCGCAGCAGTTCCAGATATCCCGGCTGTTGAAGGATCGTCCCGGCGTCCAGATAAAGCCCCACTCTTTTTTTCATCTTTCATCGCTCCTCTAATTCTGCTATGTGGACTGGTCTCTCGCGTTTCCGTATATGGTGTAGCCGTTGACCAGCGTACCCCCGTCCACGGCGATGCGCTCTCCGGTGATGAAACTGGCCTCGGAGGAGGCCAAAAAGACTACCACGGCGGCGACCTCCGCCGACAGGCCCGTTCGCCCCAGCAGGGTGATGGCGGATTCCCGGGGCGGAGCGTCGTCCGGCGCATGGGACTGGATGGGCCCCGGCGCCACCACGTTGACGCGGATGCTGTGGGGCGCCAGATCGGTGGCCATGCTCCTGGTGAGGGTCTCCAGGCCCCCTTTGGCTGCGCCATAGGCGCAGCAGCGGGGTTGGGGTACAAGCCCGTTGGTGGAGGAGACGTTGATGATGGATCCCCCCCGGTTCCGGGCCATGATACGGGCGGCGGCCTGGGAACATAAAAAGACGCCCGTCAGGTTCACGTCCACCACCTGGCGCCAGGTCTCGTAGGGGACCTCCAAAAAGGGGCCGTTCTCCCCGGTCAGGGCGGCGTTGTTCACGAGGATGTCCACGGTGCCAAAGATCTTCATGGTCTCCTCTATCAGGTGCTCCACGTCCTCCGGTTGAGAGACGTCGGCGGCCACAAAGGCGGCAGAGCCGTCAGCGGCGACGATCTCGTCACGCGTCTCCTCTCCGCTCTGCCGGCCCCGTTGGGCGATCATCACGTTGGCCCCCTCCTGGGCCAGGCGCCGGGCGATGGCCCGCCCGATGCCCCGTCCGCCGCCGGTGACGATGGCTGTCTTATCTTTCAACATCCCTTTTCCCATGCTCGATTCTCCTTGCCGAGTATCAATCCGACTTTTTGGCGGCCCTGAGCACCTTTTGAAATCTCCTCTCCACGTCCCGACGGTCGCTTTCCTCATGTGTATTCTTTCTTCTCTACAAGACACACGTTCATCATCGGGCTCCAGGTTTTGTGTCGTTTCCTCGGCGTCTATTGTAGCCTTTTCATGCACGACGTCAATCGCTTCCTACACATATCGTTCGCGGATTCCCCACCCCGTGCTATAATATGTACACGATCTACGCTGGCATCTGAAAGGGAGGAGATATGCCCAAAAGAAACATCCTGTTCATCATGACCGATGAGCATCGCTGGGATTATATGGGGTACATGGATCATCCTGTGCAGGCCGGGCTCACGCCGGGGTTTGACCGTATCGCTGATGAAGGCGTGACCTTTACCAACTGCTTTTCCCCCAATCCCCTCTGTATGCCGGCACGAAACGCCATTCATACGGGACTCTATACCTTTCAATCCGGGCAGATGAACAACGTGGGCGACTGGCCCATGTATTTTCCCACCTTCACCCAGGCTCTGCAGGAGATGGGCTATCATACGGCCCTCACGGGCAAGATCCACGCCCATGAGGCCGTGGGTTACGACATCGATCTGACAGACAAACGATGGGATGACGAGATCCACGATCTGGGCTTTGACGATGTGGTGCAGGTGGCGGGCAAGACCATGGATTTCTTTACCGAGGATGCCTACACCCACTATCTGCGGGAGCGGGGGTTGCTGTACGCCTATCGCGAGGACATCGTCGAGCGCACGGAGGCCGGGGCGGCGGGCGAGCCGGCCTGGTGGCCCTCGATTCTCCCGGAGGAGCATTACATCGACAATTTCATCGGGTGTCGGGCTGTGGAATGGTTGGAGGCCTACGATGACGAGCGACCCTTCTTCCACATGGTCTCCTTCTGTTCTCCCCATCCCTCCTATGATGCTTATGAGTCAGCACTGGCCAGGATCGACAAGGGGGCGATCGCGCCGCCCGTGGCCAACGAGAGGGCCGAATTCTACACCGATATGATCGCCAACTATGCCGCGCAGATCCACATTGTCGATCGGAACGTGGGACGAATTCTCGATGTCCTTGAGAGGCGGGGCTGCCTCGAGGACACCCTCATCGTCTTTACCGCCGATCACGGCGAGATGCTGGGGGATATGGGCAAGGGAGGCAAGTGCTGGTGGGAGGACGCCTCCGTGCGGGTGCCCCTGCTGGTGCGCTGCAAGGATTGGAGCGGGCCACGCATTGCCAGCGATGTCCTTGTATCCTGTCACGACGTCGCGGCCACCATGCTAGATTTCGCGGCGGGCGAGGATCGCGCGGAAGAGTTTTTGCCGGGCTGCAGTTCCCGTTCCCTGCGTCCCTTTTTGACAGGCGAGACGGACAAGGTGCGGGATGTCGTGTACAGTGAGAACGGGGGGCAGTTCGTGCGACCCTGGCGCATGGTGGATGACGGCACTTACAGGTATGTGCGGCTGCTGGAGCCGGAGGAGGAACTGTTGTTCGACAGGCGCGACGATCCCCGCTGTCTGCACGACGTGGCGTCAGAGGCAGAGAACATACCTATCATCGAGTGTTTGCGTGAGGAGATGCTGCGGGTGCATCTGCGTCATCCCACGCCCAAGGCGGGGCCGGCGGGATATTCGCCTCGCGTGCCGCACAGGATCACGCGGGAGCGG
>JBKHJO010000090.1:0-7160 GCA_046538105.1 Anaerolineales bacterium | reverse complement strand
GGCATTGACCAGCGTGGGGTTGCTAGAAGTGTCGTTGTACACCCCACCGCCCTCGGTGGCATAGTTGCCGCCGAAGGTGACGTTGGTCAGCGTGGGGCTGGCGCCAAAGTTCGACATCCCGCCGCCCTGGCTTGTGGCCTGGTTGCCGCTGAAGGTGACATTGGTGAGGGTCGGCGTGCCATTGAGGTTCCGCATGCCGCCGCCAAATTCGGCCTGGTTGCCGCTGAAGGTGACGTCGGTGAGCGTGGGGCTACTGGAAGAGTTATTCATCCCGCCGCCTTCGCGAACAGCCTGGTTGCCGCTGAAGGTGACGTTGGTCAGCGTGGGGTTGCTGTTGGAGTTGTTGGCCATGCCGCCGCCATAGTTGGCTTCATTGGCCGTGAAGATGACATCGGTCAGCGCGGGGTTGCTTTCCTCCCAATTGGACATCCCTCCGCCGTAGAAAGAGGTGGTGCTGGCGTTGGCGATAAATCTGACGTTGGTGAGGATGGGGCTGCTGTACTCGTTGTACATGCCGCCGCCGTAATCCGTGGCCTGGTTGCCGCTGAAGATGAGGTTGGCGAGGGTGGGGCTGCTGGAGAAGTTGTACATGCCGCCGCCTCTCTTTTGACCTGCATAGGGTCCGTCGGCATCCCCCGCGGTCACGGTGAACCCATCTAGCCGGGCCGTCTCGGTCACGCCGCCGCCCGTCACCACGTGGTAGGCGTTCGCGCCGGCGACGTTGGCCGTATCCGTCACCACGCCGTGGGCGTCCGTTCCGTCGTCGCCGTCGATGTCGCCGCTCAGCACGGTGATGTTCGTCGTCCAATCGCGCACATCGCGGGTCGTCTCGCTGCCCGCAAAGCCGCCGTAGAGGGCCACGCCGGGCTGTAGGGTAAAGGTAGCGGTGCGGTCATTTTCCGTCTGCCCCACGCCCTCGTCGGGATAGTAGACGCCTGCGGCGACCCAGATTTCCTCGCCGGGCTGGGCCGCAGCCAGCGCATCCTGCAGGTGGGGGTAGGCATCTGCCCACGTGGAGCCGTCATTGCCGCCGCTGGCATCGTGTTTCACGTAACGGACTGGGCCAGTGTCACCCAGCGCCGGGTAGGCCAGGATGGCCAGCGCCAGCATCGCCACGACGAACGTGGCTATCCATCTTTTCTCTTTCATCGCTCTTGTCCTCCCAATCGATCAGCGTGATTCCTTACTATATTTTCATCGGCAGGGCGGTCGTCCTCCGACGCGGTGGGGCCGGCGTATCTGTGTTGACCGTGTTCCTCCACCATAGATCGGCTCCATGATACGATAAATGAATGCCCAGCGGAAGGTACGAAGGTGCAGTCCTGGCGAAGAAAAAGTACAGTCTCTCGACTTGGGAGACTGTACTTTTTCCATAATCTTGGCGATGGAGAGGCGGAGGCGGTGGCGTGAAAGGGCGGCGGTGTTTGTCTATGGATCCGGAGAGGGATGCGGGCGAACCAGCCCGGTGCGCGCGGCGTAGGCGATGACCTGGGCCCTGTTCTGCAGGTGCAGGCGTTCTATAATTTCGGCCATGTGATACTTGACAGTCCGCTCGGCGATGCCGATGATCTCCCCCGTCTCGCGGTAGGTCTTGCCCTGGGCCACCAGGGTCAGGATCTGTACCTGGCGGGGGGACAAGGTGTGCGGGGCTGGCGGGGTCGTCTGTTTATCATCTGTGCGTGTCCCATCCTCCTCGGTGGTAACCTGTGCGGGCGGTGGCGTTTGGCTCTCGGACGCGATGGCCTGGCGGCCGAACTCGTTCAGGATTTTTTCTGCCAGGCCGGGGGAGAAGGGGGGGTGGCCGACCTGCAGTTCCGTCAGGTAGGTGAAGAAGGCGGGGGCGTCCAGATTCTTGAGCAGGTATCCCGAGGCGCCGCTCTTGACGGCATCGAAGAGATCATCCTCGTCCTCCGACATGGTCAGCATGACGATCCTGCAGTCCGGCATCTCGGCCTTGATCAGCCGTGTGGCCGTCAGTCCATCGCAGCGGGGCATCTGGATATCCATGAGGATCACATGCGGTTGCAGGCGGCGCGCCTGGGCCAGGGCCTGCAGCCCGTCGTGGGCCAGGCCAACCACCTGGAGGCCCTCTGCGGTCAACAAGTTATGCAACCCCTCGAGAAAGAGGCCGTGGTCGTCCACGAGGAGGATGCGAAGCGGGCCACGCGGCGCGTCAAGCATGGGTTACTCCTTCATGGTGCAAAGATGCCCGATCCTGTTTCCCACACTTATGCTTCCTGGTTCCATGGTTCACGTGTGTGCGTCTCTCCATCTCCCTCTCTCCTAACTGTGGTAATCTTCCTTCCCGCTCATCGGTACACGTACAGTCACCTCTGTCCCCTGGCCCGGCGCGGATTTGAGGCTGAGCGTGCCACCCATCTCCTCGGCGCGCTCGCGCATGACCCACAGGCCGATGTGTTTATCGGATTCCTCAAGAGCCGAGGTTGGATCAAACCCCTCCCCGTCGTCCTGCACGGTGATGTGCGCCCAGCCGTCGTTCGCGGCGAAGACGATTCGCACACGGCGGGCGTTGGCGTGTTTGCGCACGTTGGTCAGCGCCTCCTGCAGGATGCGCAAGAGATGAACCTGTACCGAGGGGGCAAAGGCTCTGGGGAGAACGCTTTCGGGATTTTCAACCTCGGTGTGGATGCCATAGTTCCTCTCATATTGGGCAAGATACTGACTCAAGGTTGGAGGGAATCCCTGCTCGGAAAGGATCACGCGCAAGCCCCGAATCGATTCGCGGATATCGACGTCCGCCTCCCGGGCCACATCGATCAGGCGGTCGACGTATTCGTCGGCGGTCGAAATCTCGTCCTGGCTCAGCAGGTGGCGGATGGCCTGCCCCTGGAGGCTGACAAAGGCGAACACCTGACCCAGGTTATCGTGCAGTTCGCGCGATAACTGCTCTCGCTCGTGGAGCATGGCCAGCGCGCGCTGTTGCTCGACGATCTGGGCGTGCGCCTGTTTTAGTCCGGTCACATCGCGGAGCAGGAGAAGGTGGCCGACTGCCAGTCCGCGCCAGTCCTTCAATGTGGAGGTCTCCAGCAGGTAATAGCGGGTTTTCGCATCACTCCTACTCCCCAGCCGGATTTCGGTTTGATCTGTCTCCGCAATATCGAGATCTCCGTCCACACCCACGTATTGGGGTAGCAGATCCTGAATCGGACGATCCAGAGCGCTCTTTTCCTGTACGTCCAGGATTTCCTGTGCGGCCGGGTTCAGGCTGACCACCCGTCCCTCGGGGTCGAGCACCAGCATGGCGTCCCGCATCTGGGCGATCACCGCCTGGCGGGCCGTGGGGATGGGATGAAAGATGCCAAAGCCGAACAGGGCCACGGCATACATCAGGGAGGGGACAGCGAGCGCGAGCAAGTCCAGACGAAAGGGATAGTACGGTACATGGATAGCCTGTACCGCATAGAGGGCGCGACTGGCAACCTGGCCGGTCAACATGAGCACCAGCGGCCAGTGGTGCTGTCGTGCGTGGATCAGCAGCCAGATGAGTACAACGACATTGATGAGACCCAGGCCGTAACCATAGGCAACAAAAGCCCAGTTAGCGGGACCGCGATGGGGGATGACCAGTCCATCATAGGTAAACCCGCGCCACGCCAGGTGATGGATGCCGTCGGTCAGGATGGCCATCGCGAACAGCAGGGGGGCAATGGAGAGCAGGGCCAGGTTGCGGCGGGTCAGCCAGCGCCCGGGCCAGGCGTATTCGAGGACAAAGCAGGTGGTGGCGGTGACGGCGGGCAGTTGCCAGGCGGACTGGAACTTGTACCAGAAGATTTTCGTATGCAGGTCGACGGCTGCATGCTCCATGATGGCGCCAGTCCCCCACGCCGCGGCGAAAAGGACGCCGATGGCAAAGGGCAGCGCGCCGGGCACCCTGCGGCGGTGCCAGCCGTACGCCGACAGTCCGATCCACAGCAGGACCGTGAACACGGACGGCCAGATCCTGGGCGTGTAGGCATAGCCCTGGGTTGTCAACGACCACCTCCTGGCCCCTCGCAGGCCCTCGGTCCCTATGGCGGACGAATCCGAAGCATCGGATTATCGATGATTGTAGATTTTTCTGTTTCTTCCATTGTATGCCGATATTCTGTCGTGTCAATGGTTACGAGAAGTGTAGAGTCGACCTCATGCAACTGGAGCATGTGTCGCTGCGGGGAGTTGAAACGTCTCCCTGACAGGGCGTGTTCCTTCGCGGGAGGGATTTGACAGATGCGATATTCAGACTATAATATTCAGAGGTTTGAATATGGAAGGATGGACGGGCACGTTGGAAGCTTATAAGAAGCAGGCCGAGGCGATCAAGGCTATCGCGCATCCCGTGCGGCTGCGTATCGTGGAGATCCTCGCCGAAGGAGAAACGTGCGTATGTCATCTGACGGCCATCCTGGGACAGCGTCAGCCCTATGTATCACAACAGTTGACCGTGTTACGCGAGGCGGACCTGGTGTACGACCACCGGGAGGGAGTTATGGTGTACTATCGGCTCGCCGATGAGCGCGTGTATGAGGTAGTGCGCGCCACGCGGCTTCTTTTGGAGGCAAGGGGCGAGGATGTAGAGTTCGCGCCGGTGCCGGCGTGTCCGGTGGAGGGCTGTCCCTGCCCCAAGTGTGAGAGAGCACGGGGGGGCGGGGCGTGATTGCTGTTCTTTACCCCGCGCTTTTTTTGACACAGCATATTCATTTTATCGAATATCTCAAATTAGTCCATATAATGTCAGGAGGTTGACCAGCATGGAGATGTTGTCCTATACTGGTAGATTACTGCAGGGAGGCTTGGGCAATCTGGCCGCCTATCTTGCCGCCCACGTTCTGCTCTGTCTTTTGCCGGCGTTCTTTATGGCCGGTGCATTGGCGGCCTTGATTCCTCAAACGGTGGTTACCCGTTACCTGGGGCGAAATGCTCCCAAGTATATCTCCTATCCCGCTGCTGCACTGGGGGGATTCGTGCTGGCCGTCTGTTCATGTACCATCATGCCCCTCTTTGCCGGCATCTACAAAAGAGGGGCGGGGTTGGGCCCCGCCATAACATTTCTCTTTGTGGGCCCCGCCATCAACATTCTGGCCCTGACCTATACAGGGGTGGCCCTCGGTCTGGACATAGCCCTGGCGCGCGTTGTGCTGTCCATCATCTTTGGTATCGGCATCGGTCTCATCATGGCCCTCATCTTTCGCGAGGACGAGGAAAAACGTGCCGGCGACGGGGCGGATGCTTTTGCGGCGCACGCCACCCTGGAGAGGGGCAAAGTGATCTTTTTCCTTCTGTTGTTGGGCCTGCTTCTGGCGGGCACCTTGAGTATAGGAGTATTTACACGTAGTTATGGACGTTTCGTTCTGCCTGTTCGCGGGATGGACCAATTCCAGGAGTGGCTGGATGTCCTGGTGCCGCATGACCCCAATGTGGGTGAGGAGGGGGTCACTGTGCAGGGAACCATCCTCATAGGGTTGTTGTCTCTCATTGGGATCAGCGCCTGGTTCGGTTTTGGTAGGGTAGATGAAGGATACAATCCCTGGACGTGGGTGGCACTGGGCCTCATCGCCTTGACCCTCGTGGTGGCTGCTGTGGGGATGGTTCCCCAGCCGGATGGATTGGTCGTGTTGCTCACAGGGAAGGCGTTGGGCGTGTTCGCGGCCTTGATCGGATTGGGGATCGTGGCCTACAAGTACCTTGATGCCTATGAGATACAGGAGTTTCTGTGGGAGACGTGGCGCTTTGTAAAGCAGATATTCCCACTGCTCCTGGTGGGCGTGTTCGCCGTCGGCGTTGTGCGGGGTTTCATAAAGCCGGCATGGATCATGGCTCTCGCCGGGCGCAATACTGTGCTGGCGAACCTGGCCGGCGTCCTCTTTGGCGTCTTTATGTATTTTCCCACCCTGGTCGAGGTACCCATCGCCAATATGTTCCTGAGTCTGGGCATGCACCGCGGGCCGCTACTGGCCTATCTCATGGCCGATCCTGAGCTCAGTCTGCAGAGCATCCTGATCACATCGAGCGTGATTGGAAAGAAGAAGACGTGGGTCTATGTGGGGTGGGTGACGGTCTTCACTACGCTGGCCGGCTTGCTCTATGGCGCCTGGGTAGACGGCGCGGCGATCTTGCGGCTTTTGATCTATCTCGTTTTGGGGGTCGCCGTGTTGGCAGCGTTTTTGTACCGTTTGAGCGCGCGACAGCAGCAACGGACTTCTGCACCTGCTGGCGCCCCTGGTGAATGAAAGGGGGGAGATAAGGAGAAGGGAGTGTTCTTTCGATAGCGAGGCAGACGTTCAGTTGAATAGCGACAGTTAATGCGAGGGAGGTTGTAGCGATGGAGATCAAAGTATTGGGACCCGGATGTCCGCGTTGTAAGCGTCTGGAAAAGATAGCACAGGAGGCCGCTGAGGAAGCCGGGGTGGAGGCCACCTTCACCAAGGTGACGCAGATGGACGAGATCATGGAGTATCCTATCGTCGGGACACCGGGGTTGGTAATCGACGGGGAGTTAAAAGTCTCGGGTCGTCTTCCGCGGAAAAAAGAGGTCGTCGCCTGGCTTGGAGGTGACAGCGGTTGACGGATAGGGTAGAAACTATAAAAAGGTCTATCTGATGAGGTGGCGGAGATGAGCGTGCAGGATACTTTGGATCGGGTACTTTCCGAGCTGACACCCTTGCATCTGAGGGAGGTTATCCTCGATATGGCGGAGGAACACCGCATCGAAGGCTCTGCCGGCGTTCCCCTTTTCAGCATCGTGGACGGCCTGGTGGGGGAACGGGATCTGGGCAGCGGTGCCGAGCGATGGAGGGCCAGGATGAAGATTAAACGAACCGTGATCACGATGCTCGATCAGATACCGGGGATGTTGTATGTGGAAGGCGACGCGTGATGAAGCCCGGATATCGTCTTCCTGGAGGGAAGACCTCGGAAATAGGATAGCATAGAGACGACGGGCCTGTGCTCTTGCACGCCCGTTTCTTTTGAGGGTATAAAGTGCTTTGGGTGCACGCAAATATTGTAGATGGTTCACTATTCTTCGTCCGCGCAGGCGGACGATTGGGCGATAGGCTTCACGACCTGGCTTCAGACGGCGAATGCTAGAGAACGAACCGAACGTGCTCGGCCTGAAGCCCAGCGCAAAGGCGCTTCGCGCCGGGCGTCGACCTGCGTCGACG
>JBKHJO010000089.1:0-7331 GCA_046538105.1 Anaerolineales bacterium | reverse complement strand
ACCGGGATGTACTCCTCAGCCACCACTTCCTGACCCTCTTCGCTCATGATAAAGTCCAAGAAGCCCTTGACCGCACCCGTCGGCTCGCCGTCGGTCATCATGTTCAGTGGTCGTACCACCGGATACTCGCCGCTGTCTGCGTTCGCCACCGTGGCCTCGACCCCGTCTACTGCCAATGCCTTTACACTGTCGTCCAGGTAGCCAAAGGACAGAAAACCGATGGACTCGGGCGTCGTCGATACCGTCGTCTTGACCGCCCCATTCGAGGACTGCAGCAACGCCGCGTCCGCGATCACCGACTCGCCCATCACCATATCCTCAAAGGCTCCCCGCGTGCCGGATCCTTCCTCCCGCGCCACCACCGTGATGTTGGCATCCGATCCGCCGACCTCGCTCCAGTTCGTGATCTCGCCGGCAAAGATCTGACGTACCTCGTCCTTGCTCAATCCATCCACTGCCACATCCGGATGTGCCACGATGGCGATCCCGTCTCGCGCGATGGCATAGATCTTGAGATTGGGATACTCTTCCTTCTCCGAGTCCTTGACCTCTCGCGAGGCCTGACCGATATCCACCGTGCCCTCGCCCGCTGACTTGACACCCACGCTCGAGCCGCCACCCTGTATGTCGACCTGTACGTTCGGGTTCTCGGCCGCATATGCCTCGGCCAGGGATTCCGCCAGCGGCTGCACCGTCGTCGAGCCCGCGATGCTGATCTGAACCGCCTCTGCCTCTTCTTCATCTTCCTCTTCTTCCTCGATGGCTTCCTCGGCTTCCTCCGGTTTCGACTCCGCGGGTTCTGTCGGCGCAGGCTCAGAGGTCGGGCTGGATGACTCACAACCCGCCATCACTGTCAGGAGCCCCAAAATCAACAAGGCCGCCATCACTAGACGCAATCCATTCCTTCTACTCATAGGTACCTTCTCTCCTTCTCCAAATGATATAAGAAATGTCCTTTCCGACATCAGAGAGATTATAGAAGGAACACGTTAAGGGGATATTGGGGGGCGTTTAACGAAAGTTTAGGGGTATGTTAATAGGAGGTTAAAGCAGGGAGGGCCACGTAGAAGGTACTGCCCTCACCCTCCACGCTCTGGGCCCAGATATGCCCCCCGTGACCCTGAACAATGTGTTTGGCGATGGCCATGCCCAGGCCCGTGCCCCCACCGCTTCGAGCGTGGTCCGCCTTGTAAAAGCGCTCAAAGATGCGGGATAGATCCTCGTTTGGGATACCAATACCAGTGTCCCGGACGATGATCAGCACCCATTCGCCGCCTTCCAGATCATGATTCGAGGGCAAGGGAACCAGATCGCTGCTGCCATCGGTCATCACGTGAAACCCGTCCGCGGCGACCTCTATACGGCCGCCTGCTGGCGTGAACTTGATGGCGTTGTGCACCATGTTGGTGACCACCTGGCGCATGCGCTCGCCGTCGGCGAGGACGGGGGGCAGGTTGGGAGCCACCTCGACGGTAAGTTCCAGATCACTCCGTTCCGCCTGAGGGGACAGGCGTTCCACCGGAGGTTCCACCACGTCGGAAACGGCGACGGGTTCCAACCGAAAGGGCGCTCTCCCAGACTCGATGCGCGACAGTTCGAGAAGTTCACGTACCATCTGCGTCAGAGCATCGACCTCGGTCTCCATGAGATCGAGAAAATGCTGAGCCGCCGAGGCCTCGGCGATGGGCTTCTCCTCGCGCAGGGTATCCACCAAGGCCTTTAGCGAGGCCAGTGGCGTGCGCAATTCGTGGGATATATTGCTTATGAAATCCCGCCGTACCATCTCCAGGTGGCGCACCCGGGTCAGATCCTGGAGGATGACGAGATAAGCGTTCGCCCCCGCCTCCTCCAGGGGCGTGACGATGACCTGTAAAAAGACCTCCCGACGATCCAGTTCCACGGGCTGCACCACCTCCTGGCCTTTTTTGTGACACTGCCGCCACAGGTCGATGATGCGATAATCTCGCACCACCCGGGCAAAGGAGGCACCCAATGCCCCTTCCTCCGTCGTCCCCAAAAGCCGCGCGGCCGCAGGGTTGATGAGACTCACGCGCGCGTCGCCGTCGGTGATGAGCACACCATCGGCCATATTGTCCAGCACCGCGGCCAGCCGGCTCCGTTCTCTCGCCAGCCGGTCGATGGTGAGACGCAGTTGATCGGCCATCCGATTAAAGGCCCCCGTGAGAGAACCGATCTCATCCCGAGAGGCGGGGAGAAGGCGCGAATTCATATCCCCCTCGGTCATGCGGCGAACGACGTGAGTCAACTCGCGCACCGGCCGGGCGGTCCGCTCGGCGATGAACAACCCCAACGCGACCGACGCCAGAAACATGAACAGGCCGACGGAAAGAATGCCCCGACCCAGCCGGCCGATACGCTCTTCGGTCCAATCCAGAGGAACACCGAGCCGCAAAAAGCCCGCCACCTGTCCACCCACGCGAACAGGGACGGCCACATAGAGCGCCTCGCCACCCAGCGTGCCACTGAAGCGCACGTCCCTGCCCAGGCCTTTGGTCCTGGCCTGTCGGATCTCCGGCTGCCCCGCGTCACCGTCCGCCTGTGAGGGATTCCCATGGGATTCGCCCAGCACCAGTCCGTCCGCGCGGATCAGGGTCACGCGCATATCAAGCATGTCCGCATAGTACCGCGCCCGATCATCCACGCTCTCGCCTTCACTGAGGGACAGCGCCAGCGCATTGCCCGCCAGGTGCGCCTCCGCCATGAGGCGGCGCTCCAGATCGGCCATGAGGATCTCACGGGCCAACCCGGAGACATGAAAGATCAGTCCGGCCACGCTCAGCAGGACCAGGATCCCATAGGGGATGATCACACGCCAGCGAAGGTTATGAAACACGGTTCACCCCTCAAAACGATAGCCAACGCCACGTACGGTGATGATCCGCTGAGGATCGGAAGGATTGGCCTCTATCTTTTCGCGGAGCCAGCGGACATGCACGTCCACCGTGCGGCTGTTGCCAAAGTCCCAATCCCACACGCGCTCCAGGATCAGATCCCGGGAAAGGACAATGCCCCGATTGCGGGCCAGCAATACCAGCAGTTGATACTCTTTTGGTTTCAGATGCAGGGGCTCTCCATCGCACAGCACCTCGTGCCGATCTAAATCGATCACCAGATCGTCAAAGACCAACCGTTCCCCCGCCGCCACACCACCCTCGCCGGCAAGTTCCTCGCGAACGAGGCGCTCGCGCCGCAAGAGGGCCTTGACCCGTGCCACCAACTCGCGCATGCTAAAGGGCTTGGTCAGGTAATCGTCAGCGCCAACCTCCAGTCCCACGACTTTGTCCACCTCCTCATCCAGGGCCGTCAGGATGAGAATGGGCACGCTCATCTCCTGACGCAGGATGCGACACACCTCAAAACCGTCCAGTCTGGGCAACATGAGGTCAAGGATCACCAGATCCGGCTCCTCCGACCGCGCCACCTCCAGGGCGGTCAGTCCATCGGCTGCGGTAAAAACGTGGTAACCCTGACGCTCCAGATTATATTCTAGCGTCTCCAATAAGGTGGCTTCGTCCTCCACGATCAATATTCTCCTGGTCACAATTATCGCCTCTCCCACTCCTCACCGATACGGTAGGACACCAACAGCAGAATCCACTTATGATACCGTCCTTGCATCCAGGCCTGATACTATAGCCAGCAAAGCGGCTTGTCAATAACGAGACATCTTATGATCGCTCAGCCCCATGAAAAACATTTTTCATGAGTGCTCATCATCGCTCGGCTTGACACTTATCAGAAATAGCCATAGCATACAAAGCAGCACTGAGACTGAGGAGAGTGATGACCAAACCTCGATTGGGAGCGCACATGTCCATAGCGGGCGGGCCCGCCAACGCCCTCCTGCGCGGGGATTCCATAGCCTGCGATACCATCCAGATGTTCACACGCTCCAGCAATCGTTGGCAATCCAAAGCCCTGAGTCCCGAGGAAATCCACGCCTTTGAGGCGGCGCGGCAGGAGACAGGCATTCATCCCATCATCGCCCACAGTTCCTATCTCATCAACCTGGCCTCTCCCAAGGAGGCCCTATGGCAGAGATCCGTCGAGGCCCTGATCACCGAGTTGACCCGTTGTCGGCAACTCGACATCCGCAATTATGTGCTCCATCCCGGCCACCACACCGGCTCCGGCGAGAAAAAGGGCCTGGCACGGGCGGCTGAAGGATTATGCACCGCCCTGCAAGCCACGGCGGGGGACGACGTGACCATCCTCCTGGAGAATACGGCCGGGCAGGGCACGGGGCTGGGGTACACTTTCGAACATCTCTCCTGGCTGATGGAGCACACAGAACCGCAAGAACGCCTGGGCGTCTGTTTTGATACGGCCCATGCCTTTGCGGCGGGCTATGAATTTCGCCAGCCAGGGGCGTACGGGGAGATGTGGGACACGTTTGATAATGTCATCGGACTGGATAATCTCGGCGTCATCCATCTCAACGACTCCAAACGGGAACTGGGCAGCCGGGTGGATCGCCACGAGCAGATCGGCGAGGGATACATCGGCAGAAAAGCCTTTCGCCTGTTGGTCAACGATGAGCGCCTGCGCCATGTGCCCATGATCCTGGAGACGCCCAAGGGCCCGGGGCTGAAGGAGGACGTCAAGGCCCTGGCGCTGTTGCGCGGCTTTATACAAGGAGAAAGAATAGAAACCAAGGCTTGACCGCTTTTTCGACAGATGACTTTTTTCTCTGTATGACATCAGGAGGATATATACATGAAAGTCTATCATTACGAGACGGTACCCACAGAGACCATGGAAGGCCTCGAGGGCGTATCCACGCGCTGGGCCATCGGCGAGAACGTAGGCGCGCCAAATTTCATCCTGCGGGTCATCGAGGTGGAGCCGGGAGCGGCGACCCCATACCATGAACATCCCTGGGAGCACGAGGCGTTCATCCTCCAGGGTGAAGCCACGCTGCGCGACGCCCAGGGGGAAACCCAGGCGGGACCGGGTACCTGCGTGTATGTGGCGCCAGACGAGGTTCACTGCTTTATGAACGAGGGCGAGGAGGTGCTGCGCTTTATCTGTGTGATACCGTATCCTCCCGAGGAGTAGTGTTCACCTCTACCCACAGAAAGGAGCAGGAGCGCTCATGAAAGAAGCCATGCTCTATGAGAAACTGGAAGGCGACGTGGTGCGATGCGCGCTCTGCGCCCACCGCTGCCGCATCCGCGAGGGAGAAACGGGCATCTGCGGCGTGCGGGAAAACCGCGAGGGCACGCTCTACTCCCTGGTCTACGGCCAGATCATCAGCCACGCCGTGGATCCCATCGAGAAAAAGCCCCTCTTTCACTTTTATCCCGGCACCGACGCCTTTTCCATCGCCACGGTGGGATGCAACTTTCGCTGTACCTTTTGCCAGAATGCGGACATATCCCAGATGCCCCGCGACCAGGGACGGATCGTTGGGCGCGAGATGCCACCGGAAGCGGTGGTGGAGGCGGCCGGGCGCCGCGATTGCCGCAGTATCGCCTATACCTACACCGAGCCCACCATCTTTTTCGAATACACGTACGATGTGGCGAAACTGGCCCACGAGGCCGATATCGCCAACGTTTACGTCACTAATGGCTATATGACCCTCGAGATGTTGGACATGATGACCAGCCCCTCGGACCCGCCCCTCCTCGACGCCGCCAACGTGGACCTCAAGTCCTTCCGTGACGAGTTCTATCGACAGCAGTGTGGCGCCTCGCTGCAGCCGGTGCTGGATAGCCTGAAAATCCTCAAGAGACGGGGCGTATGGCTGGAGGTCACGACGCTTATCATCCCCGACCTCAACGACTCGGACGAAGAGTTGGAAGATATCGCCCAGTTCATCGCCACGGAATTGGGCATGGACACGCCATGGCACGTGAGCCGCTTCCATCCCACCTACAGACTGCGGGACCATCCTTCCACCCCGCCCAGCACCCTCCATAGGGCACGGGAGATCGGGCTGGAGGCCGGCCTGCAATACGTGTATGAGGGTAACGTCGCTTCCAGCGAGGGGGAGAACACCTTTTGTCCGCGCTGCGGCTCGCCCGTCATCCGCCGCGGTGGTTATACTATCGAGGAATATGACATCGGGGATGGCGCCTGCGCCAGTTGTGGGAAGCCCATCGCTGGCGTGGGAATGTAGAAAGATCAGAGCATTTCACCCACTGGATCATAGGAGAGACGACATGAAAATCACAGACATACAGGTCATCCCCTTTCGCGTTCCCAGAACGCCCTTTCGCAATGGGCAATTCCTGCCCAAGCGAAACATCATCCAGACCATCACCAAGATCACGACCGACGAGGGGGCCGAGGGCTACTATCTGGGGGGCAAAGGCCACGGTGACCAGGACGGCCTAAGCCCCGCCGACGCAGATATCATCGAGAATCGCATCAAATCGTTACTGGTGGGAGAGGATCCTTACGACCGGGAAAAGTTCTGGCACTGGATGTGGGTGGCCAACCTGCCGGAGAACATCATCAGCGTCGTGGACATGACCTTGTGGGACCTGCAGGCCCGCACCATGGGCGTGCCCGTGCATAAACTCCTCGGCGGCTGCCGCGAAAAGGTCAAGGCCTATGCCAGCACCTTTCCCAATATCGGCAGCCCGGATGTCTACGCGCAGCACGCCGTGGACTGCAAGGAACAGGGCTATACGGCCTACAAGATCCACCCCTACTATTTCTGGGACCCACAGACAGAGAAGCCCGTCCCCGGGCGCCCCTCGCACATCGAGGAGGATATCGAGGCCTGCGTGGCCGTCCGCAACGCAGTGGGGCCGGACATGGTGCTCATGTACGATCCCTGGGGCACCTACCGCACCTATGAGGAGGCCCTGCGTGTAGGGCGCGTGCTGGAAGACCTCGACTTTTACTGGTACGAGCATCCCATGCCCGAATACCGCGTGCAATCCTACGTGCGCCTGGCCCGCGACCTGGACATCCCCATCCTCTCCCCCGAGATCGCCGAGGGCAGCCTCTACACCCGCGCCGACTGGATCCTGCGGGAGGCCTCGGATATGAGCCGCATCGACGTGCTACGCGGCGGGATCACGGGCTGCAAAAAGATGGCCGCCGTCTGTGAGGCCTATGGCATCAAATGCGAGATCCACATGAGCGGCTTTGGCAACCTGCAGGTGCTGGCCGCCACCAGCGAGGATACCTGCGAGTACTATGAACGGGGCCTCGAAGCGCCCGGCGTGGATTATGAGACGCCACCGCCCTATCTGGAGAAGATATGCGATCCCCTGGACGAGGACGGATACGTACACGTGCCCCAGGAGCCGGGCATGGGCTATAAACTGAACTGGGATTATATCGAGGAGAAC
>JBKHJO010000088.1:0-7398 GCA_046538105.1 Anaerolineales bacterium | reverse complement strand
AACCAATTGACGTACGAACAGACGTTCTCTATACTGTAGGTGATATTCTCGGCTGCTCTTTGGTAGGCAACCAATACGTTTTTACTTTATGGAGATGTCGACGTGGCCGATCCGTTCTCTATGACCCTTCCAAAATCCCTGACGTCGATTCAGCGGCAGGTCGTATCCTATTCCCGCGATGGAGGAGGCTGTCTCGTCCTGCGAGGACTGCCCGGTACGGGCAAGAGTACGGCCCTTTTGGCGCGGCTGATGGCCTTGTTGCGTGAAGGGAGGCGACCATACGAGATTCTCTTTCTCGTGCCCCAGCGTGCCCAAGGGCGGCGTTACGAGGGGGCTTTGGCTTTGCTGGATGCTCCCACCCGGGGCGGGGCCGATATCCTCACCTTTTATGGTCTGTCCCGTAGGGCCGTCTCGCTATTCTGGCCCCTGGTGTCAGAAGCGGGGGGTTTCGCCTGGCCGGACCGGGAGCCCACCTTTTTGACTATCGAGACGGCGCAGTATTTCATGTGGCGCATCGTGGAACCCCTCATCACCGAGGAGGGGTATTTTAGCGAGTTGACCATTCGGCGGGAACGCCTACTTTCTCAACTCATCGATAATCTGAATAAAGCCGCTCTCGTGGGGTTCGATCATGACGACGTCTATCGTCGATTGCGAGGGGCCTGGACCGGTGACAGCGATCACGTCAATTATTATTGGCAGGCTCAGGAATGTATTAACAGGTTCCGAGAATATTGTCTGGCGCATAATCTTTTGGATTTTTCCCTGACCACCCAGGTTTACCACCGTCATCTGTTGCCTCGTCCCGCGTATCAGCGGTATTTCCACTCCAAGTATCGTCATTTACTGGTGGATAATCTGGAGGAGAATGTGCCGGTGGCTCAGGAGTTCGTCGCCTGGGCCAGGGAGCAGTGTGGCTCGGCGGTTCTGGCTTATGACGAGGGTGGAGGGTATCGCATCTTTTTGGGGGCAGATGCCGAGGGCGCGGATGAACTGGCCTCTCAGGGTGACGAGATGCTCGTTTTCGATCAACTCCTGGGGGCTGAGAATAATGTAGTGGCCTTTTCCCAGGCGCTGCGGCGCATCTTGAGGGTTGAGACGCCGAGGTGGAGAGAAAAAGGTTCCCCGCAGGATGCTGTCGTCGATCAGGATGCGGGCAGGTACTGGATCAGCATGATCCGCTGGGTGGCGGAGCGCGTCGCGGCGCTGGTGGAGGAGGGGGTGGCGCCGGCGGAGATAGCCATCGTGGCTCCCTATGTGAGCGAGGTAATGCGGTTTGTCATCGAAGAGGAGTTGCGGAGATCCGAGGTGGACGTCTATCTGCTGCGCCCGTCCACGGCGCTACGCGACGATCCCGTCGTGCGTGGATTGCTCGTCCTGACCCTGTTGGCGCATCCAGAGTGGAATATTCGCATCCAGGGACAGGATTATGTGCCACCGCCGGAGGACGTGGCTCTGGCGTTGGAGGTAGCGCTGGCCAACCTGGATCCCATTCGGGCCCGGCGTCTGGCAGATCTGGCCTACTCTTTCGAAGAGGGAACGTTGGTCGATCTGAGCGGGGAGGGAGAGGGAGGGCCGAGTCATAGCGATCTTGGTAGATTGTGGGAACAGGTAGGCTATCAGATTCGTGCGCCCTATGAGGCCCTCTGCGCGTGGCTGGAAGCCTATGGTCAGGGTGAACCGGAGCCTCTGGATGTCTTTTTGTCCAGGCTCTTTGGTGACGTGCTCTCGCGTGCGGGATATGGTTTCTATGTCGAGCCGGACAGGGCGCGGGCTTTTGGTCGCCTTGTAGAGTCCGCGACCAAGTTTCACGCCGCCGTGGGATTCGATGAGGTGTTGGAGGAAGTAGAAGTGGCGCGCGAGTACGTGGAACTTGTCCTAGGCGGTATCGCCAGCGCGGAATATCTCGTGGATTGGCCGGAGGCGTCCGGTGAGGAGGCAGTGATACTGGCTCCTGCCTATACTTATCTCACCCGCGACATTCGTTCTGACTATCAATTCTGGATCGATCTGGGTTCCGACGGCTGGTCGAATCGTCCCAATCAGCCACTGACGCATCCTTATGTCCTATCCGGGCGCTGGCCGGTGGGACGGCCCTGGCGGGACATTGAGGAGGAGCAGGCCAAGCGGGAGGCTTTGGGGGGAGTTCTCCTTGGGTTGGCCACTCGCTGTCGAAAGGGTGTTTTCCTGGCCTTCAGCGATCTGGATATCGGCGGAGTGGAGCAGAGTGGGCGGCTGGAACGGGCTATCGTCTCGGTATTGACACAAAGAGGCTCCAATGAGTGAAGGGTGCTTTTGCGGTTACAGGCTCCGCCCGCAGCAGGCGGAGGTTCTGGACTATCAACGGGGGCGGTTGGCCATCTCGGCCGTACCCGGCAGCGGCAAGACCTTGACGCTTTCCCTGCTGGCGGTCAAGATCATCCTTGAGGGGCGGTTGGGTGATGAGGGAGAGATTCTCGTCGTCACCGTTCAGAACTCGGCGGTGGATAACATCTCGCAACGCATTCGGCGACTTTTGCGGGCCCAGAAACTGCCGCCTGTGGGGTATCACGTATGTACATTACATAAACTGGCAAGCGATATCCTGCGGGAGCGCTACGACCTGGCCGGTGTGGAAGAAGATTTCTTTATCGTCGACGGCGCCGAGACGCGGCGCATGTTGCACAACGCGGCCGGGGCGTGGATCTCGCGTCACGACGCCTGGTGGCGGAGTTTTTTGCCCCAGGCGAATGCCAGGGAACAGGATCATCTGGAGCAACTTTGGCGACGGGAGATAGAGGAGATCGGGCGACAGGTCACCAAGTTGTGTAAGCACCTTCGGCTATCTCCCGAGGCAGGGCAGAAACTGCTGGCGGACTCTGATGCCCTGTGTGATCTCACAATGAGCGACAAAGCGAGTGGGGCCGACGATTTTCTCAGGATCGGTTTGGGGTTATATGACCGGTATGCGCAGTATCTGCAGGCGCGGTCGGGTCTCGATTTTGACGATCTGATCTGGCGGGCCATCACGGCCCTGGAGCAAGACCCTACTTTTGTCTCCAACCTGCGCCAGCGCTGGCCCTATATCCTGGAGGATGAGGCTCAGGATAGCTCCCCTTTACAGGAACAGATTCTCGGCCGCCTGGCAGGGGAGGAGGGCAATTGGGTCCGTGTGGGGGATCCTAACCAGGCCATCAACAGCACTTTCACCTCGGCCGATCCGCGCTATTTCCGGGCTTTTGTACGGCAGGAGGGGGTCCGAAGGCTGTCCTTGCTGACTTCGGGGCGGTCGGCGGCGCCGATCATGGATCTGGCCAACCGCCTGGTACAATGGACGTGTGAGCGTCATCCAGAAGAAGCCATACGGGTGCGGGCCTTTTTGCAGCAGGATATCCAGCCGACGGGTGCCGATGACGAGCAACAGAATCCACCAGTGGAAGAGAGTCACATCTATATTCGGAAGGAACCGTTCCTGGACGTGACGGCTCAGGCGGACGCGGTGGCGGGGTGGGCGGCGGACTATGTGATGCGGTTTCCCGACCGTACAGTTGCGGTGCTCTGTCCGGCGAACTGGCAGGGTGGCAAGGTGGTTGAGGCCCTGCAGGAGATGCACGAAGCGGTACCCTATCAGGACATGCTGCGTTCCACGCCCAAGATGCGTCAGGTGACGGGGGTACTGGCGGCGGCCTGTCGTTATCTTGGATATCCCATATCCACACGTCGCCTGTCCCGCCTCTATGGGATCCTGGTGGAGGCGGGGTACCTTTCCACTGCGGGAGATAGCCTCCGCGAGCGACAGACCCTGCTGCGGAGCGTGCCGGCTCAGGAACTGCTCTTTCCACGTACCGCTGTCGGACTGCGCGAGTTGTTGCCGGACAACGTATCTGTTGACTCTGCAGACATAGAAGCCCTTGCATCCTATGCCTCTCTGGTGAGTCGGTGGGTGCGGGCCTCCTCGCTGCCCATCGATCAGTTGTTGCTGACCATTGCCCAGGATCTGTTTACGGAAGAGATCGATCTGGCCATCTGTCATACGGTGGCCACAGGACTGCGAGGGACGGCGGGGATGCACCCTACCTGGCGGCTGCCCGATTTCGCCGCCGATCTGCAGGAGATAGCCAGCAACCGCCGGAGTTTTGGGGGGCTCTCGCTGACCGACGCGGGATACGTGGACCGCCCCGGACACGTGGTAGTCACCACCATGCACAGGGCCAAAGGATTGGAATGGGATGCTGTGTACCTGATGTGCGTGGACAGCCTGGAATTCCCGAGCATCTGTGACGGTGATGTGTTTCGAGACGAACTCGTTTTCATGTCCGGACGTGCCCCGGCAGTGGAGGCACGCAAGCGATTGGAGCAGTTGGGGGATACGCGCTTTGCGTCCTCTGGAGAGCGATCGCTGGTTATGGAGGCGCGGCTGGAGTATATCGCGGAGCGACTGCGGTTGCTCTATGTGGGCATCACGCGGGCCAAACGGGATCTGGCATTCACCTGGGGCAAGGAGAACGGCAGCCGGTCCGTGGAGATGGCCAGGCCGCTTTTAGAGTTGGTGGAGGAAAGGAAGTAGTCGTATGCCCGAGTCCATTCGTCCGGGTCATCTTTTTAGTCAGCACAGCCTGAATACTTATCAGCGTTGTCCACGGCGTTTTTTACTCAAGTATGTGGAGGAGCGGCCCTGGCCGACGCCCCAAGAGGAAGATCCTCGGGCCTACCAGCAACATCTATTACGGGGGCGTATCTTTCACGAATGGTTGGAACGCCATCATCTGGGGCTAGATATGGGGCCCGTCGTCGCCGCCTGTCAGGACACACAACTGCAGGGATGGTGGGCTGCGGTGAAGGATTTCGACCGCGAATCGTTGCCCCGGGATGTGCGGGAAGCGGAGTTGCCCATCGTCGTCCCCCTTGGAGAATATCGCCTTTACGCGCGCTATGATTATATAGCCCTGGACGTCGGGGGGGATGCGGTCATTGTGGACTGGAAAACGCTGCAGTTTCGTCCCTCACGGGAGGTGCTGCGCCGCCGCATTCAGACGCGCGTCTATCTCTACACCCTTGTGGCCGCCGGACAGGTGCTGACGGGGGGTGCATCCATCGATCCCGAGCGGGCGGAGATGGTGTATTGGTTCGCCAACTATCCCGAGCAGACGGCAAGGATTTCCTATTCCCGGGCCGATTTCGCGCGGGACGAGGCTGAGTTGCGCCGTCTTTTGGAGGAAATCGCCGACCAACCCCCCGAGGCTTTTGGGCGTACCGAGGAACGCCGCCTCTGCGCGCATTGCAACTATCGCACCCTCTGTGATCGCGAGGATGTGGATCAAGATCAGGAGGCGGTCGGCGCCGACTGGGTGGATGAAGATATCGATTTTGATCTGGAACTGGAGGATATCCCCGAGCTGGAGTATTGAGGTCGCCGTCCAGCAATGGATGATATTTGAATTGTATCACGTGGTGTGGACGGCGCCGGTCAGATGAGGAGATCCTCCAGGCGATCGCTTTCCTTGATCAGGGTCCGAGCGTCGATCTGCTCAAAGCCCCGCGACGTATAATCCACGGGATCCGTACGTCCCCATATACGAATTTCCTGTGTGTATGGCGGGCCGGGGATCTCGTAGGGGGTGACGTCGGAGATATTCTCAGCGGCTTTTGCGGCCACCGAGCGGATCAGGCTCCGGGCATCCTCTGGGGCCAGGTGCAAGGCAACCTGGGGACCCAGGCCAACTTTGACGTCCGCGCCATAGATATCGGGGATAAGGGCTTTGGCCTCGTCGATCATCTTGTCGTCGCCGCTCACAAAGACAGTGGGCACGCCATAGCCTCCCGCCAGGGCGGCCCGACACCCGAATTCGCCCAGTTCGATACCGTTGATCTTGATATACTCGATGCTTTTCGACGAATAGCTATGAGCCAGGTTCCCGTCCCGCGTCCCCGCCTTGGCATGTTGCCCGAGGAAGAAAAGGGCGTCAAAGGACCCGTCGAGAAAAGAGGGGGGATCGATACGGGCGTTGTTGATCATCTTGGCTCCCGAGGGAAAGCGCTCAAAATCGATGGAGCCGCATCCGTGGGCATCCCAGACCCATATGTCGGCGTTGGTGTCCACGGATTGTATGCCCTCGACGCAGGCTCTCAATTCCCCAGTCATCAGGCGCACGGCCTGGGGATAGCCCGGGGTATCTCGGCCCGTCTGATCCCAACGCGCGACGCCGGATACGCCTTCCAGATCGGTCAGGATGTAGATTTTCATTCGTTTGCTCCTTCCACTGACACGCCGTATTTTTCTCCCGTATCCACGATGCGTTGCCAGGTGGCGTCTGGCAGATCAAGTCCCTCTTTCAGGTGTCGTTCACGGTTTTTCCACTCGTATTCTCCGGGAACGAGGATCTCTTTGACCCCCTTGGCCTTTTGTGCGTTTTTTGTTGCTTCGATAAGCGCGTCGACCCGCTCGCAAAAGGCGTTGAGGGGCTGAAAGGCGGCGATGTTGACGGCTATCATGATCAATGCGTAATCCTTTTCATAATCGGGGAGGGCGGCACAACTGTTGCCTACCAGGCCATTGGCGACTACTTCGACGAGGAAGGAGAGGCAGTAGCCCTTGTGTTGGCCAAAGGGAAGCATGACACCTCCCTCCTGGAGGGCTGTGGGGTCGGTGGTAGGATTTCCCTCGTCATCCAGAATCCATCCCTCTGGGAGAGGGGTTTGCTTGTCTATGGCTTCCCGTATCTTGCCCCAGGCGGAGACGGAGGTGGCAAAGTCTAGAAAGATCGGTGGATGTTCAGCAGCGGGAACGCCCCACGCAATGGGATTCGTGTTGAATACGGGGCTAACTCCGCCATAGGGCGCTACGGCGCCCCCCTTGCCCGAGCCACTGCCGCAAATCATGGCCATGAATCCCTGCTGTGCAGCATGGGCGACGTACTCTCCCAGGCGTCCGGTGTGGCCCGCATGATGTATGGAGACCATGCCCATGTCTTGTTCACGGGCCTTGGTCATGGCGCGCTCCATCCCCTCGTAGGCCACGAGTTGGCCAAAGTTCAGTCCCCCGTCGAGCAGCGCCGTGGTGGCGCTCTCGTGCACAACCGTCGTTTCGCCATGGGGGTCTATGCGACCGTCCTCCATCATTTCGTCATAAAAGTCGACCCGCAGGACGCCGTGCGATGCGTGACCAACCAGGTTGCTCTCCACGAGGGAATGTGCCACGCGACGGGCGCGATCGCGGGGCACGCCAGCCCCTACAAAGACTTTGGCGACCACGGTTTCGAGTCGTTCTGCTGTGATGTGAATCATCCAATCCTCCCGCTTTGATATGAATATGTCTTGTGCGTGTAAAGGGATTTTAACACAGGTGGGATTCCTTGTCACCCATTGGAAGCACCTCTTCTTTTTCTTTTGCCCTATGGCCCCACGTTGGACTACAATCAG
>JBKHJO010000004.1:0-88175 GCA_046538105.1 Anaerolineales bacterium | reverse complement strand
CGCCACCGACGCTGACGGCCAGTGTACCGCCATCTTGAGGCTCAGAACCGGGACGGACCAGATCACCCTCACAGTAGATGACGTGGCCCTAACCGGGTATGAGTACGACCCCAGCGGCGACACGGAGGTTACCGTCTATCGACCAGAGTAGTCGGATCATGGGGACCGGTTCTGGCCGGTCCCCACGCGATGCTCAACCGTTTGCCCGGTGGCGGAAGGTGCCCGCCACCGGGCGCTGATGCGGCCTTTAGCGCCAACTCTTTTCTTGTACCACAACGGTCTCGGGTGGTGATGCGCTATGGATAGACGAAAGCGGATAGTTATCTACGGCAGTTCCCTCCATATGGCGGGCATAGCGGCCAGTCTGACAGCGGATCCAGGTTTGGAGGTCGTCTGTATCAACCCCCATGATCCCGATGCCTCGCACCGTCTAAAGGAACGCGATCCAGCCGTCATCATCTTTGATACGGGAGACACGGACTCGGAACTCGACATCAACCTGTTGCGCGACCAACCGGGCACATTGTTGATCGGCCTGGACGTCTCCAGCGATGAGTTGCTGATCCTGTCCAGCCACCCAAAGCAGGCACACAGCGTGTCGGCCCTGGTGGACATCATTCGAGGCCAAGGTTATAATAGGGAAAAGGTTACGTGAGAGAGCCCAGACGGAGAGATAAAAACATGATCATCAGCCAAAAGACCTTAATACAGGTGGTTTTGCTTGCGCTCTTGACGTTGCCATTATCGACATGCACCGCTAAAACCGCAACGACGGAGCAGAGCCAGTTCTCTGACCCCTTTGCGTACTGTACAGCCATCGGCACCATCGATGCGCCCGATGAACGATATGTTGGAGAGGCAGTGCCCGAGTCGATCATCAAAGACCTGAGAGAAAAAGCGGGGGTCGCCGACGACGCCCCAGACGACTGGATTGCGTCGGGGACGACATGGCGCTGTATGGATGGCCAAGTATGGGCCTGTTTCGGGGGCGCCAACCTGCCCTGCTCAGAGAAAGCAGATACCAGTACCACGCCCCAACCGGAAATGGAAGAGTTCTGCGCAGAGAACCCGAATGCCGATATCATCCCAGCGGCCGTCACCGGCCGTGCGACGGTCTACGAGTGGCGCTGCGTGGATGGTATCCCCCAAGCGGGGGAACAGATTTTTGAACCGGACGCTCAGGGCTTTCTGTCGGACTTTTGGTACGAGATAGGCCCTGAGTGAATTCATGGGGCTAGGAATGTCGATCCGTCAATCGCCCCTACGATAGTGTACGACCTCTCGTGGATACTTGTCCGCCTGCTCCCGCCACCAGGCATCGAGCCGCGCCTTTATGGCACCCCTAACTTCCCCATAGCCGGGATCGTGGAACACGTTCCGCACCTCTACCACCTCATCCCGCATATCGTACAACTCATACAGCGCATCTTCAGCCCCCCGGGCGAGGCGGATGAGTTTCATCTCTCCGCGGCGACACATGGTCAGGTTACGCAGGGGATCGGCGCCGATGATCGAGTAGGTCTCATTCTCCCAGTCGGCATCCCCTTCTCCCAACAGAGAGGACAGCGAACGGGCCTCGATCTCCTCCCGCTGCCATCTCTCACCCCCCACCGCATCCAGCACCGTGCCATAGAGATCGATGATGTTGACGACCTCGTGGCGCTGGAGTCCACCTTCTGTACGTCCTGGCGGCTTGATGAGCAGGGGAACCTTGCAGCAGGAATCGTACATCTGCCCCTTGAAGAACAACCCATAGGCGCCATTGTGATCCCCATGATCGGCCACAAAGACGACCAGACTGTCCTCCCATAGGTTTTCCTGCCGCAGGTGATCGACGAGTTGTCCCAGATAATGATCGATCATGGAGATCTGTCCATAGTAGGCGGCGATCAGTGCCCTGTATGTATCGCGATCCCAGCGTCCCTTGAAGGATCGGGCGCGCTCCCGACAGGTCTCGGTAAAGATGGGATTATCCTCCATCTCGGCCTCAAACTGCGGGGGCAGCTCGATCTGCTGCGGATCGTACAGTTCGCCCCACGGCGCGGGAACGGCAAAGGGCTGGTGGGGACCAAAATAGGAAACAAAGAGGAAAAAGGGGTTCCCTTTATCCCTTTGCTCAAGATAGTGCAGGGCCTCCTGGGTCACCCAGGGGATGTCATGTTCCTCTTCTCGGCGGAAATTGCTGCCCAAGATGAACCGATGCCAATCGTCCTCCTTAAAGGCGTTTTCGTCCTCATCGAACATCTCCACCGGATCTCGAGGCCCCTCAAATCGCTCCCTGAGCCACTGTATATAGTCTGAATACTTGTCATCGTGCGCATAGACCGAATAGGGCGCATCATGCAGTCGCTTCCAGTCAAAGCCAAATCGGCCCAGGTGAGGCACAAAGTGCAACTTGCCCACCATGGCCGTCTCATATCCCGCGTCCTTGAGGCGGTGGGTCAGTAGCGGCACATCTTCCTTAAAAGGCACCCAGTTGCCCACTACGCCACAGCCGGGAGGATACATGCCACTCTTTAGCGCGGCACGAGCCGGAGCACACACGGGCGACGCCGCATACGCGTTGGTAAAGCGTACTCCCTCCTCGGCGATGCCATCCAGGGTCGGCGTCTCCGGGACTTCACTCACCCGAGAAAGGCAATCGAACCGATGTTGATCCACCATGACCAGGATGATGTTAGGTTTCTGGCTTGTTGTACTCATCCCCTCTCCTTTACATTACAGACGACGCTATAAGCCATACAGGCTATCACTCCGACTATTTATTGCGCGAACGCACCATGGCCAGCCAATCCAGTAACTCGCGGGTGACCTCGATACTGAACTCGGCATCCTCCTGTGGCGGCGAGATGCCCCGATGCACCACGTTGTTGCGCAGGGTATTGAACCTATCGAACGATTGCCATAGTCCATAGTTATCGCGCCT
The DNA here is from genome assembly GCA_046538105.1 of Anaerolineales bacterium. GTDB lineage: Bacteria > Chloroflexota > Anaerolineae > UBA1429 > UBA1429 > JAWLEV01. The sequence goes on along the minus strand of JBKHJO010000004.1, from coordinate 85,249 downwards.
GAGACCAAAGCCCGTATAGGTACGCAGCAACGAACCCAGCTTCGAGGACAGGCTCTTGGTCACCAGAAGATGATCGATCTCCCGATCGGACTTTTTCCGGCGCCGCATTCCCCGGCTGAGAAGACTGGATGTCGCCGCCTCTATGGCCGTGTGACAGGTGGTGATGGCCTGCCGTGGAAAGCGCTCCACAAGGGCCCGCTCCGCCTCCATGAACAAACTCTGCGCCAGACTGACGGACTCTTTTTCGCGCAGCGACTTCTTCAATTTATCATACCACGCCTCGTCCTGCTCCATCAGGTCAAAGGTCTGATGATAGATCCTCTCCTCCTGTATCAGTTCCTCTTGCAACGGATCCTCCATGAGCACGACACCACCATCGCTGCGGACGGTCACGTCGATGTCCTCACGCCACAGATCAAAAACCTGATGCAGGCGCGCCCGACGGCGCACCAGGGCGATGAGCTTGTTGAACGCGGCCAGGGCCATCTCGGAAAAGCGTTGTCTGACCGGTGACAGTGCCCCTTCCTCGCGCGGATCTATGTCGTCAGGCAAAGGCCGGATGACGGTGGCTCCTGAATTCACCGAACCAAGGGAGGCCACGTTGCGCCCAAAGACCACCCGCAAAACAAAGGGATGATCGTACCAGGTGTAGGAGGTGAACCCCTCCCCCTCCCCTCCCTCGGGGATGGACTGCGCCAGTTCGGGCCGTGAGGTGATGGTCAGAAATCGGTTGAAGGAGCGGTCCGAGACGACGACGTCCACCGGTCCCTCATCGGTGCTGACGGTGTAGGTCCCTCCCCGGAGGGCAAAGGGTAAACTCGCAAAAGCCAGCAACACGGGCATAGAGGTTCCTCTCATAAATATGTGACAAAGGAATTTGGTCGAATACGTCGATTGACAAAACTAGTAGTCGGTCGGATCCACAGATTTCCTCTGCTCCTTGAGCCGGCTGCGGTGGTGTTTATCATGCAGCCGCCTCTCCTTGGCCCGTTGGGGCACGCGCGTCGACACGCGCTCGGACGGGGTCTCCAATCCTTCCTCCAACACTTCTTTGAAACGCTCGATCACCTCCTTTCGATTGCGCCACTGGCTGGCCGTGCCCTGAGACACGAGATGAAGCACTCCATCGCTGTCCGTATGATGGCCCAACTTGCGCAGCAGCAGATCGCGCTGCGCGTCGGTCAACGTGGAGGCATTCTCTATATCGTATAAGAGTTCCACCCGCGTGGCCGTCCTGTTGGCCCGCTGACCGCCGGGACCCCCCGAACGCGAAAAGTTGAATTCCAGTTCGCTCACCGGGATCGTCGCCTTGTCACCGATCTCTATGTATCTATCCACAAGCATCCCTCCTCAAATTCACTGCGCGAGGGATCTGAAACCCCCTGAAAAAATAGTATCTTCCATCACTAGTCTACCATAAAGAGGGACAAAGAAAAAGCCCATACCATGATAACTTGCCCCCTCCCATCCTTTGTGTTATCTTGATGTTGGTTACGCAAGGAGGATATTGGGATACCCTCCACAAGGAGAAATGATCATGACATCCATCAAGGTCAAGCCAGGGATACTCTGGGTTGGCGTAAACGACCGCACGACCGATCTTTTTGAGGGACTGTGGCCCATCACCAACGAGGGCGTTTCTTATAACAGTTACCTTATCATGGATAAGAAAAAGGTACTCGTTGATCTGGCCAAGGACCACCAGGTCAGCGCGTTCCTGGAGCAGATTCGGGGGCTCGTCGATCCTACCGAACTCGATTATATCGTCATCAACCACATGGAGCCCGACCACACGGGACTGGGGCGAGTGATAGCGCGGGAGGCCCCCAATGCCACCTTCCTATGCACCGACAAGGCCGAGGGGATGCTCGAGGCATTTTATCACATCACGGATAACGTGCGCGTGGTTTCCGACGGCGAGGAACTCTCCATCGGGGAAAAGACGTTGCAGTTCTTCACCGTACCCTTTGTCCATTGGCCCGAGACCATGGTCACCTTTGAGCAGACCCAGCAGGTGCTATTCTCCTGTGACGCCTTTGGCGGATACGGCGCTCTCCCAGGTAGCCTCTTTGACGATCAGTGCATGGATCTGGATCACTATGTCCAGGAGGCCCTGCGCTACTATGCCAATATCGTGGCCCTTTTCAGCCGCCCGGTCCTGAGAGCCATCGACAAACTGCAGGGACTGGATATCGACGTGGTCGCGCCCTCCCACGGCCTGGTGTGGAGGCAGGAACCCGAGCGTATTATCCAGTTATACCAGCAATGGGCCGAGTACGCCTCGACCGGAGGTGAGCCGGGAATCACCCTCCTCTATAGTTCCATGTACGGCAACACGGAGAGGGCCATGAACGCCGTGGCAGAGGGCATCTCCAGGACAGGTCTACCCCTGGAGGTATTCGATGCTTCCAGGATCGATGCCGCCTACGTCCTGCCCCATCTCTGGTCCCGCCGAGGCATCATGGTGGGCGCGCCAACCTATGAGAGCGGCATGTTCCCTCCCGTCAAACAAATCCTGGACATAGCAGCGGAAAAGCGGGCCACTAACAAAAAGGTCGCCTATTTCGGCAGCTACGGATGGAGCGGCGGCGCACGCAGGGACCTGGAACAACTGGCCAAAAGCCTCGACTGGGACGTGGTGAACACCCTGGCATTCAGGGGCGCCCCCTCAACGAACGATCTGGATGCAGCCCAGGCCCTCGGTGAGCATTTCGCAAGAAACGTCGAAAAGACGTGACCCTCGCCAAAGCCCTTTTTGTTGCCATGCACCGTATGGCAGTACCCATATCCCAGACGGAGAACAGAACTATCCATGGCCCTGTATGAGCGGGTAGGTAACGTCCACATACACACCATCCATTCCGATGGGACCGGCGATTACAGGGAACTCGCTGACGTCGCCAACGACGTGGGTCTCGACTACCTCATCGTAACCGATCATAATTCGCATACCCAAGAGAAACAGGGCTGGTATGGGGAAATCCTCGTGCTCACAGGAGAGGAAATCCATGATCCCGCCCACGCTATGGAGAACCACTATCTGGTTTTTGGCGCGAATCACACCATGGCTCCCTATGCTGGCGATCCTCAGCGGTTGATCGATGCCGTGCAGTGTCATGGAGGCTTGGGCTTTATCGCCCATCCCTACGAGCAGAGTGGGAGATTCATCGGCGAACCCGAGATTAACTGGAACGCGTGGCACGCCGAGGGATACGAGGGCCTGGAGATATGGAATTATATGTCCGAGTTCAAGTCGTACCTGAACGATCCTTTCACAACCCTCCTGTACGCTCTGATTCCCCGTCTTGCCATTCGCGGCCCCTATCCTGAAACGTTGCATAAATGGGACGAACTTCTGGCCGATGCAAAGATATGGGCCATCGGTGGATCGGATGCCCACGGGAAAACGTACCGCATGGGCCCCTTTAAACGCCAGGTCTTTGGCTACAGGCATCTTTTTCAGACCGTCAACACCCACGCTCTCCTCTCCGACCCCTGGAGCGGTGACGTGTCTCAGGATGCACCACGCCTCTACACAGCCCTCGGGCAGGGGCGCTCCTTTATCGGATACGACGCCCTGGCCCCCACCAGGGGATTTCGGTTTTATGCGCAGCATGGCACGGAGAGATATACCATGGGAGACGAGATCACTGCTCCTGAGGATGTCCGTTTTGAGGTGTCTACGCCGAGCGCCGCACATCTGCGGCTCATACACAACGGTTCTTGTGTTGCCGAGAGCGAGGGACACCACCTGACGTATACCAGCCGGTCTCCCGGCGCCTACCGCGTAGAGGCTCTCAAAAGACATCTGCTTGTGGACCGTGGGTGGATATACAGCAACCCCATATTCGTAACGGCTTGAAAAACATATAGACATCTGCTTAGCCACTATTCAAGGAGGTTATCCATGGGTTCCTCACAGAGACCAAACATCGTCTTTATCTTTAGCGACCAGCAGCGCTGGGATACCTTGGGCTGCTACGGGAACGACCTCGATCTCACCCCCACCCTGGACGAGATGGCGGAAGAGGGCGTACGCTTTGACCAGGCCTTTACGGCCCAACCCGTCTGTGGGCCCGCACGCTGCTGCCTGCAGACCGGCCAATATCCCACGAGCGCCGGTTGTTTCCGTAACGGTATCCCCCTGCCCCTCGATGCCACGACGCTGGCCCACCGTTTCAAGGATGTGGGATATGAGGTAGCCTACATCGGAAAATGGCACCTGGCAGGCACCCGCGACGAGCCCGTGCCCGAAGAAAAAAGAGGGGGCTGGACCGACTTTTGGCTCGGCGCCGATCTGCTGGAATTCACCTCCTCGCCCTATGGGGGAGGCTATTTTGACGCCAATAACGAATTCGTCCCCTTTGACGGCTATCGCGTCGATTCGCAGACCGACCACGTCCTGCAGTATCTACAGACCCGCCAAGGGGCAGAACCCTTTTTCCTCTTTATCTCCTATCTGGAACCCCATCATCAGAACGATCAGAATCGCTATGTCGCCCCCAAGGGATATGCGGAACGCTACGCCGATTACAAGCCTCCCAAGGATCTTGTAGGACACGAGGGAGATTGGCAGGAGAATCTACCGGACTATTATGGCATCTGTGCCAACCTGGATGAGAACGTGGGCCGCATTCAGGAGACGCTGAAGCAACTGAACCTGGCCGAGGACACCGTCGTCTTCTACACCAGCGACCACGGAAGCCACTTTCGCACGCGCAACAGTGAATACAAGCGCTCCTGCCACGAAGCCTCGATCCACATCCCCATGATCGCCTGGGGACCGGGATTCCATAGGGGCACCGTCGTCCACGACCTGGTAAGCCTCGTTGACCTCCCTCCCACCCTCCTAGAGTTGGGCGGTATAGAGATCCCCGACGACTTTCATGGGCGCAGTCTGATCCCGCTGGTGGAGGGCGAGGCTGAGGAGTGGCCGGAGGAGGTCTTTGTACAGATTAGCGAATCGCAGGTGGGACGTGCCCTCCGCACCAAACGCTGGAAGTACTGTGTGGATGCGCCCGACGCCGACGGCTGGGACGATCCAGACAGTCAGGTCTATGAGGAACAGTATCTCTACGACCTGGAGGCGGACCCCCACGAGCAGAATAACCTGATAGGGGATCCCCGATACCGCGCCACAGCCAACGAACTGGCGGAAATCCTCGTCCACCGCATGGTCGCCGCAGGCGAAGAGGCCCCTCGGATCATTCGGAAATGAGGAAAAAGCCCAAGTGGACCACCTGATAGCCCCTCCATACACACCGGTTGGGGCTATCAGGTCAGAAGACGGGACTTAACGTTAGTAGCGAACGGTCTGAAGGAGGGGTCGGAACTTGTAATTATAGAGTATGAGTCCTTCTTCTCCCTCTTCTCGAATCTTACGCGTCACCATCTCCACCGGCATGCCCATGTATACGTCGTCCTCATCCATATCGGTGAGTTGGGCCGTCACGAGAGGTCCCTCGTCAAGCTTGACCAGGGCCACCACATAGGGCGTATGTCCCTCAAAGCCCTCTGGCGCAACGTACACGGTGGAAAAGGAATACACCTCTCCTTTCCCACTCAAATCTAGGCCTGTCTTGGCAGGCCCGCCGCATGCGGGACATATGTCACGCGGCGGAAAAAGGGTCTTTCCACACTGGGGACAGATCTCCCCCTTGAGACCAAGACGTTGCTCTCTCGTGCGCCAATAGGATGCAAAACCACTCATCAAATATACCTCCATCTATTCTAACAAGTCTGTTCTAAAATGTGCGTCACGGCCACGGCGCCGCTCCCGCCTATATTCTGTGTCATGCCGAACCGACACCCCAGTAACTGATTCTCTCCCGCCTGACCCCGGAGTTGCTGCACGGCCTCCACGACCTGGTAAATCCCTGTCGCCCCGACGGGATGTCCCCGAGCCTTTAATCCTCCCATAGTACAGATGGGGATGCGCCCCTGCAGTGAAATCTCGTCCTGCAACGCCAAGCGCACGCCCATGCCTCTTTCGGCCAGCCCCACCGCCTCCAATGACAGGGCCGCCATGATGGTAAAGGCATCGTGAAGCTCAAAAAAGTCGATATCCCTTGGCTCCAGCCCCGCCTGGGCCAGGGCCCGCTGCGCCGATATATGGGCGGCGCTCAGAAAGAGCAGATCATCCCGATCATGCAATGCCACCGAATCCGTGGCCACAGCCGATCCGGCGATGCGCACTCCCGCAAGTCCGTGGGCGCGCGCGAAATCGGTAGGGGCCAGGACCACCGCCGCCGCCCCGTCCCCGATGCCCGAGGAATCAAAAAGACTGATGGGTGCGGATATCATCTTGGCCTTGGCAAAGGCCTCGGGGCTGATGGACCTCTGAAACATGGCATGGGCATTATCAAGGGCGTTACGGTGCGCCGTTACGGCGAACCCCGCAAAATCGTCGTGCGCATAGCCATATTCGTGCATGTAGCGCTGCATCAGCAGGGCGTTCAAAGCCACAAAGGAAATGCCATGCTCACCCTCGTACACAGCGTCGGCCGCCGAGGCCAATGCCGTGGTCGTCCTGTCCGATGTGGCCTCTGTCATCTTCTCCGCGCCACAGGCCACGACGATATCGCACATCCCGCCCGCCACAGCCAGATAGGCCATACGCAGGGCTGCCGCGCCGGAAGCGCAGGCGGCCTCGACCTTGAGAGCCTCCACCCCTCGCAGCCCGGCATAGTCGGCGATCAACGCCCCCACATTCTCCTGCTGCGAAAGTTGCCCCGAGAGCATATTGCCAACGTAAAGGGCCTCGGGACGCTCCACCCCCGCATCTTCCAGAGCAAGAAGGACGACATCTGCTCCCAAATCTCTCAGCGACCTATCCCAATGCTCCCCGACCTTTGTCTGACCAATGCCGATGATGCTCGTATCTCTCATTTTCTCCCTTTTGATACCCTGTGTATCAATCACGGTGCAGCCACAGAGAGTATCAAATCCTCAATGCATGCGCAATTTCTTTCGATAACGAACGTACGTCCCATAGTCGATCTCGCAACGTCGATCGATATACTCCCGGGTTTGCGGCGCTCGCCGCACGCGGGATGTAAGCCGATGAGTGACGCGCCAGCAAAAGGCGTCGCTGCCAGCGCCCGACCCAAAGGAGACGTGCAGGACACGTTGCCCCGTCTCTGCCACATCCAGGGCCGCGCTCAGCCCAAGCAGCGAGGAGCCTGCATAGGCATTGCCGATATCATCGACCAGTAGCCCCGGGGCGATCTGCTCCCGTGAAAAGCCCAATTCGGCGGCGATGCGTGTGGGAAAACGCACGTTGGGCTGATGAAAGACCACCAACCCAAAATCCTGGGGAGAATATCCCAGATCCTCCATGAGAGCCTCGGCAGCGGTCCGAGAATGTTGAAAATATGCCGGCTCACCGGTGAAACGCCCCCTATGCTGGGGATAACGCTGGTGTGGACGCCGCCAAAAGTCGGGCGTCTCGGTAGCGTAGGAATAAGAGCCCTCCAGGACAGCCAGGCTCTCTTCCGCCGGCCCCAGGAGGTAGGCGGCACCTCCCGCCGCCGCCGTGTACTCCAACAGATCGCCGGGGCGTCCCTGGGCCGTATCCATGCCGATGGCCAGGGCATAGTGGCCCATGCCCGCACCCACCAGGGCGATAGCGGCCTGCATGGCCTCCGTGCCCGCCTTGCAGGCGAATTCCCAATCGCCCCCCAGGGTCTGCGGCGTCGCGCCGATGGCCTGGGCCACGATCATCGAGGTGGGCTTGACCGCATAGGGATGGGATTCGCTACCCACCCAAACGGCGGCGATCTCCGCAGGATCGATCTGTCCTCGGCGCAGAGCGTTCCTGGCCGCCTCCATGGACATGGTCGCCGTATCCTCGTCGGGGCCCGGCACAGACTTTTCCGTGACGGGCGTCCCTCCTTCCTCTCCGTGCCATACACGCCGAATCTCCTCCGCGGGGAGTCGATAGCGGGGCACATAGGCCCCATAACCTACGATCCCCACCTCACGAATGGGCTTCATAGCCACGGCCAGTTCCCCCTCATATCCCCCCTTTCTCCTGTAAATCCTCCAGAATGGCCTCAGCGCGATCCAGGCGCACCACCCCCTCAGCCAGCATGCGCTCGACCACCACCGCCACCTGCTCCTCTGTGGCCCCGGCGGCCATGGCCAACTGACGGGCGTGAAGCTTCATGTGCCCCTGCTGAATACCCTCCATGGCCAGGGCACGAAGGGCCGCCAAATTCTGGGCCAGGCCCACCGAGGCCATCACGCCGGCCAGTTCCCGGGCGCTCGATACGCCCAGTATCTCGAGATTCAAGCGTGCCTGGGGATGCGCCTTGCTGGCTCCACCCACGATACCCACCGCCATGGGAATCTCGATGGAGCCCGCCAGATCGCCCTCCGCATTTCGCTCCCACGTGGTCAAGGGACCATATTGTCCCTCGCGAGAAGCATAGGCGTGAGCGCCCGCCTCAAGAGCCCGCCAATCATTGCCGATGGCCAGCGCCACGGCGTCTATGCCATTCATGACGCCTTTGTTATGCGTGGCCGCCCGGTAGGGATCGCAGACAGCAAAGGCATACGCCTCCAGAATACGCTCCACCCCCTCCTCTCCCGTCAGTCCATGGGTGGCCAAAGTGTCCCGGGAAACTATACAGCGCGCGCGGGCCAGACGGCGATCCGCCAGGTTGGAGAGAATGCGCAATACCACGCGGCCGGCGGTCAGTTCCTCCATCAGCGGTGCCACGGCTTCCACGGCCGTGTTTACCGTGTTCGCCCCCATGGCATCACATGTGTCGTAGACGAGATGGACGACGAGCATGGGCCCCACCGGACTCTGATGCAAAGAACGCACCTTCAGATCCTTGGCTCCTCCTCCCAGGCCCACGATGACGGGATCCTGCTCGTTCGCCAGGGCCAGGATCTTCTCCTTGGCCGCCAGCAGGCGCAAGCGCGCAGCCTCGGGATCGGCCACCTCGACGATCTGAACCTGGCCGATCATATGGGACGGATCCGTAACGGTTCGAAAGCCTCCCCCCTGACGCGCTAACTTGGCCGCATAACTCGCCCCCGCCACCACTGATGGCTCCTCTACAACCATCGGAATGAGATAGTCGTGACCGTCTATCACAAAGTTGGTGGCAACACCCAAAGGTAACGCATAGGTCCCAACCACGTTTTCGATCATACGGTCCGCCTGCTCCAGCGTCAGCGAAGCGCTATCCTGGAACGCATCCCTCCCCTCCGCTGTGAAATGGGCGAAATTGCTAAGTTGTTCCAACCGCTCCTCCGGCGATAGCCTGTAGAATCCTGGCAGGCGGGAACTGTGTCGCATACGAACTCCTTCCTGAGTGACCAATCGTCCAAAAGAATGCCCGACGTATGCTAGATTGTAGCATACGATAACTATCAAAACCTATCATTTTGTCCCCAAAAACTATCAGGGGGGCATTGAAACGAGGCGAACAGCCCCAAAGACCGAAGGGAAAGCAGGAGAAAAACCGACAACCCAGCGCACATTCCTGACACACGAAAAGAGAGGGAACAGGCTACATCTCTCCTATTCCCTCTCCCTATATTTTATCTTGACTTGTACGCTACCGAAAAAAGATCCCTATGCATCCCCCGACATTCCGGCCTCGAGCTCTCCTCCTGAACCCTCATCGGGAGTCGACGCATCGATGGCACTCACCTGCCCCAGGAGATGCACCCCCACCAACTCGCCCCAAAAGCCTGTGAAAAAGACGCCGATGACACAGAGGATTGTCCCCAAACCAGCTAGTAGATTGGCCACGATTACCAACAGGATGGCCACGATATAATCGCCCAGGTTGTCGCCAATAAAACGGAATATCTCCGCAAAACGGAAGAAACTGGCGAACTCTTCCTCTTTGACATAGCCGATCATCGCTGCAGGAAAGACGAACGCCACGGCCAGCCCCCACAGCACCGACAGGCACGTCGCCGCCGCCGCACAGACACCCGCTATACCCTCTACAGCCCGCCCCGAAGCCTCATAACCCCCGATGGCTCCTATCATGGAAGAGAGCCCCACCAGTATAAGGATGGGAAGCGCATAGATGAGGCTCGCCAGAGCCACCATCAGTCCTCTGACCCAATCGCCCCCCCAATCATCCCATTGTGGGAGGGGCAATTCCTCTTTTCGTGAAACCCGTCTCAGGATGCGCAGTGTATAACCAGCCAGAACCAATCCTGTGAACAAATTCACAATAGGAATTATGCTCGCCAGGGTCAACAATCCTCCGATGACCAGTTTTTCCACCCACTTTTCGTCGTCGAACATGTAGGTAAACGCTCTTCCAATATCCATCACTATCTCCTTTACCTCATCGGCACCTGAACTATTCGAAGGAACGACCAAATCAAAGATTCAGTAAACTGAGGCCATTATACAGGACTTTTTGGGGAGTTTCAAGGTCAATCGACAGACTTTTCCCCACCGCGGCAGGAATTTGCATCAAAGGGATCTTCAGCACCTCTCTATACCACTAGCAAAAGCCGACGTAGCAATGCCAGAGCAGTCATCTCCAACAAACCAAGTATCAAGCCCGCAAGCAAATAGGGTACGACTTGCCACCAACGTGCGGCAAATCCCCGCCTATGCCACAGCAGGGACACCAGACACGCGTTCACAAGGGCAAAGATAAAGAACACGGCGCCCGCGACGAGCCAGAACCAGAGTACATAGGGAGCAGTGCGCCAGCACAAGATACCCATCGCCGCCAGGATACCGCCAGCGACCAGCAGGAAAAAGGGCCGTGCCCTGTCCAGCACGCGCCGCTCATCCACCTCGTACCAGAAAGCCAGATGATAGACGGGATAGAGCACGATCCCCAACACCAGTCCCATGCCCACGCCGCTGATCAGCCGGATCACATTGGACGGTGTGTAAAAGACAAAGGAGGCACCCATAGCAAAGAGAAAGGAATTCGCCCCATCCACAACCCACAGGCCGGCCAGGATAGCCAGAACCAGCCCCACACGCCTCGAAGGAAGCCTGGAGCGTCGTCCCTGACCCATCGCCCACAGGCCAAGCAGAGTCAGCGCCGCGCCAAGGAACATGCCCGTACAACGGGCACATAGGGGTAACGGTCGCCCCTCAAACTGAAAGCAATGCGCGGGGGCCTGATGGCAGACCCCCCCTAACAGAAAACGTACCACGGACTGCAAAAGTCTACCACCCCTTATATAGATGCCGCGCGGGAACCATAGAAATCCTCCTTTCGGACGACCTGATCGGCAAGCGAACGCTATGATTACTCATCAGGGAGAATCCGCACGCCCCCCAGGGATATGTGATCATCCTCCACATATCCCCCTTTCCCCAGCACATTCAAGCGTCTGCCATGCGCATCGTACATCCCCACCCACAGTTCACATACCCCCGGGGAAGCATCCTCCTTTACAGTGAGTGCATACTCATCCTTGATGATCTGGCCCCGACGCCAGGTTGCCGTGGGACTATCGCCTCCCTGGGGCCAACCGTCCATCTGGGCCCAGCAGCGTCCATCCTGATCCAGAATTTGCGTAAAGACGCTATAGTTCTCCTGGACATCGCGCAACGCCTGCCAGTAAACGATCAGATGAAAGGTCTCGCCCGGGGAGGCCGTCGTGCGATCCAACGTATAACCGACCAGTGCGATGCGGTTCGCCAGATTCCCCTGCATGGGATTTGGAATACCGTCGCGTTCCCTCGCCGGCAGCGCAAGTTGATCCAGCGTGACGCTCTCCCCCAGATCGTTTCCCTCCCCGTCCGTCACTTGCAGTCGCTTCCCCGTTGCCAAAGAATACAAGCCCACCACGAGATCTACCCTATTGGGCGTCATGGCGGTGACTGGAACGGGTATATTATACGAATCCTCGATAATATCACCCGGCCGCCAACGGCTCGTCGGATAGGTGCCTCGTCCCGGATATATATCGCGTTGAGCGATGATAATGTCCTCCTCTGACACCAGATGCAGAAAGATGCTGTAATCTTTCTCCATAGGCCCCAGGGACTCCCAACACAGTGTTATAGGGAAATCCTCGCCCAGAGTAATCGTCTCCTGGTCCAACGTATATCCCAAAAGGCGCATCCTGTCACCAAATCTGACGTCCACACTCTGTCGCACGGAGACATCTTCCTCCTCCAATACGGGTGGGTGCGCATAGGCAGGTCGAATCACCATAAAAGGTATCATGACCGCGATGATAAAAGAGATCAATACCGCCCCAGCGGGCAGCAAGACGCGCCATCGCTTGGCAAGCACTCCACCAAGTCCGATGCTCACCAACAGATTGATGGCGATGAGCCCGGGAAAAATCAACCGTCCCTGGCTGGCAAGGGTCAAGAACGTCCACCGCACCAAGGAAACGAGTAATATGATGGGCCACAGGAAACTGAGACACAACTGCAAGAGATGCACCTTCCCCAGGTTGCCCGCGACTTTTTTGCGCCAGAGGGAAAAGGGAAAAAGAAAAAGTCCGAGTACCGAAAAAAGGCTCAGTGTCCAGTATACCCACGTCGGAGACAGTACATTGAGCCCTCCAAAAAAGCCCCAGTAGGCTCTAACGAATCCCCTCCACTCCGCCAAGAGTTGTCGGAGCGTGGGGACAGGATACCGCCGCCCCACGACCGCTAAAAAGGCGGAAAAGCCCAGGGGATCCCCGTAAAGGCGCCAGTTGCGAAGATACCACCAGCCCCCAACGAGGACGGCGGGGAGGATGACACAAAGTCCTCCCCAAAACAGTGTCCGCCAGGAGCGACGCCTTCGGGAAACGATGAGCACCGTCAATCCCGCCAGGGGGATCAACCCTAACCCGCTCACTTTGGAGAGGCTGGCCAGACCTAGGAGAATTCCCAAACAGATCCACTGTCTGGGGCGAGGATGAGCGGCCACGTATTTCGTCATGAGCACGAGAACAAGGGAGGACAGCATAATCACCAGATTGTCGTTGTTGACAGAGGCCGAGATAAAAAGGAACATGGGATTGAAAGCCGTCAACCCCGCAGCGGCGAGGGCCAAGACTTTATCCCCCGGGAATATCTGCCGCGCGAGAAGGTAACCGGCCAGAACGGTCACACTTCCCATGAGCAGAGACATCCAGCGTACGAGGCGGACGGCCAAGGCGGTGCCGTATAACCTGATCCCATCACGCCTTTCATGTATGACCATGTTCACATTGCCATCGGCCCTGCTCACGCCAATGTCGGCATGCGGATTGACCTGGCGCACGTCATCAAAGTCACTCGTGTCGACGGGAAACGTAACGAGAGCCCCTAAAGCATAGTATAAAGGTGGTTGGCTCCCCTCCTGTCGCCACGGACCGATCTGTTCTGGATCCTGAATAGGAAGTCCACCTCCCTGAGCAAGATGCCGGACAAAAGGATAGTGCCAAAACTCATCGGAGGCCTCAAAGATGGGTGTGGTTACACTATATACAAAGCCCAAAGAGAGATATAAGAACAGAAGCAAAACGATATAAATATGCGTCTTCCAGAAATCTCTTGAGATTGGAGATGCGCCCCTTTGTCTAGCCGAATGCGACACGCTGATAGACCTCCAGGGTACACGCGGCGATCCGCTTCCAGTCGAAACGCCGACCCAGATTTTTTGCCCCGCGCTGCAGCCGCTGTCTGCGCTCCTCGTCGTCAGCCAGATGGGCGACGGCCTCTGCCAACGCCCGGGGATCCCGAGGGGGAACCAGCCAGACATTCCCCCCATGTTGCAAGTCCGGCAGTTCCATCCGCGGATGGGTACTCACGATAGGCATGCCATGGACGAGGGCGGCCATCAAACTCCCCCTTCGAAAGGATACCCCATCGCGATAGGGGAGCACACAGATATCCGCACTCTCGAAACTTGCAGACACCTGGGACGAGGGAAGATACCCCGTCCACACCACATATTCATCCAGATCACGGGCCTGCACCATCGACTCGATACGCTCCAGATAGGCCCGATTTGTGGGGTCGCTGGCCCCCACGGCGCCTCCAATCATCAGCAACCACGCATCTTGTCCCTTCTCCCGCAGGATATATAGGGCCTCGATGAGTTCCTCGCCCCCCTTGCTGGCATTCAAAAAGCCGAAATAGCACAGCACCAACGCCGTCCTCGGCAGACCGAGATGCCGTCGCCATCCATCGCGGTCATAGCCTTCTGGCAGTTGACAGGGAACGTTACTGCCGATGGGGATGGTGACCAGATGGGAGATTCTCTCGTCGGAAGCGAGCCGCGCGTGATCCTCCTCGTTGGTAACGATGACGGCCCTGGACGCACGAGCCAATTCCGCATTCACCCACCAGCGCAGGGGCCCGGCCTTGGGAAAGAGGTAGGGCACCAACAGATCGTGAAAGGTCACCACAAAGGGAAGACGCGGAAAGAAACGGGGTAACAAATTCACGGCGGGATGCATGTCATAGGCCGCTGCCTGATACTGGATATTCACCACATCGATATCGTGCTCCCCGAGCAAGCGACGGAGACCGCCATACAGGGGACGCCATCCCCAGGAAGAGATGATGGGATGTACATGAATCCTGCGTGTATCTTTGTCCGCTTCCCGTGGCGCGGCCCGCGAAAAAGTCAACACGTGCACGCACGCCCCTCTATCGACCATGTGTTCAGCCAGGATCCGCGTAAAATCGGCCACACCTCCCTCCATGGGAGGATACTCCCCCGAGATCAACAACACGCGCAGCGGGGGCATCAGACATCCTTCCCTATTGACGCCCTGCACCTGAGACCGGAGCGCAGCACCTTTGCATAGGCACCAAGACGTGCCCTGCGCAGAGGACGTCTGTGACCCACTACATACTTTACCCCCTCCTCTACCATCTGAAACAGATAGGTACCAAGGATAAATAACCGTAGCGTTTCTGCCACCACCCGACCATGATGCTTCCGAAAATAGAGGACTTTGCTGCGCTGGAAATATATGTCACGCTCCGCCACGACCTGATCGCTGCTCTGGCCTTCATAGTGCACGACCACAGCGCGCGGAAAAAAGACTACCCGCCAACCCGCATCGACGATGCGGCGACACCAATCCAGTTCTTCGGAGTACATGAAAAAGGTCTCGTCCAGCAACCCGACGGTACGCACCACGTCGCGCCGCACCAGCATGCAGGCCCCCGTGACCCAATCGACATCCTGCACCCTATCAGCGGGAACATCCTGCACATAGTACTTTTGTGCCCAGCGATTCTCGGGGAACCACTGCTGTAACAGGGTACTCTCCATGAGGGCGGTCATAAAGGTGGGAAAGCGCCGGCGAGAGGATTGCAGGCTGCCGTCCCCATAGCGCAGTTGAGGCCCCATAACGCCCACATCCGGATGGTGCTCCATATAGTCCAGCATCTTTGTCAGGGCATCGTCGACAATCCGTGTATCGGGATTGAGCAATAGAACGTACGTCGCCCGGCAACGCCGCAGGACCAGGTTATTCCCCCGTGCGAAGCCCAGATTCTCAGAACTGGCAACAAGATGCACGGTGGGAAAACGTTCTCGTACCATCTGCGGGCTGCCATCGGAGGAGGCATTGTCTATTACATGGACTTTTGCAGTATACGATCCCAGATGCAGAACGCCATTCGCATCCAGATGGACGCCCGATGCCCCATAGATACTGCTTAGACAATCTTCCAAGAGGTCGGCTACGTTCCAACTGACGATGACGATCTCCAGATCCAAGGACATATCACGTTACTGCAAACAGGCGACAGGCATTCTCCCACGTATGACGCGCCAGTTCCTCCAAAGGTATACCCAGTACCTGGGCCAGTTTCTCCGCCACATGGCAAAGGTAAGCGGGTTCATTTCGACGACCACGTCTGGGCACCGGCGCCAGATAGGGACAATCCGTCTCCAAAAGCAGCCGGTTCAGAGGAATGCGTCGCACGATATCTGGCAGATGCGAGACGCTCTCGAATGTGATGGGGCCTGCCACGCCCACGTACAGATCCCTTTCCACAGCCCAGGCTGCCATCTCTGCATTGGCCAGGAAGCAGTGAAGCACCCCCCGCAACCCATTGGGCGCCTTATCGAACACGCGCCGCAGGTCCGCATCCGATTCGCGATTGTGCAGGATGACGGGCATACTCAACTCATGGGCCAATTCGAGACAGTGCCCCAGGACGGCGCGCTGTACCTCGTGGGGAGAGAAATCATAATGATAATCCAGCCCCATCTCCCCCAGGGCTACTACCTCGGGTTCTTTTGTCATCTCAACCAACTGAGCGAAAGCGCCCTCATCCAGACGATCCGCCTGTCCCTCTTCCAGCACCATGGAGTGGGCCTCATGAGGATGCACGCCCACTGCAGCCCAGACCCCCTCATATTTTCGAGCCAGCGCAAGGGCTTCCCCGCTCCTGGCCAGATCGGAGCCACAGGTAACCATACGCGTCACGCCTGTATCCCACGCGCGGCCGATGACATCCTCGCGATCTCCCTCAAAACGGGGAGATTGGAGATGTGTGTGAGAGTCGAATAACCTCACGCAAGCCCTGCCAGTTGCAGTCCGTCGGCCAGGATATCCTCGATCCTGTCCTCCTCCGTCGTCTCGCAATACACACGGATGACAGGCTCTGTGCCTGAGAAACGGATCAGCAACCAGTCATCGTTTTCCAGCACGAAACGATAACCATCCGTCGTGTCTATCTCCCGCACTTTGATACCCGCGATTGTGGATGGCTCCGCCTTGTCGATGCGTTCCCTGACCGCGGACTTGTCCTCAGGAGGCATCCGCTGATCGATGCGATCATAATAGTGGGGTCCAATCAGCGAAAAGATGTGTTCTATCAACTCCGTGGGCGACATATCCATCTGCACCATAAGGTCCAGCAGGAACAGACCGGCCAGGATGCCGTCCCGTTCGGGAATGTGGTTGTGGAAAGCAAAGCCGCCACTTTCCTCACCACCCATGATGGCGTCCACACGGAGCATCTCCGGTGCCACATACTTGAACCCCACCGCCGTCGTATACACATCCACATCATATCGCGCCGCCAACTTGTCCACCATGACGCTGGAACTGACCGTCCGCACCAGAGGGCCCCGAAAGCCGCGTACCTCCAGGACATAGAAGGCCAACAGGGCATAGACCCGCAATTGATCCACAAAATTGCCCTTTTCATCAGCGAACCCGATCCGGTCGGCATCGCCGTCGTTGGCCAGGCCGACGTCGCCCCCCCAGGCACGAATAGTCTCTAAAAGCACCTGCAGGTTGTCGGCGATGGGCTCGGGGCGCGCCATCTCGGGAAAGAGCACGTTGCGTTCTCCATGAACCTCTTTGACCGCGGTCTCACCACCGGAGAGGATCTTGGGAAACCAGCCCTGTCCGACGCCCCACATGGGGTCCGTGACCACACGCAGACCCGCGTCGACGATGGGTTTCACGTCGATGAGCCGATCGAGCTGTTCCATATAGGGTTCCTCGATATCTATCACCTGGATCAGCCCCTCCTTCACCCCCTCATCATAGTCCAGGCGTTCGATCCGCGATGCCTCCTGGTTCACACGAATCCGTTCCTCGACCTGAGACAGCGTCTCTGGAGATGCCGCGCCAGCATAGGGAGAGCGCAACTTGAAGCCATTATCCGTGGAGGGGTTATGACTCGCCGTGATCCAGATACCACCAGCCGTCTCGTAAGGCAATATAGCATATGAAAGCACAGGCGTCGGTGCCGCCTTGTCTGCCAGATAGGCCTTTACACCATTACCGGCCAGAACCTCGGCCACCGCGCGGGCAAAATCCTCCGACCGATAACGCATATCATATCCCACGATCATGCCCCGATCCGCTAGATCCTCGGCAACAAGATAATCCGCCGTGCCCTGGGTGCAGTAACGCACATTCTCAAAGGTATACTCCTCGGCCACACCTGCGCGCCATCCATCCGTACCGAACGCTATTTCGGTCATCCTTTCTCTCCTTTGCCAAGTATCATAGGGGTCAGATGATCGTCTCGCCCATCTCCAACTTTGTTTTTATCACTTCAAGATCGTGATCCACCATCATGCGGATCAACTCTTCAAAGGTCACCTCCGGCTCCCAGCCCAGTTCGCGGCGTGCCTTGGAAGCATCCCCCACCAAATCTATAACGTCCGCCGGCCGCAAAAAGCGGGGATCAACGGTCACATAATCCTCATAATCCAGATCTACATAGCCGAATGCCACATCCAATAATTCGCGAATAGAGTGCCGCACGCCCGTAGCGACGACGAAATCGGTGGGGTTATCTTGCTGAAGCATAAGCCACATGGCACGCACATAATCTCCCGCAAAACCCCAATCGCGCATAGAGTCCAGGTTTCCCATGGGCAACTCGTCGGCCAGACCCAACTTTATCTTGGCCACATTATAAGTCACCTTGCGGGTGACGAACTCCAGCCCGCGTCGGGGCGACTCATGGTTGAACAGGATCCCAGATACGGCAAATAGGTCATAACTCTCACGATAGTTCACCGTGATCCAGTGCCCGTAGACCTTGGCCACACCATAGGGGCTTCGCGGATAAAAGGGCGTGGTCTCCCGCTGTGGTACCTCGCGCACTTTGCCAAACATCTCACTGCTGCTTGCCTGGTAGAAACGGATGGAGGGATCCACCAGGCGAACCGCATCCAGCATTCGCGTGACGCCGAGCCCTGTGAACTCGGCCGTCAGCACGGGTTCCGCCCACGAGGTGGGCACAAAGGATTGAGCCGCCAGATTATATGCTTCATCCGGTTCATAATCCTGCAATATCTCTATCAGGGAAACCTGGTCCAGGAGATCGCCCTGTACCAGCGTCACCCTATCCATAATATGTTCGATGCGCTGAAAATGAGGCGTGCTGGCCCGGCGCACCATGCCCACCACCTCATATCCCTTTTTCAACAGGAACTCGGCCAGATATGACCCATCCTGCCCCGTGATGCCCGTGATAAGGGCCGTCTTCCTCACGTCGTTTTCCCCCTTATTCGCCTGCGAGGCGATCTCGCCAATACGCCAACGTATCGCGCAGCGTCTCTTCTAATCTATAGCGGATCTCCCACCCCGTCGTCCTGGCAAAATGCCTCGTATCGCAGACCAACACCGGCACGTCACTGGGACGCATACGCTCCGGATCCTGCTCCACCTTTATCTCGACCTCGCTCAACGACAACAACATATTGAGGACCTCACGCATGGAATAGGCCCGAGACGACCCAACATTATAAACCTGTCCCGGTTCCCCTTTGGAGAGGGCCAGGTGGTAGGCCCGCACCACATCGCGCACGTCGCTAAAATCCCGTTGAGCCGATAGGTTGCCCACACGCATGACTGGTTCCTGACAGCCATTCTCGATCATCACGATCTGCCGACAAAAGTCGGGCACCACGAATCCCAACCCCTGTCGCGGCCCTGTATGATTAAAGGGACGAACGCGCACCACATAAAGCCCGTGACTGAGAAAATACTGATATCCCAAATAGTCCTGAGCGATCTTGCTTACCGCATAGGGATTGAGCGGACGCAAAGGAGTCTCCTCATCCGCAGGAAGATCCTTGGTCGCTACCAGCCCGTATTCATCTGCCGACCCCACTACCAGGATTTTGGGCGCCAGATCACAGGCGACAACAGCGCGCAGGATATTCAACTCCGCATTGATATTGTTGACGAGCGTCCCTGAGGGATCCTTCCAGGCACGCTCCACCGATGCCTGAGCCGCCAGATGAAAGATATGATCGGGTGCGGTGGACGCGATCATATCCTCCACCGCATCATAGTCGCTCAAGTCCATCTCATATAATGTTATCTGCGACTCGATGTGACGGATATTCCGTCTGTTATCCGTCGGCAGAGCCACACCAAAGACGCTTTCAGCGCCCCCATGCTCCAATAAATGATCGGTCAAATGACTTCCCGCAAACCCCATAATACCCGTGATTAGTGCGCGCAGTGTATGCCACCTTTCTCTAATGCTTACAGCAGAATCAGCCAAGCCATTCTGCCATAACGTAATCTACAAGCCGCTGTCCTCTCGCAGCGCCCCGGCACGGTCCGTCCTCTCCCATGGCGCATCGATATCCGTGCGTCCAAAGTGGCCATAGGCCGCCGTGGGACCATATATAGGGCGTCGCAGACGGAGATCGCGTATGATAGCCCCCGGCCGAAAATCAAAGTGAGCGCGTATCAGATCCCCTATCTTGACGTCCGAAATTTCACCCGTGCCAAAGGTCTCAACGTTGATTGACACTGGCTTGGCAACTCCTATGGTATAGGCCACCTGAATCTGACAACGCTCGGCCAACCCGGCAGCCACGACGTTCTTGGCCGCCCAACGGGTAGCATAGGAGGCGGAACGATCCACCTTGGTGGGATCCTTCCCCGAAAAAGCGCCGCCTCCGTGGGGAATCATCCCACCATAGGTGTCGACCATGATCTTACGCCCCGTGAGTCCCGAATCTCCCATGGGGCCGCCGATCACAAAACGCCCCGTACTGTTAATATAATACTCGGTGTCCTCGTCCAACATATGCTCGGGGACCACCTCACGCACCACGTGCTCTATAATGTCCACCTCAATGCGCTCTTGCTTGACGTTGGGTGCATGCTGGGCAGCGATCACGATGGCATCCACCCGCACCGGCTCACCGTATCGGTACTCCACAGTGACCTGGGATTTCCCGTCGGGACGTAGATAATCCAGACTGCCATCCTTGCGCACGGTGGCCAGGCGTTTTACCAAAGCATGAGCCAACATGATGGGCATGGGCATAAGTTCGTCTGTCTCAGTACAGGCATAACCAAACATCATCCCCTGATCACCAGCCCCCACCATTTCGATCTCCGCGTCGTTCATCTGCTCCTCTCTCACTTCCTGGGCCTCATCAACACCTCGGGCGATATCGGCGGATTGCTCATGAATAGAGGAAATGACACCACACGTCTGATAATCGAAACCATAATCGCTGGAGATATAGCCGATCTCTTTGATAGTATCCCGAACAACGGAGGGAATTTCTACATAGCAGGACGTGGTGATCTCACCCGCAACGAGGACGAGCCCCGTGGTTGCTGCACACTCGCAGGCAACACGGCCATAAGGGTCCTGGGCATAGATGGCATCTAGGACGGCATCGGATATCTGATCGCAAACCTTGTCCGGATGCCCTTCCGACACCGACTCGGAAGTAAAGAAGAAACGGGGCGAATTCATAAAATTATACATTGTGTTACCGTTCATCCTTTCAACAGATTACAGATCTCTCCCACATGCCCGCATTCCAAAGCCTAAGTACCCAGTTCCCATGAAGAGAGATATGCTTCCTGCTCCTCCGTCAAAACATCGATCTCGACATCCATAGCCTCCAACTTTAGATGGGCAACCTTACGGTCGATATCGCCGGGCACAGGATAGACCTCCTGCTCCAATTCCTGATGGTTTTGCACCATATACTCGGCACAGAGTGCTTGGTTGGCAAAGGACATATCCATGACAGCGGAGGGATGCCCCTCGGCAGCAGCAAGATTCACCAGACGCCCCTCGGCCAGAACATAGATACGACGACCATCTTCCAAGGTGTACGCCTTTACCAATTCTCGGGGTTGTGAGACCTCAGAGGCCATATCTTTCAGAGCCTCAAGATTGATCTCCACGTTAAAGTGTCCAGAGTTGGCCAGAATCGCGCCATCTCTCATGCGCTGGAAGTGTGGAACGTCCATGACGTTGAGATCCCCCGTAGAACTCACAAATATATCTCCCAGGGGAGCAGCCTCCAACATGGGCATCACGCGGTATCCATCCATGACCGCCTGCAAGGCGCGCAAGGGATCGACCTCGGTCACGATGACGTTGGCTCCCATCCCCTCGGCCCGCATGGCAATACCTCTGCTGCACCATCCATAACCACAGACCACAAAGGTTTTCCCCGCCAAAAGTACGTTGGTGGCGCGGACGACACCGTCTATGGTGCTCTGGCCCGTCCCATAGCGATTATCGAACAGGTGTTTGGTATCGGCATCATTTACGGCGATGATGGGATATTCGAGTTTGCCTTGCTTCTGCAGTGCACGCAAACGGATGACGCCCGTGGTCGTCTCCTCGCTTCCTCCCAGCAGATGGGGCAGCATCTCTCGCCGTGACTGATGCAGCATAGAGACCAGATCCGCGCCGTCATCCATGGTCAACTGGGGACGGTGATCGACGACGGAGGAGAGATGATCATAATATGTCTCCTTATCCTCCCCCTTGATGGCGAAAACCGACACGTCAAACTCGGAGACCAATGCCGCAGCCACATCGTCCTGCGTGGAGAGGGGATTGGAAGCACAAAGAGCCACCTCGGCTCCTCCTGCCACAAGAGTACGCACCAGATTTGCTGTCTCTGTCGTCACATGCAGGCAGGCCCCAATGCGAATACCCTCCAGAGGACGCTCTTTCCGAAACCTCTGCCGAATCAGACGGAGCACGGGCATCTCCCGCTCTGCCCACCCAATGCGCGACATGCCCTGCGCGGCGAGACTTATATCCGCTACATCATATGCTTTGTCCACCTATCATTCCTTTCAAGAATACTCTGTTATCTACCGTCTTTTTTCAGGGTGACCGGAAGAAAAGATGCTCTACACCTTTAGCATGCTTCCATCAACAAAAACATCTTCCCTGAATGGCCTCCGCTTCAATCTATCAAAGAACGCTGAACCCTTTTACACCGCGTCTCCGACATCGGCTCGAAATAGGTCAGACACCGAAGAATCTCATATCTTTCTTGAATGTCGTCCATAGACAGATCGCGCAGCCCATCTATACTGAAATCCTCAACTGTAAAAGAGGCAACCACAGCCCCGTGAACGATCGCTTGCCGCAGGGATCCCAGAGAAAAGTCTTTTTCCCTGTCCAGATAGCCCATAAATCCCGCCGCAAAGGTATCCCCCGCCCCCGTAGGATCGATGACATTCTCCGAGGGATAGGCGGGCACGAAAAAGTACCTTTCCTCAAGACGCTGCCCCTGTGCCACAAGCATGGCCCCATAGCCCCCCCGTTTGACGACCAATGCCTTTGGCCCCAGATCGAGGATTTGCTGCGCGGCAAGCAGAAGATTGGGTTCCTCCGCAAACTGTCGGACCTCGCTCTCATTCAATAACACGAGATCGACTTGAGACAAGACGCGTGTCAAAGAGTCCCTTTTAGAAGAGATCCAAAAGTTCATAGAGTCGAGGGCTGTCAAACGAGGCGCATCCATCTGCTCCAAAACCTCTAATTGTAGATCGGGGTCGATATTGGCCAGAAACACGCTATCCGCCTCACAAAGATCGCCGGGGATCACGGGGTGGAAACCCGCAAAGACGTTGAGTTGCGTATCCAGCGTCTCCGCATCGCCCAAATCTTCTCCATAACGACCTGCCCACAAAAACGTCTCTCCCTCCACGATCTGTAGTCCTCGCACATCCACATCCCGCGAGGAGAGAAAGTCGATATGACGCCGTGGAAAATCTTCCCCTACCACACCGACGACGCCAACAGAGGTATATAAACTGGCGGCCGATGCAAAGTAGACACATGCACCCCCCAGCATCCCGGTACGCTTCCCAAACGGCGTCTGAATATCATCCAGGGCCACAGAGCCTACGACAAGTATACTCAAAATGCTTCTCCTTTACCTACTCCTCGTCCTCCTGGTCGTGATCCTCAACGACCTCCACCTCGACATGGCGAGCACGCATCTCGCGAGACACGGCCACGGTAAGATCCAAAATGTGATCGACCAATCTGGGTGCCAGGGAGCCAAGCCCGCAAGAGGGCGTCACGAAACCTCTCTGGAGGATCGCCTCCTCGGACACTCCCGCTTCAACGAGTTGCTCTATTCCCTCATGCAAACGGGCCACAAGCGTCTCCGCTGTCTCGTTTTCCGAGGCCACTCCTGCTGGTACGATGCCCCAGGCCATCATACCCCCCGCCTGGAGGAAATCATCGATCTCCTCCGCATAGAGGGATAGATTCTCCATATACTCATAGGCATCAAAACTGATGAGGTCTATAGGAGTGCGCAGAATAAGACCCCAATCCGCGTTACCGCAACAATGCACCCCCTTGAGCCCCTCCAGGTCTGTAAACACTTCGACAAGTAACTTGACAACCTGGGACTGACTGAGCGAGACAAAGGAAGAGCCAAAAGAAGCCATATAGGGTTCATTAATGATCATGATGGACTCGGGTGCCTTTTTACGTATCTCCCGTTCTTGCCAGGCCGCCTTCAGCCGCAGGTGCTTGCTTACCGCGTCTGCCAGCACCTCCTCGTAGAGGATGGGGCGTTGCGTCTCATCCACCACAGTTAACCCCCAGCTTATCGGTCCGGTCACCTCTCCCTTCAGGGCTACCGGCGTACGTGGAAAAGACACCTCCCCTCTGCGAAGCAGATCGAGCCCCGCGGCGTAGGGGGCGCTCATCCTCCCATAGTCTAAATCGTCCTCCAGATAAGCCAGGTAAAGGCGTTTTAATCCCTCACTTAATGCGTCACCAGAAACGACCCGTATCCGCTCGCCAATGGAGATTCCGGGAAAGCGTTCACTGAACTGCACATACATATTTTCATGACGGTGCCGCCGCGGAAGCTGTGGCCAGTTTGGGATATGGGGGAACCGCTCAAGGATGGCCTGCCACGCCGCTTCAGGATCTTTGTATGGTAGTCCCCCTATGACAAAAGGCAACCATCTCGGTTCAAAAGCCGCCTCTTTATCCTCCGAACTCATCGCCAGCACCATCCAATATAATACATAGAGCCAAAAAAAAGAGTCTCCCTTGCAGGGAGACCGATCAGTGCCCCCCCTCTCATCTTCCAGGCCAACGGCCTGCCGGATTTGGCACCTGACGCGGTCTTACATCGAGCGCCTCAGGTTGCCGGGATTTCGCAGGGCCGGTCCCTCCACCCCTCGGGATAAGAGTGCACAAAAAAAAAGAGCGAGAATTGCTCACCTAGTGCAGCCATGTTATCATAGAAGGTTGAGACTGTCAAGAGTCGGGAGGCTAAAAAGAGCCAACCATGTTCGAACAGGTGCTTACCATATTGCTTCTCGCCGCGCTGGTAGGATTGATCTACCTCCTGATCAAGTATGCACAGGCCAAACAGCAGGTGGAGGATAGGGCAAAGGCGCTGTTCGAACGCTGGAGGGCAGAGGAAAAAGAGTCAGAGGCAGAGGCCAGGGCGCGAATTCTTTTTCACACCTGGCGAGAAAGGGAAGAGCGGCGGATTCGACAAGACGCCATTGAGAGGAGTCAGGCCGTCATCCGGGGCAAGGTCACAGAGCACCTGGTGCCCTTTTTCCCCGACTTTGCCTACAATCCCCGAGATGCCCGCTTCATCGGCACGCCGGTGGATCTCATCGTCTTCGATGGCCTCAGTGACGGAGATGTCCAAAGGATCGTATTTGTAGAAGTAAAAAGCGGCGAGAGCGCCACGCTCTCCACCAGAGAACGAAGGGTCAGAAACTGCATCCAGAAAGGCGCAGTGACTTACGAAATTCTGCATCGCGAGGGAGAAAAAGATTGAGCCTGTCCCCACAGGAACTGGCCGCCCATGTCCTATGGCTGGGCGGCGGAACCTGCACGGGTAAAACATCCATAGCAGAACGCCTGAGTAACACTTGTGACCTGCACGTATACCACTGCGATAATCCGTTCGAGGAACACAGAAAACCGGGCCCGACCGAGAAGACATCCCGTTTTTGCGATGCCATCTTCAAGAGTTACGCAGAGATGGATTGGGAAGGATTTTGGATGCGCCCCGCCGACACGCTGCTCGAGGAACAACTCGCCATCTATGCCGACGAGTTCGAGATGAGCGTCAGCGATCTGCTGGAGATGTCGCGCTCGCGTCCGATCCTCGCCGAGGGAACCGCCCTATTGCCCCGCTACGTACAGGAGATACTCTTTACTCCCTCACCAGCCATCTGGTTGCTTCCCGAAAAAACTTTTCACCGCCGCATGTACCAGCAACGGGGGCCTGGATACAGCGAATTCTACGCCAGTGTGCCGATCCCCAACAGGCCTTTGACCATTGGATGGGGCGCGACATCGCCCTTGCCGGATATACAGCCTCCCAGGCTGCACGGCTGGGCCTCAAGACGCTCACTATCGACGGTAGCCGGTCTATACAGGAAAATGCCAGATGGGTGGAGTCCCATTTTGGAGAGCGTCTGACGCTCTAAGCCAATTTCTCTCTTTTTCCACAGTCCGCTTGACACACCCTCTGCTATCCATCTACACTAGGGCATCGAATTAAAAACTGGGAGGTAAAGAGATGAGGATCACCGATATCACCTGCTATCCCGTTTGGGCTGGCAGTCGAAACTATTTGTTCGTCGTCGTCGATACCGACGAGGGCATATATGGTGTGGGCGAATCGGGGTTGACCGGCCGAGAACTCGCCGTCATGGGAGCCATCGAACATTTCGAGCCCCTTCTCATCGGCCAGGACCCCATACGCACGGAGCACCTCTGGCAACTGCTCTCCCGCGGAGGGTTCTTCCCTCACGGCAAGATCCTGGGCAGCGCCATCGCCGCCATCGACATCGCCCTCTGGGATATTAAAGGAAAAGCATGGGGCGTCCCCGTCTACGATCTCCTGGGAGGCCGTGTGCGGGACGGGGTCGCCTGTTACTGCCATCTTCACGGCGGCTCGGAGGGCACGGAGGAACTGGTGGCCGACGCCAAGGCCCGGGTAGAAGAGGGTTGGAAGTTCGTGCGCTGGGGGCTCTCTACCGAGGGTGACCTCCTGGAACCGACCCGTGCCGTGCAGCGAACCATCGCCCAGTTCCGCGACCTTCGCGAGGCCCTCGACGAGGAAATCGAACTCTGCTTTGACATTCACACCCGTCTCGATCCTCCCGACACCATCCATCTCTGCCGGGAGGTGCTGCCCTACCGTCCCTTTTTCATGGAGGATCCCGTGCGTTCCGAAAGCCCACAGACCTTCCATCTCTTGCGTCAAAAGATCGACACGCCGCTGGCTGTAGGTGAGCAATTCGCCAGCAAGTGGGACTTTCGCGAACTCATCGACCACGACCTGATAGACTATGCGCGCGTCGACCTTTGTATCTGCGGCGGCCTGACAGAAGCACAAAAAATCGCCGGATGGTGCGAAGGCCACTATATCGACGTCATAGTACACAACCCCTTGGGTCCCATATCCATGATGGCCTGCCTGCACTTTAACTTGGCCATATCGAACTTTGGCGTGCAGGAGCAACCCCGAAAACCTGGCACCAGCCTTACCGACGTCGTCCTTAATCAGCCAGAATGGGAGGATGGCTACCTCTTGCCACCAGAAGGACCGGGCCTGGGCATCGAGTTCGATCGCCAGGCGGCAGAGACGCATTCTTTCCGTATGCAAGAGTTACCCCATCTACACCGCGAGGACGGTAGTTTTACCAACTGGTAGCGCGGTCATGTGGGATACTCTGTCGACAGATTTGATAACAGGAGATTTATACAAGTGAGCTGGCCTCGCGTCCTCGTCATCATATTGGACCTCTATCTCTTGGGCAGCCTGGGCGCATGGTTCGTCCTACGCTTCCTTCTCTGGCGCCTGCATAGACAGGATTCTTGCTCGGCAAATGATGAGAGCCACCTGCAAGAACTTGAAAAAGACCTGGAGCACCACGTCTCCCTGTGGCCAACACAGCCCCGACCGGGGCGTTACCGCGAGATAGACGATACAGCCCAAGACACGCTAAAAACCCTAGAACAGGTCGTTGATCAAATCCGGGAGCGCTGGCCTGTTCCGATGCTTCCTGCATCAACCTTTATCACCTTTTCAGAGGCCCTGCGCTTTCGCGCCTGGCCTCCTCTATGCAAAGCCTTCGTGGCATGGCGACAGTGCCGCCAGATGCAGCAACTGCTGGACAGGGCGGAAAATCTTCTGGCCACCTTGAAGAAAAAGGAAAGACAGGCCCATCAGATACCCGAAAAAGTACATGCCGCCTTACATGAGATGCGAGCGGAAACACGCCGCATCGGCGTGCTCCTGGAAGCCGAGGTTGAGGCCGGTACCACAGGACTGGAGGATGCGGAACACCAATTGCAAACCATATACGATGAGATAGAACGGGGGTTGGACATCCTTGCCAACACCGAAAAGGGAAACATGGCCGTGGCCGTCCTTAAAGCGGATGAACTGATGGGAAGAATGATGCCTCAACTCGAGGAACTTGACGATTTTATGGAGAGGACGGCAAGGGCCCGCAGCAGGACCGAGAACGTCGCCCAGCGCGTGCAAAGCAGCCTGGAGTTGGCACAGGAGCGCTGGGAGGGCCTAAAGGCGAGGGGGGCGACAGAGTCTTCCGTACAGCGGGAACTGGAGACCCTGCAAAAGATAACCCAGGAAATCAAGCAAACGGCAAGGCAAAGGACCGTAAAGGCCTACCGACGCGTCACCAAAGAAGTGAGCCATTTCGATGTGGCTTTCCAATCCCTCTCCAACAAGTTGGATCAGTTGGACGATCTCATGGAACAGAGTCGGGAAACCATCAGGGGGGATGTGCAGGCGCTGACCCAGGCACAGGCCGAATGCGACGATCTCTGCAAAAAGAACCCGCTCTTGGAGCCGGACAGGAGCGTTGCGCTCATCGAAGAGGCCGCCGATGCTTATATGGAGGCCGAGCGCCAGCGCAGCCTGGGAACCTTGGAAGGATATCAATCGGCCATCACCCTATCAAAAAGGGCGGAAAGCCGTCTACAAGAGGCCACAGAGTCTTTGAGTGACTTTTTGGAAAAAAGGAATAGGATACGCCATCTCCTTGACCAACTCTCATCCGAGGCTCTGGGCGAATGGCACGAACGCGTACACCGTCTGCGCGAGGCGCTCCACGTCTACACCGTTCACTGGGAAAAAGGCCTGGCAGAAAAAGTCGGACAGGCTGCCTCAAACTTGGAGCAGGTTTCCATGGATCTGGAACGGGTTCCTTCAGATATACGTCATGAGCGATCCTTTCGGCAGACCGAACTGCCCGACGCCCTCAGAATCCTGTCACATGCCCAAACCTGCTTTGAGAGAGCAAAAGAGTCCATCGGCGACCTGGAGCAGGAAAAGGAACGCATCGAGTCCCTGCGCGAGGAACTCGACAGCCAGATGGAAACGTTGACGCAAGAGACGTGGCCGGACCTGGAAAGCAAAAAGGAGCAGATGCTGCCAGAGGTACGCGAACGTATGGAAGCACTGCGCCAGGAGTTTGTTGCCCAACGCCACAGGATAGAGATCCCTTCCCAGGTCGATTATCACAGGGCATACGAGGAATGGCTGCCTTCTCTGACGTCTCAACTGAAAGAGCTCCTTTCGACCCACAAGAACGATAGAGATCACTATCAAAAAGCGGCGCAGGAGACGGAAAAGGCGTTACAGCGCATGTGGACACGCCTGAACAAGATGCGCCCCTACGAACAACCCATGCCTCAAGAAGACATCGACACCTTGAACGCCGAATTGGAAAGTTGGCAGGCAGCGATAAAGGAGAATGCCGAGAACCCCGCCACGCTGCGCACAGTGGTGGGGCGCCGAGCGACAGCCCTTCAGGAGCGGATGGAAAACGCCCAGCGTCAGATTCGCGAGGGACGAAAAGGATTGAAGGATCTATCCAGAGCATATCAGCGCTCGACCAGAAGGATACATGCTTTGCGCAGCAACATAGACGAGATGCAGGAGAATAGCCAGTGGCCCCACATCATGTGGGAGACCTCAGATGCAGAGGAGATGTGGGAACAAGCGATAGCGCTGGAGCGGCAGAGCACGACGGCATCGACGCTTCGAGAGGCGAACAACCGACTCCAGGAAGCGGTCAATGCGGCGCAAAACGCCGAAGAGATGTACAGACGTACTGTAAACCAGATGGAACGCGCCTTACGTCAGTTGAGCGACGAACTCCAGGCCGCAGAAAGGCGCCTCGGACGAGGACGCGATCGCGTACAAAGTCTTCAACAAGAAGGTTCTCCCAAAGCGGCGGAGGAGACCAGCGAGGTCTGCGACAGGGCGGAACGCAGAGTAGAGATGGCAACGTCAGCCTCTACCTTTGAGGATGCCCTTAGACACCTGCGAGAGGCCAGGAATATACTGGCCCCCCTCTAAAGGACGGTCACCAAAAGCCTGTTCTCACCCTTTCTGCTCTTCCGTTCCGGCGAGAGTGGGGATAGCCTCCACCACAACCGGCAGTCCACGGGTTAAGCAAAAGGCCAGGGCGATCCAACTCGTGATGTTGAACACCAGGGAACTTGTTGCCACCCATTCTGAGGAAACGGCTCCCCGTAGAGCATAGGCCTGCAGGGCGTGCGTCATCGCCAGGCCGGCAAAGGAGATGAGCTTGCTTACGCCATAGATGCCACGCATAAAAGAGCTGGCCACGAGCCACCTGCCAATACCTGTACGCATGGCGCCAAAAGGCGTCTCTCCCTCGCGGACGTACAACCCACGCAACGCATCCACCACCGTGCCCCGCACGACGTAGACGAGGGGAATCACCACGGATATCAATCCTAGATGGGCATAGACAATCCAGAGAACCAGCTCAACTGTTCTATCCGCCATGATGTCTAGCACGCTTCCCAACAGAGATGTCTCACCACGCGCACGGGCCACCATGCCATCGAGAGAATCCATGCCGATGAGCAAGAGTAACAGAGGAACGTTTATAAGACGGGGCGTGGCACCCGCAACATAGAGCAAAAGTACGATGACGATCAACAAGGGAAAGCGAGCAAGCGTGATGAGATTAGCCATGGGCCCCCTCTCTAAATAAACCAAACGTCCAAATCTATGTTTTGCGCATTTTTCTTTCCCGCATGTCTTCCGCCTCACGACGCGCCGCCTGCGAGGCCTCCTTACTATAATCTCCGCGCGCATCCTGGGGCAAAAAGCGCCACGTAATGGCGTGCGCATCCATGGCGCGGTCAAGCGCTTCCCACATCTCTCTGTTTTTAACACGCTTCCCATCACGCGTTTGCCAGCCCCGCCGCTTCCAACCCGGCAACCACCGCCTTGCTCCGTGAAGGACATACTTGGAAGGGGTATATATGGTCACCCCGGAGCGTTCCTCCAAAGATAAAAGGGCCGCGATCACCGCTCGCAGTTCCATCGTATTGTTCGTAGCGGAGGGCTGTGCCCCCGAGATGACTTCTGACGCCTCGCCGCGTACGAGGACGGCAGCATACCCTCCCACCTGCATTTCCGTCTCCTCCTCCATCCCCAGGGCGCATCCCCGCGTATAGATATCCACCTGAGGCAGAGTCTCGTGCTCGACGGCCTCGTCCCTTACGCAAGAGGCAGCGTCAGACGTCACCACTGCCCGTCGGGCCTCAGTAGCCAACGCATCGGCACGCTCATTGAGGCGGTCTCCAGAGTGCCCCCTGACCCAGTGCCACTCCACTCGATGCCGGCGCACCGCATCGGCCAGTTTACGCCACAGATCCTGATTCTCCACAGCGTCTCCACCCGATGTGCGCCACCCACTCTCCTGCCAGGATGAAAGCCACTCGGTGATCCCTCTACGAAGATACTGAGAGTCCGTATATAGGGTCACCTTACAGGGACGTCTCAATGCCCTCAGCGCAGAGAGAGCCGCCATCAGTTCCATGCGGTTGTTCGTCGTCGCCCCAGAGCCACCGCTGATCTCCTTTATCTGATCCCCATAAAGCAATACAGCGCCCCACCCCCCAGGACCGGGGTTAGGATCACATCCCCCATCCGTATAGATCTCCACCTCAGACCACGTGCCGGAGGAGACCATCTGTTGTCCGTTCATCCTCTCTTGGTCAGCCGCCACGTGACTCTGTCCTCCTCACAGAAGTGACTCCCAGAGCAGCGCCACGCTTTCATGGGGCGCCCCAGCCTCGATCAGAGAGTCCATCCGCTCACGACCGATCTTGTCCAAGAGTTTTTCAGCAAGGGACATCACCCTCAGCGTCGCGATCTGAACCCCCAGGACGTCATCGCCGCTGCGGGTGAGCACGTCGTAGGCGAACCAACCTCGCCAATCCGCCCGCCGTAGGTAATAGAGCGTCTCCAGCAGATCCCACACGTGAACGGAGCCCGGGATCATGTCCCAATCCCAATCGCCGCCGTTGTCGTTAAAATGCATATAGAAGAGCTTGCCCGCGTCGGCCGTGAGGGCCGCCGTGGCCGCTGGCGCTTCTTGGGCGATGAGCGCATGTCCCACATCATAGGTGATGCCCACGTTGGGCAACCCCACCTGCTCACAAAAATACAGGGTCCGCCCTGTATCGGCGAGGATACAATAGTTACGCGACTCTTTGATCTTGTACTCCAGACTTATGCGTACATCATCGCGATGGCCCGCCGCCTCACGTATACCCTCCACCAACCAGTGCCACTGCTGGACATAATCCGCCTGGAAAGCATAGTTATGTCCATCTATCAGGGGACAACAGGTCACCATGTCCGTCCCTAGATCGGCGGCCAGATCCATGCTGATCTTCAGATCATTCACGGCCTCGGCGCGAATGGCGGCATCGCTGGACGTA
Organism: Anaerolineales bacterium; assembly: GCA_046538105.1. GTDB lineage: Bacteria > Chloroflexota > Anaerolineae > UBA1429 > UBA1429 > JAWLEV01. The sequence goes on along the minus strand of JBKHJO010000004.1, from coordinate 52,782 downwards.
AAAGACCCCTCGCGCCACTTGTCATCCCCCTTGACGTTTAGATTAACCGCCGACACGGGCCAACCGGAAGCCAGAACCTGCTCCCGGCCCTCTGCGAGATCACGAAACTCGGAGGGGTAGACGACCTCTATGCCATCGCAACCGGGAATATCGTGCAACATGTCGAGCCGTTCGGCTAGGGATCGGGATTCCGTATAGGTATGGAAACGATCCCGCTGCTGTCCCAACAATCCTACCATGACGGCATGCTGTACCTTCATAATCTGTACGCTCCTTTCACCAGTTCACTGGGCCATGATATTGGCCAACTCAAATAACTCTAAATCTATGGACTTCTGGTGCCCTACAATTTCTTCCAGAGGCGTGGTCACGATCTCATCACCGCGGATACCCACCAGTTCTCCCTCTTTGCCGCACAAAAGGGCTCGCACGGCCCCTTCCCCCAACCGTGTGGCCAGGAGGCGATCCGCAGCCGTCGGCTTGGCGCCACGCTGCACATGACCCAGAATCGTCACCCGAAGTGCAAATCCCGTCTCTCGGGAATCGCTCAGACAATCGCCGAGCCTCCGCGCATTGTTCTTTGCCCCTTCGGCAACCACCACCACGGCATCCCTCTTCCCACGCTCATAGCCCGCTCGTAGCTCCTGTGCCACCTTTTCAGGAGGAATTTCCCGCTCCGGGATCACGACCACCTCTGCCCCTCCCGCAATGCCGGCCATCAAGGCCACATAACCGCACCTGCGCCCCATGGTTTCCACCAAAAAAGCGCGCCGATGGGAGGCCGCCGTAACCTTGAGCCGGTCGATGGCCTCGCGGGCCACGTTGATCGCCGTGTCAACGCCAATTGTCACATCTGTGCCTTCCAGATCGTTGTCGATTGTGGAGGACACTCCCATCACGGGATAACCCATCTCAGATAATGCGTGGGATCCGGCCTGTGAACCGTTGCCACCGATGACGACCAGTGCTTCCACGTCGCGCCGCCGCAGATTATCCAGGGCTTTTTCGCGTCCCTCACGAGTACGAAATTCCTCACAACGAGAACTTCCCAGAAATGTTCCCCCCGTCTGCATGATGCCGCCCACGTCACGAACCGACAGGGAGGAGATAGCGTCGTCGATAAGCCCCTGATACCCGTCGCGCACCCCCAGGACCTCCAGCCCTTCGGCAAGCCCGACGCGCACAATAGCGCGGATCGCCGCATTCATGCCCGGTGCATCTCCCCCACTTGTCAAAACCGCGATCCGTTTCATAGATGGGACGCTCCTTCCAAAGATTCCCTCTCGTTCAAGATTTCCACAACCATGCCAAAACCATTGTACCTGTCGAGCCTCTGGTGTCAACCATCGGATATCTAATCTCCATTTTTGCCAAATCGGATAGTTATTGTATACTTTACAGAAAAGGAGCCGCTGATTCCGTGATTACTGTTTGCGTTCGCCTGAGATCCTGGATCCCCGTCTTTGTGGCGGGCGTCCTTCTATTCTTACAGATATTTTCTCCCGCTCCTCCCATCATGTCTGCCCTGCTTGTCATCTTGCTGGTATTGGCCCTCTCCTTTATATGGGCGCGCCAACTCGCCAAAGGGCTCACACTTCATCGGCAACGACGCTACGGGTGGGCCCAGGTAGGAGACATTATCGAGGAGCGCTTTATCTTGCATAACGATGCGTGGATCCCCGTGCTATGGGCCCGCCTCCTGGATCGCAGCAATCTCCCCGGATACAATGTCGGCCGCGCCGTGGGGCTGGGATCTCGCAGTTCGACCTACTGGAAGACGGAGGGAAAGTGCACTCGCCGGGGCATCTACAGACTCGGCCCTGCCGAACTCTCCACTGGTGACCCCTTTGGGCTCTTTAAAGTCATCCTGGAACACAATTACAGCGAGGAATTTGTCGTATATCCTCCCGTCGCCGCTCTACCAGATCTCTTGCAGCCGCGGGGCATGGCGCGAGGCGCGTCCAGAGCCAACGTTCACAGTCTCGAACTGACCACCAACGCCTCTTCCGTGAGACCCTACGTACCAGGAGATGCTCTGAATCGCATTCATTGGCCCTCGACGGCTCGTCGCTCTATGCCCGGGAATGAGGAGATATTTGTCAAAGAATTTGACCTGGAACCCTCGGGTGACCTGTGGCTCGTTCTCGACCTGGACGAGCAGATGCACGCAGGAGAGGGAAAAGAGTCGACAGAAGAGTACGCCGTCATCCTTGCCGCTTCGCTGGCCAACGAGATGCTTCGCGCCAATCACGCCGTCGGCCTCATGACCTATATGGAGGAACCCATCATCATTCCTCCCCAAAAGGGACACGAGCACTTGTGGGAACTGCTCCGCGTACTGGCCGGCGTCCATGCGGAGGCCCAGATTGATTTTCACGAGTTGCTCGGCATCTTTGAAACTGTCATGGGCCGGGGCATGTCCGTCGCCCTGCTTACGCCCTCGCATGATCCCTCCTGGATCAAGGGGATCGGCTCTATGTTACGCCACAGCATACATCCCACAGCCCTGCTGCTGGACGCTCAAACGTTCGGAGGAAATGGAAACATGCAGAGTATACGCGAGGCACTGTCGGATCTGGGAGTGCCCGGACATATCGTCGAGAAGGGCTTTGAATTCCAGCGCATCGAACGAGAAAGGCAACAACGCCCCACCTACAAGGTGCTTGGAACGGGCCGGGTGGTGGTAGCCAATGCCGGCGCAGAAGATGAAGCCCAGTGGACGCCCGTAGGACAGGGGAGAACGTAAAATGACCTTGGCTTATGACGACACGCAGAAAAAAAGTTGGATTCTATACCTTTTGATCGCCTGCGCTATCCTTTCCCTGCCCCTTTCCATCAGAACGGCCCGTTGGTTCCCCGTAGCCGACCGCCTCGTGTACGCCGCGCTGTGGGGCGCCGTGGCGGGCCTGGTGCTGGCCCGATCGTCTCTCCCCCACTGGCTCGCCTGGAGCCTGGGTATCGTCCTGGGAGTAGAATATGCCCTGATCTTTGCCGGCGAATTGCTCCCCGGCCTCCATATCGTGTTTCAAGACCTGGAACATCTTCTGGGATGGCTCTGGCAACTGGTGACACAGGGTTCCTTTGACGCCCGGCTCCCCTTCGCACAGTCTATATCCCACATCGTAACCCGGGCGGGGAAGATGACCCAAAACCTCTCAACTTGGTTTGCGGCTATACAAGCGGGAGAAGCAAGCACAGACACAACCGCCCTTGAGATTATGGTCTCTTTTGGCGCCTGGCTCGTCTCCTGGAATGCGACCTATGAACTCTTCTCACGCCGTCGCATATTTGCGGCCCTCCTTCCCTTGGGCATTGTCATTGTGGCCAACGCCTCCTACACGGGGATCGGCCTCGCCTACGTACACTTTTTCCTCTTTGTCATGTTACTACTTCTCGTGCGCGGCAGCCTGGAACGTATGGAGACCCTGTGGGAGAATATGGGGCTCGATTTCTCGCACGAACTGCGCCGTGATGCCACTTTTGCCGGCGTTCTACTCTCTGCTGCCATCCTGGCCATCGCTCTCCTGATGCCCTATATAACCTATAACAGAGCCGTCTTCTTTTTCTGGGATCGCGTTGGCCCCACGCTTGAAGGTCTTTACGACGATCTGGATCGCGCGTTTGCAGGGCGGAACCCCATTCCAGAACCTACCCCCGGTGGAAAGGGCCTGGGACCCCACGCTATCACATCAGGCAGTACCCTCACCGAGGATGTCGTGTTCATTGTGGAAACTAGTGATCCACCCCCTCCTCCTGAAGAAGAACTGATGCTACTGGAAGAGCAGGGTCTGGTTTCCTTTGTTCCCAAACGCTACTGGCGGGAGAGAACCTATGATCTTTATACTGGCCACGGCTGGGACAGCAGCGAGCGGAATACACGCACGGTGGAGGCCGACCAGCCATGGAGGGAGATAGACTATCCGCACGAGACCTTGACACAGACTTTTAGGCTGCAGGACACCTCCGTAGACTTTGGCTTTGCGGTGAATGAACCCATCCGCGCGGATCAGGACTATCAGGTAATCACCCGGGGCGATGATGACTTGGCGGCCCTTACCGTCCAGGAAGATACCTTTACCATCATCTCCCAGGTGCCTGAGGCCACCGAGAAGGAACTGCGGGCGGCCGAAGATGAATATCCCGACTGGATAAAAGAGCGCTACTTGCAGCTCTCTGAGGATATTCCAGAGCGCGTACTGCAAGAGGCACAACGCGTCGTCAAAGAGGCGGAAAGCACAACCCGCTACGACAAGGCGCGCGCTATCGAGACCTATATCCGGGGCTTTGAATATACAGAGGAACTGGACCCCCCATCGCTGGATACTGACTTTGTCGATTATTTCCTGTTCACAGCCCAAAAAGGCTACTGCGACTATTCGGCCACGGCTATGGTCGTCATGCTCCGGACCCTTGGCGTGGCTTCTCGATACGCCTCCGGATACGGCATGGGCTATTACGACTATGCCAGAGGGGGATGGGTGGTGACACAGAAGAATGCCCACGCCTGGGCCGAGGTGTACTTTCCCGGCCACGGGTGGATAGAATTCGAGCCCACACCCACCCAGTCGACCTTTTCGCGCGCGGCAGGTGATGCTGCGGCGCCAGAACTGCCCGACACCGAACCCCAAGAGCAAGAACGTAAAGGATCTCCCCTGCTCCTGTGGGCGGGAGGATTGGCTCTGCTGGTGCTTTTTGTCATCATATGGCCTCTCCGATGGATCGGCGGCCGCAATACCGATCCGCGCCAGGGAATCTGGGGAGTCTATGATAAACTCGTACGTAGAGCGCGCTGGGTGGGCTTTGGCCCTCGCGATGGACAGACACCTCGCGAGTACCTGATCACTCTGGCCTTAGAGATAGAAAACCACACAGACTTCGAAGCCCAAGGGGATATGAGTACGATACGGGAGACCTACCTAAGGGCCCTTTACAGTGAAAAAGCCATCAGCGAACAAGAGTACCACCGTGTCACGGCAGCCTTTAAGAGAATCAGAGGCAAGTTGTTGCGGTTGATCTTTACCCGACGCCCCCATACAACAGCCTCCTCATAGCGTCGAGACACAAGACCGAAAAAAGGCTGGGCATGATCCCTCAGGATTCCTGCGTCTTTCTCCGCGTCATATGGTAAGAGATCGTGGCCAGCCTGGCAGCCAGATCCTCATTTTCCAGTAACACGAAGGAAGGAACGTGCAGATGTGTGGGGGCGAAATTCCAGATCACCGTGATCCCCGCCTCCACCATCTGATTCACGACAATCTGGGCCTGCTCGGCTGGTACAGCGACGATGCCCATTCCTACCTCCAGGCGTCTCACCACATCCCCCAGCCTTTCCATAGCAAAGACACTCTTCCCAGCAATGACTCTACCGATTTTGGACGGATCATTGTCAAAGAGGGCAACAATCTTTAGTCCATAGCGCTCAAAGCCCGGGTATCCCGCCAGAGCCCGCCCCAAATTCCCTGCCCCCAGCACGACAGCCTCCTTCTCATGCCCAAGTCCGAGAAAATCGCAAAGGACGGCGGCCACTTTGCGCGTATCATACCCCACTCCCGCTTGACCCAATTCCCCCAAGTAGCTCAGATCCTTGCGCACCTGGGCGGCGGGAATTCCCGAAGATGTCCCCAACTGCCGTGAGGAGATTACCGGCTTGCCTTCATCAATAGCCCGCATGAGCCAGCGGTAATACACGGGCAGACGCGACAGGGTGGGCCGCGGGATCTCGGTGTTTTTTGCCATGACAGGTATCTCCATTAGAACCAAAAGCGCTGCCGTGAATGGATCGCTTACGAAAAAAGCCCTAAAAGTTTGTGTTATTTGTCACAAATGCTACACAATAGATACAAAACTGTCAAGGTTCGAAAGGGTGATGGCACCAGAGATGGGCCAAAGGACCCGCCATCGCGAGAGTGTTGAAGAACATATCAATCAGGGAGAAACGTCCCAAAGGGGGGCACCTATCTGGCAATAACCGCTACAGGTAATGGCGCCGTCAATTTCGTACCGACTTATTCAACACCCTGGCCATCGCGGATATTGACGAAACTCACCTCTCCGAGTATGATCATCGCTACTGATCCACATCGGGCCAGCAAAGCATCCGGTGCTACGAGACAACTGTAGGGAAAGCGAACTTTCCGAGGACGATACGATGTCCCTAGTAGCGGTGACGCCCATAAAAAAGGAATCATATTTCCATCACATAAAACGCTTCAATCCCACCCGCCATCTGGAAGGCCTCGCGACCCTCATAGAGCGTGCGTTTGGAGAAGAACTGGCACGCACGCAGAGTTCCATGGTTCGTGATATGCGACAGATGGCCCACTGGGGCTCCATGTTACAAATGGTCCACGCGATAAATCCCATCCTCAGGGGATACGTCTGGATAGAGGAGAACAGAGTTGTGGGGAACGTGAGTCTCTCCTCCGAATCGGACGCTGTCTGGCGTCTGAGCAACGTCGCCGTTCTGCCCGATTTCCGTGGAAGGGGGATCGCGGGGCACCTGGTGGACAGGGGCATCGAGCATGCAAAGCACCATAATGTCAGATACCTCATACTGGAAGTAAAACCCGATAATGCCGTCGCCCTGAATCTGTATCGTCACAGAGGCTTTGAGGCATTCGAGACCTTGGACGAGATGTACCTCTCGCGAGCCAGTTGGCCCGTCTTTCTTGAGCCCTTTGAGGAGGATGTCCGACCCGTCCAGGCCTCGGATGCCCACGAACTCTATCGCCTTATGCTCTCCAGCGTATCTCCCGAGCGCCAACGATTCTTTCCCGTACATGCTCGTGAGTTTCGACGCGGCTTCTGGCAGAGACTGCTACAATATGTGAGACTGGCCTTCAAAGATGAACTGCTTTATGAACTCGTCGGAGAGCACGAACAGAATATCGTGGCCTATGGTCGCGCGATAGCCCACCTCTTTCACGGGCCTCACGAACTAAAGATCCATGTGCGGCCCGACCAGCGTGGGGAATGGGAGAGGAAACTGGCCAGAGGGCTTCTCTGGGGCCTACACGCCCTGCCCCGCTCGAGGGTCAGGGCGCGAATACCTGCACACCACCGCGAGGCCGTCGAGGCCCTGGAAATATTGGGCTTTGAATCCGTACGCATACTGAAGCAGATGTTCCTGGACCTCGATCAGGTATACTGACTATATGGCCCCGATATTCGCGGACATGGAACACTGAAAAAACATTAGGAGGTTACCATGCGCAAAATGCTGCTTCGCTGGCTCATTAACGCGGTCGCCGTCTATACGGCTATGGAACTCATCGGCGGTATATATACCGATGGAGGGTGGACAGTCTTTCTTTGGATGGCCCTCATCCTCGGTGTGGTGAACGCCCTGATCGCCCCCGTACTCAAGATCCTCACCTGCCCCCTGATCATCCTGACACTGGGACTCTTTACCCTGGTCATCAACGCCTTGATGCTCTGGCTGGCCGGTGTCATCGCTTCCGCCGTGGGCGTGGGGTTCTACATTGAGGGCTTTGGTGCCGCCTTCCTTGGGGCCCTGGTCATAAGTGTCGTAAGCTTTGCACTCAGCACCTTCATGGGGGTGAACCAAGAGGAAAAATAAGCCCGCAAGTATCAGTCGCTTTCCTGAGTGCATGACCTGTCTGAGAGGTGGGCGGAGCGATAAAAGCTGCGCACTGCCAGATATATGATCCCTATACCCCAGGCAATGAACAAAGCCCCTCGAATGGGTCGAGGAATAAACTGTAGCGTGACATAGTAGACGTACTCGGGAAAGGGATGCACGCGATAGAGATGGGTAAGCAGATAGGCTATACCCAGGCTGAGTCCTACCGCACCCAGGACGAGGAATGTCAGCCAGCGCCCGATGTCACGAAGTTGGGTACGGGTCCTCGTCGCCCGGCTTTGCAACTCCCGCGCCCGAGACGAGGTGAGGGAAAAAACAGGCAGCGTCTCCGGATCTCGACGCAAGATATCCTCCGAAGGCACTGGTACCACCGTTTCTTGCGGATGCCCCACTTGATCTCGCGTATCCTCCTCGATCCCGATGTAACGCACGGCCGTTGTGAGATTGGGAGCAATGGGAAAGTCCTTGTGCGCCGGAAGATCGCCCAACACCCGCCCCACGTGGCGATCACTGAGCACCATGATAGGCCGCAGACCGGCGGCATATGCCGTCAGCACATCCTCTTGGGTATCGGCCAACACATATCCCGCATCAAGCTGCAGATCCAACTGGGACAGCACCATCCAAAAGATGGTGGGAAACTCTTTTTCTGAACCCTCCTCAATCTCCTCCCTCGAGCAAACCCATCCATCAATGCGCCCCCCTCCGGCCTCAATCTGCTCGGTCAAAAGGGCTATATCAGCAAAGGACTCTTCGTCTTCCCCCTCGTTACTACGAGCCCCGAACAGGAACACCAGAGTTTCTTCATTGGCCAATAGTCGAACAGCTTCAAAGGTCGCGGGCATCAACGACCATTCCTCAAGGGATTCGCCGGGATCGATATGGCTGTCACGTAGCACAGCATTTTTATGAACGAATACCGCTTTCATCTCCCTTTCACCGTGCCACAAAAAAACATCATCGTATCTATCCTGGAAGGAGCCGACCGACGAAGACTATATCTCCTCATTTTCTCCAACGGGGGGCACGTCAATTCCTTGGTTTCTCGCTCTGATCCACAGAACGAGACGCAGCCTCTTCCGTCGTCTCGGGCAGCGTCAAAGGTTCCAATTCCTCCCCTCCCATGATGCATCGCCCCCGGAATATACCACCTTTATCGATAAGTAGCGACCCAACCTCTATGTCTCCCCAGACGCGGCCCTCGGGCAAGATCTCCAGCCGCTTGTGAGCCGTCACACTTCCGCGCAAGGCTCCCTGTATCTGTATTACACTGGCCACGACATCCGCCAACACCTTGCCCGAAGGCCCCACGACTAGATTGCCCGCCGTCTCAATGCGCCCTCTATAGATACCCTCAATACGTATATTCCCATCGGATGTGATGATGCCCTCGAAACTTGTGTTAGCCCCCAGGACGTTATCGATACTTCCCGCAGCCGCCGTCTCCGTTCTCTTTTTCCCGAATAACATACCCTTTTCTCCTTCTTATCATCAAGCGGCGGATGCATTCCCAACCGCAACCCTATCCCGATTTCGTCATCAATAAGTCATTGTAAATCGCCCCCCATAGGCCGTCAAATTATGATCGGAGGTTCTACCTACTCCCGACGACCTGCACTTTTCTTCTCTTGCCAGAGCAAGACAAACGACGTAAAATGTTAATATATCTAGAAGGGGAGGAAAGTGACTGTGGCCATCGACGAGATTCGGGATTTTGCCCAAGATGTCATGGACAACGTGGAACGCGTGATTATAGGGAAGCGGGAGCCCATCGAATTGATGATGGTGGCCCTCCTCTGCGAGGGGCACGCCCTCATCGAAGACGTCCCTGGCGTGGGCAAAACCATGCTCGCCCGCGCCCTCGCCATATCCATAGGCTGTAGCTTTAAACGGCTACAATGTACCCCCGACCTTCTGCCCAACGATGTTACCGGCGTCTCTGTGTATAATCAAAAGACGGGCGAATTCGAGTTCCGTCCCGGTCCCGCCTTTGTCAACGTGCTCCTGGCTGACGAGATTAACCGCGCGACGCCGCGCACCCAATCGGCCCTGCTGGAGGCCATGGGAGAATATCAGGTCAGCGTGGACGGCACCACGCGACATCTGCCGCGTCCCTTCCTCGTCATCGCCACCCAGAACCCCATCGAATATGAGGGCACCTTCCCCCTGCCAGAGGCGCAGTTGGACCGCTTTCTCATACGCATCAAACTGGGCTATCCCTCCGCAGAAGAAGAAGAACAGATCCTCCTCAACCTCCGCCGCGAGCATCCCATCGATACGATCGAACAGGTGGTGGATGGCCATCGCATTATAGATTTGCGCTCGGACATGTGGGATGTGACGGTAGACCAGACCGTGAGAGAGTATATCATCCGCCTCATCCATGCCACGCGGAACCAGTACGATCTCGCCCTCGGAGCCAGCCCTCGGGGCAGCCTGGGCCTTTATAAGGCGTCACAGGCGTTGGCGGCCATCCGCGGTCGGGATTATGTGATACCGGATGATGTCAAATACCTGGCACCCTTTATCGTAGGCCACCGCCTTATCGTGAATCCCGAGAGCGCGCTCCGGGGCCGAGATGCCCAGACGATACTGGAGAATCTGCTGGCAGAGACAAAATTGAGCGTTGGAGAACTCGACGAATTGTAACACTTCTCGATGAAAGATAGGAAAACTACCGATGCCACACCTGCTCACTTTTATACTGCTTATAACATTCATCGCCCTCCTATTTCGTATCGAGTTCTTTTTCTATCTCTTGTATGTCTTTTTTGGCATATACCTCTCTTCTCGTCTCTGGGGGGACCACGCCCTGGACAATGTCACCTTTGAACGAGAATACGACACGAGGGCTTTTATTGGGGACCGCCTCCCCGTCAAGATACGCATCCAAAATCGGGGTTTTTTGCCCTTGCCCTGGCTGCGCGTTCACGATAGTCTACCCATGGGCATCAAATCACCCAACTTTTATCACTGTGTGATCTCGCTGCTTCCCTTTGAAAACAAACTCCTTGAATATGAACTGAACTGCCGCCACAGAGGATACTATCCCCTGGGACCATTGATCGTCAGAGCAGGGGATCTATTCGGCCTTTCGGAGCGCGAGAGACGACTGGAAGCACCCGACGCCCTTTGGGTATATCCCAGGATCGTTCCCCTTAATGAACTGGAACTGGCCGCCAAAGTCCCATTCGGACATGTACGTACAAGAGAACGCATATTCGAGGACCCCTCCCGTATGGTGGGCGTACGCGATTACCAGAGCGGAGACAGCACACGGCATATCCACTGGAAGGCCACCGCGGCTACCGATAGCCTCCAGGTCAAACGCTTCGAGCCGGCCATCTCCATCGAGTCGCAGATATTTCTGAATCTCAACAGAGACGAATATACACATGCTCGCACCGTGCCGGCAAGTGAAACGGCCATCGTGACAGCAGCATCCATCGTCAACTATTTGATTGAGAAACGGCAAACGGCGGGGTTAAGCTGTAATGGCCAGGATCCGCTGGCAAAAGAGGCCTCCAAGATCACCATTCCGCCGCGTAAAGGAGAAGCCCAGCGCATGCACATCCTGGATGTTCTCGCCAGGGTAAAGTTGAGCGCACATCTCTCGTTCGCTGATCTGCTTCACCAGGATCGACTTCAACTCACCTGGGGATCGACGGCTATCATCATTTCCGGTCATGCAGATAACGCCCTGTTTGACAACATGTTGCTCATGAAACGCTCCGGATTCCATGTCATGCTCATCCTCATGGATCCCCAAACACCTTTTGTGAACATCAAGCAGCGAGCCAAGGACGTGGGCATAGAAGCCCAACAGATCTGGCAGGAAAGGGATCTCGATGTCTGGAGATAGGGCTGCAGCCATAGAAACACGCGATAAAGAAGAATCTTTGACTTCGGAAAGAGAAAGAGGCGACACAGAGACGTCACGTGAGTGGTCCAGGATCGCCCTGGAAGAGATCGTTCGTCCCCTGGCGATCTCTGCTATGCTGACCTGCATTATCATCTCCTTGAACCAACTCATCGCTTCTGCCGTACCCGGATGGCCAGGAGGATTTCTTGCTATACTCACGTTTCTCGTCTGCCTGGAAAGCATCCATGCCCACCGACTTCTTACACGGCTGGATCTCGATTCCAGGGAAAGATGGCGCTTCCGCTTTGTGGAGTGGGTATTCATCCTCCTCATAGTACGCTTTGGCGTCTATATAGAATATGGCGCCTCGCAACTGGCCACCGATATGGCGCGATGGTCGCTGGACGTGAGCGCCTTTTTCGATGCAGGATTTATCGTGAACGGCGTGCTGATGGCAGTTTTCTGGTCCCTGGCCCTCGCCCTTTCCTCGGCCATGCAGGAACTCGACACTGTGCCTTCAGAAAAATTACCCCGATCCACCGATCCCAACTATTACCTGTATAGCAGCATGCCCCGCCATGGCCGCATCAACCGGCGCGCCAGAATGAACCGTATCACCAGCATCTTTACCGGTGGAGGTATCGTCCTCTTGATGCTCGCTGGCCTATCACAGGTCGATGTACGCGACCTCATGGCCTTTGAGCATTCGTATAGTTCGGGCATTCTCATCAATGTGCTTGCCTATTTCCTTATCGGGTTCCTCCTCATCGGCCAGGCGCGATACACTATTCTTAGAGCACACTGGGAGATCGAAGATATCCCTATCATGGAGAGCATAGGGAAGCGCTGGATCCTGCTGGCCCTGTCCTTCCTCGTATTGATCGGCCTTGTCTCCGCCTTCCTGCCCGTCGGCTATTCCGTGGGCATCGTGGACACGTTGTCCATAGCGTTGCAGTGGGCGCTGTATGTACTGGCCCAGATCGCTTTTGGACTACTTTTCCTTATCTCGTCCCTGTTGGCCATGCTCATCGGCTTTATGACTGGAACACCGGGCGAGACACAGCCTTCCACACGTTCGATGCCGGAACCACAGGCACCCCCGGCCACGTCAGGAGGGCCGGCGGCCTGGTGGCCCCTGGTGCGCTCTCTGGCTTTTTGGACGATCCTCATAGGCATCATTGGCTATTCCATATTCCATTTCGCCGGCTATCGCTGGAGCATCTTTCAGAAGCTTTCCTTTTCAGGCCTTTTTCGCTGGCTCGTGGGCCTTTGGCAGGGCGTACGCACCAGCACTAAAAAGGCCACGGAAGGAATCCGCCGGGCCATCGCCGACCGCCTCCCCTCCCGTGAGGGCAGAAGGCGAATACGTCCCTGGCGATATATCTCATTGCGAGGCCTTCCCCTGCGTGCGCGCATAAGATATTTCTATCTCTCTACGCTGCGCCACAGCGAAAGACAAAACTTGGGGCGTCCTCCCTCGGCGACTCCCCAAGAGTATCGAAATATGCTATCAAGACAGGTGCCAGAGATCGCCAAAGAATTTGACAAACTCACCCAGGCATTCATCGAGGCACGATACAGCGAACATGCCATAACAGAAGAACAGACCTCGAACATCAAAAAGGCCTGGCGTCAGGTAAAACGGCTACTCGGCTTGCACAGGCGTCGCCAGCAAAGCGACTCCACCGAAGAAGAGAAAGAGGCCAGTTAGCCCATGGACCTCTTTACCCACGCACGAAAAGAAAAAGAGGACGGAAAAGAGCCCCTGGCCGCCCGCATGCGCCCCCAAACGCTGGAGGATTTCGTGGGCCAGGAACACGTTGTGGGCCCCGGGCGCCTGCTTCGCCGCGCCATACAGGCCGACCAGATCTCCTCGCTGATATTCTACGGCCCCCCGGGCACTGGCAAGACAACTCTGGCCAGGATCATCGCCAACACTACAAGTTCGCGTTTCGTCACCCTGAACGCCGTCCTGACAGGCGTAAAGGATCTACGAGAGATCACCTCGCAGGCCAAGGACGAAAAGAGTTTTTACGGACAGCGCACTATCGTCTTTGTCGACGAGGTACACCGCTGGAACAAAGCCCAGCAGGACGCCTTGCTGCCGTGGGTCGAGAATGGCACCATCATCATGATCGGAGCCACCACTGAGAACCCCTGGTTCTCGGTGAATCCCCCCCTGCTCAGCCGCAGCCGTGTGTTTCAACTTGAGCCCTTGAGCGAGGAGAACCTCCGCACTATCGCCCGGAACGCCCTCATGGATCCTGAATGTGGCTATGGGAAACTGAACGTGAAGATCACCACCGAGGCCATGGATCACCTCGTCGATGTCGCCAATGGCGACGCTCGTTCCCTTTTGAACGCCCTCGAACTGGCCGTGGAAACCACAGCCCCTCAACAGGATACAGTGATCGTCGATCTGGCGGTAGCCGAGGATTCCATCCAGGAACGGGCCGTCCTTTATGACCGCGAGGGGGATTATCACTTCGATACCATCAGCGCCTTTATCAAGTCCCTCCGTGGGTCCGACCCCGACGCTGCCCTCTACTGGCTGGCCAAGATGGTCCACGCGGGTGAGGCTCCCAACTTTATCTTTCGCCGCATGCTGATCCTGGCAGCCGAGGATGTGGGCCTCGCCGATCCCAATGCCGTGGCCATCGTCGAGGCCGCAGCCGCTGCCTTTGACCGCGTAGGGCTGCCAGAGGGACAGTTCCATCTGGCAGAGGCCGCCCTCTATCTGGCCACAGCGCCCAAGTCCAACTCGGCCCTGGGATACTTTGACGCCCTGGAAGCAGTAAAAAAGGAGCGCACCGAGGTGCCCACCCACCTGAAGGATAGCAGCCGAGACAAAGAGGGCTTTGGCCATGGCGAGGGTTATTTATACCCCCATGCCTATCGGGAGCATTGGGTAGCACAGCAATACCTGCCGGACGCCCTGCAGGGTAACATCTTCTACCAACCGAACGATCAGGGTTACGAGAAGGACGTGAGAGATAAGGTACGACGACGACGGGAGGAACAACTCGCCGCTGTGGTGGATGGGGAACTGGGTGTAGGCGAGGTACTGACTTTTTCCCCGGAGAACCGCACTCAGGAACGTTGGCTAATGAGAGCGGTCAGCAACGCCGGACGCCGACTTGGAGAACTACGCGACCGCGTCTTTGAGCAGGTCACGGTACAGCGCCACCATCTCGTACTGGACCTGAATGCAGGCTCCGGGCTCTTTGTCTGGGAGGCCTTGCGTCTGGCGCCAGAGGGCGGCGTCTGGGCCCTGGCTTCTGACGCACAGACCGCAAACGCCCTACGCCAGCAGAGTGAGCCGCTGCCCGAACTGAGACGCCCCGTCGTCCTGCAGGGAAGGCTGGATAGATTGGCCGAAATATTGACCCAGAACGGGTATGAGGACATTCGCTTCGATGTCATGGTGGGGCGAAATGTCCTCATGCGCCAGGAGGATAAAAAGGGACTCCTGCTATCCCTGTACAGGCTCCTTCAACCCGATGGCGCCATCAGCCTGGCCGAGACCATACCCCGAGAGACACAGCGCCTCTACGATTTGTTGGAGACGAGTTCGCTGGACAGCAGAACAGCGCAGCAATGGCAAGAGGCGGAAGAACAGATCTATTCCGACCATCAAGCCCCCATGGTCAACTGGGATAGTCAAGATCTGAAAGAGTTTTTTGAGGAAACCGGCTTCCAGGAGGTGCAGGTTGTGCGCGAAAGGATCGAGACGCAACGCCTGATAACGAGCGAACACATAGATCGCTGGTTCGATACCACGGCAGAGGGCCGTCCTAGCTATGTCCAGCATCTGCACCAGCATCTATCACGCGACGCCATCGCAGAGATAGAGAGACTGTTTCAAGAGCAACTGGCCGGGAGAACGTGCACCTGGCACAGCAGTATCGCCTTCGTTCGTGCCGAACTGTCCAACTGAGCCAATACGTAGGCGATAGGAAAACGGAGGAGTTTCGACAATGAACGACAGCCCCTACCAGGCCCGCATCAAAGAGATGCCTGAGGAAGACAGACCCCGCGAGCGCCTGGAACTGTACGGCGCCGGCGCCCTCTCCAATGCCGAACTTCTGGCCATCCTCCTGCGCACGGGATCCAGAGGCGAGAGCGCCGTCGGCCTCGCCACGCGATTGCTAACCACCCTTCACGGCCTTGACAGAGTTTCCAATGCCAGCCTTCGTGAACTGTGTGAACTTTCGGGCATCGGTCCGGCCAAGGCCTGCCAAGTCCTTGCCGCCATCGCTCTGGGGCGACGCGCCGCACTGGCCTCGGAGGACAGCCGCCCGCAGATCGGCTCCCCCCATGACGCAGCCAACATTTTTATGGCTAGGATGATGGGGAAACCCAAGGAAGAGATGCACGTCATGCTCCTGGATACAAAGCACAGGATGCTCCGTACCGTTACCATCTACATAGGCAGCCTTAATACGGCCATGGTGCGGGTTGGCGAGTTATTTCGCGACGCCATCAAGGATAATGCGGCGGCCATCATCATAGCCCACAACCATCCCAGCGGGGATCCCTCGCCCTCTGCCGAGGATATACAGATCACCAAAGCCATCGTCGAGGCAGGCAAATTGTTGGACATCGAGGTTCTTGACCATCTCATCATCGGAGAGGGTCGCTATCAATCGCTCAAGGAAAAGAGGCTGGGGTTCCTGTGAGCCGCTACCAGCCAGCCTGCTGCTGAAAAAGGAGACGGAGAATGGGCGAGCCCCAAAAGCCATTACCGGTCAAACTCGTCATGCCCATGTTCAGCGGGCATGAGGCCCTCTTGGAAGAAGCAGAACAGATGCTACGCGCTCACTTTGGCCCCATAGACTATAAAAGTCTTCGGTTACCCTTCGATCATACCACATATTATGAGCAAGAGATGGGCAGCGGCCTGAAAAGGCAGTTCCTCGCCTTCGAAAACCTCATCGATCCGGGAAGCATCGCCAACATCAAGACGCTGACAAACGAACTCGAAGAACAGTGGGGCCAAAATGGGAGACGACGGATCAACCTCGATCCAGGATATATCGCGGCGGCCAAACTCGTCCTGGCCACCACCAAGAACCACGGACACCGCATATATCTGAATCGGGGAATATACGCCGAAGTGACCCTCATATATCGGGACGGGAATTTTCGCCCTCTACCCTGGACGTACCCCGATTACCGCACCGAGGCCTACAGGAAGATCATGCGCGCTATTAGAGAGATCTATATGGCACAACTCCACGAACTGCGCCGTCTCGGACAAATCACTCGACGATTAGATTGATATCCGAAATCAGGCTCTCATAGTCCCACCCTGAAGCGTACACGCGCAGACGGATGATCCTATAGGGGCGAATGGGTAGAGTCTCCAAAAGATTCTCGGACTGGAATAGATACCAGCGATCATGGGGTACGCGCACCCCAAAGGTGGTGGGATTTTCCTCTACATTCTGATAATAAAAGCCCCTCACCCACTCTGCCTCACTATCATAGATGTCTCGATAGGTCAACCGAATCATCAACGGATACTCGGAACTCAGATAGCCCCCACCCGAGAGGCTCTGATAACGCACTTTGACGTTAGCGCGCACGACAAGGCTGCTCACTGGCTCGGGGATAGTGCGATCGATACTCTGTTCAAGCACGGTCTCACAGTGATTGCCGTGACCATCCGTCCGCGAAAACTCTACTGCTCTACGGCCCTCGTCGACGACCAGCGAAAAAGTGCCGTCCACGTTACCTCCATCGGTCCCCTGATCGTTAAACGCATGCCAGTCTTTTTCCAGACCTTCGGAGAAATCACCATTGACTACCAGATTGCGCGCCGCATCCACAGGCGGATTGGGGGACTGCCCAAAAGCCACTTCCGTGCGCTGTCGGGGCATCACCTCCACGCCACTTGTATCATCATTCTTTGCGCTCACATGAGCACGCCCCCGGGCATAAACGGTGATGCCCGAACGCCTATTCGTTGCTTCCAAAGCGTAGCTCCCGTCTGCTGCCAGGGCAACATCTGAATGGAGGGTGGCCACCCGAAAATCAAGGGAGGGGTCGGAGGAAAGTGCCGTACCCACATATATCTGCCCCCCCGACAGCCCAACGTGTATGCTGTTCGACGACTTGCCGGCTGCGTAACGCGGAGAACGTATGCGCTCCAAACGTACAGTGGCCCCTGGAAAAAGGCGTACAAAACTTTGATCAAAAAAGGTGATCATCGCCTCAGATGTCTCATCTACCCGAACCATACTTCCCTCTGGAATCTGCATATCCTCTCCGCTCTCCAAAGGGACAAAACCCCGCCCCACAGAAGGCTCGACGATGACGGTCCCCGTAAGAGCCTCCACCGAGGCCTCGTGCTTTGCCTCTGCATGTAGTATATGATAGCGGGTACCAAGGGGTACCGCAGTGACGATAAAGCAGAATATCAGGAATGCGGTGAGCAGTATGATCCAGGCAACATATCTGGGATCCTTTTTCATCTAATAACGCACTCCAAACGTATCAAATTCGCCCCTAAAAGACTCCCAGGTTGTATCCACCTTTTCAACGTGTGCTAGCCTTGGTCCGGTGTGTAGCCAGGATAAAAACTGGCGCAAAGTCTCTTCCTTGCCTTCTGCAACGACTTCTACCGTCCCATCGCTCCGATTGCGCACATAGCCTGTAATACCCAGACCACGTGCCGTCTCACGGGCGTGATACCGAAATCCCACCCCCTGCACTTGCCCAGAAATTATGGTGTGAAAACGCTCCCTCTTTTCGTTGCCGTCGACACCCTGCGTCATAAATAGAATCACCCTTGTTATGTAAATATCAAAATTACACGATTCGTCAGCCTATATCGAGCAAGTCGTCGCCCCACTCCTCATCCTCATCACCTTCCTCGATCTCCTGTTCCGGCAAAATCGACTCGTCAAGGGGAACCTCGAACAAATCCAAAGATTCCGCCAGGAACAGCATCTCCTCCAGGGCTTCCGAGGCTGCATCTCTGAGAACCTCGTCCCCCTCCTCTACACAATACTGCAGAGCCTCCTCGGCACGCTGTCCACCAATTTGCCCCAGGGCCCAGACGGCCATAGTCTGCACCTCACGGTCCCTATCCTGAAGCAACTCTATCAATGGATCGACAGCCCGTTCGAGTTGAATCTCTCCGCAAGCGCGGGCGGCCTCGTAGCGTATAGCGGGAGAACGGCTACCAAGTTCCCCTATCACCACATTTGCCCAGCGAGCATCTGCACTACGCCCCATGGCAAAGAGGGCACTCTCGCGCATGCGCTGATCACCGTGCTCATACGCCCCCTCGATAATGCGGTACACCTCTTCCTCATTGACGTAAGCGAGAGATTCAATGGCCCTGCGCACCACTTCCGAGTCCTTATCCTCGTGAATGGCACCCCTCAGCGCCTCCTGTATGGCATCGCCCACTCTTTGACTTATCTTATCGCATTCGGCCATAAAGAGAAAACGCCCAAGGGCTTTGGCCGCCGCCGCGCGTACCCGGGCAGCAGGATCGGAGACCAGAAACTCCAAGAGATGCTCGGCGAGATCAGTCCTCTCCTCCTCCCACAGCCCCTCTATGGCACGACGGCGCACCACGGGATCCTCGCTGTCAAGACAGGAGTAAAAAAAGGCCGTATAATCGAGGCGAAAATCCTCCGCAGCGTAGGTCACCATCCTTTTTAACACCTCGCGCTGGCGCTGACGGTCCAATGTATCAAATCGTTCCTCAAGGGACCTCTCCTCGGCCCGCGTAAGAACGGAAAACCGCTTCAGAAACCGACGACTGAGCGACTCTGTATCATCCTCAAGTTTATCCAGTACTGTATCAAAATCCTCAACCATGATTATCTTTTCACCACCAAAGAAAAACTTCTATCAACCAAAATAACGCTGATAATCGAAATAGGTTATCACCAACATAAAGGCAAGCAGGATGGCCATACCCACGACATGAACCAGTGCCTCTTTTTCAGGAGGGACCTTCTTTCCTCCTCGCACCCACTCCAACCCCACAAACAGCAGCCGTCCCCCATCCAAAGCAGGCAAAGGTAAAAGATTGAGCAAAAAGAGATTGAGACTCAAAAAACCTGTGAACTCGATCAGACGTTCTACCCCCGTTTGGGCCACCTCGACAGTCTGTCGATAGATGCCGATAGGCCCCGTGACTTGAAAGGGCACTGGCAGAGTCCGACGGATGGCAGCGTGAATGGTATAAAAGACCGCTCGAATCGTATTATATACTGCGGTAATCCCCTTGGGCACAGCCTCCCAAACGGGATATCGCTCGCGCACGAGGGGAAGATCAAGGGCCACTCCCAATGCCCCCTCATTTGGTGGGGGATCCTGACGGGGAGTGATCGTGATAGGCGCAAGAACCTCCCCTTCACGCTGTAACACAAGGGTGACAGGTTCTCCTGCATTTTCAGAAATGATCTCTACAACATCGTCCACATCTTGAATCGCTTCGCCGTTGATCTCCACGATGGTATCTCCCGGTCGAAGATCAGCAGTCTCGGCCGGCGATTGGGGAGCCACATAGTATATACCCGCCCCCGGTGCCTCCACAGGCGTCAGAGCACCCAGCATGAAAGAAGAACTGTAGAGAACGATAGCCAACAGGAGATTCATCAATGACCCGGCCGCTAGAACGATGACGCGTACCGTACGACTCTTGCTCGCCAGGCTACCCTCGGCCGTTGGATCGTCCTCATTCATTCGCACAAAGCCCCCAACCGGTAGTGCATTGAGGGTGATGCGCGTGCCCTGCCAGGTACCCAAATCTAGCAATCGTGGAGGATATCCGAAACCAAATTCTTCCACCCGAACACCGGCTAATTTGGCAGTTATGAAATGCCCAAACTCATGAACAAAAACTAATAAACTGAAAACTATGACAAAGGAAAAAAATCCAACCATGCCAGCCCCTAAATATATAGTTTATCAGGAGGCATCCGCCTCTGACGAACGACACTCTAGTAACGTAATAGCGTTCCTTCTTGACGTTCTGGCTCTATTAGCACCCGCTCGATAAGATGATCCCTGCGTCCTGTAATGATGCGCACGGCAAGGTTTGGCTGCTCTCTTACCAGGGCAAAGAGATCCTGCACTTTGCTCACCATACCCCCCGTCACATCGGTGCCAAAAGAATGAGAAAGCATCTCCTCAACCCCTTTGTAGTTGCTTGACGTTATCTCGGGAATCAAGCGTACGATGGAATCCCTGTGGGGATCGCCAGAGTAAACGCCGGCCACTTCCCCCGCCATGATGATGCGTTGCGGGCGCAGCCGCCGTGCAAGCAAGGTGAATATCTGCTCCGTGGAAACGATAGTACAGCCCCTGACCTCATCAAGCGCCACATCCCCATACACTAAAGGCACAACTCCCCGGTGCAACAACTCCACAACGGGATCGATGCTCAGTTCCACCAACGCGCCATCTTGACAACGGGCGGATGCTGAGGGTTGCAGCGACACGACGGGAATATCTTCCGAGAGAAACGCATCCGTGACGAGACGATTCAAACGCTGCGCGGCCGCACTCGTCTCCGCATATCCCATCCAATCTTCCAGATTCCCCTCATGGACCTTGTATCGATCGGCAACGAAATGCCCAAAGGATCCACTTCCGTGGCCCAGCACCAATTGCATATCTCCTTGGGCTTCCAGAGCAGCGTGAATCTCCCTGGCGACGCGAGAGATAACGCCCGGTCGAGGCGTCTCATAACGTCTCTTGTCCGTAATGAGCGACCCTCCCAACTTGAGAAACACAAGTTCTCCCATGAGCAATCACCTCCTTGGCAGAATATGCAGCATAGGACCAGCGTCCTTACTCACTCTCCCTCTCGACCTTGTCCACAGCATCGCGCATAATGCGATAATGGTCAAGATCTTTGGGCACAATCGTACGAGGGAAGATAGCCTGGGCCTCTCGAGCGATCTGATATTCCGAGTAACGTCTCGAGATATGTACCAAAAACAGATATCTCACCTGAGCATCGCGTGCCAACGTCGCCGCCTGTGCGGCGGTGAGATGCCCAAAACGTTCAGCCAACTCTCTGTCCCTCGCCAAATACGTAGATTCGATAACCAACGCATCGGCCTTGTGACACACGTCAAGCAGATTATCCGTACGCGCCGTATCCCCCACATGAACCATCTTGGTACCCCGGACCTCTTCTCCCAACACCTGATCGGGCTCTACAAGTGTCCCGTCCTCGAGCCTTATCGTCTCCCCCTGAACGAGCAAACTTCTCTCTGGCCCGTGGGGCACCCCCAGTTTTTCTGCCTTCTCCGCTACAAAAGGCCGCCGGCCTTCCTCCTCAAAAAGAAAGCCATAGCAACCAGGGCCCCGGTGTGTCACAGGAAAAGCCGAAACCTTCATTGCGTCCGTCTCCCATATACGGCCGGGGCGAATGGCCACCATTTCTACGTCCAAATGTATATCGCCACCTCGCAAGACAACGCCCATCAAGTCCGCGACCCGCTGTAAAGCCCACTCTCCCCCATAGATTCGCAACGTGGAAATGGATTCCCAGCGCGAAAAAGTGGAAACGAGCCCTCCGAGTCCCAGAATATGGTCCAGATGACCGTGCGTCAAGAGGATCTTGTCCAATTTCCTGAAGCCCATCCCGCTACGCAATAATTGTCGCTGGGTTCCCTCGCCACAATCGACGAGAAAACGTTGATCCTGATAGAGAACCAGCGCGGAAGATAGCCCCCGGTCTACAGAAGGCGCTGAGGCCGAAGTCCCCAGAAACACGACCTCAAACATCTAATGATCGTCTTTCCAATGTTCAGATCCCCTGTCCCATAAAGATAATGAACCTCTGTTTCCACACACCATTCCGACACTCCAGCGCCACATGGCGCTCAAAGATTTATACCACGCGGCAGAACAAGAGGCAAACGACAGGTGAGGAGACAGTCGAAAACCGTCTCCTCACCTGTCCGACCCATCGGACTGTGTATCAAGTTTTACTTTGTTTCCACGACGGCTTCCCAGGGCCCCTCGATCCCGTCCTCGTTTACGCCATAGTAGATATGGACATCTCCGTCTGCCGTTTTTTGCACGAGATCGTAATGATCGCGTCCCGCTCGCTTGTATCTGTGCCAAAGTCCGAGACTCCCATCCCAGGACACCTTATTCTCATCAAAGACGCCCTTTTCCTTAAGCGCTATGGCATACCGCCAGAGTCTCCGGGCAGAAGAGCGTGTGACCCCATCTACCTCATTGCCGTTGCGCAGATCGCGCATGGTATGTTGTAGTTCGCCATCGGTTCGCTCCGACCTGACGATCTCCACTCCCGAACCGGGTGGCGACACCGAGCCCTCCGGTACCTCTATCTCCTTTGGCGTCTCGGCCTTCTTTGGCACCTCCACCTCCCGTGGTGCCTCGCGCTTTCTCCGCCGCGGTTCTCGTCCAGGAGCATGTTCTTTTGCCAGCGCGGGTTCCTTTTCTCTCAGAACCTCCTCCACGAGGGAGATGATCTGATCGCGCATGGCCAGCTCACTTCTCGCCCCCTGACGAATATATATCTTGCTTCCTTCAAGCACATAGGGGCGCTCATCGCCTATGGGAACGTCCATCCGGATGACGTTTTTCCCCTCGGTCTCGAGCGCATGCATATCGACATCTAGAGAAGGGGTAACCAGACGCTTGATCTCCGATTCAATCTGCGCCATGGCCTGATTTGGATCTCCCACCCCTCTGGGGGAAGCCTTGGGGTCCGCTTTCACACCCACATAGATGTGGCCACCTTTGGTATTGGCAAAGGCCGCCACATCGCGCACGATGGCGTATAAACATCCCCCCTGGCGCTTCATGTGCTCATGAAAACTCCGTCGTTCCGTCTGCCCCTCCTTGCGCGCACGGGTTACCTTATCGGGGCGCGACGGAGCACGCCGCTTATAAGGACGCGTGCGAGAGAAATCATCACTCAAAAAGAGCTCCTTCAGAGCATCAAGACTCAGTTCTGGCAGGAGGAAATCCGTCGCGCGATCTCCCACTCCCAGATAACTGCCCTTGCGCGTGAGACGATGCGCATCAGAGCCCTGAATGCAGTGCATGCGGCGAGGATACTGAGGCTTGGACCCGTCAAAGAAGGCCTTGGTCGTATGTCTTCCCCGCTTTTCCAGATCCGTCACCTCAAGGGCATGAAGATTCTCGTTCTGCGTATAGGATATACGCGTTTGCCCTCCGAAATTCAAGCGCATCATGGCTACACCATGGTTCGAGTCCGCATGTGCCGCGATGACCAAAGCCCCCGCACCTGCCATCGTCCGATAGGCGGTGATAACATCGCTCGTGGAGCCAACCTCGGTCTCTCCCTCCCCAATCAGATCAATGGGCACGTTAAGGTCAATCAGCACATGCTCCAACGCCCGCACGGGGGTATTCTCATCAAAGATGGCCAGAATGTGAAAACCAAAAGTCGCCGTCAGTTCAAATCCTGGCAATACCAGCATCTTGTCCAGAAGCCGGTGATATTCTTTCAGTCGCTGCTCCTCTTCCGCGTTAATCCGTCCCGTTTCCTTCCACCGTTCCAGATCTGCTATCTCGCGTTGCATCTCCGCGTAACCAGCGACGGTGTTGTGATCGGTAAAGGCCACTATCCGTAGGCCTTTGGATTCTGCCTGTTTCAAAATGTCCAAATATGTGATTTCGGGCTGTTGATAATCCTTTGAGGCCGGCGTATGTATATGGAGGTCGCCTCCATACCATTTCATGTCCCGATTATTCCGCCCCCTTCTATTTCCGTTGTTCTTTGCCACTTTTTCTTTCCTTCCAAATTGTCGAAAGCGGCCTCAAAAACCTGTTCGACGTGATCCACAAGAATGAATTCCATCTCGTCGCACACTTCTTGAGGCACTTCGTCTAAATCCTTCTCATTTTTTCGCGGTAAACATATGTATTCAAGTCCTGCGCGGTGCGCCGCCAACACCTTTTCCTTGATTCCCCCGACAGGCAACACTTGACCTCGCAGCGTAATTTCGCCCGTCACGCCCAACTTGCCGCTTACGGGCACATCCTTCAATACCGAGGCTATGGCCGTACACATGGCCACACCAGCCGAGGGGCCATCTTTCGGAATCGCCCCCGCAGGAACATGAAGATGAATATCTATACTACCAAAAATATCTTCGTCAATGCCCAGTTCCGCCGCTTTGGAGCGCACATAACTCAAAGCGGCCTGGGCCGACTCTTTCATGACCGTCCCCAGTTTCCCCGTTACGGAAAAGTTGCTACTCCCCTTCATCTTGGTCGCCTCGACAAAGAGGATATCCCCCCCCGATGGCGTCCACGCCAATCCCGTGGCCACGCCGGGAATCTGGGTGCGCTCGGCTACCTCAAAAAAGTATACAGGTTTGCCAAGATAATCCGGCAGCGCCTCTTCCGAGATGACGATCTGCCCTGAAAAACCCTCCGCCACTTTGGCGGCTACCTTGCGACAGACGGCGCCAATCCTTCGTTCCAGTTCACGCACGCCCGCTTCCCGTGTATACTCCCGTATGATGCGGCGCAATGCCTGTTGCTCAAAGATCACCTCTTCAAAACGAAGGCCATTCTCTTGAACCTGCCGGGGAATCAGGTAACCTTCTCCGATAGCAACCTTCTCATGCTCCGTATATCCGGAGAGTTTGAGCGTCTCCATTCGATCCCTCAAAGCCGCAGGAATAGTGTCCAACACGTTAGCGGTGGTGATGAACATCACCTGCGACAGATCAAAGGGAACGTCAAGATAATGATCCCGAAACTCTCGATTCTGCTCTGGATCCAAAACCTCCAGCAGCGCCGAGGCGGGATCGCCCCTGAAATCAGCACCTATCTTGTCCACCTCATCCAACATAAAGACTGGATTTCGTGATCCTACACGCCTAATGGCCTGGATAATGCGCCCCGGTATGGCCCCAATATACGTACGACGATGCCCCCTTATCTCCGCTTCATCGTGAACCCCGCCCAGAGATTGCCTGATGAACTTACGTCCCAGAGCACGGGCGATGGAACGTCCCAGTGAGGTCTTGCCCACTCCAGGAGGCCCAACCAGACAGAGAATCACGCCCTCACGCTCCTGCCGAATGTGATCCACAGATCGATCTCGATGCGCAATCGTTTCCGCCTCGGTTTCCCCGTTATTCCGTTCATGCCGAAGCTTGCGCACAGCGAGATACTCGACAATGCGATCTTTGACGTTCTGAAGATCATAATGATCCTCATCCAATACACGGCGGGCTGCGCCGATATCCACGTTATCCTCTGTAACCAATTTCCAGGGAAGCTCCGTGAGCCAATCGAGATATGTGCGGATCACGGAATATTCTGCCGCTGCAGGAGGTAACTTTGCCAGGCGATCCAGTTCGCGCAGGGCCTCCGTCTTGGCCTCCTTGGGCATCCCAACCGTCTCTATCTTTTCCTCAAGATCCTGGATCTCTGCTGCTTGCCCATCCTCCTCTCCCAACTCCCTCCTGATCGCCTTTAGTTGCTCACGCAGAAAATATTCCCGTTGTACCTCTTCTATGCCGGACTGAGCATCGGACTGGATCTTTTTGCCCAGTTCCAGCACATCGACTTCTCGCGTGAGTACACTGAAAAGGCGAAAGAGTTTGTCGGTTACACTATCCAGCTCCAAAATCTCTTGGCGTACCTCAACATCCATACGGGTGCTTGTGGCCACCATATAGGCCAACTGCCTCGGGTCGGCGGTATCAAGCACGCTGCCCGCAATCTCCTCGGGAATGTATCCCGCAAGATCCACCAGACGCTCGAACAGATCCACGATATTGCGTACCAGAGCCTCGACTTCGACACCGGTCTCCGTCGTCTCGGGGGCAACTCGGACACTAGCACGCATATAAGGTTCCACTTGGGTAAACTCGGAGATCTGAACACGCTCCAGTCCCTGTACCACCACGTGTAACGTGTCATCTGGCGAACGCGCCAGGCGATGAATCATGCCGATGGTGCCCATCTCGTGTAGGTCATCCGGTGTGGGATCCTGAACATCCGGATCCTTGACGGCCACCAATGCCACCAGACGATCCGCGATCACGGTATCGTCGATCAGGCGCACGGAACGGGGCTTTTCGACTACCAGAGGCAATACCGTCAAAGGAAATATCACCGTATTCCTCAGAGGGAGAACGGGCAACTCTTCAGGAAACGAGAGTTCATCCTCCATCGACTCGTCGACGAACTCTTCTTCAATTAGGCCTTTTCTCAAAAGGCTAGAAAAATCCATTCCTTCCCACCATCATCCCGAAAAACAGCTTCCATACCCATTGTGCAACCATTGCAGAAAAACGTCAAGGGGACCATGCAAAAGCCATCACGGGGCAAACAAACGTCTCATGTGAGCACACAAAACGCCTATCTATAACGTTCCCACAGCGAGTTGACTTTGACGATCCCCCTCATGAACATCAGATCGCCGGCCACACATATATGAATGGGCCCAACAACCCCAGGACGTCAAGCACCACGCGGCAACAAGACCCACAATGAGATACCAAATCACATAATATTGTACCACATTCACCCCACGAACCCAAATGCAATTGCTCTCAGTATCATGTCTTTTGACAAAACCTTTTCTTCATCTAGAATAAGGTCACATATAAGAGTATTCTAGGTATAAGTGCGGAGTTCATTCAATATCTTTTGTCGTAAAACATCAGATTGAAAGAGGTCAGATATGTACGCCCCGTGCCCACGAATCAGCGAGAACTTGCCAGACAGATGAAAACATATCTCGATTGTTACCCCTGTTTTCTACGCCAGGCCCTGGAAGCATCCCGCGCCGTTGGGATCACACAGGAAGGACAACATCACCTTCTACAAAAGGTGATGGAAGAACTCTTACAGTTGGACACTGACTGCCCTCCTCCCGAGATCGCACAGGTTATCCACCGCATGGTGCGTATGCAGACGGGCGCCCACGATCCTTATTCCCATCTAAAAGCCCACAGCACAAAACGTGCGCTGAACCTGTATCCGCGACTGCAAAGATTGCTCCAAGAGGCTGACGATCCCCTATCCTGTGCCGTGCGCCTGGCCATCGCGGGTAACATCATAGACTTTGCACAACCTAATACCAAGGCCAGAGTAGATAACCTGTGGAGCGCTGTACAGGACACACTGAGGCAACCTTTCACCATAGATCATACCCAAGCCCTTGGTAAAGCACTTGAGGCTTCGCACGAGGTGCTATTCCTGGCCGACAATGCGGGCGAGACGGTCTTTGATCGCCTCTTGATCGAGAGTATAGAAACGCCTACTCGCTATGTGGTCAAAGGTGGTCCCATCATCAACGACGCCACCGTCAAAGACGCACAAAAAGCGGAACTCCATCGGGTCGCCGAGATCATCAATAGCGGTTCCGATGCGCCCGGCACGCTGCTCAAGGATTGTTCGCCCACGTTCCTTCACGACTTCTACAACGCGCCCGTGATCATTGCCAAGGGGCAAGCCAACTATGAAACCCTCAGTCAGGTTCCAGCACCTATTTTCTTTCTACTGAAAATCAAGTGCCCTGTCATTGCAAAAGACATGGGAGTTGCCACAGGTTCCATTATCTGCAAGAGGAGCGAAAACTATCTCAAGAGATCGGAAACCGTTCAGCCGAATTGTCGATGATGTTTGCTCTAGAATGTAAACTCGCCACGGCCAAGCAGATTACCTTCATCCAAGACACAGCAACATCATATTTAAAGGAGAGATGATCATGAAGATCGCAGTTACATCTAGTGGAGATCACCCTGAAGCCCCCTTATCGCCCATATTCGGGCGAAGCCCGGCCTACATATTCATCGACACGGAAACCATGGAATATGAGACGATGTCAAACCCTGCCTCTGGTGCCGCAGGTGGCGCTGGGATACAGGCAGCCCAGTTCATCGTCGAGAGAAACGCCGATGCTGTCATCACGGGTAATGTGGGACCGAACGCCTACGGCGTACTGAATTCGGCCAACATCCCGGCCTACCTCTCAGAAGCAGAGACCGTAGAACAGGCCGTCGAGGCGTTCAAGGCAGGCGAACTGGAAAAAGTATCCGATGCCAACGTGCCCGGTCACTTTGGCACTGGCGGAGGCGGACGCGGCAGAGGCTTGGGAAGGCGCAGGTAGATGAATATCCATATGCACACAAATCTCTACATGGTCCGTTCTCTATCTTTTGGATCGAGATGAAAACCAATTTCTTGACGGAGCCGCCTCTCTAAAGTACACTGGCAGAGTATTATATGTCGATTTGCCAGTGTATCGTTGGGAGGCGGCTTGAACTCGTGATAAAATTTTCAATCAAGTATCCAGTGTTCCTGTTATGCCTCATTCTTGTTTGCTCCGGTTGTGCCCCTCGTCCCCTCTTGCACAATGTTTCCATCCGTCCTCAGACAATATCTCCCAACGCGGACGGCGTGGACGATATCGCAGAGATCAAATACTCTCTCTCAAGACAGTCGCGAATCACCATATATCTCGTCGACCAGGATGGCAAGCGCCATTACTTTCGTGATGGCAATCGGCGCTCCAAAGGCGAACGCACGGCTTACTTTGGGGGTGTCATCGACGACACGCTGCTGCCCGACGGCGAATACACCTGTGTACTCGTCGCAGAGGACGAACGCGGCCACACCCAACGTGTAGAAAAGAGCCTCGCGATATCTGGAGGAGATAAGGTGCCTCTTCGCATCGACAATCTCAATATCTGGCCCCAAGAGTTCACCCCGAATCGAGATGGTATCAGAGACAGGGTCACCATCGGATACAGCCTCAACAAGCAGGCTGAACGCGTGGAGGTGTACCTGCTGGACGAGGAGGGAAACAAGTATCCCGTTCCCGAAGACGAGATTCGCGAGATGGGCTCTCCGGGCACCCATGAGCATGACTATGATGCAGGAATCGATCTGGGAGCCACACCTCCCCCCGATGGCACCTATACCGTCGTCGTGGAGGCGGTGGACGCCGTCGGAAACCAGGAAAAAGAGACTGGTGAACTCACCATACACGGCGGCGGTGTACCCCGCGTGGAGATCGTGAACCGCGCCGCTACCTTCTCCCCCGATGTCGTTCCTCTGGGTCATACCTTGACCTTCACATGCACTGTCAAGAATATCGGCACCGTGCCCGTGCGCACCAAAGGACCGGAACCAGGAACAACATACAGTACCTCCGAAAACTTTAATACCCTTGGTGAACCCTTGGAACCGGGTGCATTTCGCGTGGGACTCGATTTCGAGGGTAATAGTCTGGGACGTACGTATCCCTTCCGCTGGCAACTGGGCAAGGACGAGGAACTTGAGGTGATAGAGACAGAGATCGGTCCGCAAAAGTACCTCATGCCCGAGCAGACGGTAACCATCGTGGGACATCTGCGTATCGACGACCGCCCCTTTGACACCAAACCCTACTACTGGATAGGACTAGTACATGAGGAAGTGGAAATAGTACAGGATAACGTCGAGCCTACAGAGATCGCCATCGCCTTCTAAAGGTTTAACTGTGGAACTTGGTATCGCTATCGTCAGTTATAATACGCGAAAACTGACCGCCGACTGCTTGGCCTCCGTATATCGGGAACTGGAAACTCATGATATGTGTGGACAGGTATGGGTGGTGGACAATGCTTCGACGGACGGCAGCGCCGAGATGATAGAGGGCCGTTTCCCCCAGGCAGAGCTCATCGCCAATCGCGAAAACGTGGGCTTTGCCCGCGCGACGAATATGGCCATAGCCAGGATGAAGACATCGGGAGGCTTGCCCGAGTATGTTTTGCTCCTGAATCCCGATACACGGGTACAGCCCGATGCCCTATCACGCCTGGTCACCTTTTTGAGAAAC
This sequence comes from Anaerolineales bacterium, assembly GCA_046538105.1. GTDB lineage: Bacteria > Chloroflexota > Anaerolineae > UBA1429 > UBA1429 > JAWLEV01. The sequence goes on along the minus strand of JBKHJO010000004.1, from coordinate 22,488 downwards.
CATCCCCGCGTAGGTGTGGTGGGTCCCCAACTGATCTATGGTGACGGAACATTTCAGCACAGTGCCTTCCACTTTCCCACCCTCTGTATGGCTTTTCTAGATCTCTGTCCCCTTCACAACCAACTCCTCGACTCCACATTAAATGGACGCTATCCCAAACGCCTCTACGAGACTGGCGAGCCCTTTCCCATCGATCATCCGCTGGGAGCCGCCATGATGGCCCGCAGGGAAACGATACAGCAAGTAGGCCTTCTAGATGCCAACTTTTTTATGTACTGCGAGGAGATCGACTGGTGCAAACGCATCAAAAAGGCGGGGTGGAAGATATATTGCCTTCCGACGGCCAAGATCGTCCACCTTGCCGGCCAGAGCACCCGGCAACTCGCGGAAGAGATGTTCGTGGCCCTGTGGCGCAGCCGTTACAGGCTCTTTCGGAAACACTATGGGCGAGGCTACCGCATCGCGATGCGTATCATCGTCAGGCTGGGGCTGTGGTACAGAATGTGGCAACTCAAAAGAAAAAAGCAGACGGAAAAGATATCCTTGGAAGAGATAGAACGTAAACGGGCAGCCTATCAGCGGGTATTGGCATTGGAGATGTGATGTGCACCGAGTAAGCGTGGGCATTCTCGCCTGTAACAACGAGGCGATCATTGCTGATTGCCTCCAAAGCGTGATATGGGCCGACGATCTCTTTATCATCCTCGACACGCGCAGCACTGATCGCACTGCTGATGTGGCACGCGCCTTTGGCGCGCGCGTCGTGCCCCACCGTTTTGAGAATTTTGCCGCACAACGCGAGTTTGGTCTATCGCGGGCCAGAGGAGATTGGCTCTTTTATATAGATTCGGATGAGCGGGCGACGCGCCATGTAGAGAAGGAGGTGCGTCGCGTAATACAGGACGATTCATTCGACGGCTGGTGGGTGCCAAGGCGCAACGTGATCTGGGGGCAAAAAGTCCGTCACGGCGGTTGGTATCCCGACTATCAACTCCGCCTTCTCAGGATAGGACGTGCCCACTATGATCTCCACCGCCAGGTACATGAGGTGGTAGAATTGGAGGGAAAAGCGGGATATCTTGAAAATCCCCTCATTCACTATAATTATCGCACCTTTGCCGAGTTCAGGCGCAAGCAGCGACAATACGTGCCGTACGAAGCCCGTATCCGTTACAAAGAGGGCAAACGCCCCAAACCCTGGACCTATCTATCGCAGCCACTGCGCGAATTCTGGCGACGCTATGTTACCCTGAAAGGCTACAGAGATGGCATGTTGGGGTTGATACTATGTTCGCTCATAGCCTACTATTACGGCTTGCTGGTCACTGTACACCTTGAAAGGCTATGGCGCGAGAAACAACGGGATACAGACGCTGGCCAGCAAACATGGCCGGATACCCCTGAGGAATAAGATAGATGGTGGAACTGAGCGACGAACAATTTGAGAGAATCGTCGCCAAAGCCCTGGACGATATGCCAGCGTGGATAAGCCAAAGGATGCAAAACGTGGCCATCGTTATTCACCCCTGGCCAACTCCCCAGCAGATACAAACGTCCCAAAAAGAGGGCAAGATGCTCCTCGGTCTATACGAGGGCATTCCCCTTACAAGACGGGGTCACGCATACCGGCTCGTAGCTCCCGATCGCATCACCCTATTTCAGCAACCTCTCCAACGGGCCGCACGGGACAAAAAGGATCTCATACGCCTGATACGCCGCACGGTCGTTCACGAGATCGGCCACCATTTTGGCCTGTCGGAAAAAGATCTCAATAATCTGGGCGTCTGACCTCAAAAACCAAGCGTCAAATTGCAAGGATAGCGCCCAATCGTCCCCGTTATCTCTTCTCTACCTGCCGATCACTCGAACCTCAATTGGCTCACTTTCCGTCTTGTTACCCGCCCTATCATACGCCGTAACGTGGATCTTGCGCGTTTCCGTACCGGAAGCGGCGAGCATCCAGCGCATCGTATAGGGAGCAACGGTACTGTGACCGAGCGTCTCATCGTCGAGATGGAAAGATACACGATCCATAGAGGCGTTATCCTGAGCGTCAACCTGGATATTGATCCACTCATCCTTCCCCACCACGAACGCTCGACCGGATACGGGCGAGATGATGTTGACAGTGGGCGGTGTATTATCCACAAGCACGGACACAGAGTCTGTACGTACATCTCCTCCCACGGCAACACAGAGTTGAAGCGTGTATAACCCGTCCAAGCCTTCGGTGTCCCAATGCTCCAATACCCCATTGTCCACCCTGTGACCGTGCTCCTCACCGATCCTTACCCAAGATTCGGGATCCATCCCCTCTCCATATTGTAACCAATATCTTTCCAAGCCCTCGGGTCTACTATTCCCCACGATAGGGACTGTCTGTCCCACCGGCTCAAAAAGTGTGGGTTCTGTGATAGCCACTTCTGAATTGGCCAGGCTGGGCCCGTGCATGTCACAATGTGTGTCGGGAGGTTGCGGTATTCCCTGTTCTCGAACCCAGTCTTCCGCCTCTGGCGGATATATCTCAAACACCGCCTCCTCAACCTGATCTGACGGACAGTGAGCGGTCGCCAACTTTCCCGACTCGTTGCAGATACGGAAAGGATAATGTACGTCGTCCTCTTCTGTGGGTACCGTCCCCTCGATAAAGATCTCCTGTACACGCTGGGGAGAATGCTCCGTCGGCAACTTGCCCGAGACGCTATCTACAACGGCAGTCTCCAGGCCCGAAGGACGTTGAAAGCTTCTTACAGGTAGCCCCTCATGTAAATAACGCATCAACTCATTCCAGATGGGACCTGCCGTCCGCACTCCTGAGGCACGCTTCATCTTCTCATAGTTGGCGTTCCCCACCCAGACGCCCACCACATACTGGGGCGTATAGCCCATTGTCCAACCATCGTGAAAGTCGTTCGTCGTTCCCGTCTTGGCCGCCACAGGGCGATCTTCTAGTTCCAAAACATTATCTGAACCAAAGGCCGGCACACGTGCCTGGTTATCCGAGAGAATATCGGTGAGCAAAAAAGCCACTTCCGGCCGAAGTATCTCCTGCCGCCCCAAATCCTCCTGTTCGTACAGCAGCCTTCCGTCGGGCCCCGTCACCTTCAATATACTCACGGGATCCAGCCGCCTGCCTTCCGCCTCAACCCGTTCGGGCGGCACGGGCGTCCCATACATAGTCCCCCCGTTAGCAAATATACTAAAGGCATACACCATATCAAGGAGTTTTGCCTCGGCACCCCCTAATGCCAGAGAAAGCCCATACTGCGCCTTATCAAGGGTCGTAATGCCCATGACGCGGGCCGTATCAGCGACCTTGTCCGTACCCACCTTGTGAGCCATGGCCACTGCAGGTATATTATACGAGCAAGCCAACGCTCGCCTCAGCAATATAGGCCCATGAAAGTTGCGAGAATAGTTTTCGGGCACATAGGGCGCGGGATTGGGCGGATCGGGAAAACTGGAACGCACATCCATAATCATCGTCGCTGGCGTGTACCCCTGTGCAAAGGCTGTCGTATATACAAAGGGCTTGAAACTCGATCCGGGCTGTCGAGGCGAGGTGGCCATATTCACCTGGCCATCTATCGACTCATCATGATAATCGACACTTCCAACCATGGCCCTGATCTCATTCCTCTCAGCATCCAGTATAACCGTCGCCCCATTATGCGCATTGTGATCGTCACGCAGTTCACTCACGCCCTCACGCAATATCCTCTCCGCCTCGGCCTGTATCTCCGTATCGAGGGAGGTGATGACGTTCAGCCCTCCTCCATACACGGCTTCACTGCCATATTCTTCCACCAAAAGATCGCGCACATACAGGGCAAAGTGAGGGGCATCCATATCGAAACTCGGCGGTGCGATAACGAGGGTCGCCTGCTTGGCAGCCCAGGCCTCCTCCGCAGTGATATATCCCTGTACATACATCTGATCCAAAACGACCTCTTGACGCCTTTTAGCCTCCTCGGGCGCATCGATGGGATTCAGCGCAGGCTTGTTACCCAGCGGCACCAACATCGCCGCTTCCGCCAGATCAAGATCTGCCGCACTCTTGCCAAAGTATGTCTGGGCTGCCGCCTCGATGCCATATGCATGATGTCCATAAAAGATATTATTAAGATACCATTCGAGGACTTTTTGCTTGCCTTCTATCCCCGGATAACGACGAGACAGTTCAAAGGAAAGAACCATCTCCTTGACCTTTCGTATATAGCTGCGCTGCATCCGCTCATCAGGAGTCATGATAACGTTCCGCACCAACTGCTGATGGATGGAACTCCCACCCCCCGCATCCTCCCCTCGGACTATGCCCCAGGCCGCCCGCGTTAGGCCTTCTACATTGATCCCTCCGGGATTGGTGTAAAAAGTCTTATCTTCCGCAGCGATGGTCGCATTGCACAAATGCTCGGAGACAGAGGAAAGGGGAACCCAGGTACGCCGTCCACCCTCTACCGGCATCAGCTCATATAGCAGATGCTCCCCCGTCCTATCATAGATGCGTGTCGTCTCAAATGTCTCCACGCTGCGCCGTTCCACTTCCTCGGCCGAGGGCAGTTCCTGTGCGTAGAGGGCATACACGCTGAAAACGGTCCCCCCGACAGCCAGAAGAAAGACCAACAAAGAAAGAACCACAGCTGTCAGTATAGCGATAGAAAAGCGGAGGGCTAAAAGCCCTCCACTCTTCTTTGAACGTCTATGAGGCAAAAGCCACCGGTAACGCATCGTCTTATCCTTCATTCTCCGGTTCCGATATGGCCTCACCGGATTCACCACTTTGTGTCATAAAGGCCCTATCTGCAGCACCGACCTCTACATCGGATTCGGAAAGCGAGCCGCTACCAAACCCTCCCAGGAAATTGGTATCCAACGGCTCCAGAACGGGCTCTTCCTCTCCCTCCGCCTCTTCGGCCATCTTTTCCCCTTCGCGCTGAAAGCCCGTACCCACCGGGATGAGCTTACCCACGAGCACGTTTTCTTTCAAGCCTCGCAACGGGTCAACTTTGCCCTCGACAGCCGCATTGGCCAATATCTTGATGGTATGCTGGAAAGAAGCCGCCGCGAGGAAACTCTCTGTATTCAGAGCCACTTTCGTGATACCCAGGATGATGGGTCTTGCCGTAGCAGGCTCTCCGCCCTCCTCGATAATCTCGTCATTCAGTTCCTCAAACTCAACCCGATCGACCAATTCGCCGGGGAGCAGTTCGCTATCGCCACTGGCAGTCACTTCTACGCGACGCAGCATCTGCCGCACCACCACCTCGATGTGTTTGTCATGGATGGCCACACCCTGAGATCTATAAACCTTTTGTACCTCGCTGACCATATATTCATGAAGCGCCTCGATACCCAGGATAGAAAGTATCTCATGGGGGTTCTTTGAACCCTCGGTGATCATCTCTCCAGCCTCGATCAGATCACCATCTTGCACGCGCACCCGCGCGCCCGCTCGGATATCATATGTGCGCTCTTCTCTTTCCTCATGGAGAATCACAATATCGCCATCTTCCATACTCACTTGCCCGGAAGCCTCGGCCAATACGTCTTCTTGCCCCTTGCGACTGCCCAGCAAATCGCCCTTTTCAACAATGTCCCCATCCTCGACCTTGATGGAGTAGTTGCCAGGAACTTCATGGTCAAAACGCCGCATATCAACAGAGACGACTTTGACCACCCGCTTATCCCCTTCGCTCTCGATGGAAACACGGCCATCTATCTCCGAGACAACCGCCTCTCCCCTGGGATCACGGGCTTCAAAGAGCTCCTCGACGCGAGGCAAACCCTGGGTGATATCGGTGGCGCCCGCTACACCTCCTGTGTGGAACGTACGTAGTGTAAGCTGGGTGCCGGGCTCGCCAATAGACTGAGCAGCGACGACGCCTACAGCCACTCCTTTCTCAACGATGGACCCACGTGCCAGATCACGCCCATAACACTTGCAACAAATTCCATGGCGGAGAGAGCAGGTCGAAGGCGAACGCACATAGACGGAATCGATGGAAGATTGCTCCAGCATCTGGGCCATCTCCTCATCAATCTCTTCGTCCATGTCCACCAGCGTCTCTCCCGTATCGGGATCGACGACGGGAGCGGCGACAAAGCGTCCGTCGATGCGCTCGGCAAAGGACTCCCCTATCTCTTCGCTGCCCTCCTTTGTTATCCAGATACCCTGGCTGGTACCACAATCGTCCTTTGTAGTTATGATTCCCTGGGCCACGTCCACAAGTCGCCGCGTCAGATATCCCGCATCTGCTGTACGCAGCGCCGTATCGGCCAATCCTTTGCGAGCGCCACTTGTAGAGATGAAATATTCCAACGAATTCAAGCCCTCGCGGAAATTGGAGCGGATAGGAAGGTCGATGATGCGTCCCGAGGGATCGGCCATAAGTCCGCGCATCCCCGCTAACTGCCTGATGGGCTGTAACCCTCCCTTGCTGGCACCAGAATCCACCATGATTCCCAACGCACTGTAAGGATCAAGGGCGTGGGCAACGGCTTCTGTCACTCTCTCCGTGGCATCGGACCACATCTCAACCGTTCGTGTATATCGCTCATCTTCTGTAATGAGACCACGACGATACTGGCGCTCCACTTCAGCGATGGTCTCCTCCGCCTCGGCGAGCACCTGGGCCTTTTCGTCCGGCACACGGATATCATCGATAGCCATGGTCACACCCGAGCGCATCGCATAATCAAAACCGATATCCTTCAGCCTGTCGGTTATTCTAGCCGTACGCTCCGGTCCAGTGACCCTGTACGCCCTCGCTGTCAACTCCCGCATCGCTCCCTTGTCCATCGCCTCGTTGACAAAACGCAGTTCGGAAGGCAGGTAGCTGTTGAATAGCACACGACCAACAGTGGTATCTATAATCTCTGTGTCGTCGCTGTCTTCCGGCGTGTAGGCGAACTTTATCTTGGCATGCACATGCACAAAGCCCAGTTCGTAGGCCATCTGCACCTCTTCAAAGGAAGAAAAAATCTTGCCTTCTCCCTTCATGCCCTCGCGTTCCATGGTTAAGTAGTAGGATCCCAAGACCATATCTTTGGTCGGCGCTACCAAGGGTTCTCCATTGGCCGGCTTTAGCTGGTTTCTCGTAGAGAGCATGATCTCACGAGACTCTTTGACAGCGGCCTCCGACAGAGGCACGTGAACGGCCATCTGATCACCATCAAAGTCCGCGTTGAACGCGGCACACACCAGCGGATGCAACTGAATGGCATTCCCCTCGACCAGAACCGGCTCAAAGGCCTGGATGCCCAGCCGGTGCAATGTGGGCGCACGGTTCAAAAGGACGGGTCGCGTCTTGATGACCTCCTCCAGCACCTCCCAAACTTCTGGTATCTCGCGCTCTATCAGGCGCTTTGCCCCCTTGACATTGATGGCATGTGCATATTCCACCAGCTTTTGCATCACAAAGGGACGGAACAGTTCCAGCGCCATACGTCGGGGGAGCCCACATTCGTGCATATCAAGATCCGGCCCCACCACGATGACAGAACGACCGGAATAGTCCACACGCTTCCCCAGTAGGTTTCGGCGGAAGCGTCCCTGCTTTCCTTTGAGCATATCCGAAAGTGACTTGAGTTGACGGCGCCCGCGTAAGGATACCGCCTTTCCCCGCCGGCTGTTGTCGATTAGGGAATCCACGGCCTCCTGCAACATACGCTTCTCGTTGCGCACGATAACCTCGGGTGCCTGTAGATCCAAAAGATGCTTAAGACGGTTATTGCGATTGACCACACGGCGATATAGGTCGTTCAGGTCGCTCGTCGCGAAACGCCCGCCGTCGAGCTGCACCATGGGACGCAATGCGGGAGGTATCACAGGCAAAACCTGCAAGATCATCCACTCTGGCCGGTTGCCACCTTCGAGCATCGCCCGCACGAATCTGAGGCGCTTGATCGCCTTCTTTTTTCTCTGCTTCGAACGCGTCGTTCGGATCTGCTCTTTCAGTTCCTCGACGAGTTCTTCGAGATCCATATTGGTGATGATATCAAAGACCGCCTCAGCACCCATGCCCGCCTCGAATACACGCCCCCACTTGGTCCGAATCTCCCGGTATTCGGTTTCATTGAGGCGCTGCTTGACCTGAATGCCCATCAATTCTTCTTTATCTTCTTCAAACTCCTCGCGGAGTTGCTCGCTCTTCTCAAACAGTTCTTCCTCTAGTTCTTCTTTATGATTCTCAAGCTTGAGAGCGATCGCCTCTCTTTCATGCTCCAGAGGCTCAAGCAATCTCTCCTGTTCCAGGGAAAATTTCTCCTCGAGACGCGTAAGTTCCTCCTGCACGATCTCATTAAACTCAGCAATATCGTTCCGCTGAATCGTCTCCCCTTCCTCGACTATCACCGTCTCAGTAGGACTGAAGACGATATCCTCCGGCGCCCCCTCGCCCCGATGCTCATCCAGGATCTCACGCACACGGGTCGCTTCACCCATCACGACCTCAGTGGCCTCATCCAGACGCTGCTGAATATCTTCCTTAATCTCCGCTTCCCTCTCGTCTGCAGCGTCACAAATCTCGGCTAACTGCGCCTCCAGTATGCTGATCTCGTCCTGCTGTTCTTCCTTGAGTCGAACAATCCTCTCCTCCATCTCGTCCTCACGATGATCCAGCGCCCGTTCGCGCGCCTTCTCATCTACCGACGTGATGATATATTTAGCAAAATAAAGAACCCGATCCAACTTTCTCCGTGATATATTCAACAACAGCCCCAAATAGCTCGGAGAACGTCGAGTATACCAGATGTGTGCCACAGGAGCAGCCAACTCGATATGGCCCATACGCTCCCGACGAACACGTGAATGGGTAACCTCTACGCCACACTTGTCACAGACAATACCTCTATATCGAACCTTTTTATACTTGCCACAAGCACACTGCCAATCCTTGGTGGGACCGAAGATGGCTTCGCAAAATAGGCCGTCCTTCTCTGGACGAAGTCGCCGATAGTTAATAGTCTCCGGTTCAGTCACCTCCCCATACGACCAAGAACGAATCTGCTCAGGCGACGCCAAACTAAGTCTCAAGCTCCTAATCTCGTTGAGTTCCAAGTTGCCCTCCTATTCACTGAGGCGTAAAATGAGAGAGTCTAGTGTCTCAAGTTGCAGAAGCGCAAAAAATCTCGGTTCATGTCCTCCATCATAAGATGTGGAAGATTTCCAAACCGAGACCAACCCCCGATATGAAACACTCACAATAGAATTTGAGGAATAACGTGCCACTATATCGCACGCGAAATTCAGGCACGAGGTATCCAAAAGACAAAGCATAGTGTACATATTTTGCTCTTTCCTGTCAAATTGGAGGAAATGCCCCCTCCCGCTGATGCTCCCCGGGGATAGATGCCGCCACGGTTAGACTTTAGATGGTAGAACACGCCGCCCCTCGCCAACGGGGGAGCAGATTTGACAGCGTCATTCATTGTTGGTAGATTATATACCCAATGGGGGTATATCGGAGATATCGTTTTTGACTTTTCCCCTTATCGTACTATCCTATTCTAATTAGTGAGCGTGATGAACAGAAAGAGGAGGTACCAATGAGCGCCAAAATCGAGAATGTTACGGATGCTGACTACAAAGAAGCTATCGACATCGACAAACCCGTTGTCGTGGATTTCTGGGCCCCCTGGTGTGGCCCCTGCCGCATGGTAGCCCCCATCATGGAGCAACTGGCCGAGGAGTATGATGGCACAATCAACTTTTTGAAACTGAATACCGATGAGAATCCCGACACGCCAAACGAACTCGGCATTCGTGGTATCCCCACGATAATCGTCTACGCTAACGGGAAAGAGATCGATCGCATGGTGGGATTCGCGCCAAAACCTGTGTTGAAAGGCAAACTGGACGACATCCTGGTTAAAACGGAAGAATAGCCCTCCCCCTTAGCCTTGCAAGATTCATCAGAGATAAGCACTAGTATTGAGAGGTAAAGTATATGCCCATTTACGAGTATCGCTGCAAGGAATGCGGCCACGAGTTTGAAAAACTGGTGCGCTCGATGTCGGGTACAACGGATGTCGAATGTCCCAATTGTCATAGCAAGAACTGCAAAAAGGCCATCTCCGTTTTCGGTACATCTCAGCCTGGCACGAGGGGAGACTCTGCTACAGCCTGCGCCCCCTCCGGTTGATCGCTCAGTCCTGGGAGCTAGGTGGCTCCCACAGACACAATAGGATGACCTAAAAGCCACACCCGCCTATTGAAGCGGCTCTAAACCCAAGGCTATCTCCAACTTTCGTACCGTGAACCGATTTCGAACATAGTGGGCCGCTTTTAGGGCCACGGATACCTGATTTGGGCTGAGACCCAGGGCGCAGGGATCAGCCTGTCCGCCGGCTTGCTGCAATAGTTTCTGTAAGGTGCACGCCGGCGGGACAGTGGCAGCGATCTCCTGGATCTCAGTCCAGTGCTCGGCAATGGCCTCCTTAAGCATCTCGAAACGTTTAGGCGACATCTCCAGAAAAGTACTGTGATTCTCTATAACCTCTCCAGCCAGAGAACCATAGGCTTCCTTTATTTCCTCTTTTTCCCGCTCCTTATCAGGCATCTCGTTCTCTCGCAGACGCCTGATCGCCTCTTGCCGCCTCATGTCGCGAATGCGCTCATACTCCTGCGCCATGAGCACAGATCCAACACCGACCTTCGCCCCGTGCAGGATGGGTGACCGCCCCTGCCGAAGCAGTTGCATCTCCCAAAAGTGAGAAAGATGATGCTCGGATCCAGAGGCCGGCCTGGAGTTTCCCACCCGCGCCATGGATAACCCGGAAGCAATCAGAGTCTCCATCAAAGTCTCTATGGCCTCTGGCTTTCCCTTTCCGATGGCGCTGGCGCGGGCCACGACGCGCTCCAGGCTCTCACGCGTGAGCCGTGCGGCACAGTTGTCATAGGGCGCATCCCAGAGCAGGCGCGCAAGCCGCCAGTCTGCCAGGCAGGTATATTTCCCCAAAACGTCCCCAAAGCCGGCGGCGATCATGTCCGTAGGGGCGGCACAGAGCGTTTCCAGATCGGCAAAGATAGCCATGGGAAGTTGACCGGAAACCGTCTGCTTGAATCCTCGCACCACAAGAGGCGAATTCATGGAAGCAAACGCATCCACCGAGGGCGCGGTCGGCAGAGAGATGAAACGTCTACCCGTGCGCCGACTGACAAAGCGCGTGATATCCGTAAGCGTTCCCGATCCCACAGCAACATACACGCATTCTTTTTGTAAAACAGGTAGCAGCACCTGCAAGATGCGGTCACCGTCCGCCCTCACCTCTTGTCCATGGAGGACGATGGCTTTGATCCCCATCTCTTCTCCGTCCACCGCTGCCTTGGCGCGCGCTCCCAGAGCACCCCACGTGTTATCATCAGCAACGAAACAGAGATGTTGCAATTCTCGTCGTTTTATGAATGCTCGAAACGCTTCTAGCGCATCGAAGCCGATATTTACTGGCAATTCAAGATCCATGTCCTTCCTCACTCAAAACAGAAAGCACCCCAAATGCTTTTTGACAATTCCCTCCTTTTGCATTACCCTTTATCAGATCGCGCGCACATGTTGATAAATGCAGGCAAATGATCTATTTTATCACGCCTTTCCAGAATCTGATTGAAAGCAGGAGGCCGGGCAGGCTCCAGGGGGCCTCGCCGGAGTAACGCCGTGTGCCACTTGTCGATGAAGACAGGCCAGTTCTCCCGAGGGAGGCTGGCCTTTTTCTTTCCTGGTCTTCAGATTCCCCAAAAAGGGTGATGGGCACACCCTCTCTCTTATTTGACCATCTACACAAGGAGGCAACATGTTAGAGTTTAGTAAAAAGAGTAATACACTGGAACAAACAGAATACGAGTACGCCCTGCAGGATGTCGAAGAACCACACCTTTACAGACAATTGTACGAGTACGATAGCGTCCCCAAGATTCCCTTCAATCACCGCCATGTGCCCATGCGTCCGGCCGACGAGATATGGATCACGGATACGACCTTCCGCGATGGACAGCAGGCCCGCCCTCCCTATACAGTAGAGCAGATCGTGCAGCTCTACAAATTCCTGCATGAACTGAGCGGCCCCAAGGGAGTTATTCGCCAGAGCGAGTTCTTTTTGTACAGCGAGACGGACCGGGAGGCAGTAGAACGCTGCCGCGAACTGGGCTACGAGTATCCCGAGATCACCGGCTGGATTCGCGCTCATCCCAAAGATTTCCAGCTAGCCAAAGACATGGGCATCAAAGAAACCGGCATCCTGGCCAGTTGCTCCGACTATCACATCTTTAAAAAGCTTCGGATGACCCGACGAGAAGCCATGGACCAGTTTCTAGGCATCGTAAAGGACGCGCTGGCGACGGGCATCCGTCCAAGGGTGCATCTGGAGGATATAACCCGAGCGGACTTTTATGGTTTTGTACTCCCCTTTGCCCTGGAATTATATAAGCTTTCGCAACAGAGCGGCATCCCCATCAAACTTCGGGCCTGTGACACCTTGGGACTGGGAGTGAGCTATCCCGGCGTCGCCCTGCCCCGCAGTGTGCCGGGTATCGCCTATGGCCTGTGGCACTATGCACGATTCCCCGGCGAGCTCCTCGAGTGGCACGGACATAATGACTTTTACAAAGCGGTGAATAATGCGGGTACGGCTTGGCTCTACGGCATCTCAGCCGTCAACGGTACCCTCCTGGGAATCGGTGAGCGCACCGGCAATACCCCCATAGAGGCCATGGTCATAGAATATGCCGGCCTGCGCGGCACCCTGAATGGCATGAATCCCGAGATCATCAGCGAGATTGCCGATTACTACCGAGACGAACTCGACTACCACATCCCCCCCATGGCGCCGCTGGTGGGCGAGGATTTTAATACCACCCGAGCGGGCATTCACGCCGATGGGCTGCTCAAGGACAAAGAGGTATATACCACCTTTGACGCCGAAAAGATACTCCACTCCCCTCCCCGCGTGCTGATTAACCAGAGTTCGGGCGCCGCTGGCCTGCTCCATTGGATCGAAGAACACTATGATACCGCCAGCAAAAACGGCCTCAACAAACGCGACCTGCGTCTACAACCCATCCTGAACTGGATCCAAGAGGAATATGAGAACGGACGCGTTACCGCCATCGGTGACGAGGAACTGAATCGGACCCTCCAAAAACTCGCCCCCGACCTGTACACGGAATTGACGACAAAATGAGGGGCGGTTCGACGCACGGCAAGGGGCAGGCCTGCCCCTTGCCACCTCAATCCATCTTTATCTCGTAAGCCTTTTCTGCCAGATCCACCAACGCCTCGTATCCCCACGCCCCCATGTCGTTCACCTGACGCGCAAGGTCATAAGGCAGGGCCTCCAGCCCCACCCATGCTCCACTGATGGCCCCGGCCATGGCAGCGGTAGTATCCACGTCGCCTCCCACAACGATGGCTGTGCAGATGGTCTCCCAATAGTCATCCGGCGTACGCAAAAAAGAATACAAACTCCATAACACGCTGGGGATGACAAAAGGTGATATCCCGCGCCATCCATCGACGTATCCCGGGGCCTTGCCGGCAAGAGCGATGGGCTCAGCCGCCTGCGCCGGGGGCAGGGAGAGCCATTGGGGCAATTCCATCACAAAGTCCGCGAACGATGGCTCAAGGGGCATCACCCACTCACTGAGTTGCTCGACAAATTCCTCCACAATGATCTCGTTCTTCTTCAACGCAAGGCCGACCGCACCGGCGATAACTACTGCACCGGCAGAACAGCGCGGATCCCGATGGGTGATGACACCCTGCTTCTTGGCCACATCCACAAGACGATCAGCATCATTGTAGCAGATCAGCCCCACAGGCCCCGCTCGCATGGCGCTACCATTACCCGCCGAAGGGGATGGCTCTCCCGATTCCCTCCAGGATATGCCCTGAATGAGCCGTTGAGCCGCCCGAGTCGACGCCATGCCCCTTCCCACGATACGCTGCTCCTCAAAGATCGCTGCGATGCGTCGGGCATAATCCTCCACGTCAAACTCTCCACAGGCCACGTAACTCTGCAAGAGTTCGCGCGCGAGCTGGGAATCGTCCGTGTACTGACCGAAAGCAAACCCTCCTCGCCCCTCTTTGCCCGCCCGCCCCGTGTGCAAAACGTCATCCACGTAACGCTGACAAGTATCGGGCCCCTCGCCCTCTACAGGAAATCCAAGGGCATCACCCAGACACTGCCCGATCAAACATCCACTGAACTCTGCAGGACTCGGCGTAAACATAACTCCTTTCCAGCACCCCAGTTCACCTCATCCGAAACCGAACGATCAAGAACGAGCCGCTCCAAGAGCGGGAATTCTGCCCTCCGCAGCCCACTCTGCCAGGCCGATGGCTCCCAAGACGCCAGAGCGTCCCCCTAGCGCCGCAGGCACAATGTATTCGTCGATCTCTTCCATTATCTGTGAAACCTGCACATAGCCGTTGAGAAACTCTTGAACTTTTTCGCGGATCATGGGAAACAACTGCTCTTGCTGCATAACCCCTCCTCCCATAACGATGCGCTGCGGCGCCAGGGGAAGGATAAAATTGGTCAATCCAAGAGCCAGATAATGGGCCTCCAATTCCCACGCGGCATGTTCCGGTGGCAGCGCTTCCCCCCGCTCTCCCCATCGCCCCTCTACGGCCGGGCCGGAGGCCAGGCCCTCCAGACAATCGCCGTGATAAGGACAGTTCCCTGCATAAGGATCACGCTCCCCATCGTGGGGCACCCGAATATGCCCCATCTCGGGGTGCATCATGCCGTGAATTAATCCGCCATTAACCATGCCTCCGCCGCCTATCCCCGTGCCCACCGTCAAATAGATAAAGGTATCCAACCCCTGCGCTGCCCCCCAACGATGCTCGCCAAAGGCAGCCACATTAACATCCGTATCAAATGCCACCGGCACACCCAACGCCCTGCACACTGCCCCCCCAAAGTCCGTATTCGCCCAACCAGGTTTGGGTGTTGTTGTCACATAGCCAAAAGTGTCTGATCGCGGGTTGGGATCGATGGGACCAAATGAGGCGATGCCAACAGCCGTCAACTCTTCCTCGCCCTGTTGTTGCCGGAAAAAATCCACAGCCCGCCCGATGGACTCATTGGGGGCTTGTGTGGAAAATCGCACCTGAGCGCGAATGTCGTCGGGGCCGGTACCCACAGCACACATGAATTTCGTGCCTCCTGCCTCAATTCCTCCATAAAGCGACAAAACTGACCCCCTTCTCTACTAAAACCGCTCAGATTTCGTAATGATTCGGATACCTATTCATAAATCAAGGGCGTCCATATCTGCCAAATAGTCCGCTTTCCTGGGCGAACATGGAACGATGATACCCCTGTTCCCGTCCACCTCCACCCGCTCATCCTCACAAAGATCATCCGTAGCCCCCTGCACGTCAAAAACTGCCGGCAGACCATATTCACGTGCCAGGACACCCGCGTGGCCCAGCAGCCCTCCTTTCTCGGCTACCACAGCAGAGATGATGTTGAATAGAGGGCTCAAACCAAAGGGCAGTTCATGACATACCAAGACGTCACCAGGACGAACTTTGCTGGCCTCCCCTAATGTATCCACGACACGTACGGGGCCCCGGGCCACCCCCGGTGAAACCGCCTGACCGTAAAGAGCATTATCAGGAACTGCCTTGGGTTTGCCCCCCGTTCGACCCTCGCTTCTCATCTCCTCAGGAGGGGCATATCGTCTCCAACGTCGATGGGTCTTTTCACGTCGGGAGACGGCATGTACGAGTTCGTGCGTGGGAAAATCGCCCTCCAACCAGTTCAGCATCTCAAGACTGCTCAACAAACGAACAGATTCCCAGCGAGCGACTGCCCCTCGTACATATAAACGGCGTCCCACCTCCCGAATCACCTCCCCCTCCAACAGACGACACAGAACAACCATATCGCGGCAATTGGCGACCAAAACCCTATATGCGCGTGCCATATCTAGCACCTTGACATAGATGGCCCTGCGCACACGTCCCAATCGCCGCAGGATATCCCGCTCCATCCTATTCCTGTCCGCCTCGCGTTGGATATTCTGCTCGCTTAATGGCGGCTCATCCTCCCTTCCCCACGCCAAAAAGCGGTCCCAGGCCCCTTCCCTGTCCGTTTTGAGATCACAGATGTCCTGCCACCCGGCCAGGGGCTCATCAGGCACAAAAAGATGGCGATGCGTGCGAAAAAAGGGCTCGAAAGCCTTCTCGCGTTCCTCGCCGCCGGCATACTCCGCATTCGCCAGATCGGAAAGCGCCTCCTCCGCTCTTGTACGCCGATCATCGGGACTCCACACAAGATCGTTGCCATCGAGAGACTCATCCAACCACCATTCATGAAACCGGCACAGAATATCAACAAGTACGGTGTCAACGTCACCAAGTTTGCCACGTTGGGCCCAAAAACGCTCGTGAAGGTTCATCACTTCCCGCAGTTGATCCGCCAACTCTGCCAAAGAAAGGGGCGCCAACTCTCTCCCTTTCAGCACATCCAAACGAGGTCCCTTATCCTGTTCAAGGGCCTCGAATTCACGGCCGAGGCTGCGAGCCGCATACAGAGAGCGTAGAATATACAAAGGATTTTCGGCCGCCCCCTTTTTCTGCCGCACGATATCAGGGAAAAGATAGCGCCGCTCGTACAGGTAACTGCAAAGATAGAACTCGTCGCGGTCGGCATAAGTATGAAAGAGAGGACACACATTTCGAAAATAAGCGGCGTTCAGGCGCGGACTGCGGCTGCGATGGTACCATGAAAAGGGACATAGGGATCGAGGATCATGACCAGAAGGAGCGACCAATTCCAGTGTATCTCCATCCGCTCCTACCTCCTCACCACGCAGGGGCAAGTGGCAAGGGCTCTCGGTCACAGGGCGCACTCGCAGGAAACAGAGTCGATTCCCCTCGCTCACCGCCCACTCGATGGACTGATAGGCACGCCAGTGCTCGTCCAACAACATCCCGAGCCTGCGCAATCTTGTTCCAAAGTGTACTTTTTCTTCCCCATCTGCATAGGCATCCAGTCGATAAACGCCCGCCTGTGGGCCACTTTGAACCTCAAGAACAAAAACGTCAGGATCGCCAGTGACGGGATCCACCGTAAGAAGTACCCCCTGGGAAAAGGGCCGAATCATGGGTTGAAGGATGACAGCCATGGAAGAGTTGAGTAGATCCACGTCAAAGTGCCTCGCGTATGACAACGCCTTGGCGCTGAAAAGGGATCTCCAACAACCCACCACAGCCTCGACGAGATCCTCCTCATTATCCACATCCAGATAGGTGGCATGCTGTCCCACAAAACTCTGACGTGGGCTATCCTCATTCGTGGCGGAGGAGCGTACGGCCACCGGCCCCCTGCCCAGAGCCCACCATGCCTCCTGGATAACCTCCACAACCTCGTCGGGCACGCGCCGCGCACGAAAGGCGGACTCGATGGCCCACTCCGCCGCCTGAAAATGCGTGAGCGTGGAAGGCTGCATCGTCGCCAGGATGGTAGAGATTTCTCCCTGCAAGCCTCCCTGCCGCATAAAGCGCCGATAAAGCTCCGTGGATAGGGCCACCCCCGGCAGGACGGGACAGCGCAATCGCGCCGCCTCTCCCAGGCGGGCGGCCTTCCCTCCATACACGATCACGTCCTGCAGTGATATATCCCTCACCCTACGATAAAGAGACATGCATCTCCTTCATTGGAAGAAAATCAGGCAAACAGGACATATTGTTTCAAAAATTCTTCCAGCGACTGATAGAACGACTCGATGGTCTCCACCTTGCGCCAGCCATGCCCCTCACCTGAATAGAGATGATACTCGTGTGGCACGCCGTTACGGCGCAGGACTTTTACAATCGATTCCGCCTGTTCGACAGGTACAACACGATCCTCCTCCCCTTGAAAAATGGCCACAGGATCCTCGATATGATCGGCATGAAAGATGGGTGAACGCTCCCGATAGCGATGAGCCATCTCGGGCAGCGGTCCTATAAGAGAATCCAAATAGTGCTGTTCGAATTTGTGCGTGTCCGTAGCCAGCGTGAAAAGGTTGGTCACCCCATACAGACACACCCCCGCCTTGAACGTCCCCGGATAGCGGATGAGGGCCTGAAGCACACTATAGCCTCCCGCGCTCCCCCCCATGATGATCAGCCTTTCCCCATCCACCAAACCGCTCTCCACCAAATGGCGCGCGCCGCTGACGGCATCGTCCACATCCGCGATACCCCACTGCTCACGCAGGGCATTACGATAATCGCGGCCATAACCGCTACTGCCGCGATAGTTCAAGTCAAGAACGGCATAGCCCCGCGTGGTAAGAAACTGAACCTGGGAAGAATACTCGGCGAGCGCCTGAGATGTAGGTCCCCCGTGTACTATCACGACGAGCGGAGGCCTCCCTCTGCTATCATAACGATCCTCCTGTGGCATGTACAATAACCCATGAATGGAGCCAGTCTGCTCTGTCTCCCACGAGATGGCCTGGGGAGCGCTCAATAGGCCAAGGGGGATCATCTCAGTGTCGGCACGGGCGACGATACGAATATCTTCGGAGGCCGGATCATATGCCAGCACTCGCGGGGTGATTTTCGCGCTCGAGGCAATGACGGCTACATTCCCGGCAGGAGAGATAGCCACCTGGGACGTATAAGTATATGAAGACAAAGCCTCAACGGGGGCAGTCTCCCCTGTCTCCACATCTACTGACCAGAGACAAAACTGTCCCCCCCGATTCCGAGAATAGTAGATCTCTTTGCCGCCGGGGCTCCAGGCATAGGTACGCATCCGCTGCGCCCAGGCCGGCTTTGCCAGCTCGGCCTCGGCTGAGACGAGGGAGGAATGCTCCCCAGTCTCCATATCATACAGATACAGATTGTACCATCCACTGACATCAGAGATATAAGAGAGATAATGTCCATCGGGCGAGAAGGCGGGCTGAAAGATGGAAACGTCCTCGCCTCCCGCTACAACGGTCTTTTCCCTTAACACGAGACCATTGCCCTCCACATTCAGCGTCGCCATACCTAACGTGGATCCATCCCACGGCATCTGAGGATGATCCCATGAGACCCAGGCAACACACTCTCCCCCCGGATGCCAGACCGGCTGCATATAAAAGTCCGCTCCCTGCACGAGCCTTTGGGGCCACAGCCGTCCCTCCACATCTACGACAGCCAGACAGTCCTTCTCTTCATAGGTATGCACAAACAGCACCCACCGACCGTCGGGAGATACCTGAGGAGAAGCCGCGTGCCCAAATTCGGGCGTGATGGCCTCTGCCTCCCCTGCGTCCAGAGGTTTCTTGTATATGCGCCCCTCCGAACAAAAGTAGGCCTGTTCATGAGAGACAGTCATATCCCCGCCTCCATAACCCACCCGCGCCCGCACCGACCGCGCAGATGTAAGATCCCTGCGGGCATGACCATCGAGAAAACGACAAACCAGAACGCCGCGATCCGAGCGCTCCTCCAGCCAGACCAGACACTCTCTTTCCGTATCCCACGCCACGTCGCGTAGACGCTCACTCCGTGCCACACGAGCGGGCGTTATGGGACTGGGCCAAAGCCCGTAAGATTTGGATCGTTCAGACATCAGGACTCCCTTCAAACTCCACCCCACATTCCCCTGCCATGAAACGGTGGATAACTCCACGTCCCATTCCAGTACACCAACATATCCGAACTATCATCCAGCCTCCCATACCACTTGACATCCCACGGGTAAATCATATACTAGATCAAAGTATAGCTGGGCAGACAACGTCAGATATCTTACGCCTATAGTTTACCAGTATCTGGAGGTATATACAATGGCCTACATGATCAGCGACGAATGCATAGCCTGTGGTGCGTGTGAGATGGAATGCCCCAACGAGGCCATCTCAGAAGGGGACATCATCTTTGAGATCGATCCGGACCTGTGCACCGAGTGCGTGGGATTCTACGAAACCCAGCAGTGCTACGAAGTATGCCCCGTAGAGGCCCCCATGCCTGACCCCGATCATGAGGAGACAGAAGCGGAACTTTTGGAAAAGTTCCACCGCATCCACCCGGACAAAGAACCGGCCGTGTAGAACAGGATACCATAGAATCGAAAAAGGGACCGTCCCTCAAGGCCGGCCCCCTTTTCGATATCACGTGCAGATTTCAGCAAACGCAAAATCTTTCACCAGCACAACGCACTTGTTCCCATTGAAGGCACAACAACCCCCCTCTTCAGAGTCGAAAACATCCTCTCCTCATCGGCGGGAAGAATGTTGAAAGCCAGAGTGCGACAAAGCCAATGATCTAATCCTCTTTATCCCCCTGCAGATGATCTTCAAGCCATTCATCAAGATCGGCGCGACGGAAACGCCACGTGCGCCCAATCTTTATGGCCGGGATCTTGCCATCTTGAGCCCAAGAGTAAATCGTCGATTCTTTGAGTTGCAGATATCTGGCAACTTGTTTTACATTCAACAACACCTCTTCGTTTTCCACAATCTCGCGCGTGTTCATCTCTTCCTCCAAAAACCGAGCGCTATATATCAAGAAAAGGATCTATATCCAAGATCTCTCTATACTACCTGAAAAGAACATGAATCTACAATTTACTAGAAGAACTGATTAGCAAGCAATCGTCCACTAATCAATTATATTATACATCAGAATCTTTAAATAGTCAACATAAGCTTTAAAACGACCATCTTCTCCTCAAAACAGATGTCGAAAAGGAACAAAGCAATTCCCTCAAATCCTGCTGCTCAAACGCGCGGCGCAAAGGTAAACACAGGCATGAACCAGAATATAATACATTCACCCTTTTCTGAAGTGATGCACAGATAGACGACAGGAACCAAACCAAGGCCTTTTGTCGTCGAATATCAGAGGACCTGACAAAAGGAGTATCCCCCAAAAGACAAACACTCTCAAGCGATGCTTGAGAGTGTGGTAAAAGAGGATAAGAATATGCTGAGAAAGCATTCTCTCGTACTCGTGAACTATGCCACGGCCAAAAATGAAGATGAGATTATCCCATGCAGGCGAATCTCATTCCCCTGCAAAGCCCGCCAAACGGGCCAGGTTATCTCCCTTTACCCTGACCCGTTTCTCCTCGGACCAGTGATCCAAGAGCTCGTCAACGATGGTGGGCGAACCACTGCTCCAGGCTATCCGGTCCGCACCAAAGGCCTCCGCCACCCGTCTCACAAGAGGTTTGGTATCCAAGTATGGCTCCGGCTCCCGCGAAAAGTGTGACAACCCCGACATCTTGATGGTCACATTCGGGAAACGCGCCAAAGCCAATACGTCCTCGTACTCCTCTGGCGTGCCCAACTGGGGCTCTGCCATGTGATCGATGAGCACGGGGAAATCCGGATACTCTTCGATGGCCTTTCCTGCCTGGGACGCATAGTTGGGACCAATATGCAGTTCAATAACCAATCCCAGTTCCCCTGCCCTCTCCCACAGCGCCCGGACGTTCGAATCCTCAAAACTATTCAAGTACGCCGTCTTGCCCCTGTGAGCATGGAAGCGCAGCGCCACAATTCGTGGATGGGCATTGACCAGGTCTACCATTTTGGACACAGCATCAGGGTCGCGAGGGTAAAAGAGACATGTGGCCTTGACCCGCGTCTCCTCGCAGGCCAGGCAGTCCAGTATCAGACTGTGATCGTCTCCATAGGGCTCTGGCTGCACGAGCACGGCACGGTCTATTCCCAACGCATCCAACCGCTCCAGGTACACGCCAAAGGGATCGTTAAGGAGACGTTCCTCATCGGGCACATAGGTCGCCTCAGGATGAAACGGGTAACGTTCGCGGTCACTGGAGAATATGTGAGCATTCCACTCAACGATCATAGAGCCTCCCAACGCAAAAGACTATCTGGAATGGAAAAGGGCTGCAAGAAAAAACAGTTGCATTTCATCTGGAGTATTATCTATCGCCCCTCCCCATCTGTCAAGGGATAGCGGCCCCAAACATCCCTCTACTCCGCCTCCGCGGGTTCCACATGGACAAAAGCATGCTCCACCTTGTCCAACGCCTCCACTCTTTCGGTCACCATGTCGCTCACCCGATGAACTTTATCAAGCGCGAGTCGGGGATCCATATTTATATGGATATCGGCCCTGACACGGCCCCCACGTATTCGAGGACAACGCGATGCACATGGGAGACACCAGACACCGATTTCAGTCTCGACGACGCTCTCACAAAGGTCGGAGGAGGGAGCACGCCCAACCAACTCCCCGATACTTGTACGCAACACCGAAAGGCATTGTAGAATATCCATAAAGAGATCAAAAGGCCGCGATGGGATCGGCAAAAACCCCTTTGCCTGCCAGGAGCAACAGGTTGCCAACTAATAAGAGAAGGCCTGCCTTAAAATAGACGTGCCTTGTATACGGCGCGATCTATTCCGATCTACCCGCTCTACACCGTCAGAGATCAAATCTCCTCTCCATACAAAAAGAGCGGGGATTCCGCCCCGCCCATCCACTTCTGCGACATACAAAAAGCGAGTTTCCCTGGCAATGACCT
>JBKHJO010000032.1:0-31794 GCA_046538105.1 Anaerolineales bacterium | reverse complement strand
TGGTGCCTATGTTCACATGTGGTTTTGTGCGTTCAAATACTTCTTTCGCCATGCCGCTCTCCTCTCGCTAACATGTTCCCTTATCTTGTTCTTTGTCGCTCACCCAAAAGTCAAACGCCCTGATTATACCATATATCAACTATGTGACAAATACGCGCCCACCGTCCTTTTGCCCTCCATCGCCTCCGGGCTGTACGCCTCAGGACGCGTATAGAGGACCACCCAGAATTCGCTCGGACACCGCCTCGGACACTGGCGCATAATAATCGAACTCCATGGTGAATGATCCACGCCCCTGGGTCATGGATCGCAAGTCGGTAGCATATCCGAACATCTCGGATAATGCCACGTGCCCTTGAATAGCCTGCATCCTGCTGGCCAGAGGCTTCATTTCCTCGACCTCACCGCGGCGAGCATTGAGATCGCCTATCACATCTCCCGTACTCTCTTGGGGCACGATGACCTCCAAATCCATCATCGGCTCCATAAGAACAGGTCGCGCATCCTGAAGCGCGTTCCGAAAGGCCCGCACCGTAGCGCTGTGAAAGGCCGCCTCAGAAGCCCTATCCTCATCAAAAACGCCATCAACGAGAGTTGCTTTCATATCCAACAGGGGATAACCCGCCAACGCTCCTCCGGCCATAGCCTCCTCAGCCGCCTCTTCGATCACGCGAACAAATTCAGGAGGAATCACCTCTGGCGGCACGCTGTTCTCGAATGTCGTGCCCTCTCCCTTGGACAAGGGCTCAATCTCCAATGCAACCCTCGCATACTGGTTCCTGCCACCCTGCTGCACAGAGAACTCCCCCGCTCCGCGCGCCTTCCGCGTGATGGTTTCACGATAGGCCACATGGGGCCGCCCCACCTTGGCCTGCACGTTGAACTCGCGCATCAGACGTTCTACCAATATCTCCAGATGAAGCTCCCCCATTCCAGATATGATGGTCTGTCCTGTGCTTTCATCCACTTCAAACTGGAAAGTGGGATCCTCATACGAGAGGGACTGCAATGCCTCCAGCAACTCTGCTTCGTCGGCGCTGGTTCGCGGCTCGATGGCTACATAAATCACGGGCTCCGGGAAACTGATCGATTCCAGCAGGATGGGTTGCTCCTGATCGCACAGGGTATCCCCTGTAAAGGTGAACTTGAGCCCCTCCACTGCCGCGATATCTCCCGCGAAAACCCGATCGATCTCCTCCCGGTGATTGGCATACATGTGGAGGAGGCGACCTACGCGCTCCTTTTTCGCTTTGGCAGAGTTATAGATCGAGGAATTAGAATCAAGGGTACCGGAGTAGACACGCATATAAGCCAGACGCCCGACAAACGGATCTGTGACAATCTTGAACACCAAAGCGGCAAACGGCCCCTCTGGATCTGCATGGCGTATAGCATCTTCCTCCGTTTCGGGGTGCACCCCTTTGATCGGGGGGACATCCCAGGGGGAAGGAAGATAGTTCACAATGGCATCTAGAACCGGCTGTATCCCCTTGTTGCGCAAAGCCGAACCGCACAGAACGGGAACGATCTCCCCACTCAATGTCGCCTCTCGCAGTCCACTGCGCAACTCCTCGGTGTCGATATCCTCTCCCTCAAGATACTTGGTGAGCAAGACATCATCTGTCTCCACGATATTCTCGACCAAGATCCTGCGCTTTTCCTCCACCACATCCTGCAGGGAAGGAGGAATTTCTCGACCCTCAGGCCTTTGTCCCAGTTCGTCGCTGTAGACAAAAGCCTCACGATCGATCAAATCAACCGCACCAGCAAAGGAGGACTCTGCTCCGATGGGCACCTGTATCGCCACAGGTACAGTTTCCAGGCGCTCCTCAATCATCTCGATGCAGCGCCAGAAATCGGCTCCAACTCTATCCATCTTGTTAATGAAACAGATACGCGGAACGTTAAAACGATCCGCCTGCCGCCAGACCGTCTCGGACTGGGGCTCTACGCCACGAACAGCATCAAAGATAACGACCCCTCCATCCAACACACGCAAACTGCGCTGAACTTCGGCGGTGAAATCGATATGCCCCGGCGTATCGATGATGTTAATACGATGATCTCGCCAGAAACAGGTGACGGCAGCCGAGGCGATGGTGATACCACGCTCGCGCTCCTGCTCCATCCAATCCGTGACCGTCGTGCCCTCATCGACATTTCCCAACCGGTAGGTTCGGCCTGTGTAGAACAGGAACCGCTCGGTCGTCGTCGTCTTGCCCGCATCGATATGAGCAATGATACCAATATTCCGCGTCCGACCTAACTGGCTGCTTTCCATCACCGTGTACTCCTATCCTTCTCCATCGATGAGGGAAACAGAGGGCAGAACAGCGCCACACTGGGACTAATGGACACAAACACTTACCGGAAGCAGCCCCTCATCAGATCCTACCAGCGATAACGTGCAAACGCCCTATTAGCCTCGGCCATACGATGCGCCTCGTCGCGCCTGCCAACGGCGGAACCGGTATCGTTGGCTGCATCCAGCAGTTCTGCAGCCAACTGTTCCGAGAAATCCTGTCCTGGCTGTCGCTCCGCCAACGTCACGAGCCACCGCATCGCAAGCGCCCTCCCTCTATGAGCAGAGACCTCTACCGGGATCTGATATGTGGCCCCCCCTATGCGTCTGGGCTTGACCTCCAGTCTCGGCATTACATTATTCATAGCCTGCTCGAAAACCTCCAGAGCATCCTTCCCTGTCTGCTCCTCGACGATGTCAAGCGCGTCGTACACGATGGACCGTGCCAAACTCTTTTTTCCCCGCTGCATCACGCGATTGATAAATCTCGCCACCAACTCACTATTGTATCGGATGTCAGGCGGCACTTCTCTTCGTTCTGGCCGATAGCGTCTCGGCATTCCCCTTTACCCTCCAAAATCCGGCCCAGATTCCTGCTGCCGAAAAAATTAACCTCTGCTATGAGAGGTTAAGTAAAAAAACTATCCCAAACCAATACTCGATGTTGGAAAAACGTTCCTATTCTTCTTCTGATCTTTTAGCGCCGTACTGAGAACGGCCCTGACGGCGTTCCTCCACCCCAGAAGCATCCAACACACCACGAACTATGTGATAGCGCACGCCGGGAAGATCCTTGACACGACCACCCCGCACCAACACAACCGAGTGTTCCTGCAGGTTGTGTCCCTCGCCGGGAATATACGCCGTAACCTCAATACCATTTGACAGACGTACCCTGGCGACCTTGCGCAGTGCCGAGTTCGGCTTCTTGGGCGTGATCGTTCCCACGCGGGTACATACGCCACGCAACTGTGGCGCTCCCTCGTCCAATTCCACTCGCTCATTCTTTAAGGAATTATAACGATACCTCAGAGCCGGTGCTTTGGATTTCTTTCCAGAACGCTCCCGTCCTTTACGTACTAACTGATTGATCGTCGGCAAAACTGCCTCCCGTTTACGAGTAAAACTACTTCAATCAACGAACAGTAATTATATCATCCTCACGAGATGCTGTCAAAAAGGCCATTGAATGCCCAAAGCACCACAGAAAAACTGCACACACATCAAAAACCGGGGGAGTCTCTAAAAAAGACTCCCCCGGCCTGATCATCACGAGGAGGGGCCAAATCCAAGGCCAAAGCCCAGCCTGGGCAGCATCTCCGTCCTATCCTCACGGGCAAACTGATAGGATTCGCCCTTCTTGTTGTAAACTTCGACCGAAAGCCCCAGCCCCTGAAGCTCCTTGACCAATACACGGAAGGATTCCGGGATATCAACGTCTGTAATAGGCTGACCTTTGACGATGGACTCGTAGGTCTTGACCCGTCCCGTCACATCGTCCGATTTGATGGTCAACATCTCTTGCAGGGTATGGGCGGCACCGTAAGCTTCCAAAGCCCAGACCTCCATCTCGCCAAAACGTTGACCGCCAAACTGCGCCTTGCCGCCCAGTGGCTGTTGAGTCACAAGGGAATATGGCCCCGTCGAACGCGCATGCACCTTGTCCTCCACCAGATGGTCCAGCTTGAGCATGTAGATGGACCCCACCGTCACCGGCTCATCAAAGCGCTGGCCCGTTCTGCCATCATAGAGAATCATCTTGCCCGTCGTCGGCAGCGGTATGTTCGTCTCCTGACTCACGTCGAGCGCCCTTGCATCCACCTCTTCGGGAGAGAGATCGTCCACGTCCTCGCCTGCGTCCTGCAACCACAAGCGTAGGCATGCTTCCCTGGCTAACGCATCGGCAGTCTCTTTCTCTTCCAGGGATAACCCACTCCCCTCATAGACCATTACATCGTCCACATCATAGCCTCGCTCCTGCAACCAATAGCGCAGCCACACGCGACGACTCTCAACTTTGCTCGCCAGGATATCGGAAATATCTCTTGCAGACTTTTGGTCGCTCAAGAAATTGCCCAGATAGAAAACCATTGCTTCCTCGTCATCCGTAAAGCTTTCTGTATCGATATCCTGTTCGTCGAGCCAAGCCCACGTCTGCTCCTTCATATCATGCCGGGCGCGATCGATCAGCCACGCCCGCGCTAACTCTGCAGCGATCTCGTCCTCGCTGGCCCCGTCGGACACCGGTGAACTCACCCGGAATCCCAAATGCTCGGCAGCCCACCCAAGATGCGTCTCCAGCACCTGTCCTATATTCATGCGCCCGGGGACACCCAGGGGATTCAAGAGGACCTCTATGGGCCTACCATCTTCAAGAAAAGGCATATCCTGAATGGGGACAATCTGGGAGATGACACCCTTGTTGCCATGGCGTCCCGCCATTTTGTCGCCCACCATAAGTCTACGGCGCTGGGCAACGCTCACGATGACCATCTTTTCCACGCCAGCCTTCATATCGCGGTTATCATCGCGTGTGAATTCCCGCACATCGATGACCTTGCCCTCATCACCATGCGGCAGACGAAGAGAAGAGTCCCGCACCTCGCGCGCCTTCTCACCAAAAATGGCACGCAACAGTTTCTCCTCCGGCGTCAACTCCTTCTCACCCTTTGGTGTGATCTTGCCAACCAGGATGTCTCCCGAACCCACGCGGGCGCCCATATAGATGATACCCTCCTCGTCCAGCTTTGCCAGGGCATCCTCAGCCACATTGGGAATATCGCGGGTAATTTCCTCCATCCCCAACTTTGTATCGCGGGCCTCGATCTCGTGTTCCTCGATATGAATGGAGGTGAAACGATCCTCGTGCACGAGCCCCTCACTGACGATGACGGCATCCTCAAAGTTAGCCCCACCCCAGGATATAAAGGCACACAGCACATTATCCCCCAGGGCCAGTTCGCCGTTCTCCGTCGACATATTGTCCGCAATCACCTGGCCCGGCTCTACATGATCTCCCTTTTCCACCAGAGGCCGCTGATTGATACACGTCGACTGGTTGGAACGATCGAACTTGCGCAGGGTGTGGGTTTCCACATGTCCGTTTTGACTACCATCGATGACGATCTCGCCACCACCTACACGGACCACCTCACCCTCCATCCCCGCCGTCACAAGTTGACCGGAGTCTACCGCTGCATCCCCCTCCATACCTGTCCCAATAGTGGGAGCCTGAGGACGCAACAGGGGCACGGCCTGCCGCTGCATGTTGGCTCCCATCAGGGCACGGTTAGCATCATCGTGCTCCAGAAAAGGAATCAACGAGGCCGAGACGCCCACGATCTGCTGTGGCGACACGTCCATAAAAGATACTCGTTCGATATCCTCGAACAGGAACCTTTCGCGGAAGCGAATAGACACCCTGTCGCTCACAAACTGGCCCAGATCGTCTACCTTAGAGTTGGCCTGGGCGATCACATAGCGCTCCTCTTCGTCAGCAGACAAGAACTCTATCTCATCCGTGACAAAGGGACGCACCTGATATTCTTCCACGTCCCACTCGGCCATCTTTTCCGCCAGTTTCTCATCGATTACCGTGCCTTCATCGGCCAGCACCTCACCTGTTTCCGGGTTGACCACAGGCTGATGAACCTCTCGACCAACGAGTTCTTCAGGATCGTTAGGCACCACATTCCAAACGCGGCGATAAGGCGTTTCCACAAAGCCATAATCGTTGACCTCTGCATAGGTGGCCAGCCGTCCGATAAGGCCGATATTGGGACCCTCGGGCGTCTCGATGGGACATATGCGCCCATAATGGCTCAGATGCACGTCGCGGACCTCAAAGCCGGCATGCTGACGCTTGAGACCCCCCGGCCCGAGCGCCGAGAGCGTCCGCTTATGAGTCAATTCATCCAGGGGGTTTGTCTGCCCCATAAACTGGGAGAGCTGGCTCCCGCCAAAGAACTCCCGCAGTACAGCCGTCACGGGGCGCACGTTTATCAAGGAGATAGGCGAGGCCTGATCCGGATCGCGACTGCTCATACGCTCACGCACGACCCGCTCCATGCGCAAAAAGCCGACGCGCAGCTTGTTCTGAATAAGCTCTCCCACCGTCTTGATGCGCCGATTGCCCAGATGATCCATGTCGTCGGGCGGCTCGACGCCATTGTTCACCTTGAACATATGTCTGACAATGCTTGTTAAATCGCGCTTGGTAAGCGTACCACGCTTGAGGGGCAGATTGTTTTCAAAATGACGATTCATCTTGTATCGCCCTACGCGCCCCAGATCGTAACGACGGGGGTTAAAGAGCAGATACTCCAGATACGACTTGGCCTTTTCCAACGTCAGGGGATCGCCCGGCCGCAGCTTCTTGTACGCCTCTTTCAACGCCTCTTCTGCAGAAGTAGTCGTATCCCTATCGAGTGTAGCGTCCAGGTACGAGCGGTCAGGATCGGTATCCACGTCCTCAAAGAGCGCCTTCAACTCCTCATCGGACCCTTTTTCCAGTGGGACGTCATCAATACCGTCGGAAACGGCCCCCAGGGCCCGTATTAGAACCGTCACGGGCATCTTGCGCTTGCGATCGACGCGCACCGAAATATAATCGCGGCGACTGGTCTGGAATTGTAGCCACGCTCCCCGATCCGGAATGAGCTTGGCCTCACACAGCAGGCGTCCACTTCGACGGTCGAGTTCCGTCTCAAAATAAGCCCCCGGTGAACGGATCAGCTGACTCACGATCACCCGCTCCGTCCCATTGATGATAAAGGTGCCCGTCGAAGTCATGACGGGAAAATCGCCCATATAGACCTCTTGTACGATAGGCTGATCGGTCTTTTTGTTATACAGCAAAACTTTGACGTACAGGGGCGCCGCATATGTGGCGCCACGTCTACGACACTCTTTTTCGGAATAAGCGGGCTCGTCAAAACGGTAATCGAGTCCAAATTCCTGGTTCAGTTTACCGTAACCAGGAAAGTGTAGTTCCAGATTTTCATTGAAACTGACAATGGGAGATATCTCGTCGAACAACTCTCGCAACTTGTCATTCTGAAAGTCCTCAAAGGATTCCAGTTGTGTTTTAATAAGGTCAGGAATGGAGATAATTTCGAGACTACGTGCATAGGATTTACGGTGCGTCGCCAAAGAGTTCTTTGGGGCAGTATGCATCACTTCCGAAGCCACCATAAGCTGCCAATCTCCTTATAGACTATAACTCGAATTCGACTGCATCGGACATAGGTATCCAACCAACCGGATGATGCTCAGCGATATTCGCCAATGAAACTGGGAGAGATAAATGCAGGGGTGCAAGACCTTTTGAAGCCAAGAATCAGTCGACAGACAACAAGACTAACGCCCAGCGAGAAAAAAACTCACGGGACGTGTGTATCCGATGCACAGGTAAACATCAAGTATACTATAGATTCCATCCCTGTCAAATTTGCTCGGAGCATTTAGCCCAGCAGCCGCCCCGCTATAGTTCTCGTCAGAGATGAGAGAACACGTCTCAATGTCAAGAATCAGACAACTTGACGCCCCCTCTCTCCCATGTTACTCTCTGTCGGTAGAAATCGGTCACGTTAAATGGCGTGACTTCAGAGGGAAATATTGAATCGATCGGGAGTATACCTATGGCCAACGTATTGATAATATCACAGAACGACGATGTGGCGGTCGCCCTAGCAGACCTGCCCAAAGGAATAAACCTTTCCGCCAAAGAGGGCTCCCTAACCATAAATACCCGAGAGCCCATACCTTTTGGGCATAAAGTAGCCCTAAAGCCTATAAAAAAGACCGATCGGATTATCAAATATGGGGCCAGTATAGGTATTGCTAGGGAACAGATTATGCCCGGCGAACACGTACACACCCACAACCTGCAAAGTGTGAGAGGAGCAAAAGAGTCGTGACAGAACGGGATTTATTCATGGCTTATAGACGTCCTGATGACAGGATAGGCGTACGAAATCTGGTAGCGATAATTCCCAGTTGCGGTTGTGCCCTGCATACGGCCCGTCTTATCGCCTCCGAGGTTGACGGCACCGCCCTCCTCGATTATTCTGGCGGCTGTGGCGAAACCGAGACCGACATCGAACTGGCCACCCGCCTGCTGGCCCAATACGGTAGACATCCTAATGTCGTCGGCTCATTGATCATCAGCCTGGGCTGCGAAACGCTTGACGCCATCGATCTGGCAGAGCGCGTGTCACAGGGTACGAGCCCTTGCGAACTGCTCACTATTCAGAAATTGGGAGGCACGCAGGCCACCGTCCAAAAGGGAACAGCGTTGGCCAGAACTATGCTCAAGGATGCCAGCGATCTTCAGCGCGAGCACTGTCCCGTCTCCTCACTGACTATTGGCCTCGAGTGTGGAGGCTCGGACGCTACCTCGGGCATGGCCGCCAACCCCGCCATGGGCGTCTTTAGCGATCTCATGGTTCGGCGTGGAGCACGGGTCATCCTCTCCGAAACCAGCGAATTGCTGGGAGCCGAACACGTCCTCAGCGAGCGAGCGGCTTCGCCCGACATAGCCCAGCGCCTGCTGGAGACCATCGCACGCTGCGAGAAGCGTCTCAAAGCAACCGGCGAGGATTTTATGGGCAAGCAACCCAGTCCTGGCAATATACGAGGTGGCATCACCACCGTGGAAGAAAAGGCCCTCGGCGACGTGCTCAAAGGCGGCACGTCCTCCATCGTTGACGTGCTGGCTTACGGCGAGTCCCCTTCGCAACCCGGCCTATCTTTTATGGATACGCCGGGCAACGACCTGGCCTCCGTCACCGGCCTGGTGGCCGCAGGCAGCCAGATCGTCGTCTTTACCACGGGCCGGGGGAATCCCATGGGGAACGCCGTCGCCCCCGTCATCAAGGTCACCGGTAACCCCCACACCTACCAGCGCATGGGGGCGGATATCGACATTGATGCTAGTACTGTCATCAGTGGAGAAAAGACGCTGGAAGAGGTAGGAAAAAAGATATACGATATGTGCTTGCGAGTGGCGGAAGACGAGGAGACGGCCGCTGAGGCGCTCCATCATGCCGAATTCATGATGCTGCGACGGGGTCCCGTATACTGAGCACGAGGTGCCCATCGCCTTTGGCTCCGGATCGCTATTTCTGGCGAAGCAAAGGGAATAGAATAACCTCGCGAATAGAAGATTGATCGGTAAAGAGCATGATCATGCGATCGATGCCAATGCCCAGCCCTCCCGTGGGTGGCATGCCATATTCCATGGCCACGACAAAATCCTCATCCATGGGATGCGCTTCTTCATCTCCCTCACGCGCTGCCCGCTTCTGAGCGGCAAAACGTTCCCGCTGATCCAGAGGATCGTTAAGCTCGGTGAAGGCGTTACTGCATTCCAATCCCCCGATGAAATGCTCAAATCGCTCCACAAAGCGCGATGATCCGGGTTCTTTCTTGGCCAGGGGCGATATCTCGATAGGATAGTCCATAATGAACGTGGGCTGCACGAGAGTTGGTTCCACAACCTCATCAAAGACCTTTTCCACCAGCTTGCCCCAGTTTGGCTGCTCGGTCACGTCCAGTCCCCCATCACGAATAGCATCCCAAAGGCCCTCGTAATTGTCACAGATCTCGATGTCGATGCCGCTCTCCTGGAGGATGGCATCGCGCATGGTGATCCGCTTCCAGGGAGGGGTAAGATCGATTTCCTGTCCCTCAAATCTGAGCACCGGAGTTTTCAAGACTTTTTCTGCGATGGTAAAGTACAACTCCTCCACCAAAGTCATCATATCGTGATAATCCGCGTAGGCCTGATAGAGTTCCATGACGGTGAATTCGGGGTTATGCTCCGTAGAGATACCCTCGTTACGAAAGTTATGCCCGATCTCGTACACGCGATCGAACCCCCCAATGATGAGGCGCTTCAGATATAACTCGTCGGCAATGCGTAGGTACAGGGTGCGATCAAGGGCATTGTGGTGGGTGGTAAAGGGCCTGGCCGCTGCCCCCCCATAGATGGGCTGTAAAACGGGTGTCTCAACTTCCCAAAAATCCCGCGCATCCAAAAAGTGCCGCAGCGCGGTTATAATGCGCGTTCGGGTGCGAAATATCTGGCGAACATCCTCGTTGGCGATGAGATCGAGATAGCGCTGACGATACCGCGTCTCCGTATCTCTCAGGCCATGAAATTTCTCGGGCAGTGGGCGCAGAGCCTTGGCCAAAAGATTCCAGGAAGCGACCTGTACCGTGATCTCTCCTGTTCGTGTGCGAAATAGATCTCCCTCGACCTGCACAAAATCGCCAATGTCGATCTCGTCGCAAAAGAGTTCGTAGCGTTCCTCCCCCAAACTGTCATAGCGGAGATAAATCTGAAGACGACCGGAACCATCACGAACGTGGGCAAAGGTCGATTTGCCCATCACACGTATGGACATCAGGCGGCCGGCTACCTTGACGCGAACCGTCTCCTCATCCTCTTGAAATGCTTCCAGGGCTTCCGCTGTGGTGTGGGTGCGCTCCACACGCGCAGGATAGGGTTCAATCCCCTTCCCCTGCAACCGATCCAGTTTTTCCATCCTCTGCTGTCGATGAATGCTCGTCGATGACATCAAGACTCCCTTTACTGTACACTCCTGCCCCACACGCTATTCCATGGCGAAATGCCTCTACCTATATCCATTCCCCTGCCGCCCAAGGCTCTACGTGTCCTCCCTCACTCCACAGCAATGATCTCAAAGCAAAGCGTACCAGCAGGGGTATCCACCTCAACCTCTTTCCCAACACGATTCCCAATGAGGGCTTTTCCCAAAGGCGAAACGTTGGAAATGCGCCCTTCCGAAGGGTCCGCTTCCGCCGATCCCACGATTTGATACGTCTCGTACTCTGAGACGCCCTGCTCGCTTATGGTGACGCGGGACCCAACGTCCACTTTCCCATGAGAATCCGAGTCCTCAACGATCTCTGCATCGGCGAGAATGGCCTCAATCTCCCTGATACGTCCCTCCACAAAGGCCTGTTCGCGCTTTGACTCCTCATAACCGGCATTCTCACTTATGTCCCCCTCCTGAATGGCCGCTCTCAGATTAGCAGCCACCTGGGGACGCTTCTCTTTCTTCAATCTCTCAAGTTCTTTCTCCAATTTGACTTTGCCTTCAGGTGTGAGGAAATGAACTCTTTCTGACATATTCAGACACCTCTTCTTATCAACAGGAACGAAAAAAAGCGCCCAAAGGCGCAAAACCTATCTCTATATGCTATATCAACAGTGAGTCCATTATAACTTATAGAAGCCATCCTGCAAAATCCCCATCGGGATTGTTGGCCCAAATGAGGCTTTCTGCTACACTAACGAAAGATACCATACACTACATCCAGATGTGGCAGAGGTGAGGATGGTCTCTCACAAAGATGAAATGCACGTCGTGGCACACGCTCTATCGGCGGATCGCGGAGACTCACACCACACCCCGCCATATTACCTGCGCATCATATGTTACGCCCTGCCTTTCACCCTTCTGATATCTTTGCTTTCCATCCTCACGGTTACGGCCGGAGATTATCCCGCACCACCCCTCACAGGATCCCCCACCTCCATTGATGATACCGTATATCCCGGCCCGACAGACGCAGCACCATCACCGACGCATACTGATATTTCTCCCGAGCCGTCGCCTCAGGAACAGCCCACGAGAGACACCCCACAGGTAAGGGCAACCACTCCTGCTACGGAGATGCCAACCGAACCAGCAACTATATCCTCAGAGGCCACTCCCGAGAAGGTCTCTGCTACGCCTGTAAAGGAGGCAACGCCCACAGAAGGAGGAATATCGGAAAAGACAGAGACTATGTCGACACCCACTTCTGATAGGTACCTAAAGGCGCTTCCTACCATCGTGGGGCCGTCGCCAGCCGCATCGCCTGTCCAGACACAGGGGCCCCTTATACCACAGGAACTCTTTACTTGTTCAGTGGTGTTCTTCGTGCTCATCACCATCGTCCTTGGACTCCACCTGGCAAGATCGGAACACGGCGGACCATAGAGGCTCATCCTTGCGGACGCAGACTATACTCTTTTGCCGGACGTCACGCCTTCCTTTACGTTATACTCGCTTTTGTTCTATCAACACGGATCACGAGAACTCACAGAAAGGAACAAGTCGATGCGAATCGAGAGCATAGAGACTTTTGTCCTAAAAGTACCTTTGGGTGAGGAACGCTTCTTTTCTTCCCAGTGTGCTTTCCCGGCACGTAACAGTCTTCTGGTGCGCATCCAAACGGACACGGGCATCACGGGATGGGGAGAGGGGGGACAATATGGTCCCCCCGAGCCAGTGGCCGCATGCATAAACACGGTACTCGCCCCCCTCATTTTGGGACGCAACCCCAAAAAGCCACGCCGTATCTGGGAGGAACTCTATGCCGCGACAAGGGACTTTGGACAAAAGGGAACCTACATCGAGGCCATCAGCGCCATCGACATCGCCCTGTGGGACATTTTGGGGCAGGCCATGGGAGAGCCGTTGCATTGTCTATTGGGCGGGGCCTTTCGAGACAGCATCCACGCCTACGCCACGGGATGCTATTATCGAGGTGAGGAATACTTGAATAATGCCGCTTCCCTCCCCCTCCTTGTAGAGGAGGCTCGCTCCTACGTCTCCACGGGCTTTGACGCACTCAAGATCAAGGTGGGTCTCTTGTCCGTGGAGGACGACCTGCAACGAGCCGCCGCGATCCGAGAGGCCATCGGCCCCGACATCAAACTCATGGTCGATGCCAATCATGCCTACAACAAATTCACCGCCCTGCGCATGGGACGCGGGCTGGAAGAACTTGGCGCGATCTGGTTCGAGGAACCCGTCCCCCCAGAGGATCATGAGGGATATCGCCAGGTGCGAGAGGCCCTGGATGTGGCCATCGCCGGAGGCGAATGCGAGTTCGCCCGTTACGGCTTTAAAGCGTTCCTCGCCGCGGGATGTGTGGATATCGCCCAGCCAGACCTCTGCGCCGCTGGAGGCTTTTCCGAATGGCAGAACATCCAGGCTCTGGCATCTGCTTCTGGCATATGGGTTATCCCTCACGTCTGGGGTTCTGGCGTGGCGCTGGCTGCCGCCTTACACGTGCTGGCCACCATCCCCCCCTTTCCCCACACCGCTAACCCTATCCCTTTGCAGAACGAGCCGGTGGTAGAGTTCGACCGCAACCCCAATCCTCTGCGGGATGACCTCTTGGTAAATCCCATTCTTCTTACCGATGGGCGGGTACCTATCCCCCAGGGCGCAGGCTTGGGCATCAAGATCGACGAGGCGATATTGATGGAACACTGCCAATCTCGAGAGCGCTCGACGGTCAATTCATTATAACCCAAGAGATACAGGAGGAAATATGGATTTTCTCGAACGCATCTATCTGATGAACTCGGTACGGCATTGGCTCTTGGCCCTGGGCACCGCCCTGATCATCTTCATCCTGTTCAAAGTCATCCAGGGAATCCTCTTTCACTGGCTCGCAAGCCTGTTTCCCAAGAGCAGAGCCAGTGAATTGTCAGCCAGACTCACCAGAAAGACAAAGCCCGTCATCCTTATCATCTGGTCCCTATACATTGGTACCTTGTTTCTCACACTTTCTCCCCGCGTGACCACCTGGGCACGAACCTTGACCCTCATCACCTTTTTCGTACAGGTAGGCATCTGGAGCGATGCCCTCATCTCCTTCTGGCTTAGCCGCTATCAGGAGGAGCACGTCGAGGAGAAAGCCGACCAAGTCACCACCTACACGGCCTTGGGGTTCATCATACGCCTCGCACTCTTTAGTCTGCTAATTCTCCTGGCCCTGGATAACATTCCGGGAGTTGAGGCCACAACCCTCATCACCAGCCTGGGGATCGGAGGCATCGCCGTAGCCCTGGCCGTGCAGAGTATCCTCACTGACCTGTTCGCCTCCCTTTCCATAAGTCTGGATAAACCCTTTGTCATAGGAGATCTCATCAGCGTCGGGGAGTTTCGTGGAAAGGTCGAGAACATCGGGCTCAAAACGACAAGGATAAGCAGCCTGTCGGGGGAACAGATCGTGATTTCCAACAGCGACCTGCTCAGCAGTCGCATCCGCAACTACAGACACATGACGCAGCGAAGGGTCACTTTGACCGTTGGCGTAGCCGCCGAAACACCCTACGAGAAGATGCTCAGGATTCCCAATATCCTGGAGGAGATCATCAGTGCCCAAGAGGACGTACGCTTTGATCGCGCACATTTCAGCAACTACGGAGACTTTTCTCTAGACTTTGACGTCCTGTATCACGTCCTTAACGCGAACTTTTCCAAATATATGGAGACAAAACAGAATATCAATCTAGAGATTCTGAGGCGATTCAAAGAGGAGGGCATCACCATGCCCTATCCCACACAACATATATATCTAACAAAAGAATAGAACGCAACAAGATAACAAAAAAACGGGCATCCTACGATGCCCGTTTCGAGTGTTCGAAAGGTTTAGTAGTCGTAGCTGCTCACCTTGACCACATCGACGGCCTGAGGCCCCTTGGGGTTGGACTCAACACTGAAC
The DNA here is from genome assembly GCA_046538105.1 of Anaerolineales bacterium. Lineage (GTDB taxonomy): Bacteria > Chloroflexota > Anaerolineae > UBA1429 > UBA1429 > JAWLEV01. Next base: position 16,955 of record JBKHJO010000032.1, on the reverse strand, counting down.
TCAACCCTATCGCCTTCGGTCAGATTACGGAACCCTGTTCCCCGAATAGCAGAATAGTGAACGAACACGTCGCTACCACTTTCCCGGGAAATAAACCCATAGCCCTTCTCTGTATTGAACCACTTCACTGTGCCCGTGATCCGTTCCTCATCGGCCATGTCCTCTTCCTCCGGCGTCTCAGCCTCGACGCCCTCTTCCACCTCTTCAAAATCCTCGAACTCTTCGTCATTGGCGGTATCTTCAAATCCCGCGCTTCCGTAGATATCGTCAGACATTCGTGTCTGCCCTCCCACAACGTACATAATAAATACTTGCTGCAGAACGAACTAAGCCTGCTCGCGATCTCCACAATTACCGCCATGGCTCTCTCGACCCGGATGGCAGATCCGTGAGAACACCCGAAACAAAACTTGTTCCGCTCTATCATCTAACAGTATATACATCCTTCAAGGCTTGTCAAATCAGGCTTTTTTCTATAGCATAGGTAGAGGCGAGTATCGCTAGCAGAACTCTGGAGGAGCGGTGTGATATATGATCTGGTAACGTTGGATTTCAAATCGACCAACAATCTATGCATACAATCCACAGACGAGGACGTGCTCAATTGGCTTCTCTCCAGCCTGGATGACAACTATGCGTACACTATCAATAAAAAGTTAGTCTATGAGCTACCGTCGGGGCAAAAGTTCCGCTATAATATCGTCTGCCGGGAAGGTAGAGAGGCCCTCTTCTTCCTGATGCAGAATCTCTGTCACATGGGATGGGAACCTATTGGCTGCTCCACGATCAAAACGTGGCTCACCAGGGGATTCTTTCGCAGAGCCAAAGAAGAAATGGGACAGGAGAGTGAGGATGAGGAAGAGTAGAATATGTAACCTGTCCCCCAACCTGGAGGACAGGAAAAGCAGAGGAATCGAAAAGAGCACTGGCTTTTTCCAAAGACAGTGAGAAAAGAGGGAAATCATGAAAGAAGGCAATAGATGTCCTTGGTATAATGAAACATCGGGCATAAAAAGAGCAGTAGATCAGGGACTGTTGGACGAGAAATGGGTGGAGAAGTACTGCCTAAAGGGCGGCAAGAACTGTGTGCGCAAACGCCGCTTTGAAAACAAAGGGTATGTCTCTCCAGACTATGTGCTGCCCGATGGTACCGTGGACGCGTCCCTGAAAGAATGGATCGAAAAGAAAAGAGGGTAATTGTGCTGCTGGAGCACCTTGTCGTCGGCAGGCTGCAAACCAACTGCTATATCGTGGGCTGCCAGCAAACGGACAAAGCCCTGATCATAGACCCCGGCGCTGAGGCGGAACGCCTACTGGAATCCGTCCGTGCGACCCGATTGGAGGTGACGGATATCGTCCTCACGCATTTCCATTTCGATCACATCTTGGCCGCGAATCCACTACGCAAAGCAACGGGTGCCACCCTGCACATCCACGAGAACGAGGCAGAGTACCTATGCCATCCCCCAGACCTCTTTCGCGCCTTTTCCCCTAACATCCCCCAGGGCCTAAAGGCCGATAATCTGCTTCAAGAGGGGGACATATTCCCCGTGGGCCGGCTGAACATACAGGTGCTCCATACGCCGGGCCATTCGCCGGGGGGCATATCCCTGTGGCTCCCAGAGGAGGAGGCCGTCTTTTGTGGAGATACCCTCTTTCGCGAGGGCCTGGGACGCTCCGATCTGCCCGGCGGCGATCATCAGACGCTACTAAAGAGTATCCACGCCAAACTCCTCGCCCTCCCCAAAGAAACGCGGGTGTATCCCGGTCACGGCGCTCCCACCACAGTGGCTCACGAGATGCGCCATAATCCCTGGCTCGCTACTCGGGAATGACATACCGCTCGGCGGCCAAACGCCGTCCTCTGTGGCTGCGCATGAACGAGACAAAATCTGTGGCCTCGCGAGATGCAACATCGGAGATCCTGACCTGGAGACCATAGACAAGGGGATATTCGCCCTCTCGCACGGTCTCTTGCGTCGGCGGCACACCATCGATGGCAAGAACCTTTACCCTTTCATCCACATAAGCCCGGGAGATATAGCCAACAGCACTGGCATGCTGCGCGACATACTCCAACACAGCGCGATCATGGGGCATGACCACCGCGGCTGAGGAGACCGTCTGTTCCCCCATGGCGTAGGAGTGAAACAACTCCCTGGCCACGGAGCCGGTCTCGCGCACTACCAACTCTGGTTTGCCACGCCCAGCGGATAGCTCCTGCCAATTCAGATGATACCCCCCAAAGAGGGCCGATAACTCATCTCCCGTGATTCGTTCCAGAGACGATCTTTGCGGCACTATCACTACCAGGGCATCCAAGGCCAAGACCGCGGGCAAAGAATCCTCCTCGCCATCACATCCCATCATCTCACTTACAAGAGCCAGATCCACCTGCCCGCTGCCGAGAAGATCGCGGGCCACCGCCGAATCACAGGCGACGACATCCACCGAGACACGAGGATTTCCGGCCGTATAGGCCGCTGAAAGCTCTTTGGCCAAGGGCAGTCCAGCCCAGCACACCGCCATGCGCAAAAGGACGGGATCCGCATCCACCTCTCCCTGTGCTGGGGAGGCCTCCTGCTCATGCAAGGGGACCAATACGCGCTCACACCCCAGGAGCACGAGAAGTAGCCCGATGAAGAGCAAACGCCCCATCTTTTTCATGCCCATGCACTCCTCATCGACGCAGCAGACATAAGAGCATGCTGAGTATACTGACCACCCAGCAATAGTAGGCAAAGGGACGCAGGCTGTGGGAGCGTACATGACGTAAAAGCGCTCCAATGGCCACATATCCGCCCAAGAAAGCGGTGCCAAAACCGACGCCCAGGGGCAAGAGATCAAAAGAACTCGCTCCCTTGACAAAGAGGGAAAGCAGGCTGTAACCCGTCGCCCCCACGATGATGGGAATGCTCATGAGAAAGGAAAACCGCGTGGCATCCTCGCGATCAAAGTCCCGCAGCAACCCCACAGAGATAGTGGCTCCAGAGCGGGATATCCCCGGCACAATGGCAAAGGCCTGCGCTAATCCCATCAGCAGCGCATCGCTCACACCCATCTGCGCGATCGATTTGACGCCTTGGCTCAATCGTTCGCCCAACACGATGAGACAGCCCGTCACCAGCAAAGCGCCGGCTGCTGCAGGAGCCGATCCGAAAATCCCCTCCAAATAACTTTCCAGCGCATAGCCCAAGACCGCCCCTGGCAACGCACTGACCAGGATCAAGAGCGCCAGACGAGATGAGGTGCTTTTCAGAGAGAAGAATCGCACCATCTGCCAGCCGCCGACCAAGAGTTCGCGGATATCCTCCCAAAAATGAATGACGACAGCTACCAGGGTCCCCAAGTGCACCACGGCACTATACGTCAAGCCAGGATCCTGCCAGCCTAACAACCAGGGCACCAGAACGAGATGCCCGGAACTGCTCACGGGCAAGAACTCGGCCAGCCCTTGCAGTAAACCCAATAGCGCAGCCCGTAGGAGGGGCACGGTGTGACTATCCTCCCACGGAAGAGGTTTTCTCGCTCACAGTACCACTCCGATAACGTCGCAAAAACTCTTTTCGAAAGGTACGAAAAGTACCATAACGTAGGGACCGGCGTATCCTGCGCATCAGACTGGCGAGAAAATGTAGATTGTGTGTGGACGTCAGACACAGCCCCAGAATCTCGTTACGCATGACCAGATGCCGTATATAGGCCCTGGAAAAATGACTGCAGGCATAACAGGTGCAGTCATCCTGGATGGGACGGGGATCATCCTTATAGCAGGCGTTACGCAGATTCAATCGCCCGTGAGGACTGAAGACGGCCCCATTGCGAGCCAACCGCGTGGGCAGGACGCAGTCAAAGATGTCGATGCCCCGTGCCACACATTCCACAAGGTCTTCGGGGGCGCCAACGCCCATAAGATAGCGGGGTTTTCCCCTGGGCAGGAGAGGCGTCACGCGATCCAGGATGCGTAACATATCCTCCTTCGATTCCCCGACGCTGAGGCCACCAATGGCATACCCCGGGAAATCCATACGCGTCAGTGCCCGCGCACTCTCGGCACGCAGATCCTCAAAGATACCTCCCTGCACGATGCCGAACAGCCCCTGATCGGGACGCGAATGGGCCTCCAGGCAGCGCTCAGCCCATAGATGCGTACGACGCAGGGCTTCTACATTATATTCGTAATCATGAGGTTCGGCACACTCGTCGAGAACCATGGCGATATCAGAACCCAGCTGCTCTTGTAGTTTCACCACCCGTTCGGGCGTAAAACGATGCTCAGAACCATCCAGATGGGAACGAAAGGTAACCCCGTCATCATCCAGATCGCGCAAGTCCTGCAGGCTAAAAACCTGAAACCCTCCACTATCGGTGAGTATCGGTCCGTCCCACCCCATAAACTCGTGCAGCCCTCCCAACTCCTCTATCAGATCGGTGCCCGGCCTCAGATAGAGGTGATACGTATTGGCAAGGATCATCTGCACCCCGAGTTCACGCAGGGTGCGAGGCGAGACGGCCTTTACCGCCGCCTGAGTGCCCACGGGGCAAAAGACAGGCGTGGATACCTCCCCATGGCACGTGCGCAGACTCCCCAATCGAGCCCTCGATGTCTCATCCTCCAGCAAGAGATCATAAGTTACAGGCGCTTGTGGTGCTGTTCTCGCGGACTTTTTTGTCATGTCAGAACTCACCCTAGCAATACACAAGAGAGACCTCCCAGAAAGCATCTTCTGGGAGGTCTCCTCTGTGTCAGAAAACAGATATCAGCGTCGACAGGTTGCGCACGAACCGCCCCGACAGCCGGCACAGCCCCCATTGCCCCCCATGGATGTGGAAGAACCGTCACGCGCCCCACTAAAAGAGGCAAAAGCAGAGATCACTCTCTCCGCGCCCTCCTGCTGACAGCGAGGGCACCGGACAGGAGATTCAGCTTCGGAGAACGGACGAATTCTGTCGAACGTCTCCTCACACTGTTTGCAATGATATTCATAGATGGGCATTGGTCCACTCCATCCTAACAGAACCCAAAGAACAGCCTCCCCTGAAAGGTTCAGCCAAAAACCCAGATCACATCCTGATCATGCTCTATGCAACCAAGAACATGTCATTACCAGAACACATTGTAGATCATTTTACCAAAGATACCAAAAGTACGCTGAGAAAAATCCGCCCCAATCCCTATTCCCCAAGCCACCCATGCATCACCTCGCCCAGGCGTCGGATGCCTTCCCGGATTGTCTCGCAGGAGACACTGGCAAAGGAGAGGCGTAGGGTGTTTTCTCCACCCCCATTGGCATAAAAGGGGCCTCCCGGAACAAAGGCCACCTTCTGTTCCGCGGCTTCTTGTAAAAGTTCCACCGCATCCACGCCTTCGGGCAGGGTCACCCAGAGGAACAGCCCCCCCTCGGGACGTGTATAGAGCACATCCTCGGGGAAATATTCCTCAATGGCTGCACACATGGCATTCCGACGCGCCAGGTAGGTGTCGCGAATACGTTGCACCTGCGCAGGAAGCCATCCACGGCGCATGAATTCATAGGCCATGGTTTGCGCCAGAGCGTTGGTGTGCAAATCGGCCCCCTGCTTGGCCATCACAAACTGCTCGGCGATCTCTGGCGGGCATACCACCCAGGCCAGCCGCAGGCCCGGCGCCAGCGTCTTGGAAAAGGTCCTCAGATAGATGACGTCCCCTTTGACATAGCCCGCGTCCTCGTCGTTCTCCGTGTAGAGGGCCGCGTCGATGGCCACCAGAGGAGGCAGCGGCTCCCCCCCAAAGCGCAGCTGGCCATAGGGATCGTCCTCCACGATGGGCACGCCCATGGAACGGGCGATCTCCACGACCTCCTCACGGCGGGCCATGGACATGCTGACCCCTGTAGGATTCTGAAAAGTTGGCAGTAAATAGACGAACTTGGGGCGCTTCTCCTCGATGATACCCGGAAGCCGATCCACGCATGCCCCCTCCCCGTCTACAGGCACGGTAGCAAATTCCACCCCATAGGCCTTGAAGGACTGTAGGGCGCCAAGAAAAGTCGGTCCCTCCACGATCACGGTATCCCCCTCATCTAGCAGGATGCGCCCCACCAGATCAAGCCCCTGTTGGGCGCCGCTGGTGATGACCACGTTCTCCATCTTACAGGGTATACCTTCCTCGTCCATGGACTCGGCAAGGATCTTACGCAGGGGATCGAAACCATCGGTCACACCATACTGCAGGGATTCGCGGGGCATCTCCCGCAAAAGATAGTTACAGACTTCCTGAAACTGTTCCACGGGAAAGAGATCGGCCTCCGGCCATCCCCCGGCCATGGAAATGAGATCCGCGGATTGAATGGTCTTGAAAATGTCGCGAATGACGGACGTCCTCATCCAATCCAGACGACGAGAATTTAGTTCTTGCCAATCGACAGGCATGCCACACACTCCTTACTCAGATGCATAAAACGGTTCAGGGACGCCTCTCGTCACGGGAGGCCAAATAGATGCCCAAGAGAACGAATACGCCGCCCCCTAACGTGGTCAGGGGAGGCACCTCGCCCAGGACAAGAAAGGCCAGGATCGTGGCGCCCACAGGCTCTCCTAAAAGGGCCAGGGTGATAAAAAGGGGCGAGAAATGGGCCAGCGCCCAATTAAACGACGAATGGCCCATGATCTGGGGCACCAGGGCTAAGAGAAAAAAGCACGCAATGGTACGCAAATCATAGCCCAGGAGCGGTTGACCACAGAGTACACAGAGAAACAACAGAATGACGCCAGCGAGGGCATAGCAGGGCCAGACATATGCCAGGGTGGAAATTTTTCGGCGCACGGCGCGCCCCAACAAGATATAGGCCGAGGCTGCCACGGCTCCCATCAAAGCCAAAAAATCCCCCCACAGCGCCTGCCCCGTGAACGCCCAGTCCCCATAACTGACGACGACGGTTCCCAGCATGGCAATGGCGACTGCCAGAATGCTGCGTCGGTCGAGGCGCTCGCCCAACAGGAAATGCCCTGCCAGACCCACAAATATGGGATTCGTGGAGACGAGAACGACTGAACTGGCGACCGTTGTATGGGAAAGAGAGGAGATCCAGGTGATGAAATGCAGGGCCAATGCCATCCCCGCCAGCACCAATAGCCCCACGTCTCCACGGTCCAGATGACGCCATTCGCGCCGACCCGATGGCAGGGCCCAGGGAGACAAAAGTAGCGCGGCCAGAAGCAGACGCCATGCGCCCACAACCAGGGAGGGAGCCCGTGCCAGACGAATGAGGATAGAGCCCGTGGAGATGGCCACGACACCCAGCCCGAGAACTGCCCAGCGATGGGGATGTTCTTCCGATCTCGCTTTTTCCCCGCTGGCGTGTTGTGACGGCGGGGACATCCTCCGAGATCTCATGCCCATCTATTTCCCTCGGGCATAAGGGAACCTCAAGCGCCCCTGTAGACAGGAAGCGGTTGAGGGATGGGAAAAGGGGTTGAGGAGACTCTCATCGGACAAAACCTATGCCCCTCCCTCCACAATGCGCTCATAGAGGGCTTGCAATTCTTCTTCAGAATAAAAATGAATCACCAGCCTGCCCCCCTGGCTGGTGCGATAGAGGGTCACCTTGGTTCCCAGCGCATCGCGGAATTCGCCCTCTAAAGCCTCTGTCTCCGGCGAGCGCGTGCGCTCTTTTGATCCACTGTCCTCAGGAGAATGCATGCGACGGGCCATTTCCTCCGTCTGCCGCACGGAGAGATCCTTTTCCAATACTTGCTGCAGTGCCTGAAGACATTTTCTCTTGCCATCAAGCATCAACAGGGCACGAGCGTGCCCCTCGGAGAGCCTGTTCGCCAGCAGAGCCTCTTTGGCCTCTTCGGGAAGCTGCAACAGACGCAGAGTGTTCGTCACACTGACCCGGCTCCGCCCCACGCGCTCGGCGATACGTTCATGGGTTAGGTCAAATTCCTCGGCCAGCTGAGAATAGGCCTGAGCCTCCTCCAGGGGATTCAGATCGGCCCGCTGTATGTTCTCCACCAGGGCCAATTCCAGCATCTCCTGCGGCGTGGCATCCTTTATCAGGACATCCACGTGCCGTAAACCGGCCAGTCGCGCCGCCCGCCACCTTCTCTCTCCCGCGATCAACTGATAACGCTTGGGCTTGGAAGAATCCTCGCCCCCTGTCCCCTCCTGCACCAAAAGAGGCTGAATCAAACCTACCTCTTTGATGGAAGCGGCCAATTCCTCGAGGGCCTCCTCATCGAATACGCTCCGGGGCTGAAAGGGATTGGGCACGATGGCATCTATACTCACCTTCTTCAAACCCGGCACCGAACCACCAGAAGGGATGAGAGCCTCCAGCCCTCTGCCAAGACCTCGTCTTCGCTTAGAAGCCACCATGCACAGCCTCCATACAGACAAATATCTCTTCTAGAAATCCTCGTTCAAGGCCATAATCTCCTCACACAGCGCGGCATAGGCCTTGCCCCCGCTGGATCGGGGCGCATAACTGGACACGGGCTCGCCATAACTCGGCGCCTCGCTTAGCCTGACACTGCGCGGAATGATGGACTCGAAAACGGTGTTGGGAAACTGCTCTCGAATCTCTTCCACCACCTGACGGGACAGATTGGTACGAACATCGTACATTGTCAGGATCAGGCCGCGCACGATCAGGTCGGGATTCAGGCTCTCGCGCACCCGTTCGATGGTCTCCAGCAGTTGGGCAAGCCCCTCCAGAGGAAGATACTCGCATTGAACGGGGATCAAGACCCCATCTGCCGCCACCAACGCATTCACGGTCAGCATGCCCAGGCTGGGGGGCGTATCGATGAGAATGAAATCGTACTGCTGCTCCACCTCCTCCAACGCATCACGGAGGCGAAACTCACGCTCTGGCATGTCGACCAGTTCGACCTGGGCCCCCGCCAGAGAGGGAGAAGAGGAGACGAGATCCAGCCCAAAGCAATTGGTCAACGTGACGAGACGTGAGACGGGAAGAGAATCGACAAAGAGGTCGTAGGACGAACGCTCAAGGGAACGGGTATCGACACCAAGACTGGTGGTGGCGTTGGCTTGGGGATCCACATCGACCAGTAAAACCTTTTTCCCCGCATTCGCCAGATAGGCACCAAGGTTAACGGCTGTAGTCGTCTTGCCGACCCCTCCCTTCTGATTGGCCAGTGCGTATACGCGGCTCATACTTCCGGGTCCTATTCTCTTAACTGACCGTGCCGCAGGCGCCACACGATCTGTTCCCTCGACGGTATACTCGCAGCCCCGACGGTCTCTACAACAAACGAAGCGGCAGCGTTGGCAAAACAAAGCGCCTTTCGCACATCCCGCGTCTCAAAGAAATGTACAAAATAAGCGGTGGCGAAAACATCTCCTGCCCCCGTAGGATCGACCTCCCTCACCCTATAGGCGGGTGTATGCACCACTTCCCCTTCATAATATACCGTAGCGCCCTGCCGCCCCCGTGTCAAGACGAGATGCCGCGCCGCAGAGAGATAGGGTGCCAGTCGCCCCTCATCACCTTCCAGATCCTCCAGACTGAGCACGGCTACATCCGCCATCCCCAGGGCGCTCGCTGCCCCGTCCCATGGCGCATAAGAGACCAGACCATCCCTATCCCAACGCCGCAGCCACCCCTGAAGCGTCAGTCCCAGAAAAGAGGACGAGAGACTCCTTATCAGCCCCCCATCTACCTCTTGGGCCACAGGTCCCAGATGAACCATGGCAGCATGCGTCCACCCCACAGGCATATCCGCAGCAACCAACGGCGGCGCGCAACTCTGAATATACTGACGGCGGCGCCGACAGGAGTAAACATTCTTGAACGTGGTCGTCTGCAGAGCGGACAGATGATGTACGGCGATAGAAGGCTCCTCCGCAAATAGAGGATATGCTGGATCAGCACAGGTGAGCACTGCGGTCCTGAGACCAAGGCGATGGGCCGTCAAGGCCGAATAAGTCGCTGTACCTCCCGGTCGCAACGTGGCGTCGGGCTCCACATCCCATGTGACGTGACCTACAACGACATATTCCGGAGTCAACGACAAAGTAAAACCCCTGATGAATTACTTGGGAAAGATCTGCACCTTTCGATCCTCTCCCTCTCCCGTACTCTCGGTATACACGTCGGGGTCATCCCGCAACGTAATGTGGATGATGCGACGTTCATAGGCAGGCATGGGCTCCAGCGTCGCGACACGCTCCGTCTCTCGCACCTGGTCCGCCATGCGCTTTGCCAGAGCGCGCAGGCTTTCCTCGCGTCTGGCCTTGTAACCATCGACATCCACAACCAAGTTCGGCCAGGTCTTGATCTCACGATTGACGATGAGACGCACCATGAATTGCAGATCGCGAAGCGCCTCGCCGCGGCGCCCGATGAGGACGCCCAGTTCGTCCCCTACCACGTTCACGATCAGAGGGGACACCTCACCCGTTTCAGAATCGATCGCACCACCATGATCCACCACTTCGACAGCGGCCAGCAGCCCCATCTTGTCTATCAAATTGGCCAGCACCTCACAGGTGATATCCTCCAGTTCGGGAGGATTACGCTCCAGATGCGGGGCGGGCGCTTCTTCCCCTTCTTCTACCTCCGCCTCGACTTCCTCTTCGACTTCGATCCCGGCCTCCTCCCGTTCCACAGTGCCAGGAGCTTCCTCCTCTTCCATAGTCTCTGCCTCCGCTACCTCTTCTGCCCCGACTTTTTCGGATTCTTTTGTTTCCGGCTCGACGGTCTGCTCCAAAACACGAATGGTTACCTCACCCGTCTGAACCAGACCAAGGATGCTGCGCGTCGTGTCCCTGATCACCTCATACTCGAGTTCCTCCGGAGGCACGCCCAGATCGTAGGAAGCCTTTTTCAAGGCTTCCTCAACCGTCTTTCCTGTATAGTTACCTTTCTGCATCTTTCCCTTTTCTCTTGCCATATCAGTTCCCATCCTCGGCAGCCGACGTCTCGGGACCCTCGCTCCTTTGTATCGCCCACTGCACAGCAATGCCGACGACATTGGAAATGACAAAATAGATCGCCAGCCCGGACGAGAATTGCATAGTGAAATAACCAAACATGAGAGGCATCATAAACTGCATGGTCTGATTCATGGACGCCTGTTGAGAATCCGAGGACGTAGGCATCATCATCTTTTGCTGAAGCCACATGGTCCCAGCAACCAGAACGGGTAAAACAAAGGGAGTGGGATCCGGCTTGGCCAGATCAAGCCACAGGAACGTACTCTGCAAGGGCACGATATCCGAGATCATTTCAAAGTTAGAGTAGACATTCTTTCCCAAATTCATCAGTTCCAGAGGCGTATCGGCCAGTACGCTGTTGATCGACTGATACAAACCGATCCAGATGGGAAACTGGATGAGAGTCGGAAGACATCCACCCAGAGGATTCACGCCCGCCTCTTTATACAGTTTCTGTTGCTCTTGCAAGAGCCTCTCTTTGTCACCGCCGTACTTTTCCTGCAGCTTGGACAATTTGGGTTGCAGTTCCGCCGTCTTCTGAGATGACCTGATCTGTTTGATATGTAGAGGAGAAGTGAGTAAACGCAGAACAACGGTAAAGACGGTAATAGCCAGGACAAAACTCTCGCCCAGGTGCGCATAGAGGAATAAAAGGGCATTTAGCATGGGACGTATGAGACCCTCGCGCCAGATAACCCCCCATCCAATCTGAAACACCGCCAGGATCGCCGCCCCAACGATAATCCATATCAAGATAGACTTGCGCAACTGCTTTGCGTCTACTTGTGGTTTACTTGCTGCTTGCTGCACGAAAGACAAACCTCCTCATCTCGTCACCTAGTCCTCGGCCGGGGGATAGATCCACACCTGTGGCGCCCTGCTGGTTGTGTCGAGAGCGTACACTTTTCCATCCGCCGTCCCAACATAGACCATATCTCCCTCAACGGCTGGCGTGGAAAGGACCGCCCCTGGCAGTTCTTCCAGCATCTCCGCGGCTCCCGTCTGCATATCGATGGCGTACACAAATCCGTCATCAGTCCCGATGACTATACGCTCTCCCAAAAGGGCCGGGCCCGCCCTCAAAGCCCCCTCCACTCGCACGGGATCCCAGCGCGCACTGCCGTCTTTCACACTTTGAGCGTGGACGCTGCCATCCAGGGAGCCAAAGTAGACGTACCCATCATGCACCAACGCTTCGCCCCACACCCAACCGCCAAGATTCTCAGTCGTCCAGGCCTCCGATCCATCCTCGACACGCAGGGCATGCAGACGTTTATCTACGCTGCCCACGTACAGCAGATCATCCTGCTGCACAACTGTGCCAACGACCGACCCACCCACACTCGTTCTCCACTGCTCCAGGCCCGTCTCGCGGTCGAGGGCATATACATAATGGTCCATGCCCCCCACGTACACCCTTTCATCGTCGAGGGCGGGCGTGCTCCACACCCAATCGCTGGTTTCAAAGGGAGCATCCCAAAGCAACTCCTGATCCTCGATGTCCAGGGCATACACCTTGTGATCGGAGGATCCAAAATACGCCGTGCCCTCATCGACGACGACACCGCCGACGATGGCATCACCCACCGCAAAGTCCCATACCTTTTCCCCGGACGCGCGATCAAAAGCGTACAGGCGATTATCATACGAAGTTACCAACAAAAGGTCCTGCGTCATCACGGGAGTGCCGTAAACGGCACCCAGGAGGCTCACGGCATCATCCTGCGCCCTGGCAAAGGAACAGCCAATCCCTCCCCCACCCTGGGCCTCTACAGGATAGGCCCAGATCTCTTCCCCTTCGTTCAAACTATCGAGGGCCACGACCCTGCCCGTGGATAGGGCTGCATAGACCGTCTCCTCCTGCGCCACGACTACCGTCCAACCGGGATTCTGCATCCCCGCACCACCGGGCACACATCCCACCGCCACAAGGCCTGCCAAAACAACCAAGAGGACCCGCGCCCTCACTTTTCCGATCACTCCCAAACTTGCAACCTCCTCAAGACTGCTCCCATCACACCCCTCGATTCTCAACCTCGGGTACGGGATCATATCCACCTTCATGAAAGGGATGGCAGCGCGAAAGGCGCTTCAATCCCATAAATATACCACGCAGGATGCCATACCTCTGCACCGCTTGGATCATATATTCCGAACAGGTGGGCTGAAAGCGACAACTCGGAGGCAAGGTGGGCGATATGGCACGCTGATAGAAACGCAATACACCAAGCACGAGACGCTTACTCATATACCCCGACAGAGATGCGACTCATCTGTCTCCTCCTCATTCTCATTCTCCGCCGATCGAAATAATTCCGCAGAACTCAGAAGGGACGTCACGGCAGACTCGACAGCCCCATAGTCCGCTCCGACAATGGCCGACCTGGCTATAAAAACGATATCCCATCCAGAGGAAATAAGATCGCAATGCAATCTCACTACTTCGCGAAGGAGCCGCTTCACCCGGTTGCGCACGACAGCGTTACCAACCCTCTTGCTTACCGAAAAACCAAAGCGGCTGTTCTCCAGGCCATTCCTGCACTTACAAAGGACTAACATCCTATTAGAATAACAGCACCCCTCACCATGGACGCGACCGAAATCGGCAGACCTGGTGAGGCGATGCTGCAAAGGTAACACGTAAACGTACTACTTGTGATTCCTCTTTTTGTGTTTCGGGTTCACAGCCAAAGACCAACGCCCCTTGTCTCGCCTGGACTTGACCACGCCACGCCCGCCTTTGGTGGACATACGCTGGCGAAAACCATGAACCTTCTGACGACGACGCTTTTTCGGTTGCCACGTTCTCTTGGGCATTTTATCGTGGACTCCTCGCAAATCAAAGGAATGAGATCGCGTATAACGCTCTCTACATTATACTGTGCAGATCAACGAACTGTCAAAAGATACCAAGTCAGATCTGAAATGACATGGTCGGACTTTTAGCGGATAAATCAACGCTATAATCGCGGTGGCTATTTACACGATCAGGATATATATCCCATGTTTCTCTCGGCTATTTCCCGAAACAGCCAGCGCTCGGATAAGAGTCACATACGATATCCCCATGTTCCTCTATCCTCGGTTAGAAAACGCGAGTAGATCAGCCCTACATCACCGTTGCTGTAATACTGATCGATAAAGCCTCTAAAAGCGTATCCCTTTTCGGAAAAGAACTGGATCGCCGGTTCGTTCTTGCTCTGAAAAACGGCTGTGATGGCCACCAGTTCGCTGCCCCGCGCCCATCTCTGAGCCGTCTCTAAAAGAAGACTGCCTATGCCCTGACGTCGCATCGAAGCCTCCACCACCAGATGGTTGATCCACCCTTCCCAGTTCCTCCGCCTCACGATCATATCCAGATAGCCCACCACCGTCCCCGCATCCTGCGCCACGAGAAAACACTCGTTGCGGCGCCAGTCCTCCCGGAGATTTTCTGTATCCTGCAGGTAGGGAACGCGAACACTCCGGGGAATGTGTTCGCGCCGAAACGTCACCGCGATGCCATGCGACGTCCTTTTCTCCTCCATCTGCCAAACATAACTTGTCGTGTACGAGCCGTCGATACGTTCGCAGAGTTCAAGATGTCCAAGCAGGGCAGGACGAATTCTCATAATAGCTATATTTCACATCCTTGCACAAAAAAATCATATCCAGCGTGAAAACACCAAGGGTATCAGATAAAAGGCTACCAAAAGCCAGAGATGTATAATAAACGCCATCAAACCCTTTCGCTTTTGGCGCGTTCACGCGTTCCAGGGACGGGCACAGAATCTAGAATATCCTGTACGACATGACGTGTATCTACGTTCTTTATCCGCGCCGAGGGACTCACGATGATGCGATGGGCAAGGGTGAACTCGGCCAGCATCTTGACGTCATCGGGAATGACGTAATCGCGTCCCTGCAAAGCAGCATAGGCCTGACTCGTCTTATATAGCGCCAGGGATCCGCGGGGACTGGCGCCGAGATAGACGTTCGGATACTCGCGCGTCTCATTCACCACCGCGACAATGTACTCCTTGATGAGGGGATCGGCATAGACCTCCCGCACCTGCTGCTGGGCCTCCAGCAATTCATCCACGGTCACGGCCTGTTCCAGATCCTCCAATGGATGCCGGTACTGCTGGGCCTCAAGAATACGTACCTCCTCCTCGGGCACGGGATGTCCAAGACTGACACGCATCAGAAAACGATCCAACTGAGCCTCGGGAAGGGGAAACGTGCCCTCGTATTCGATGGGATTCTGTGTGGCCATGACCATAGAGGGCCTGGGAAGGGGATAGGTTCTCTCATCCACCGTGACTTGGCGCTCCTCCATGGCCTCGAGAAGTGCGGATTGGGTCTTGGGAGTCGCCCTGTTGATCTCATCCGTGAGGACGATCTGAGCCATGATGGGCCCCGGACGGTACTCGAACTCCCGCGTCTTCTGATTAAAGACCGACACCCCCGTGACGTCGCTGGGCAATAGATCGGGCGTGAACTGGATGCGGCTGAATGTGCCCCCAATGGTCCTGGCGATGGATTTGGCCAGGACGGTCTTGCCCACACCCGGTACATCCTCTATCAATATATGTCCCTGACAAAGCATGGCCACAAAGGCCAGTTGTACTTCCTTGTGTTTACCGATAATTACTTCTTCTACATTCTCAACTGCCCTATCACCAAATTCCTGGACAGAGATCATCTTTTTCCTTTCAAGCAATAAAGATAACGTCAACTAAAATCGAGAATACACGATGTTTCCCCTGATGTCAAAACATGACTATGGGAGGCGCCTGGCCGTGGCCTCTCATACACAGGGCCAGGCGCCTCCCAAAACGCGAACACCAATTCCTGAGCAACAAAGATCTTTCCCTCTCAGGAATAATCCCCATATCTGTGAGCGGCCTTGACCATGGCCACGTAATTCTCGGGCTTGCAGCCCGGATGGATGGAATTGGACGAACTGATGATATAGCCACCTCCGGGCGCCGCCTTCTCAATGGTTTCTCTGACGACGGCCTCCACTTCTTCCTCCGTCCCAAAGGGGAGAAGTTCCCGACAGTCGATATTCCCCAGGATGCAGGCCCTCCCTGCCACATGCTCCTTGACCTCGACGATATCCATACATTGGGGCTGTATGGGATGTATACCATCAAACCCCACGTCCAACAGGTCATCCAGGATGGGCCACACGTTGCCATCCGTATGCTTGACGATCTTTAGGCCACGGCGGTGGGCGTAATCCACCATCTCTTTATGATAGGGCTTTATATAGTCACGATAGTGTTCGGGTGACATGATAGTCGTCAATTCGCCCGCCAGATCGCCGGGCACGACGATGACGTCCACGCCAGCCTCCACAGCCAGATCTATGGCCGCCCTGTCAAAGTCGGTCGATATGCGCGCCAGATCGTGCACGAACTGCGGACGCAGCACATAATCCATCAGTAGATGCTGCATCCCTCCTCGTCGACGCCAGCTCACCTTAAAGGGATCCGTCACACTGACAAAATGCGCCTTCTCCGGACCCACCGCATCGACCACGTACCGCACGCCGGCAAAATCTTCCCCCTCAAGCCGCGAGACCATGTCGAACCCGGCCAGATCCTCTGGCCCCTCGATAGGTCCCTCGATGGGCATGGGCTCCCCATGCCCGCTAAGTTGATAGATGGTGCCATATTTGTCCCGCCCCACGTTCTCATCGATGACCTCTATGCCTATGGAAAAGTTGGTACAGGTGGCATCCAGATCCAACTCTTTCACGAGCAAGCAGTAGAGGTCGAGAACTTCTTGCCGTTCCTCGCCAAAACGGTCCTTCTCCGCCTCCACTTCCACCATTTCCGGCGCCAACAGTCGCGCCAGCCTGACGATGCTGGATTCGTTTATGTATAGCTCAAAGATGGGCACCCTGTCGGGCTGCTCGGCCTCCAAGGCCGTCAGAATTCGCTCTCTGGAGTTCATGATCATCTCTCCTTTCCATTGCCCCGGCTTCTGTCTCCCATTCTACGTCCCATGCCAGGGCACGTCAATG
>JBKHJO010000087.1:0-7589 GCA_046538105.1 Anaerolineales bacterium | reverse complement strand
TATAATGAAGCCATGCATGGTAACGTCGCTTCCCGACGTTCTCTTGAACATACTATATGAAGCATAAGGAGGATCTATGAGTTACGGACATTGGGGCAAGGCGCTCCGAGTGAACCTTACGACGGGAGACATACAAACCGAAACCCTCGATGAAAAGTTCATGCGTCGCTACCTGGGAGGCTGGGGATTCATCGCCTACTATCTACTGAAAGAAGTCCCTGCGGGCATCGATCCCTTGGGAGAGGAGAATAAACTCATCTTCACCACCGGACCGCTGGCGGGACAGCCCCTGGCCGGCGGGGGACGGCACATGGTCGGGGCCAAGTCTCCCCTCACGGGCGCGTTCTCTGGCTCGGAAGCCGGGGGCTTCTTTGGCGCGGAACTCAAGCGATCTGGCTGGGATACCATCATTTTTGAGGGCGTCTCGGACTCTCCCGTATACCTCTGGATCAAGGACGATGAGGTGGAACTACGCCCCGCCGATGCGCTCTGGGGCAAAGAGACGTATGCCGTTGAGGAACAGATTCGGGACGAACTGGACGATGATAATATCCGCGTCGCCCAATGTGGCCCCGCCGGCGAGCGCCTCGTGCGCGTCGCCAACGTCATGCACGACGCCACCCGCGCTGCGGGACGCACGGGCCTGGGAGCCGTCATGGGCTCCAAGAAACTAAAGGCCGTCGCCGTCAGGGGCTCCCAGCGTCCACCCGTCGCTGACCAGGAAAAGATCCGGGAGATGGGGCGCTGGTTTGCGCAAAACTACCAGGAGACCGGCTCCGCCGTCTTTTCCACGCTGGGTACCATGCGTATGGTCCGCGTCAACCAGGGCGTGGGAGGCCTCCCCACAAAGAACTTTCAGGAGGGACAGTTCGAGGGCTTTGAGGCCATCTCCTCGGAGACGATGAGCGATACCATCACGGTGAATCGCGATACGTGCTACGGATGCCCCGTGCGATGCAAATGGGTTGTAAAAGTCGATAGTGACGAGTACACAGTTGACCCCGAGTACGGCGGCCCCGAGTACGAGACCGCGGGCGCTATGGGTTCGATGTGCGGTATCGACGACCTGGAAGCGATAGCATATGCAAACCAACTATGTAACGCCAACGGCCTGGATACCATAGGCACGGGGAGTACCATCGCCTTCGCCATGGAATGTTACGAGCGTGGAATCTTGGGGCCCGAGGACACCGATGGCCTGGAACTCACCTTTGGCAACCCAGAGGCCTTGATCGAGACGATAGAAAAGATCATAGAGCGAGAAGGACTTGGGGATATACTGGCCGAGGGCTCTCGCCGTGCGGCGGAGCACATTGGAGGCGAGGCACCCAAGTACTCCATGAGCATCAAGGGCCAGGAAGTGGCCATGCACGATCCCCGCGTCAAGTACGGCCACGGATTGGGCATCGCCGTCTCTCCCACCGGTGCCGACCACATGCACAGCGTACACGACAGCGGCTATCAAACGGAAGAGGGCATCGCCGATCTGAAGCCTCTGGGCGTCCTCGATCCCCTGCCCTTTGACGACATAAGCACGGACAAGGTACGTATGGTGCGTCAGGCCATGATGTGGCGCGTTACCTACAATCTCACGGGTATCTGCTACTTTCATGCCTGGACGCCGCAACAGACCAAGGAACTCATCAACGCCACCACCGGTTGGAATACATCGGTGCTGGAGATATGGCTGGCGGGGGAACGCGCCTACGACATGGCTCGCGCCTTTAATGCCCGAGAGGGCTTTGGGCCCCAGGACGACGCCCTCCCCGACCGTCTCATGGAAGCGCTGCCAGAGGGCCCGGTGGCAGGCCAAGTCTACTCGGAAACAGAGTTCGCGCACGCCCTGAAAACGTTCTACGCCATGATGGGCTGGGATCCAAATACAGCCGCCCCCACGCGGGAAAAACTCGAGGCTCTGGATATCGGCTGGGTGGCAGATCTGTTGGAATAGATCGCCGTTTGTGCAAACTGAGCCAGAGCAAAAGAGCGCGGGACGGAGAACCTTTTTCCGTCCCGCGCTCTGCCTATAAAAATACAGCGATTGTCGTTAACTCTCAATCGCTTTCAGTTTCAAAGCCCAATCCTCGTCCCTTTGTTGCGACGGAAACGGGTGCAGTGAGATCTTGCACAGCGCATCGGACGTGAGCGCGCCTGCGTTGTGCCATTCTCCCTGGCGCGGATCGAACCAGTCCGCCTTATACGACGTGCAGGGCAGGATCCCGCGCAATGTCGCCTCAGGGCAATCGGCCTCGAAATAGAGCATGATCAATTCCTTGTCCGGAGTGGCAGCGCAATAGGCCCAACCCCTGTTCCCCGAGACGTCCCGCGTCCTGTTGGGATAGACGAGATCGGAACAGGGCACAAGATCTTGGTAAAGATCTCCCTCCGACAGGGCAAAGGTGCGCAAATGCTGCATCTGCGCACCCGACGCCCACTGCAGCGACTCCCACATCTTGACCGGCGCCTCGGGCTCGATATCCCCACCCCATAATCCATCGGCACCATACATATGTCCTGCCAATCCCCCAGACAGGAAACTTCCATATCCGGCGGACCGACAATAGAGGGCATCCTCCGCAGTCCCTCCCTCGACTCCCCTGCTCGGCGGCCATCCCGCATAGTACGGCTCGCCATTAAAGGCCGGCTTGGCCGGGCGGGATTCATGATAGATCTGTGTCAGGTACCAGAAGACGTTGTGATCCCGCCGGTTTCCGATCTGATGGATATCGATCCATCCCGCATCATCTCCAAAGTTTATGAGTGTGGACCCATCACAGTTTGCCGATAGCGGCGTGCCAAAGGCCAGGGGACCATATTCCTCAGCCCGCATGTTGGCCGGCTCATTGTAGGCGCGCGAGGGCAACGCCATGCTATGCCAATCATAGTGGATGGGACTGAGGATACAGTTGTTGGCATGATATCTGCAGAACACATAGTGCATATAGCGCACATACGAATCCGGCCAATCGTAGAACCTCTTCCAGGCCGGCCCCGTGTCCCGCCGCGCCACCTCGATAAAGGGGATGAATCCCTGGGCGTTCAGATAATCGACCTTGCGGTCCAGATAATGAAAATAGGCCGGATTGATGCGATCCACATCGGGAAAGACGTCCTGATGACCCGGCACCCGTCCGGGAAAGAAAAAGGGGCGTCCCCCCGCATTGTGCATGTTCTTGGCACTGCCCGTGCCCGCCTGCTCCCATGCCTGCCGCACACCCGTCTGTTTTTCGTCATCAAGGCGAATCTCTGTGGGTTTCCCATCGTTAGCCCAGGCAGGAAAGGCGGCGAGGATGGCGATACAGTTATAGCCCTGCTCCTTCCGATAGTGCACCATGTCCTTGAACCCCATCCCCGGACCGACGGGACGCCGTTCATCATCGTCATACCACCTGTAACGAAAGGTAGCCGTCGACCACCAGGTGTCGCCAAGCAGAAAACAGGGCGTCCCATCGGCATACTGCAGCGCATGACCATTCTCCGTGGCCCGCAGAAATCCCCTGCGGCAAGGGTTGGCCGCCTTTTCCTCTTCGGCCCAGGGAACAACCGCGAACCCGCCCTCTTTGCCATTCAGTCCATCATCGGAAACGCTCGAACCGCTGACCCAGGACCACTGTCCCGGACGCACCCCCGTGACGCGCACGCGAAACAGGTTCCCACCATCCCAAAAACCATAGACCCGTCGGCGGAACGAGGGCCCCTCCAGATCCACCCAGACCTGCACCTCGGTATAGGGATTGGAAAAGGATCCCTCCGCCTCAAGGGTTATCTCCACCTTTTCCCATGTGTGTAGCCGCCTCGTTTCAGTCACCTTCCCCCCTCTGATCAATCACGCACGGAGAAAAAGTTCCCCCAATCGCCCTCAAAAGTCACTAATACGCCCTGGCAAAGATGGCCACCTGGTCGGTCCGTTTGCCCGTCAGAAAGCACTTTCCCTCCCCCTCGTCTGGATCCAGCAGGAGACAACGCAGGGTGGCCTTGGTCTCATCCTGGACGCGATCCTCGTCTTCCGCATCACCCGCCCAGTGGACGCGCAAAAAGCCCTCCCCGTCCTCCAGGATCTCCTTGAACGTCTCGTAATCGCTCACGCGATACGTGTTCTCTTCCCGAAAGGCCTCGGCCTGCTGCAAAAGCCCATCCTGAACCTGCTCCAACAGGTCGCTTACATACTCTACGACGCCCGCGACAGGCACGCCGAACTCTTTGCCCTCCCGACCGGGCTTGTCCCGACGCGCACAGGCGACGGCATCCTTTTCCACGTCCCGGGGCCCTATCTCCACACGCACGGGCACGCCCCGCATCTCCCAGTCGTTGAACTTGTATCCCGGCGTCTGATCCTCCCGGTCGTCCACATGCACCCGTATATCCGCCTCCTCCAGTGCAGAACGCACCCGCTCCACCACCGGGAACACGTCGGCCTTCTCCTCCGCATCGCGCCAGATGGGCACCACTACCACCTGAATCGGGGCCAGCTGCGGCGGCAACCGCAACCCCTGATCGTCCCCATGGGCCATGATGATGGCCCCCACCATCCTCGTGCTCACCCCCCAACTCGTCGTGTGACAGAACGCCAGTTCGTTGTCCTCGTCGAGATAGGTTATGTCAAAGGCACGGGCGAAATTGGTCCCCAGATAGTGGCTCGTGCCCGCCTGTAAGGCCCACCCGTTGCCCATCATGGCCTCTATGGTGTAACTATCGACGGCTCCGGCGAACTTTTCTCGGTCGCTCTTTTTTCCCTTGATGACGGGAATGGCCGCATCGTTGATGGCAAAATCGGCGTAAACGTCCAACATGCGTAGGGTTTCTTCTATAGCCTCCTCCGCCGTCGCATGGGCCGTATGCCCCTCCTGCCACAGGAACTCCATGGTTCGCAAAAAGGGACGGGTGCGCATCTCCCAGCGCACCACGTTCGCCCACTGGTTGATCAGCAGGGGCAGATCCCGATAGGACTGAATCCACCGCGAGTACATATGTCCGATGATCGTCTCCGACGTGGGCCGCACGGCCAACGGTTCCTCCAGTTCTTTGCCGCCCCCGATGGTGACGACGGCGAGTTCGGGAGCAAAGCCCTCCACATGATCCGCCTCGCGCTCCAGAAAATGCATGGGGATGAAGAGCGGAAAGTAGGCGTTGCGGTGGCCGGTGGCCTTGAAGCGGCGGTCCAGACCATCCCGCACCCCCTCCCATAATTCATAACCATAGGGTCGAATGACCATGCTCCCCCGCACGGGCGAGTTCTCGGCCAATTCTGCCTCGCGAATGACGTCGAGATACCAATGTGAATAATCCTCGTTCCTCGGCGTGATCCTGTCCGCCAATGTAATATCCTCCTCAAATAACTTTTACTTGATCCATACAATCTCAGACCAGATCTCAAACACCTCTTCGTGCCGCTCCGGCAAATCCCACACCATCGCTACATGGATGGCGCCGCACCTCCACATGGCACTATCGGCTCCTCTCTACGTGTCATGGTGGCGGCCGTCCTGATGGCCCGGGACATATTCTCCTCATCGGCGACGCCCTGCTCCACGATATCGTACGCGCTTCCATGGGTGGTACCGGTGACGATCACCGGAAGCCCCATATATAACAGCACGGCCTCGCCAAAGGCCACAGTTTTGACCGCGATATTGCATTGATCATGATACAAAAAGAGCACACCGTCATAATCGCCCCGCATGGCTTGCATAAAGACGACGTCTGCTGGGACGGGCCCCTCCACATTCATGCCTTTTTCCACCAACGACTCTATGGCCGGCGCGATGAGCATCTGCTCTTCCGTACCCACGAGTCCCTCCTCGCCAGCGTGGGGGTTGAGGGCAGCCACAGCCAGACGCGGTTGCTTGATACCAAAATCGGCCATGGTCGCCCGCAGCACCTGCGCCGCATTCACGATATCCGGTACTGTGAGATGCGAGAGTATCTCGCGAAAAGGAACGTGACCCGTCACCGAAGTGGTAAAGATGGATCCCCATTTGATCACACCGTAGACGCGATCCACATCTGCCAGATCCGCGAACAACTCGAACTCGGACTCGTATCCCTCATCCGTCTTTGTCAACGCACTCTTGGTGATGGGCGCCAGCACCAGACGGTCCAGAGTTCCCTCAGAAACGGCGCGAAAACCGCGACGGATAGAATCCAGAATCATTCTGCCGGCCGCCTCGCCGGCCATGCCTTTCTCCATCGACGCATAGCCAGAATCGATCTCCAGTACCCGCACCTCAAAGGGCGCCCTACCCATATCCCCGGCATCGGACGTGTCCTCGTGCACCAGGGACACCTCCGGCACAAAACGCTCCGCCCGCTGGCGCAGGATATCATAGTCCCCAACCAGCAGGGGGCGACAGACGTCAT
The DNA here is from genome assembly GCA_046538105.1 of Anaerolineales bacterium. Classification (GTDB taxonomy): domain Bacteria; phylum Chloroflexota; class Anaerolineae; order UBA1429; family UBA1429; genus JAWLEV01. The sequence continues at coordinate 1,232 of JBKHJO010000087.1, read as the reverse complement.
ATATATCCAGCGTGGACAGGCTCTTGAGGGCGATCTCGGGGCCAATGCCCGCCGGATCCCCCATGATGATGCCCACTGTGGGCTTATCCCGAGATGGCTCCATTATTAAATCTCCTCTTTTCGACAAAAGTGATTGTTGTCATCTATTGCAACGCCCCCTCGAGCAACTTCATGCCAAATCCCGGCGCCATCGGGATACGTAATAATCCCTCGCACAGCCTATACCCGGACCAATCCACGCCTTTCACCTCGCCGGGAACGCCCTCCACCGTCGGCACTCCACCCAGACCACACGCAAACTGCGCGGCATACTGCGTCTTCAGCGGATTTCCCCACGTATGCGGCGAGGCGTACGCCCCCGCCTCCACGAGCCTGGGCATCCATCGCCGCCAGGTGGTGAACCCCAATCCCTGTATATCCATATTCAGCACGTCCAACAGGCCCTCCTGCACCAGTTCCAGCAGCAGGCACAGATCGGGATCTCGTTCGCCATCCACGATCAGGGTTTCAGGGCTGTGCTGGACCAGGGCCTCCCGCAGACAGAGTAGATCCTTCCGGTTCTCCGGAAAGGGCTCCTCGATCCAGTAGAGGTCACAGTCGGCGACGGCCTCGAGGTAGACCAGAAATTGCTCGCACGTGTAGCCATCGTTGGCGTCCACCAGGATGTCGCAGTCGGGGAAATCCTCGCGCACCCGGCGCGTGACGGCGATATCCCGCGCCAAGCCCTCGTCCCCCTCCATCCACCGATACCCCCGCCCGATCTTTAACTTGAACGCCCGATAGCCCAGTCCATGGTCGGCCCGACAGTTCTCCAACACGGCTTCAATACCTCGCGGGTTCTCCTTGGGCAGGGTGTCGTCCATATAGATGGCGCCGTCATAGCAGGGCACCGCCCTTCCCCCGCGCGCGCCCAACATCTCATAGACCGGCTGGTCGAGGATGACGCCGGCCAGATCGTGGAGGGCGAAATCCAGGGGCATGGCCTGGGCGTCGATCACGCCAACATCCGGATCGAATAGGTCACCGACCCGCCTTCCGATCAACTGCTGCGCTTCCGCGTCGTCTATGGTGGCGACGCCCCAGCCCGTCGCGCCCCGGTCGGTCCGGATCATGCCTACCGATGTGGACGGACCCCTCCCGTGCACGCCGAGGCGGGCGTTCCGCCCCACGACGCGGGGATAACGCGTCTTGACCTCGAAACTCTGAATATCCTGAATTCTATGTTCGAGCAG
>JBKHJO010000086.1:0-7595 GCA_046538105.1 Anaerolineales bacterium | reverse complement strand
CCCACGATAAACAAGGTCGAGAAGAGATTATAGAAGAGCCATCGGGGAACGTCAATTATAATTTCTCCCTTCACCCCATGGGAGGTTGCCCCATCGACGGCCTTAAAAGGGGGCGACACCCTACCCACAGTTACTGACGATCATCATACCGATCGTGCTATTGGTACGTCATCCAGGGCTGACTCATGGCCCCTAAAACACGCCCTCCATACGCAAAGCGCGAGACAAGGTTCTTCCACTAAAAACCGGCCCGTCGCTACACACCAGGCGATCGCCCCGATGGCAATTGCCACATACTCCCACGCCGCACTTTATAACCGCTTCCATACTCACCTGTAGATCGACATGGTATTCCTGAGCATATTGGGCCAGGGCCTTTAGCATGGGCTCTGGACCACAGCCGTAGATCATGTCAGCAGCAACTATATCCTCTTGGGATTGCAGAGCATCCAGCACGGTACCATGATAGCCTTCCGAGCCATCATCCGTAGCGACGAGCAGATAGCATCCCAGATCCTCAAATCGCCAGCGAAGCAAAAACTGATCCGCTGTCCTGGCCCCCAGAACCACAGTAACAAGATCCCCCTGCCGCCGTGCGGCTTTGGCCACCAGCGCGAGGGATGCCCCCCCACTTCCTCCCGCCACCAAGAGGTGTCGGCGCCCCTCGATACGAAATCCGTTTCCATAGGGCCCGCGGATCCAGAGCCGATCATCCACTCGCAGGCTACAAAGGGCGTGGCTAAAAGGGCCAATATCTGCTATCGTGAGACTCAATGGATGATCGTCCATCACACTGAAGGGACGCTCTCCCACATCCGGCAACCAGACCATGACAAACTGTCCCGCATCGACTGAAAATCCTCTATCAAGAACCAGAGTAACACCGGCTGTCCCCTCACGAATTATCTTCTGCACCCTCGCCACGCGATGAGCAGCGTCACTCATGAGCACACCCTCGAAATTCGTCGAGTCGCTCATACCCCTCTGCTAGCATAAAGTCCTCCAGGCCCTTCAAAATATGCTGGAAAACCCCGTCACCGTGTATCTCCAGCGCCGAACCTATCCCCACCGCCTTCGCCCCCGCCATGATCATTTGTACGGCATCCTCCCCATCAAACACACCCCCGACGCCGATGAGGGGAATATCGACGCTGGCTGCCAATTCGTATACACAGCGAACGGCCACCGGCCGCAGGGCAGGGCCAGAGATCCCCCCGACACGGTTGGACAACACCGGACGCCCGGCGTGGACATCGATGATCATGCCGGGCCCCAGGGTATTCACGGCCGTGAGGCCATCCGCACCCTCGTCTGCAACAGCACGGGCGATCTGCACGATATCCGGGGCATTGGGAGAGAGTTTGACCAGCAACCGGCCATCATAGACTCTTCGCACCGCAGCAGTGACCCCTCCTGCCGCAAGGGGATCCAGGGCAAAGGCCTCACCAAACTCGCTCTCCACGTTGGGACAGGATATGTTCAGTTCTACAAAATCCGGCTCAGCGTCCGCGATCAGATCTACCGCCTGGCAAAAGGTCTCCTCCGATTCTCCAAAGACGCTGGCGATGAGAGGCACGCCCAGAGGGTGGAGAGTCTCCTTGGCCTCCGCCAGAATCGCCTGCTGTGTCCTGGCGCCGGGATTGGAAAGCCCTACGGCGTTGATCAAGCCCCCTCCCCAGCGAAGCACCGTGGGATTTGGGTGTCCCGCTCGAGGCGTGAGGCTACAGGACTTGCTCGTCACAGCCCCCGCACCTCGACGCGCCAGGCGGACCATGGTCTGGGCACAACTCCCCCAGATACCCGACGCCAGCACGAGGGGATTGGATAGGCGGACGCCGCAAAGATCAACCGCAAGATCGACCATGAGCCCTTTAGCCTTCTTCCTCAAGGTAGTCGAGAACGCGCCTCTCCTCATCTAAGGATATCCTATTATCTTGTGCCAGCATCTTTACCAACTCCCGCAAGGTGAACAGAGCATGGAGATGATACCCATGTTCCGCCAGTATTTCGGCGCCTCCCTGTTCTCTATCGATAAGAACCACCACATCCTTTACCACCATATCCTCGGCTTCCAATGGCTCAATGGCCTCCATCTTGCTACCTCCGCTGGTGATCAGGTCGTCGAGCACGACCACATGGTCCCCAGCAGCGTATTCCCCTTCCACAAGGCGCTGGGTGCCGTATGATTTGGCGCGTCGCCGCGGATAGATCAGGGGATATCCCGTCTCCAGGGCCACAGCCGTCCCGATGGGCAGGCCCGCCGTGGGGATCGCCGCCATCCGATCAAACCGCAGCGAGTGCAGCAGACGTCCATAACATTGCGCCACCTCGACCAGCAAACGCGGATGGCCCACCAGACGTCGGAGATCGACATAGACGGGAGAATGGGCACCAGAGTGGAGAACAAAGTCGCCAAATCGCACACAGCCGGCCTCAAAGAGACCTCGCGCCAACGTCCGTAACCGCGCGCCCTCGATGTCGAACGTGGAGACATCGGAGGCGACACCATATCGTGCCTCGTTTATCCTGTCCCGCAGGTCTCTGGCAGCCTCACGGGGATCATCGGCGTAGATGATCCCCCGCGACGAGTTTATTACCAACCCCACACCATCTGGACGCAGTCCCGCAGAGAGCACCGCATCCACATCGCCGCCTTGGGCTCCCACACCAGGAACAAGAAACCACATCTCGGGAAAGGACTGTCGTATATCCGCGATGGCTTCTGGATAGGTCGCGCCAATGACCAGCCCGATCTCCCGTCCCTCTGCCCAACCTCTCGCCAGGTGAACGATATGCCTGTATAATGGCTCTCCCTGCTGTGCCCAATCTTGCACCTCTCCCGCCCCAGGATTGGACGTCTTGCAAAGCAGAAAAACGCCCCTGTCCTCATAGGCCGTAAAAGGCGTCACTCCATCGGATCCGAGGTATGGGGTAACCGTCACGGCATCCACCCCCAACACCTCGTAGCAGGCCTTGGCATACGCCGTAGCAGTGGAGCCAATGTCATTCCGTTTCGCGTCGAGCAGGACAGGGACGTCGTCGGGTATATAGGTCAGCGTACCCCGCAGCGCCCGCATTCCCTCCTCACCGAGGGCCTCATAGAAAGCGATATTGGGCTTGTAGACACAGGCAAGATCGGCCGTGGCATCGATGATAGCCCTGTTAAAATCGACCACAGAACCGAAACGGGAAGGAATCATCTCCGGCCGCGGATCAAGCCCCACACAAAGTAGACTGTCCCGTCGACGAATGCTCTCTTTCAACTTTTCCCAGAAATCCACGCCCTATGCCTTTCCCAGTACGGCCCCCAAGAGGGCCATACGAATATATAATCCATTTTCCATCTGCCGGAAATAGGCAGCACGAGGATCATCATCCACATCGTAATGAATCTCCCCTACCCGTGGAAGTGGATGCATCAGCGCCATCTCTTCCTTGGCTTCCTTCATCAACTCTGGCGTGATCTCGTAATAGTCCTTCACTGCCTCATACGCCCTCAGATCGGCAAAACGCTCCTTTTGTACCCGCGTCACGTACAGTACATCGACTATATCGACCACATCCTCAACCTTTTCCATCTCCTGGACAGGATGTCCCGCAGAGATCAGTTCCTGTTTCAAATCGTGCGGCAAACGCAGAATGGATGGAGAGACAAAAGAGAGCTCGGTATCATAGAGGCGTAGCAGACGTGTCAGGGAATGCACCGTGCGTCCATTCTTGAGATCGCCAACCATGGCAACGTGCAATCCGTCGATGGTCTCCAACTCGGTATAAATAGTATACAGATCCAAAAGCCCTTGGGTGGGATGCTCACCAACGCCATCACCAGCGCTGATGACGGGTTTGCGGCAATAGGTGGCGGCGATCTCCGACGCTCCCACCTCGGGATGACGCAATACGATCACGTCCGCATAGCATTCCAGTGTGCGCACAGTGTCGGGAAGGGATTCTCCTTTGCTTACAGACGAATACTGCACACCATGGATGGGGATGACCGCCCCCCCGAGCCGCTGCATGGCAGCGATGAAAGAAGATGACGTACGGGTACTTGGCTCATAGAAAAGGTTCGCCAAAACGTATCCCTTGAGCAAGTCTGTGGCTCCCACCCTCTTGACGATTCCCCGCATCTCGTCCGCTGCATCGAAAATGTACGAAAGATCCTCGCGAGAGAATTGCTCGACAGAGACGATATCCCGTCCATAAAAGCTGCTGCGCCGATCTGGCGTCAGTCCAACAACTTTTCGCTCCCTATCATCCGTAGATGTCATACTCTCCTTTCCATAGGTCAAGTCCGCTCAATCACAGCATTTCAGTGGCCGACCATATCCAGGTGATGCCATCAATTCACCTTCTTCCCACACAGTCTCCCCACGCAAACGGACCTTTTCGATGCGACCTAACGCCCACTGCCCCACGAATGGGCTCCAATCACAACGCGTCCGATAACTCCTTTCAGATAAGCGGTACGCTCCCTCCAGGATAACCTCGATCTCTGTATCCTCTGGCTCACACCGCCCATATATCGTCAGGGGATTATGATATATCATCTCCTCAAGCCGATCGAAAGTCAGCCGCTCCTCGTCCACGGCACGGAGGAGCAGGGGAAGGAGGGTCTCCAGTCCGGGTACGCCAGGTGGAGGATTGGAAGAGTTCTTTTCCTCCCGTGTGTGCGGCGCATGATCGGAGGCCACGATATTCACCATATCCAATCGCTTCCAAAAGAGATCCACATCCGCACTGTCGACAAGGGGCGGTTTCATATACCCAAAGGCGCCCAGTCCCTCTGTGCTTTCCCGGGAAAGAAATAGATGATGGGGTGTCACCTCACAGGTAACACCTACCCCCCGTTGCCGCGCCGCGTCGATGACCAATAGATCATTGGGATGCGGTACGTGACACACGTGAAGACGTTGACCATGGCGCTCGGCAAGATCGAGAGCCACCGGGATGGAATCGCTCTCCGCATGAACGGCGATGGGACCCGGACCGGGCCAGGCTTCAAAGACCTTGTCGAGGGACTCTGGCACCGAGGTCGTCATATCCCCAAATGTCTCATCAAGATACAGTTTGAGCCCCACTACCTCGTCGGCAAGATCTTCCAATGTCTTCACATCGCCGCCATCATAGCCGAGAAAGAGCCCATAGTCGCTGACGGCTTGATCTTCGAACAACCTTTTCTTCCGATCAAGGGTTCGCCTGTCCACAATGGGAGGTGAATTGTTTGGCATATCCAGCACGGCGACCACTCCGCCCGCCAGAGCGGCCGTTGTTCCCGAAAGTATACCTTCTTTGTGAACGGCTCCCGGCTCGCGCAGATGAACATGAGCATCCACAACACCGGGCAGGCATAACTTACCCATAACGTCTCGCTCCCCTCAGATATATGTATGATGCATATACTTGCTCCTTCATCATCCTTTATGGATAAGCACCCACGTTCCCGGCTCGTCGTATCTGGCCTGTACGGACCTGGCTCCTTCGGGAACCTGGGGATCTGCCCATTCATAAAGCCATTTGGCATCTTCTTCCTTCAAATTAATGCATCCCCGGCTGGTTGGCGTCCCCCAATCATCATGCCAATACGCTCCATGAAGAGCATATTGCCCATAAAAAAACATCACATAGGGGACATCTGGTAAATAGTAGCCAGGTCCTCTCATGAGCTGTTTTTCATATTTTGTCTTGATGCGAAACTTGCCCACCACGGTTGGCGTATGCGCCTTGCCAGTACTGACGGTGGCGGTATAGCACACCGTCGTTCCTTCATATGCCCTGAGCAACTGCTCCGAAAGATCCACCTCTATCCACTTTTCCTCCACAGGAAGCGGGAGGTAACGTTCCGTCACCCACGACGGCGTGGGCGTCGGGGAGGGTGTAGCCGTCCGGGTTGGCGAGGGGGTGGGAGATGACGTGTTCGTCGCCGTCGGCGAGGGAGTCGACGAGGCGGTAGGAGAGGGCGTGATCGTCGGCGTACAGGTCAGCGTCGGCGTCTGTGTGACCACACCCAAAGAAATCCTGAGAGAATCGGCATGTGACTGGCTACCCATCAAAAAAACGAGAATCAGCGAACCGACGAGAACGAAGCCTATCATCACAAGCATCAACCCATGGTACAACGGATTTTGTGATCTCATAGGCGCTTGACCATATACCCTCGCATCCCGTTCACGGACGACCTCGCCCTCGCACCTTCATTTCTCTTACCGCTCGAGCCCCCTATGTTGGATGCAAGTATAGCACGCGGCCCCCCGGTGCGCAAGCGGAAGAGCAGATGTGACAACCTTGACGTGCGTCACCGCTGCTTTAGAATAGAGCGAGACGCGCATATTCCAAGATCTAGATGGGGGAAAAGGGAGAGAACGGGGATGAAAAGGAAGCAGGTTCGAGTTGGTATCGTCGGCGTGGGAGGTATCGCCAGAAACTATCATATTCCCAGTTATCAGCGATGTGAAAATGTGGAAATCGTCACCGCCTGTGATATAAGCGAGGCGGCGCTCGAAGGGGTACGGGAGCGATACGAGATCGAAAACTGCTATCGCGATTGCCACACCATGCTGCGCAAAGAGGAGTTGGACATAGTGAGCATCTGCACCACGAACGACATGCACTATCCCATCGCCATGGAGGCCATGCGGCAGGGCATCGACGTCTTCTGTGAAAAACCCCTGGCCCTGACCCATGCACAGGCCAGGAAAATGTACCAGACGGCGCAGGACAGAGGCATCAAAACCGGCGTCAATTTCAGCCATCGTAGGACACCTGCCGCACAACTGGCAAACGAGATCGTGAGCAGCAGTGCGTTGGGGGACATATACTATGTGGCGGCCGTCTATGCGGCAGGCGGTACCGAGTACGTCAAGCGCCCATGGACGTGGCGCAACGACAAATCGCGTGCCGAGTTTGGAGGCCTGGGCGACATGGGATCCCACATTCTCGATATGGTACTCTGGTGGCTGGAATGTGACATCGAGTCCGTCGCCGCGAACATGCGTACCTTTGTCCCCAAGCGCATATCTCCCCAGACGGGCGAGACGATGGCCGTCACCACAGAGGATCAGGGGATGCTGCTACTCAACTATTCCAACGGGGCCATGGGATATGTATGCGGAAGTTATACCTTTACGGGACGAGGTTTCGATCAGCGGATCGAGATCTATGGCAGCGATGGCGGCCTCATGTACGACCAACAGCACCCCTACGAACTCCAGGTGCACCTTCCCCCAAAGATACTGGACGAGTACGCGATACTCCGGGAAGGCGGAACGAGAGATCGTCCCTATACCACCATCCTCGTTCCCGAACGTCTTCAGGGCATTGTGGACAACCAAGAGGGGAAACGTCGTACAGTGCTGATGGATTACCTGGACGCCTATAGGGACAAAGGCCCCTTTGATTTTTCTCCGGGCTTTTACGAGGGGATGAAAGTACAGGAGATATTGGAGGCCACTCGCGAGGCCACCTCTTCTCGCCGTTGGATCGAGCTGCCACTTTGAAACATCGGACACATCTGACGCTCGATTGACCCAAGAATCGCGAATGATATAATGAAGCCATGCATGGTAACGTCGCTTCCCGACGTTCTCTTGAACATACTA
>JBKHJO010000031.1:0-32288 GCA_046538105.1 Anaerolineales bacterium | reverse complement strand
AGGAGGAGGATCACCAAAAGGATATCGGGCTTTCAGGTACCTGGCAGGTTTCAACTCCCAGGTACCTTTTCACTACGTCTCCACAATACGCCGCGCCTTTTCGAGTTGCTCCACCACGGCGCCCCGTGACGTACCACCGATCACGTCGCGGGCTTGGACCGAGGCCTCAAAGTCAAAGATGTCGTACACGTCGCGGTCAAAGGCCTCAGAGATATCCTGAAAAAGGGCGTAATCCAATTCTCCAAGGGAAACGCCACGTTCCTCACTGGCCAGCACGGCCTGTCCCACCAACTCGTGGGCCCGACGAAAGGGAACGCCCTTTTTGACCAGATAATCGGCCAGGTCCGTGGCCAACATGGCCTCATCCAACGCCTCGCCCATGGCCTCGGCGTCGATCTCCAGGGTGTCGACGATGCCAGCCACCACGGGCAGGATCATCTCCAGGGTATCCAGGGTATCGAAAAGGGGTTCCTTATCCTCCTGTAGATCCTTATCATAGGTAGAGGGGATGCCCTTAATCACCACCAGCATCTGCGTCAGGTTACCCACGAGCCGCCCCGTCTTGCCGCGCACCAACTCCATGCTGTCGGGATTCCGCTTTTGGGGCATGATGCTCGAGCCCGTCGTATAGCGCTCGTCCAGCCGCACAAAGCCATAGGAGGGACTGGACCACAGAACGAGATCCTCCGCCAGGCGGCTCAGGTGCGTGGCCAACAGGGCTCCCCAACTCAGCGTCTCCAGAACCATATCCCGGTCGCTGACGGCATCCACGCTGTTCTCGGTGACGTCCGAGAACCCCAGATCCCTCGCCAGCGCCTGGCGGTCGATGCCATAGGCGTTCCCCGCCAGCGCGCCGGCCCCCAGAGGGCAGATCGCCACACGCTCCGACAGTTCCATCAGCCGCTGATGGTCGCGCTCCAGCATCCAAAAGAAGGAGAGCAGCCAGTGGCTAAAGCGTATGGGCTGCGCGGGCTGTAGATGGGTATATCCGGGCATGAGCACCTCCAGATGCTCGCCGGCCACGGACACGATACCTCGCTGCACTGTCCGCAGCAGTTCGCCAAGGTGGGGCAACCTCTCCATGAGATAGAGGCGCACGTCCGTCGCCACCTGATCGTTGCGGCTGCGACCCGTGTGCAGCTTGCCCCCCACGGGTCCCACGATCTCGGTCAGTCGACGCTCGACGGCGGTGTGGATATCCTCATCCGTGGGAGCAAAAGAGAACTCTTTCTCGCGAAACTCATCGGCCACCTGCTCAAGTCCGGAGACGAGGATATCCACCTCCTCCTGCGTAAGAATCCCCGCAAGGCCCAATGCCCGGGCGTAGGCCATGCTGCCCTCGATATCCACCCCGGCCAGGCGTCGGTCAAAGTCGATGGAGGCATTAAAGCGCCACATCAGATCGTCCGTGGCGCCCGTGTAGCGACCGCCCCAGAGTTTGCTCATAGCACCCTACCCCTGCTGCTCGTCTTTGAGGTCCAACAGCGCGCGCACCTTCATGGAGAGGCCAAAGAGGTTGATGAATCCCTCGGCATCGGCCTGATCGTAGACCTCGTCCTCGCCAAACGTGGCATAGTCCTCGCGATAGAGACCATAGTCCGACTTGCGGCCCACCAAGGAGCAGTTCCCCTTGTAGAGTTTGAGGCGTGCGGTGCCCGTCACGTTCCTCTGCAACACCTGTACCAGGGCATCCAGTCCCTCCCGCAAGGGGGTGAACCAGCGACCGTTGTACACCAACTCGGCGTACCGCTGCGCGATGAGATCCTTATAGTGCATGGTCTCGCCATCCAGCACCAGCGTCTCCAAAGCGCTGTGTCCGGCGTAAAGGATGGTGCCACCGGGCGTCTCGTACACGCCACGGGATTTGATGCCCACCAGACGGTTCTCCACCATGTCCACGCGTCCCACGCCGTGCCTGCCGCCGATCTCGTTCAGCGCCGTAACCAGGGCCACGGGCTTCATCTCCTCCCCGTTCAGGGCCACCGGAATTCCCCGCTCAAAGTCCAACTCCACGTACTCGGGCTCATCGGGGGCATCCTGTGGCGAGGTGGTAAGCACAAACATATCCTCACGCGGCTCTTTCCATGGATCCTCCAGATCGCCCCCCTCGTGGCTGAGGTGCCACAGGTTGCGATCCCGACTGTAGATGGATCCCTTGCTCTGGCGGACGGGGATATCATGGGCCTCGGCATAGGCCAGTGCATCCTCCCGAGAGCGGATGTCCCATTCGCGCCAGGGCGCTATGACCCGCAGACGAGGATTGAGAGCCTTGAAGGTAAGTTCAAAGCGCACCTGATCGTTCCCCTTGCCCGTACAGCCGTGGGAGACGGCATCCGCCCCCTCGGCATTGGCGATCTCCACCATACGTCTGGCGATCAAGGGACGCGCAAAGGACGTGCCCAACAGATACTCGCGCTCATACACGGCGCCGGCCATCAGGGTGGGAAAGATATAGTCCTTGACAAATTCCTCTCGGAGATCCTCGATATAAATCTTGCTCGCCCCGCTAGCAAGGGCCTTTTCCTCCAGACCACTCAACTCTTCCTCCTGGCCCAGATCCGCTGTCACGCAGATCACCTCGCAGCCATAGTTCTCCCTCAGCCAGGGGACGATACACGAGGTGTCCAACCCTCCAGAATAGGCCAGGACGCATTTTTCCACTTTTTTCGTCATCCTTCCTTCTCCTCAAAATCCAGGATCATGGCAATCTCGTCACAGTTCGGAAACTTGGGGCAGTTCAGACAATCGCCCCATATCTTGTGGGGCAACGATTCCCTGGGCACGACGTGGAAACCAAATCGCTCAAAGAACTTTTGCTGATATGTCAGGGTAAAGATACGGGGCAGGCCCAGTTCTCGTGCTTCCCGCTGGAGCGCTTCTACAATACAGCGCCCCACGCCCCGGCCATGCCAATCCTCTGCCACGGCCAGGGAGCGTACCTCGCCCAGATCGCCCCACACGATATGCAGGGCACCACATCCTATGACCGTGCTCCCATCCTTTGCCACCACAAAATCTCGCAGATATTGGTAAATCTGATGCTGGGACCTGGGCAGCATCAACTCCTTGTCCGCAAAATAGTTGATGAGATCGCTCATGGCCGGTACGTCCTTGACACCGGCCTTTTCCGCCACCATATCTTCCCGTTGATCCAAACACTTGGTCGTTTCTTGCGTCTCCGTATCGATTTGCATCATTCCAACTCCCAGCATCTTGACAATATAGTTTCTAGACCTTTGCAAAGGCGTCGTCTATGATCTCTATGGCCCTGTCCACGTGCTCCTCTTCGACGATCAAAGGCGGCACCATGCGCAGGACGTTATCTCCGGCCTTGACGGTCAAAAGTCCCTCATCATAGCAGTTATCCACGATGGGTCCAACGTCGATATTCGCCTGCACGCCCACGATCAGCCCTCGTCCCCGTACCTCCTGGATGCAGCCGTGCTTTTCCTGCAACATGGCCAGTTTGCCCAGGAGATAGTTACCAACAAAACGGACATGCTGCAGGAAGGCGGGATCGGAGATCTTGCCAAAAGTCACCTTGGCGGCGGCGCACACCACGGGGTTGGCCGCAAAAGTACTGGCGTGGTCACCGGGCGCCATAACATCGGCCACCCTCTGCGTCATAAGGGTGGCCCCGATGGGCAATCCGCCCCCCAGGGGCTTGGCCAGGGTCATGATGTCGGGAGTCACGCCATAGGGCTCGTGGGCCCACAGAGTCCCCGTACGTCCCAGACCGCACTGCACCTCGTCAAAGATGAGCAGGACGCCCCGCTCGTCACACAGATCGCGCAGCCCCTCTAAAAAGTCCTTATCCGCCGGATTCACGCCCCCCTCGCCCTGCAGGGGCTCGACGATACAGGCGCACGTATCGGCATCTATGGCCTCCGCAGCAGCCTCCAGATCATTGTACGCAGCGAATTTGACGCCGGGCATCAGCGGGCAAAAGGGATCCTGGTAATGGGGTCGTGGCGTGAGAGCCAGCGAGCCCATGGTGCGTCCGTGAAAGGCCTCTGTAAAAGCCACGAATCCGGCGCGTCCCCCATCTCCCTCGGTCACTCTGGCCCACTTGCGCGCGAACTTTATTGCCGCCTCCACCGATTCGGTACCCGAGTTGCAAAAGAACACCTTGTCAGCAAAGGAGGACTCTACCAGCATCTCTGCCAGTTCAGCCTGGGGTATGGTATGATACAGGTTGGATACATGGATCAGGCGCGACGCCTGCTCGGCGATGGTCTCGGCCACGTCGGGATCGGCGTGTCCCAGGGCGTTCACAGCAATGCCAGCGACAAAGTCCAGATAAGCCTTGCCCTCCGTATCGTATACGTATACTCCCTCCCCCCTCTCCAGAACAAAGGGCGCACGCCCATAAGTATGGAGGACATACCGCTCATCGAGTGCCCTGATCTGCTCCGCGTTCATTTACCGTTCTCCTCTTATCTAGTGTTTTTTAGTAGATCCACTAGACCCCAAAGGTTTTATCAGCGACTGCTGTCTCCTCGTCTAGATACTTGTCTGGCCGAGCAGAGAACTCGCAACTTTTTCTCAAGCCTTCAGGGTCTCACCAATCTTACACCCGCACCCAGGTACCCGTGCCCGCGCCGAGTCCCTCGATATCCGTAATGCGCACCGCCCCCACACCGTCTTCCAGGGCCCGCAGGGCCGAGCGGGTCTTGGGAATCATGCCTCCCCTGATATCGCCGCTCTTGATAAGGGCCAGGGCCCTGTCGGCACCAAGACTGGGCAATACCTCTCCACCAAGCATCACCCCAGGCACGTCGGTCAGAAAGACCATCTCCTTCACTCCCAAAGCAGTGGCCATGGCCAGTGCCGCGTGGTCAGCGTTCACATTATAGGGGCGACCATCATCACCCAGGGAAATTGGAGATACGATGGGCGTGAAACCCAGCCCCAAAAGCCCCATCAAAATGGACGTCTCCACCTCCGCAATCTCGCCCACGCGACCCAGGTCTCCCTTGGGATGCACCATGCGCTCGGCGCGCAGCAATCCGGCGTCCACCCCGCTGATGCCGATGGCTCGCACGCCATTCACCACCAGACGGGCCGCGAGACGCTTGTTGACGGCGCCCGAAAGGGCCATCTCCGCCGCCCACAGGCAATCAGAGTCCGTCACCCGCAGGCCCTCCACAAAGTGGGACTCGAGACCCAGACGCTCCTGAAGCCTGGCGATGTCCGCCCCGCCGCCGTGGACGATGACCAATTTCCGCTCACGTATAAGGTGCGTAAGCGCCTCGACGAGGCGCATCAGATTGTCCCCCTCTTGCACGTGCGCTCCACCGACTTTGAGCAACGTCAGTTCGTCCATGGCATCCTCCACAACCTACCTAACTCTCCAATCCCAACGTCTCGGGCACGCCGAACATGGCATTCATATTTTGCACCGCCTGCCCCGAGGCCCCCTTGAGCAGGTTATCGATGGCCGTGATGATGATGAACTGGCCCTCCACGCCCGCTGGCGCGATGGAAAGGGCACAGCGGTTGGTGTTCACCACGTGGGCCAGGGTGGCCGTCTCCCCCTCACCCAGCATCTGTACAAAGGGCTCGCCATTATAGGCCGCGTGCCACGCGTCGAGTACCCCTGCCACACCCACATCCAACTGCACATAGATAGTGGAGAGGATGCCCCGTGACACGGGCAACAGATGGGGCGTAAAGACGGCACAAGGAGCCTCCTGCCCATAGCGAGCCATCTCCTGATCGATCTCGGGCACGTGGCGGTGGGCCCGTCCCACCTTGTAGGCCGAAAAATTATCGTGCACGTTCACGAAATGGGTGGTGAGGGAGGGCTTGGCCCCCGCTCCCGACACGCCCGACTTGGCGTCGATGATGACCCTGTCTCCTGCCACCATGCCCCGCTGCAAGAGGGGATAGAGAGCCAACAAGGGCCCTGTGGGATAGCAACCGGGATTGGCCACCAGCCGTGCCCGGGCCACCTCGTCTCGATAGATCTCCGTCAGGCCGTATACGGCCTCGTCGATCAGTTTCGGTGCGGGATGCGTCGTGTACCAGGTCTCATAGACATCCGGGTCACGCAGGCGGAAATCAGCCGAGAGATCCACACAGCGCGCTCCGGCCTCCAGCACCCGCTGCGCATAGGGCGCCGAGGCGCCATGAGGCGTGCATAAAAAGACCACGTCAGCGTCCTCCAGGGGCACCTCTTTGGGCGCCACCAGCAGATGCTCATAGGGACAGGGATAGACTTCCGAATATCTGGCCCCAGCATAGCTTCTGGAAGACGCAAACACAAGTTCCACCTGGGGATGCCGGGCAAATATCTTGAGCAATTCGTAGCCCGTATACCCCGTCGCGCCGTATATACCCACCTTGATCATGGATTCGCTCCTCCCCATGCACTCATAGCAAAACACAAAACCGCCAGTTCCCCCATCTGGAGAACTGGCGGTTGTAATCGCTGACGATTAGCACCCAGGCAAAAACATCCAGACGGACCGTCCGGCTAAGGCCTGCGGCTCCTCCTCAATTCTACAAAATCAAGAGTACTTATCGCCATGATACACCTTCCAACCAAAAGCATGGACATTGTACAGTAGAAAAGATGACCTGTCAAAAAGCGTGAGAGATGGCTCTACTGAAAGAAGGTCCATGAGTTGCGTCGCACTTGATGGACGTGCTCCAGCAATTTACTCTTGTTATATGCAGAGTATGCTTTTCTACTATAAGGTCTCGCGAAAGTGCGACGCAACTGAACGTCCGGTGCTTTTTTCAGAGAAGCCAACAAAGTTGAAAATCTCTTGCCTCTCTTCGATCTCATTCCTTCAGCCGACTGTAGTACGAGTGGCTGGTATACAACACAGCGGCCGGATTATGTCCCGTGACGCGGTCCTTGGCCACAAGGACGGTGACCGGAGCCTCCGAATGCTGGAAGAAGAGACTATCGTGGCCCACACACAGCCCCACCACCACGTTGAGTTCGGTCCCTGCCTCGGCCAGCAGTTTGGCCTGACCGATGGGACTGCAGAGGGCCTCGAACTGACCGGGGTGAATCTTTTCCTCGTCGGCCAGGCCGATCTCCTCCTTGGGAATGACCCCTACCTTGCAACACACGGAATGCACCTCGAATCCGTTGGCCTCGCAGATCTCCTGGAACATACGCGCCTCCTGAATGAGACCGATACAGGAGGCCACACCCAGCCGTCTGGCACCGATTCGCCGAGCGAAACTCATCACCTCCTCCACGCGGGGCTCCAGGGGATAGCGGTCGGCCTCGGTACGCGCAGCGGCCAGGGCCAACTCTCGCGGCTCCTCGTCCCCATAGGCCTGCCGGGCCTCCTCCAGAGCATCCGTATCCTGCGCCATGGGACAATAGGGAGGATACTCCACCGTGCCCGGCTCATGGCGACAGGCCTGCACGCGGCAGATCGCGCATCGCAGTTTCATACTTTTCGCTCCTTTCGTCGATTTCCTCACATCCAGAGCCCCCGCCGACAGTCAAGCCACACACAGCCAAATAGGCGAAAAAGCCCATGGATATTTGGGGGAATTTACCGAAGACAAAACGTCTCCGATGTCTTATACTATACATGCGTTAAAAAGAGAGTGCGGATCTTGACGACCGGTCTTCATTTTCTTTTTCGACGCTCGGCTGAAGCTCTTGCGACGAGTGTGACAGCCGTTCTTCTCCTCCTTATAGTGGGCCCGCCGGCCGAGAGGTGCGGCGGGCCCACCGAATTTTGTGCCCCGCCGATTCGTCCTCTGAGACATCAGTCCCTTCTCGAAGGACTTTAGGATCTTAGCGCAACTCTCATTCCCTCTTCAAACTATTTCTGTTATCCAAAGGTCCCGGCGGCATCCTGAGAGAATGGCTCCCTTCATATTCTCTCCGCGCAAAGCATTATCAAATACCCAAGAAAGAGATCGTGACAAAGCTCACGCCTCCTACAATCAACGCCGCTGCCAGCCCGACCAGGAACGGCTTTATGCCCAAACTCTTGAAAGCTCGAAAGTCCGTATTCAGTCCCACACCAGCCAAGGCCACGACCAGTAGCCTGCCCGCCCAGGTCTGTATGGAGCGATAGATCCTTCCCCAAGCCTGGCTGTCCCACAGGCCAAACGCCTGCCCCCCTGCGTTGATACTCGCATCGCCAATCGACCGAAGCATCACAAAAGCCAAGAAACCAAGCACAAAGAGCGGAAACAGGCTGAGTAAATTCGCGTCCTTGCCAGATGCTTCCCCCTGATCACAGGACTTATGACTATAGTGGAAGGACATAAAAGGAATGACGGCTGCCATAAACACATTGCGCACCAGTTTGGTGACCGTAGCCACGTCCAGAGCCGACGGTGCGACAAATACGTCGGCATACACCTTGGCCGAGCCGATGACCTGAGATGTATCGTGCACCGAGGTTCCAAGGAACAGCCCCACCTTTACAGGCTCCCCCTGAAACACGATGTTCGCAAAATAAGGATAGAAAAGGGTGGCGAACAGGCCAAATATGGTGATTATGGCGACCGCATAGGCCACCTCCTCATCCTCAGCATCGATAGCCGGACCCGTAGCGACAATGGCGGAGACGCCGCAGATGGAGGTACCAACGGCGATGAGGGTGCCAAGTTCCTCAGAAAGTCCTAGCCACTTGTTTATGCGCGTGGTGAGAAACAGAGCGCTCAGAATACAAAATAGAACAATCGGCACCCCATGGGCCCCCAACTCGAACACGGAGAAGATGGTCAAGCGAATACCCAGCATAATGATACCCAGACGCAAGACTTTTTTAACGGCGAACGTCAAGCCGGGCTCTAGTGGTCCACACCGCGGAATCAAGGCTCGAATAACCAAACCAAGCAAGATGGCTACCATTACAGCCGATACAGGAGAATTCGGAAACCCTAACAAGGTGACGCCGATGAAATCACCTAACCATATACTCAGCCACGCAAGGAGACAGGCAACCAGCAGGCCCGGTACCAGCGAAAATATTTGTTCGATCCTCACGCCCAACAGATTCTTTTCCAAGACGTTCATTTGCCTCGATGAGCCAGTTTCATTGATGTTCATCACGACCTACTCCTGACCGATATTCTCGTTCCGATATCTCTCACCTGCATTGCCAGTTCCCCAATCTGCCTCACCCTGAAGAGACACCCCCCGTAGATTGGAAGGCCGCTCCGACCAGCACCGCCCGCTTCGATAATGCCGGCCAATGGCAAAATGATCCACATTCAGAAATGGAGAATCACTTTGCGATTCTCCAAGGGAATATGCTGCGCATATTCCTCACCCACTCTACACTAGATCGATGAGGACATGCCGCAGGAAATACCGCGTCAGGGCCAATAGACTTATGGCGCTGAGGACAAAGAGGACGGTCGTCTCGGTCCACGGATCGGCGACAAAGCCCAAGGCCAGGCCCGCCGCCGGGGGATGTCCGGTATCGGTGACGAGCATGATCAGGATGGCCAACCCTATGGCCAGGGCCCCAAAGATGATGAGGCGCGTCCTGGGATTCAGCCCCGTAGAGGCGGCCAGGGCACAGTCAGCAGCCAGAGAACAGAGGGTACCGCAAAGGGTGCCCACCATATACCCACCCACCAGGGCACGGGAGCGCGCTTGACGTGAATGGGGCATGGCAAAGGCGATAAAAGTGGAGGCTCCCAACGATGACACCAGCGTACTGCGCAACAGGACGTCGAGGAGAAAAAAGATGCCCAAAATCGTCGCCGTGGCCAACGCACCTTGTAGAACATAGCGTCTTTGTTTCCTTTCGAAGCCTTTGCTGATAATACCCATAAAACTCCCAGTACCTCCCCCCATCATCCTCAAACATTCTCCATCAAGTATATCATATGGAGCAGAACAATTTTATAATCCGCACTACCCGTTTACAGCAGTGCGTCTCTCACCTTGCACGAGGGCGGCGTGCAACTTGTCTTACAGATTGCAAAATCATCCCCACCAGTGGCGGAGCAGACGCTTCACCCTACGTCCTATCCAGTGTCTCCACCACGTCGCCCATGCGCGAGGCCAGGGTCACGGGGACGCACAGCGCCTCCTCTATATCCTCCCGGGTGAGGTCGTCCAGGGTGCGGCGTGCCTCGCTGCCAAACATGGCGCACGGCAAAAAGACACGCTTACCTACCTCTTCTCCGTCCAAGGTGGCAAGTACGTCCTCCCCCATAAGCAGACCCGATACGGTGACGCTACGTCCAAAAAAGTCGTTAGGTACGGGAACCACACGCACATGGCCACCCCAGCGCGCCGATAGTTCATCGGCCAGCCGTCGCAGGAGGGGGGCGATCAGCGTGCCGCAAACCAGGGTGATGGACGACGCCTCCCCTCCTCCAGGCACGTTCGGGCGCGCCGTCTGCCAATCATCCAGCAGGGCCCTCACCAATCCGGCACCATTCTCCAACTGAGCGTCGTCATCATAAAAGTCTGCTGGGGGCAGGGGACGATCCGCCAGCAGGTAAAGTTCGTCCGAGGGGTAGAGCCATGTCCGTCCCAAACGTTTCCGCGCCTGGACAATATATTCCTCGCTCATATCCAGCACAGCGGCGGCCTCTCGGGGGTACAGGGTCCGCAGGGGCGCGGTCTGAAAGCGCGTCAGCCCCACGGGCACCAGGGCCAGGGTCTGCACCGTGGGATAGAGGGTCAATAGTTTCTCAATGGACGCGCGCAGGGCCTGGCCATCGTTCATGCCCGGCACGATGACGATCTGACCGTGCACCCGGATGTCCATCTCTCCCAGGCGCTGAAGTTGCTGCAGGATATCTGGCGCCTGGGGATTGCCCAAGAGTTCGCGGCGCAGGGCAAGGGCTGTGGCATGTATGGAGACATACAGGGGTGTCAGGTGCTGGGCCCCGATGCGCTTCCAGTCTGCCCCGGTGAGATTGGTGAGGGTGATAAAATTGCCAAAGAGAAAGGAATAGCGATAGTCATCGTCCCGCACATATAGAGAGGGACGCAGGCCGGGCGGCATCTGTCTCAAGAAGCAAAAGGGACAATGGTTGTTACAGCGGCGGACGCCGTCAAAGACGGGCTCGGCGAACTCTAGCCCCAGATCCTGGCCATAGCCGCGCACCATCTCCAGGCGCTGGCGCTCTCCATCACGGATCATCTCCAAGACCAGAAATTCGTCTGCGGCATGATAGCGGTAATCGATGACATCGCGCAGGGAATGACCATTTATGGCGAGCAGGCGGTCACCGGGCTGTACACCACACGCCGCGCCCAGGCTATCCGCACGCACCGCAGAGACGACGCCGCCCTTTATGTTCGCGTCCTGCGGCATACCCGCGCTCACAGACAATCCGTCGCTTCGCGAACGATGGCCTCCGCCCGTGCCACCACCTCTTTCACACGCTTGTCGGTGCTGTCCACCACCACAGCATCCTCAGCAGCGCGAAGGGGCGCCTGCTCCCGGGTGCTGTCGATGCGGTCGCGGCGCTTTAGATCCTCCAGCACCTCCTCATAATGGGAGGCCTCGCCCCGTTCCAGGATCTCCAGATGGCGCCGCCGGGCCCGCTCCTCCACGGTGGCGTCCAGATAGATCTTGACCTGGGCCTGGGGCAACACCACAGTGCCGATATCCCGGCCCACCATCACCACGCCGCCAGAGGCTCCAATACGCCGCTGCTGCTGCGTCAGGACGGCGCGCACCCCGGGATAGGCCGACACCGGTGACACGTGGCGGTTCACCTCCGGCGTGCGAATGTCCCAGGTGATATCCCGGCCATCGGCGCGCACCGTGTATTGGCGACCATCATCCTCCGTGGGCGGCACCACCTCGATACGCAGCGTCTGTGCCAGGCGGGTCACGGCCATCTCGTCCCCTATGGGGATGCCCCGATCCAGCGCTGCCCAGGTCACCGCACGGTACATCACCCCCGTATCGAAATAGAGGTAGTCCAATCTCTGAGCCAAAAGGCCGCCTATCGTGCTCTTGCCCGACGCGGCGGGGCCATCAATGGCGACGGTGATGCCCAAGACGCAACCTCCTTCTATGCTCCCGCTTCCAAACCCACAAACCGACGCAATCGCTCGACCTCCCCATCGTCGAGCGATCTTCCCTCCCCCGAGTGCAGATCGCCCAGATGTAACGTGGCCATACGTACCCGCACCAGACGCTCCACGGGATGACCCACCGCGTCCAGCATACGGCGGATCTGGCGGTTGCGCCCCTCATACAGGATCATGCGCAGCCACTGGCATCCTTGAGGAATGCTCTGTCCCCGCCAGCGCCACTGTCCCCCGGGTTGAGCGACCCGCGCGCGCGCCGGTCGCTCCTTTTGCAGGCGCACACCCTTCTCCAGCCGGACTATTTCGTCGGAGGTGATCTGTCCTCGGATCAGAACCAGATACTCCTTCTCGTGTTCGTAGCGCGGATGGGTCAGCCGATGAGTCAACTGCCCGTCGTTGGTCAGCAGCAATAACCCCTCGCTGTCCATGTCCAGCCGCCCCACGGGATAGACACGCGTCTCTGTCGGCACCAGATCCACCACCACGGGCCGGCCCTGGGGATCGTCGACCGTGGAAACATAGCCCGCTGGCTTGTACAGCGCATAGTAGAGCCGAGCCTGCTCCACCTCCACAGGCTCACCGTCAAAGGTGATGCGGTCCACGCCCGGGCGCACCCGAGTTCCCAGTTCGGTGACCACCTGCCCATTGACCCGCACCCGTCCCTGGAGCATATACTCCTCACACGTACGTCGCGAGGCCACTCCAGCGTGGGCCAGCACCTTTTGCAGGCGTTCTGCACCCTGTTCCCCGCGCCGTTCATCCCGTTCAACGCACATAAAGAACAAGTTCCGAAAAGGGTTTACCCATCAAGCGAACTTCAAGGATACCCACAGGTTCCTGCAAACCGGGAGCACGACTGGGATTATCGATACGCCGGTAAAAGGAGGCCGTCCTCCGCTGCCAGGGGGGAACCAGGAATATGTGGGGTTCCTGCAGGCCAAAGGCGTGCCACTGCCCCTCCCCATCCAGGTAGCGGTTCTGGGGCGTCTCACGCAAATCCACATTCAGTTCGGCAAAGTTAGTGTAGAAATAGTCCAACATGAGGCGCGAATCCTCGAAGCGGTCCTCCGAGCCCATCACCACCAAGAGCGCTTGACCGTGGGGCCGATCCACCATACTGACCAGACACTCACCGGCCAGATCTGTGGTGCCTGTCTTGACGCCTATGGTGCCCGGATAGGTACCCAAGAGTTCGTTGGTGGATTCCAGAATCCTGAAAGCGGCGACGGCCTCGGCGCGTCCCACGATGTCGGCAAAGACGGGATCCCGCATGGCCTGCCAGGCGATGCGGGCGGAATCATAGGCCGTGGAGTAGTTGCCCTCGTGATCCAGCCCGTGGGGATTGGCAAAATGGGTGTTCTCCAGGCCCCATTCAGCGACCAGATCGTTCATCCAGCCCACATACGTCTGTACATCGCCACCCAACGCCCTGGCGATGGCCATGGCCGCCGCATTGTCGGAGGGGATCAACATCATAAAGAGCAATTGCCGTAGACTCAATTCCTCTCCAGTCTGCAGATGGGTCGCGCTGTACACACGCAGATCGCTGCTCTGGATCTGTATCTCCTGATCCTGGCGCCCCCTCCGCAGGGCCACCAAAGCCGTGACGATCTTGACCAGACTGGCAGGAGCACGCCGCGCGTGCTCGTTGTGCGCCTGCAGGATCTGCCCCGTGGAGGTGTTCACCAGGATGTAAGAGGCAGCCGAGATCTCGGGCAGGGACATCTGCCTCATGGCCACTATCTGGTGGGATGTCAGCCCGCACCTGGGGATATCGGCGTCGCTCAGGATCACGGGACTGAACCCCAGACAAAAAATATTCAAAACGGCGAAAAAGAGACAGGAGAGGCGTCTCGCCAGCATATTCCCCCACACGCCAGTACCATCACATTCTGCCATTCTATGCCAAGAAAAAAGGAGCGTCAAACGGCACCAGAGGGCTTGACAATCGTTTCTCCCTGACGTTAAATCCTTCCAAGACTCGCAACGGTAAGGAGCAAGCGATATGTCCAAGGCAACGTTCTTTTCAGAGGACGAGTTATTCGCCACCAATAGACCCCTTGTCTACGAGGGCGACCAGTTGCGCGAGATCGCCTTCCCTCTGGGCGGCTTGGGCACGGGGTGCGTGTCCCTCTCCGGTCAGGGTAGCCTCGTGGATTGGGAGATATTCAACCGCCCCAACAAGGGCTCCATCCTTCCCTACACCTTTTTCACTCTGTGGGCCAGAGCGGAAGGGCAGCGCCCCGTGACCCGGGTGGCGCAGGCGCCGCCCATGCCACCTTTTGCAGGACAGGGTAACGGCAGTTACCGGGGCCTCGGCTTTGGCGTGACCCGCGAAGACGGCTCCGGTCTGCCCCATATGCGCGCTGCCATCTTTCGCGGGGAATTCCCCTTTGCAGAGGTCGAGTTCGAGGCGCCCAAACTCCCCGTACAGGTCAGCCTGGAAGCCTACAGCCCCTTTATCCCCCTCAACCCCGACGACTCGGGCATTCCCATAGCCGTGCTGCGCTACCACGTACGTAACGAGAGCACCAAGCCTGTAGAGGTGAGCCTGGCGGGAAATATCTTTAATCCCCTCGGCTACAGGGGCTCTGGACCGTTCGTGGGGAACCATCTGGGACAGAACTGCAACACCTACGTGGACGAAAAAGACGTACGCGGCCTCTACCTGACATCTGACAAGCAAGCGCCCAGCGATCCGGCCTACGGATCCATGGCCCTGACCACAACCTGGGAGGATGTATTCCACCAGACATGCTGGCTGCGCTCCGGGTGGTTCGACGCCATGCATGATTTCTGGAACCATTTTTCAACCACGGGCGCCCTCCCCGAACGCAGTTACGGCCCCTCGGAGGAGGGGGAAAGCGACGTGGGCTCCCTGGGACTGCGGGTCACGCTGGAGCCGGGGGAGACGACTATCCTGCCCTTTTACATTACCTGGTACTTTCCCAACTTTGTCAAGTACTGGCCCGGCCGAGGGGACGATTGCGCATGCGACTCCGATTGTGACAGATCCAATCCAACCTGGAAGAACTACTATGCCTCCCAATGGGATGACGCCCTGGACGTGGCCCGCTACCATGCCGCAGAGCGGGAGCGCCTCTATCGTGAGACGCGGCGCTTTCACGACGCCCTGTTCGATTCCACCCTGCCCTCTCATGTCCTCGACGCCCTCTCCAGCCAGGCATCGGTCCTGCACAGTCCCACAGTCCTTCGCCTGGAAGCCGGCACCTTTTACGGTTTCGAGGGTTGCCACTGCGACAGCGGGTGCTGCGAGGGCTCGTGCACCCACGTGTGGAACTATGCGCAGACGGCAGCCTTTGTCTTTCCCTCCCTGGAGCGCTCCATGCGGGAGACGGACTATGCCTACAATATGCGAGAGGACGGCGAGATGTGCTTCCGTCTACAGCTCCCTCTGGGCAGCCCCCTGTGGGATTTCCATCCCGCCGCTGACGGGCAGATGGGGGGCATCCTAAGAGTCTACCGTGACTGGCGTCTCTGCGGGGACGACGACTGGCTGCGTGGGCTGTGGCCCAGAGTAAAGAAGGCCTTGGAGTACGCCTGGAAACAGTGGGATGACGATCGGGACGGCGTCATGGAGGGTATCCAGCACAACACTTACGACATCGAGTTCCACGGTCCTAACACCATGATGGGCAGTTTCTACCTGGGCGCGCTCCGCGCGGGCGAGGAGATGGCCCGCCACCTGGGCGACGAGGAGGCTGCAGGCACCTACCGTCAGGTCTATGAAAAGGGACGCCGCTGGATGGACCAGGAACTTTATAACGGTGAGTACTATATACAAAAGGCCCCAAACAAAGAGATCAAATACCAGTACGACCAGGGATGCCTGTCGGATCAACTCATCGGCCAGTGGTTCGCCCACATTGTGGGGCTGGGCCACCTGTTCGATGCCGGGCATGTACGCAGCGCCATCAGGGCCATCTTTGTGCACAACTGGCGGACCGATTTCTGGGAGCACGCCAATCCCCAGCGTATCTATGCCCTCAACGACGAGCAGGGCCTGTTGCTATGCACCTGGCCAAACGGTGGACGTCCCGAATTTCCCTTTGTCTACTCGGACGAGGTATGGTGCGGCATCGAATACCAGGTAGCCTCCCACCTCATCTACGAGGGACTTGTCAACGAGGGGCTATCCATCGTCAAAGGACTCCGCGCCCGTCACGATGGCCTGCGCCGCAATCCCTGGAACGAGTTCGAGTGCGGCAGCCATTATGCGCGTTCCCTGGCCTCCTGGTCGCTGCTCACCGCCCTCTCAGGATACCATTTCGACGTACCCAACGGAACGCTGGGCTTTGCGCCCCATTGGCGTGCCCACGATTGGCGAAGCGTATGGTCCACGGGAACGGGTTGGGGTATCTACTCTCAGGAATTGAAGGAAGGCGAGGGCACGGTCCGGCTGCACGTCGCTCAGGGCGAACTGTCGCTGGGCAGGCTATTGTTGGGCAGCGTGAATACGGGGGCAACGATCCAGGCCTCCGTCGGCGAGGAGCCCATGAACGTCACGCCTGCCGCGGAAGATGACCATCTGATCCTATCCTTTGCGCCAGCGGTGACGCTCGCAACGGGCGATGCGCTGACCATCGATCTCACGTGGTAGCCCGGGGCAGTTCTCATCGCCATCATTCTGAACAGGGAGCCAGCGTCAGCCACTGACGCTCGCCCCGTACACGGGGCGCCCTTGTAGGGGCGGCCCACATATCATTCAGTGATGGTAGATAGACTCGTACCTACGATATTGACGGTAAACCTGCCGCACATATTCCTGCGCCTGACTGCCGGGAAGCGTCTCGTAGAACAGATCGTGGTCATCGATGGGCGCGTCATTGGTCCACCGTCGCAGGTTGCCGGGACCCGCATTATAGGCCACCAGCGCCGCTATCCAGTCGTTCTCATAAAGATCGAGAAGAAATCTCAGAAACCATGCCCCATACCGCATCCCGATCACGGGCCGCATAGCAAAACCGTGCTGATACGCGTCATGCCCGATACGGGAGGCGATCCACGCGCCGGTATCGGGCATGATCTGCGCCAATCCCTCAGCGCCAGCGTACGAGACGGCACGGGGATTGAAGCGACTTTCCTGCCGTACAAGGGCCAGAAGAAGAAAAGGATCCAATCCATGGCGCTCCGCCTGCGCACTCACCAGATGCCCATATACCGTGGGATAGGCCAGCCTGTGCAGCGCGCCTGGGATTTCCCCCGCCCCCTTTTCACGGGACAGCGCCATGAGATATTCCGCACAGGAGATGGCCACCGCATGGGCTCCCATCTCGTCAGCGATCCGAGCCAGCGCCAGCAGCTCCTGTGGATTATCCCTGATATCGTCCCGCAGCCATCGCAGGGTGGTCGCGCTCTCGCTGTGCCAATCCAGGCGCCATAGGGCAGCGGCCCGAAGCATCAGGGGATCCGTTTCCACTCTTTGCTCTGCCTCCGCCTGCGCGGCCCCCTCATACCAGCCGGCGATCCAATCCGCGATCTCCTGCCATGCTTCCTCCCCAAGATGATAGTCGGGGAGCACATACGATTCCGGAGGGCTCAGAGACGGTGAGAAGGACTGGCGCAGATCCCGCGCCCGCCATCCATAATAACTCTGAGGGGCCGCTGCTTCCCCACGCCGCCAGTGCTCCCGCGCGCCCTCCTCCTCACCAAGGGCTTGGGCAGCCAGTCCCAACCAGGTCAACAGGCGTGCCTTTTGTTCTCCATCCATCGTATCTTCCAGTGTCCCTAACCAGATATCCATGGCGTCCTCTGGGATGCCCGCAGCATAGGCCATCAGCCCCTCGCGGAAAAGGGCTTCCGGGGCATGCTCATACTGTGGATGGTGTTCGTGTACCCGCCGATAAAAGACGAGGGCTCGCTCCCATGCTCGCGCCCTCTCCAACGCCACGGCGGCCCGCCACAGGGCCTCCGGAGCGCGGGGATGTTCTTCATAGCCCTGCCAGAATTCATAGTACACTTTCGAGGCATCGCCTCCTCGAGCCCCTTCCACCCTGGCCCTGGCCATCCACGCATCGGCAATCCAGCCGCTCTGGGTATAGTCCTCGATGATCCTATCCCAGGCCTGGAGGGCTGCATCGTAATCCCCCAACTGTTCATAGGCCAACCCCAAATAGTAATTCGCCATCGCCACATCTCCCTCTCCATCGGAGAGAAGGCATCGCTGCAAGATCTCGACGGCATCGTCGTACTGTTCTCCATAATAGAGGATCCGTCCCCGTTCCAGGTCCGTTACCTCGGCGGCCTCCATTCTGTCGAGAGCGGCGAGGGCCAGATGAGCGCTATAGACACGCGGGTATGTCTCCACCACATACCCGAATACTTTTGTCGCCTCCTCCTCCCGCCCCGCATCGCGGAGCGTCTGCCCCCGGCGATATGAAACAAGGGCGCGATAATCATCTTTACGGGAGAAGGATAGAATGCGCTCATAGATCTCCAACGCTCCCTCATAGTCCTCCAGATGCCGCAGCACCTGCGCGTGCTCTTCTAGAATCTCGGCCTGCAGCGCCAGGGGAAAGTCGGACAGATCAATGGCCGCAAATTGTCGAGCAGCCTGGGACCTCTCCCCCAGGGCATCATAGGCCCTGGCCATGTGCCACTGCACATAGGGTTTGGCTGCATCGTCATGTTTCAGATATTGCTCATACGCGCCGACAGCCGCGTCCCACTCGCCCTGCGCCTCGTATGCGCGGGCCAACAATCCCCAGGCCTCGGCCCGTTCCTCGGTTGGGACGGTCGCCGTCACCACCCGTGTCAGGTAGGAGATGGCATCGTCCGAATTTTGGGCGCTGAAATGAGCCCGGCCAAGGGCCAGTTCCACGCCCGGTCGTTGCGATGGATCGGCAGATTTTTGCCCCTCTTCCAAAAGATCGATGGCCCGCTCATAGTCCCCATCATCCAGGGCGCGCTCCGCCATCTCAAGCCGCACCTCAGGGGCGAGGGTGGGGGTGGCGGTAGGGGTAGGCGCGGCCGTAAAAGTGGGGGTGGGAGTGAAGGTACTGCTGGCCATCGCCGTCGGCGAGAGGGATTTCTCCTGTGACTGCCGTGCGGGATCGGGGGTCTCCACCTGCCTCCCCTGGGGCATAGGAGTGGATGCTCCACGTGTGGACGCTGGCGTCAGTGCCACACCGTCGGCCATCTGACAGCCACACAGGAGCACGCACAGGGTGGCTAAAATCAAAAAGTGCCCCGAAACGTACCATCTCCCCGATCGCGTCATGATCCTCACATAACCGTATCATCTTAGAGAACGCATAATAATCGGGATATTGAACTGTGTCAAAGGTAGAATCCACCCCTCGCCCGCTGCACGCTCTTCCCTCTTTGCTTTCTCGCCCCACTTGTCATACCATACCTTAGATGGTAAAGAAGAGGCTTACGGAGAGCATGAGGATCGGATTCAGCGGCACGTTCTGGGGGCAGGAGAACACAGGAAGCGGACAGTACACTCACCGCCTTCTCGAGACGCTGGAGGATCATGCAGGGATAAAAATCGTCCTCTTTCTGCCCCGCTATACGCATGCGGCGAGGGACGGGGAGATACCTCCCACCGCCCACCCCGTGACCACCCCCCTGGATCGCTGGCATGATAATCTGGCCAAAGCATGGTACGAGCAGCTCAGTTATCCCCGCGCATGCCGCGACAAGGGGGTGGATGTGGCCCACGTGCCCTATTTTGCCCCACCGCTATTTCCCACCACGACGACGGTGGTGACTATACACGACCTGATCCCCCTGATTCTGCCCTCCTATCGGGGGTCAGGCACCGTGCGCCTCTACATGCAACTCGTATCCCGCGCGGCACACCGCGCCACATTGATCCACACCGTCTCGCGTGCCTCGGCGCGCGACATAAGGCGACTGTTGGACATCCCTCAAGAGCGGCTGCGCGTCATCCCCCAGGGCACCGATGCCGCCTATCGCCCCTTGCCTCCCGAGGACAGAGAGCCCGTCCTGCGGCGCCTGGGCGTCCCATCCCGCTATCTCCTCTATCTGGGAGGATTCGATCAGCGCAAGAACGTGGGCGGCCTGTTGCGCGCCTACGCACAGGCCCAAGGCGATCTAAGCGACGTTCCTCTGGTCATCGCGGGGCGATTACCTGCAGAGGACACGGCATTCACGCCCCATCCAAAACGGATAGCAGAGGAATTGGGCATCAGCGCCCGCGTGCACTATACGGGGTGGGTGCTCGAAACGGACAAGCCCGCCCTCTATTCCGGGGCCACGGCCTTTTGCTTTCCCTCCCTATACGAGGGGTTCGGCCTGCCCGTCCTGGAGGCCATCGCCTGCGGCACGCCGGCCATCGTGGGCAGCGGCAGCTCCCTGGAGGAGGTGGCGGGTCCGGGAGGCATCGCCGTGCCCCCCACAGACGTCAAAGCCCTGGCCGAGGCCCTGATTCGCGTGGTGGAGGATGCCGATCTGCGCCAAACCCTCGCCCGCAGGGGATTGGAACATGCGCGCCACTTTTCCTGGCGCACCACGGCAGAGAGGACGGTCGAGATCTACCATGAGGCGTTATTCATAGATGAGCGCCGCTGACGAACGATGAGGGAAAAAGGGGACGCACCATCGACCATCACGAGGCAACAGATCGTATCCCGGACCTCCACCCTCGCAGGGGCGAGTCTGGGGCTTTACACCAGCCGCGTCATCGCCGAGGGATTCGGCGGGCCGCGATCCGTGATCGTTCTGCTGCCTCTCACGCTGGCGTGTGTGGCGCTGGGGCTCCTTATAGCGCACCTCATGCGCAGAGGGCAGTTTTCTCCCTGGCCCCTGATCCTGCTGCTGAGTTACGTGGTCTATCCCCACCCTGCTCCCATGGTAGCCGGAGGTGTTTTTCTTTTTGTGATAGTAACCCTCGCTGCCCCGCATGTCCCTTCCAACATTCAAACGCCCTGGGTCGAGGCCGGCGTATTTCTCGCCAGCCTGGGACTGTATGTGCGTACCCTGGCTCCCACGGTGCTACCGGCCGACAGCGGCGAGTTTCAACTTGTGGCCCCCGTGTTGGGTATCGCCCACCCACCGGGTTATGCCCTCTACACTCTGCTGGGCAGGCTCTTCACCCTCATTCCCCTCGGCGACGCGGCCTACCGCATGAACCTGTTCGGGGCCGTCTGCGGCGCCCTGACTCTGGCCCTCCTCGTACACCTGGTCCGCCAGGCCAGCGGCTCCACGGGCGCGGCGCTGATCGCGGCAGCCATGTTAGGCCTCAGCCCCACCTTTTGGGCCCAGGGCACGACGGCCAATATCCGCAGCCTGACGGCCGCCTTTACCGTCCTGTCGGCGGACCTGCTGTTGCACTGGGAGGAGAGGGAGGAACCCAAGTATTTGATCGCCTTTGCCGCCTGCTTTGGCCTGGGCGTGGGCCATCACGCCTCCCTGGGGCTGCTGGGATTTCCCTTTCTCATCTATATTATCGCCCGTGCACCGCGCATCCTCGTCCAACCCCGCCGCTGGACACGCCCCCTGCTGACCCTGCTTGCCTCCTTTACGGTGCTCCTCTACCTTCCCCTGCGCAGCGGTATGGGGGCTCCCTTTGACCCCACGCCCATCCGCTCCTGGTCCGATTTTGTGAACCACGTGCTGGCCCTGGGATTCAGTGGGGACATGTTCTACTATCGCACCCTACCCGACCTGATCGCCCGCCTGGGCGTGTGGGTCGAGATCGTGAGACTGCAGTTCGGCCCCCTGCTCCCCTGGGCCACGCTTCTGGCCGCGGTGGGAAGCCTGATCCCACGACGAAACAGGGCTCCCGCGGGGCTTTTAGTGGGCATCTGGGCCATCAATACCCTGTCGGCCGTGACCTACAAAGCGCCGCAGACAGTAGAATACCTGCTGCCCTCTTACGTCGCCATGGCCGCCCTCCTGGGGTACGGTCTGGCCACAGCGCGACACAGGATGCCCCGCTGGGCGGGGGCTCTGCTCATAGCCCTCCTTGTCATCGCCATCGCCCAGTATGGAACCACTCACTATGACGATTTTCGACAATTGCACGAGGACAGATCGGCGCGTACATATGCCGAATCGATCCTGGAAGACGCGCCCCCCGACACCCTGGTGCTCTCCAACTGGCACCACGCCACCGTCTTTTGGTATCTACAGACAGTGGAGGGCGTTCGCCCCGATGTGGAGGTGCGCTACGTCCATCCCGAGGGGGCCACACCCAATCAGGAGGTGTGGCTGAAACGCATCGGCGATAACGTGGAGGAGCGGCCCGTGGTGGTCACCAACCGCTTCCACGCCTTCGAGGACACCGATTACTATTGGACTCCCTTACACGACGCCTGGCTTGTGCACCGTGAACCACCGTCCCAACCGCCCCAGGAGATGGTAGAAAGGGAGACCACCTTTGGCACGAGTATACGCCTGCTGGGCTACACCATAGAGAAAACGGAACTGACGCCCGGGCAGGAGGTCTGCGTGCGCGTCTACTGGCAGCCCACGGGCATCCTGGAACGGCCCCATTCCTCCTTTGTGCAGTTACTGGGGCCCCGGGGCGTGGTGGGGCAGGACGACATCGCCCACGAGACGGACTGTGTGCCCCACGCGCTCCGCGTGGATACCTACCGCTTTCCCCTGCTGCTGCACACACCACCGGGAGAATACCAACTGATCATGGGCTTTTACTATGCTCAGGGAGAGAATTGGGAGCGCCTACCGGTGGAGGGGCAGGATCACCTGGTGCTGCGGGCGATAGACGTGCATCCCATGAAACAGATTCCGGCCACCCTGCATGGCATGACTCGACCCTTTGCCAATGGTCTGCACATCAGGGGGGCGGACTATGACCAGAGTGTGGCCGGGCAGACGCGCGTGTACCTCCATCTTGGTCAGAGCACGCCGTCCAACGAGGGAAGCCAGATACACCTCCTTCACGACGGAGAGACCATCGTCCAGCAAGCAGTCCCCGACCTCCCCGCCGGCGCGACGACGACCCTGGCCCTCGACGTTCCCGCTGACCTGCGAAGCCTTTCCCTCGCCCTGACAACGCCGGCGGGACGCGCCATCCCCCGCCTGGGTCCCTGGCATCATCCTCTGAGCGGGAATGTCCATCTTTCCCTGCCCCGAGGCAACGCGCATTATGTGCCTCTCGGTGGAAAGATGGTCTTTCTGGGACTGGACCCCTTGCCCCAGAACGCAACACCCGGCGAGGCGGTACAACTCACTCCCCACTTTTTCAGCCTGCGCCCCCTGGTGAACGATTACTCCATATCTGTGGGACTAAAAGACCGGGCATCGAGTTGGGAGCGGAAAGCCGACGGCACGCCAGCCATGGGGGGCATCCCCACCCTCAAATGGCTCCGCGGCTGGCGCGTGCGGGATCCGCGAGAGGTCGTCGTCCCAGAGGACGCGCCTGTGGGAACAGCCGAGGCGACGGTGAGCGTGTACGATGCCTTTACCCTGCATCCTCTGCATGTGCTGGACGAGCGCCTGGCGAGGGAGGGCTATGGTATCCACCTGTCCGTGAATACGCTGCAGATCGAGGAATGATGGATGAGGACATGGCCACAGGGGTCGAAAAGCAGAACAGCATCACCAACACTTGCAGATGGCTGAATCAGACGGAGAAAGAGGGATGGAATGAGAAATGACAAGTGCTAGCAGCAGGACCGTTGTGAGAGAAGAGACTTGTACTGATGCCAATAGAGATTGGCAAACGATACAATAGATGCGGGGATGGAAAAGTTTCGACTGGCACCGATTAGTGATAGTTGGGGCAGGAACTGGGTTCCGATTGCCAAGATTCCGGGCAGTACCCAACATCTCCACTATGTCTGGGCGACCGTATTTATTCAGCTGTTTTGATGCTCGTGTAACCAGCATAAAAAGTCGTCACGCGTTGCGGTTGCAGAAGACATAGCAACTGCTATATCGATAGCAGTTTCGTCATAGAAGACGCGCACACCATTAGCCACCAGGAACTCGTAGGCGATCCACATTCCAGTCCGCTTACAGCCATCAACGAATACGTGTGCTGAGATTATCTCAAAAGTCAGGGCAGAGGCTTTTTCTTTGAGCGTTGGAAAAAGCTCTTGACCGTATACTGATGCTCCTATCGCGTCGAGTATGTATTCCAGTGAATCTCGATTCCTACAGTTGTCTGGCGGCACGTACATACCACCAAACTCATCGATCATTCGTTCGTTTACGTGAATTACTTGAACTAGCGTAGGATAGACTATCTCTCCGCCAGTCTGCGCCATATGTCGGCGTACTCCCGCATTCCCTTTTCAAGTAGATTGGTGTGTAATTGCTCGTCAATTCCAGTTCTGCGGGAACGCCAGACGAGTTCGAAGTTGCTCGGGAAATCGATGTCTAGTTCTAAGCTGAGTCTTTTTTCGTCCGAAGGTGGTGCTACAGAGACAGGCGTCGCGTGCACAGGATATAGTTGCCACTCTGTCACTTTGAATTGGCTGTTATCCGTCTCAGTCTGATTCACACGGTTCATCCGTTAATCCCCTCTCCTTTGACTGCTGTGAATGAACATAAAGTGACTTCCGCTGAATGTATTGGAGGCCTCTTGTTCTTGTAATCACGGCGACATCTATTGGGCCTCCTACTCCCCTAACACCAACGGACAGATTCTGGGCACTTATAGTACTCTCTATCATGAAGGTAGCGAGATCCACACAGTCCTGTAGTGGCATTACTTGATACGGAATCCGAAACTCCAGATTCTCCCTAAGAATACTCTGAATCTGATCAATTCTTTCTCCCAAATCGAGTTCTCTCTGAAGTATAGACAGCAATTGTGGATCATACCCATGTATCAACCTGCTCGCAATTTGAAGATCCCCCCCCCAAGTCATCCCGAACTCAGTATCGCCAGGGTTTCGTTCGACAGGCTCGGGGTTATTTGGAACGTCGACTACGAAGACCCGACCGTATGCTTCTTTCGGATCGAAGCCACCAACTATAAAAACCATTGAGGGCCCCGTGTAGTTTTTAGGTGTTGTTTCCTCCCACTGGTTCAGGAAAAACTCGCTTAGCTTCTTGGCATACTCCTCCACGCATAGCCTTCTAGAATCCTCCAGATTGACCTCGAATTCTGGCATGAAACTATGTGCGCTACGGAGACCTATCACTGCGGCTCCGTAGGTGACAGCTCCTACATAGTTGTGTGGTTTTGAGAAACTCAACAGCTTGGTAGCGGAATCAAAGTTGACAGGCAGTTGAGTACCATCGGGCCGATGAGCAGTGAGTGTGAGACGACTGTCGGCTGCCAATACAACCCCTTCTGGGCCTAGGACAGCTACTCCCAGCGACATGAGAAATATCTCCCTTCAAGTT
Source organism: Anaerolineales bacterium (assembly GCA_046538105.1). GTDB lineage: Bacteria > Chloroflexota > Anaerolineae > UBA1429 > UBA1429 > JAWLEV01. The sequence continues at coordinate 6,976 of JBKHJO010000031.1, read as the reverse complement.
GATGGGCATTAGTTCATGAATATAAAGCGGTAACAGCTTCTCTGAGAACACAACCAGATATGTGCAAGATCCATGCCGACTTATTCTTGATCTTGCCATCTCTACCGTGACCGATCAAGGCCGCACAAGCCAAGATTACAGACAATTCAAGACAAAGCCGATTGACGCTCGATATACTACAGTGACGTGAAGAGTATAGGGTCAAATACCGACAAGGTCAAGGTGAGCGTTCGCGAGTAAATCGTTCGGGAGGCATCTTCAATCGTAAATTGGTGGGGGCGGACACGGTGACGGTGCCCGCCCCTTTGAGAGTCAGGCGGTCGTAAAGCACCACCTCCATACTATCCAAATCCACCTCCTCCTCGTCAGGGGGCATGTTAAGAAGCACCCGGTTGGTGATGAGATGGCCGGGCGCCCACAGGCTGGTGGGATAGTTCGGCGAGAGGGTCACATCCCGGGAGGCGATCCTCTCTCCTTCCATATTGTAAAGGCGTAGGGAAAGGGCATAGTTCAGGGGCGCCTGGCGCTCGCTGCGCCACGTGAGGCGCACCTCCAGCATATCCTCGTCGAGACGATACGGAATGGCTTCCAGCAGGGAGATCACGGACGGCTCCCTCTCCGGCCCAAAGGTGCCCAACACCTCCTCCTCTCCGCTGGCCGATCTGCCTCCCTCCACCTCCACGGGAGCCAGAGCCAGCCGCTCCATCTCCCTGCCCGCCGCTGTCAGCAAGGGTTGCTCCTCTCCATCCATGGAGGCCTTTAGGCGGAGCACGTACAGCCCCGGGGGTATTTCTTCCGGCAGGGATAGCCGCAGCGAGGACGTAGCATCGGCGATGGGCGTGGAGGCGCTCGCCCATACGGGACCGGGCCCGGTCAGATGGGCCACGGCGCTCACGAGTTCCACCTGCATTCGGACATCGGGACAGGGCCGCTCCCAGTCAAACTCGATCTCCAGATCGTCGCCGGGATGCAACCACCTGCTAGCCAGCGAATAATCCCGCAGATGCGCCTCTCCCAACCAGACCCCCTCGGGTTCGGGGTGCAGATAGGGGGCGCGGGCAAAATCCATGACCAGGGGGCCTGCAAGCCGCCCTTGACGGGACACCGGGGGACCAAGGACGATCCAGGCGATCAGGGCGGCGGCGCAGCCGATGGCGATGAACAAGCCACGGCGATACATTGGGGAGCGAAAGGCAGGATAGAGCACGAGGGGTAATAAAAAACACAACCCCGCCAGGGAGAGCCAGGCAGCGTAGCGCCGCGTAGGAGTGGGCTCAAAGCGCAGCATCACCCGATGGCTTCCGGGGGATAGGCGCAGGCCCACTAATCCCAGGCCGGCCAGAGGCTCCACCCCCTGAGGCGTGCCATCCACCATGGCCTCCCAGCCCGGATAATAGGTGGTATGAAAGGCCAGCAGCACCTTTTTCTCCACATCGACCGCCCACACCTCCATGTGAGGGTGATGCTCCAAAAGCCCGGCCCCCGTCAATTTCCCCTCAAGAACCAAAGGGGGTGGCTTGCGGCCGCCGTTCAATTGCACCGCCGAGGTAAAGGGCCGGGGCACCATCCCCCGTGGTAGATACTCGTGACGCACCGTACCTCCGATATTTCCCGAATAGGTCTCATACAGCATGAGACGCTGTGGCGTCACGTCCTGCTCGGACAGGGGCAGATGATCGACGCGGAGCCCGACCAGGGCCACCACAGCGGCCAGGGAAGCAAGGAGCACTCCTAAAGCCGTGGCTCTGCGCCCTGACAAGAGCGCGGGCAATTGGCTGGCCAGGAGAGCGATGCCAAAGGCCTGTATCGAGAGAAGGCGCCAGGGAAACTGCACGTAAGGTAGCAGGGGGACGTGATCCCAGATCCATCGCGACGAGGACGTCATGAGCCAGGTGCACAGGAGAAGAACGAACGCGGCCAGAAAAAAGGACGGCAGGATTTTTCGTCTCTGAGCCACGCGCAGGGCAAGGGCGACCAGACCCAGACAGCCCACGATGGCCTGTACCAGCCCCATGTCAAAGGGATCGCTTCTCTCGACAATGGTATAGTCGTGAATCATAGTTCTCTGCACCAGGTCGGCGCCCCGGAAATGACCGGCGTAATGAAAATACCCGCTCGTCTGCTCGCCCAACTGCACCAGCGAGGTCTCGTGCAGGGCAGGAATCCAGAACCAGGCACTGAGGGCCAATCCCAGCCCCAGGGCCCCCGCGCCCGCCGCCAGGATGCGCCACCCTCCTCGTCCGCCCCGGGCCAGGGATTCGGCCAACAACCACAATCCAAGGACTGGACTGAAGAGCAGGGCCGAGATATTGTGCGTCAACATCAGGGAGGCATAGGCCACCGCCAGGAGGGCCACAGAACGGTAGGAGGGATCCCGACAAACCCCCAGCAGGGCCCAGATAAGCAGGGGAAAGAGGGCAAAGGCGTAAAACTCGGAGAGGGCGTCGCCCCGCATGTAGACGTTGACCAGATGAAAGGGGGCAAACGTATACACAGCGCTCCCCAACAGGGCGCCGGCCCCTCCCACCCCAAGCCGTCGCGCCAGCAGGTACATCATCAGGCCGGCCCCGAGAAAGCCCAGGGTCTGCGTCAGTTTGATCCCCCACAGGATGCCGAACCCACTCAGATCGAAGAGGGAGGCGATATAGTAAGGAAGGGCGGCATAAAAGTTAAAGGCGGGATAACTGAGGCCATGGGCTCCATGGGGCATCCAGCGGGCGGGAAACACGCCCGCTCGCAGGTTCTCGCTCAGTTGATGCACCCGCTGCAGCAGAAAGGGTGAGTCACCACCAGCCCGGGTATTGACGATGCCCTGCCCCATGAGGAGGGGCAGGGCGGCCAGCAGCGAAAAGAGGAGCGCCAGCAGGAGATAGGGGTCTATTCCACCGGCGCTCTCTTGCGATGCTGCGACCGAATCGCCGTCACGCATCATGCCCCTGGTCCGATCCCTAGCGATGGCTATGCCATAGATACAGCCCCAGAGGAACTACCAGGGCCAGCACCGCCACCAGGATACCACTGACGCCATACAGGGACGTCCAAAAGCCACCGTCCATGTCAGAGGGCGGCGGCGTCGGCGCCACGTCCGTGGGTGTCGGGGTCACCTCCTCTGGTTCCCCTGTCGCCGTGGGGGAAACGGTCGTCGCCGTCGGCGTGGCCGACGGCTGGGGCTGCGCGGCAAAGGAGACGTCAACCTGGCCTCCCGCGACCACCGTGCCCGCCCAGCGGTCGGAAGAGACGGAAACATAGCCCTCCGGAGGCGCCTCCACCACTGTATAATCCCCCGGGGCGACGGTAAACGTATGGGGCTCATCGCTGTCGTCGGTGATGTGGCTTTCGATCACCGTCCCCTCCTCGTCCAACAATTCGAGGTGGGCCCCAGGCAGCGCGGACTCCTGGGAACCTCGCTGCCCATCGCCGTCCAGATCCTCAAAGACCACCACGGAAATAGTACCCATCGCGGGGGTCGGAGAGGAAGTAGCCGTGGGTTCCACCGCCGGCGACGGGCTGGGAGTGGGTGTGTCCGTGGGAACCGGCGTATCCGTCGGGGGTAAGGGGGTGGGGGTGGGAGGCGGTGTCGGCGCCACATAGGTCACGCACACCTCGTCAAAATAGGCGTCGTTGTGCTTGACCGGCCACTCCGCATCGCCGCGTAGAAACACTGTGACCGTGTCTGCCTGTGCCTGGGCCTGTACCGTCAGTTGCACCCACTGATCCAGTGTGGTATTCCTCTCGGACCACACGATATTTTCCGAGGTAAAATTAGTCCCGCCGGTGGGATCGATGCCTACAGACAGATAATACTTGCCGTCTCTCGATTCGTCGGGGTTATCCCGCTCGGAACTCCACGCCTGGCCCCAGGCGCTCAGGGAGACGACGCTTCCTCGGGGGACGTTGATCTGCTGAAGCACGCCCGCATGATGGGTGGCATAGGTGGTGAACATCTTTTGTGCCCAATTCCCCTCACGGACCCGCCTATAGCCGAATCTTGCCGCATCCTCGGGCTTGAACTCGGGACGATGATTAAGCCCCTCCTCCTGGCGGGGCCCTTCCTGCCAAAAGGGATGCCAGCCATTGGCCACGCTGACCTCTGATATGCCGTCCCGCGTCGAGAATCCGTGCTCAAACCCCGGATTGACGGCCACGTTGTCCGGACAGTCAGCCAGGACGGGCATGGCCATCAAAGGTACCCAAAGGAAAAGAAAACTCGCCAGCACGAGTATCCTCTTCCAAGAACAAGTGTGCATATCTGCCTTCTCCTTCAATATCAGGGCAATCGAAATTCGGTCTCGGTGCTCGTCCGGCCCTCCTCATCCAGGAGGGTGAGATGCTCCATGGTCCGCCAATCATACAGACCGACCACGATCTCGTCCGCCTCCTCATAGGGCGCAGCGAGGGAGATCATACGGAGATCCTCCACCGTATCGCCAGGGCGCCACATGGCGGTGGGGTAATAGCCGTCGGCCATCGGGCCATCATGCTGTCCCAGGATCGTGTCGTCGCGCAGCACGTGGCAAAAGACGCTATAATCCGCCCCCACCGATGCCTCCGCCCGCCAATAGAGAACAAGTTGCAACCGCGCATCCTCAAACTCTTGGGTGCGATACCCCAAAAGCCGTATCCCCCGCTCCCAGACCGCCCCGGCGTTGTGCGGCAGTTCCTGCGCCGGACGACTGCGAAAGGCAATATAGAGCAGACGGCTCTCCGTTTCCAGATCGCCCCGCTCCCGCGCCCCCTCCCTGACGGTGATAAACCGATCCCTTGGCAGGGCGGAGAGAACGGGGTCGTTATCCTCATAGGGCCAGAGAAAGAGTTTGATATCGGACGATGCAAAGAGCGTATCTTTCCCCGCAGCCTCCCCACTCAACAGATAAAAGCCGTCGTCCCGCGGACACAGATAACGCACAGAGGGCCAGTCGCGCCACAGTCGCGCGGCCATCCCCACCTGTCGCCCCGAGAGCGAGTCCGCCTCCTGGACAATTACTCCTTCTCCCTGCCATCCTCTGCCCAAAAAGCGGTTGGCCTCCGATGCGAGTTCGGTGGCACCGGCCTCGAAATTGTAATACGCCGTCTCACCTTGCAGATGCTGCCAGTAGGCCCTCACATCACGGGCGGCCACAAGGACCAACGCCAGGCCCAGCAGAAGATGGGCAGCGTCCGTCCAGCGCTCCTTTGCCAGACGCAGCACCTCATCAAAGCCCAGGGCGGGGAATAGAAACAACACGGGCAGCATCCCCGCACCGCGCAGCATGTGAGGCGCGTCCTCGGCCAGGATGGTGGGCAGCGCCATGGTGATCAACCAGATGAGAATCATGCCACAGGCCGGTTCGCGCCGCGCACGGACGACGGCCAGCCCCACGCCCCCCACAAAAGCCGCCCCCACCAGGGGATTGAACACGGGGCGCAGGGGCACGTTGTGGCGCGGAATAAAATCGCCGCGATACACAAAGCCCAGCGCCGTGCGCCCCACATGGCGTAGCAGCGTGCTCCACGGATCCCCGCCGCCGATCTCGGGGGCGAAAATGGAGACCTGACCGGCTCGTAGCAGCGTAGCCTCCCAGTGGGACAGGAAATACATCCCCAGCGGGGCAGCAACTACGAACGTTATAGCAGCAAAGAGCGCCCATCCCCGCGTCCAGAGAAGGTCCCCATGCCACAGGGCACTATAGATGATGAAAAAGAACAAAAAGATAACGCTAAAGCGCGCCGCCAGATAGGTGTAAAAAGTCAGGCCATAACAGATGCCCGCCAGGACCATGGCTTTCCAGCGCCTGTGACACAACCCGCGCCACAAAAAAACCAGGGCCAGGGCCATCAGCGGCAGCATGGCCACCACCCTAAAGGCAACGCGGCTGAGATTCAAGGTCCAGATGGTAACCGCGGCGAGAAATCCCACCAACGTGGCCACGGTGCGCCCGAACAGCATGCGCCCCAGCCAGTAAAAGGCGGGCACCGTCAAGACGCCCACGAGGGCGGAGACCAGGCGCAGGGCCCCTGGCGACCGTCCCCACAGGGCCACGCTGGCCGCCAGCATATAGATGTACAGGGGTTCGCGCCCGTTGTTGGCCTCAAAAAAGATCGGCCGATGCCCCCGCAGCACGCGCAGGGCATCCAGCCCATTGTACGCCTCGTCACGATAGAGGCCGGGGGGCAAGGTACCGACGGCCCACAGGCGCAAAAGGGCCGCCACGCCCGTGACGACCAAGAGTATGAAAACCTCCCCTCTAGGGGGTTGCAACAGACGCCCAAGTGTCCGCTTGATCCTTCCCACAATTGCCGCCATTATATATGAGGAGCAAAACAGATGTCAACTGGATGTCACTTTATTAAAACCTATACCCAGCCCTCGAGAACGATCCTATGAACGGACCGCTGCGGTCGCAGCACTATGCCTGCAGATCCTCGCCCGGGACACCACAAAAAAAAAGCCCCGCCACGGGGCGAGGCAATAAAAAATGCAAGGCTCCAAGTGATCTACGCTCTTTTCCCCCCATCATCCGTTTCGTTTTTCCGGAGTGTCTTCTCCACAAGTTTGACTTGGTGCTTTTCGTCGCCTCTTACAACGACTACTTTGCTCCGACTTTCCTACGGCGATCTCTCAACCACCGCACTCACGTCGGATGACGGGCCACCGAACTCCCGTCCGGTTTTCCGTTCACCTTGCCTCACTTCTTAACGAATGACCGAGAGCAAAAGCCTCAACCTCTCGGAACCTTGCACTATTATAATAGCACATTTGGGGTAGTTTGTCAAGGATTTTTCGAAAAAATTTACGGATAGCACATAGATTGTTTGCCAATTGGCGATCTATAAAACCAAGACGCTATAGAAGGGTACATCCCGTCGCTCATCAGAGTATACATGCCATCGGGCATCTCGTTATACAAATGCGTCTATTGTATAAATTATATCCATATAGTATAATTATTTCATAGATAATATATAGGGGGCGGCGATGCATATAGCCAAGGTGTCA